>NZ_LVDJ01000001.1:61410-647415 GCF_007636505.1 Shewanella sp. KCT
GTTAGACATCCAAGATGGGTCGTTAGCTCAGTCGGTAGAGCAGTTGGCTTTTAACCAATTGGTCGAAGGTTCGAATCCTTCACGACCCACCACTTCTCTTGATATTTAATTCCTTCACTACCTAGTATTCCTCTTGCTATTCAATCCTAAGTGGTTCAATTAATAAGTTATTAAATTCCTAAGCTATTTAAATATTGATCTATTATCTCTCATTTCTGATTTAGTGCTAAGTCCCTATGCATTAACCGCCTGATTTTTCCTCGTAACTTTGAGTTGAGTTTGCTGTTCAGATTGCATTTGCCCAGACCTAGACTAATTCACTAGCTACTTCACGCATATTAGCTATGCCTGTTCGACCTTGGTCTTATAGACGTTTTGCTAATGTTACTTGTTTGTTAACTCCGTCATATTCATTGCGATAATAATGAAAAAGGGAGAGGACAGATGAAAAACGCAAAAGTGTCTTTGCTGGCTGCGGCGACCTTACTGGCGCTAGGTTCCAGTGCCGCTATGGCTGAGACAGAGTTCAAGTTTGGTGGCTATGTGAAGGCCGATGTCATGTTCAGTGACTACAGCAATGGTGCACCGGACTCAGGTAATCTTTCTCGTCAGTTTTATGTTCCAGGCACCATTTATGGTACGCCGGGCAATGGCAAACAAGTCGTAGATTTCCAAGCGAGAGAGTCTCGCTTTAATTTTAAGACAACGACAGATCTCGACGGTCACAAGCTGACTGGTTTCATCGAGCTGGATTTCATGACCCATACAGACGGTAACGAGAGGGTATCGAATAGCTACTCTCCTCGTATTCGTCATGCATTCGTGAGTTACGATAATTGGACCGTGGGTCAGACCTGGAGTACCTTCATGAATCCAGGCTCTTTGCCCGAGAACCTCGATTTTGTAGGAGCGGCCGACGGTACGCCTTTCGTGCGCCAAACGCAGGTCAGATACACCAATGGCGGCTTCCAGTTTGCCTTGGAAAATCCTGAAACTACAGTGACACCTAATGGCGGTGGTTCACGTATCACCAGCGGTAGCGGCATAGTGCCAGATTTCGTGGCGCGTTATAACTTCAAGACCCAAGGCGGTGCAAAGTTCACGCTGGCTGGTATTGCGCGCCAACTTAACCTTGAGAAGAACGGTATAGATTCTCAGACCATGGGCTATGGCGTGAACTTTACCGGGGTGATCCCTGTCGGTGATGATGATCTTAAAATATCGGCGACTGCCGGTGATGGCTTAGGTCGTTACATGGCGCTTAACTATGCCAATGCCGGTGTGTTAGACGCCGACGGCGACATCAAGACCATCAGTTCTTACGGCGGCTTTGCCTCATACCGTCATTGGTGGAACGATAAATGGCGTTCAAGCTTTACCCTCTCAGGCTTCAAGGCCGATAACGATGTGGCCTTAACCGGCGGCGCGGTGAATGAAGAGTCTTACTCAGGCTACATTAACCTGCTCTATTCACCTGTGAAACCTATGACGGTTGGGGTGGAATATATGTATGCTGAGAACACCAAACAAAATGGGGACAAGGGCGAGTTGAATCGCGTGATGTTCTCGGTGAAATATGTGCTCTAGGGCGTGAAGAGAGTATAAAAAAGGAGGCTAAGCCTCCTTTTTCTTTGCCTCAATCACAGCAAATTGTTGTCGCGAACATATTGTTCAAATTCGGTGCAGCCACCGATATGCTCTTGATCGATGAAGATCTGTGGCACGGTTTCAACTGGCTTGCCTACCGTCTTTTCCAGATCGGCCTTGGTGATACCCTCTGCATGAATATCGACATACTTAAATTTGAAATCATCGCGAGATTCAACCAGTTGCTCTGACAGTTGAACGGCTCTAACGCAGTAAGGGCAGCCTGGACGGCCGAAAATTACAACAAACATATTCGCTCCAGAAGTAAATGTTGGTGACTTTATACCATAGGCTGGCGACGATTGCATATGACAGATCATACAAACTTATGCTGGCTGTCGAATCGACCCCGATAGTCGAAGAAACGCTCGACAAGTTCCCAGCCGCGTTTGCCCTTCTTGAGAAGCAACAGATCCGGCATGCGAAAATGATCCCGCGCGGCGATCACCTGGTCGACCTTGTTAAAGGTGGGTTGTTTCTGGCCTGGTGTGCGCGTGTGTTGATACACAAAGGCGCCATAGAAGGCGCGGATCTGCGCCTTGGTGGCAAAATTGAAGTAGCAGCAGAAATCGTTGCCCTCGATATCCAGGTAACGCACCCTGAGCCTGTCGTTGTCGGCCTCAAACAGCATCTCCTGGCAGCGGAACAGGTGATGATGTTTCTGTTGTAGCACCTCTTTAAGACGCTTGTCCGGGTCTATAAGCGTTGACTGACAATGCTGGCACACCTTGGCGGCAATATCATTCTCTTCACCGCAATTTGGGCAAGCCTTGGAGCGGAATCGAAAGTCACATTGGTGTTTGCTATCGCCGTCATCGATCACGGCCTGACAGCGTCGTCCGAAGTGCTCGATAATATCGCCATCATCATCGATCAATCCCCAGAAGATGTTGGCAAAGCCACACTCGGGGCAGGGGACCTGTACTGGCACGCTCTTGCTGTCGGGTTTGGGACGACCAACTTCGGGAAAGAAGAGGTCGAAGCCGTTGGCGGCGTAGTCGATCACTAAGCAATCCCGCTTACCTTCGCAGATCCTCAGCCCCCGGCCGACCATCTGCTGGAACAGACTCACCGAAGCCGTGGGCCTCAAGATGGCGATGAGATCCACATGGGGGGCGTCGAAACCTGTGGTGAGTACCGCAACATTGACCAGGTAGCTGAGCTCGCGGCGTTTGAAGGCATCGATAATGGCATCGCGCTCCTGGCTAGGTGTGTCTGCGGTGATTAGCCCCGCCTCGGGGCTGTCCAGCAGCGTCATGATCTCTTTGGCATGACGCACGGTCGCCGCGAAGATGATGGTGCCGGCGCGGGTGTTGGTGAGCTGTTTAATCTGCTCCACAATCGCCTTGGTAGCGCGGCCCGCGTGATGCAGCAGGGAGTCGACTTCGGCCTCATTGTATTCGCCACTTGCATTGGGTGAGAGCTCGCCGAAATCATATTGGGCCGACAGACCGTCGAGCACCTTGGGCGGTGTCAGAAAGCCTTGTTTGATCAGCGGGCGCATCGGCAGCTCGAAGATACAGTGCTCGAACACCGGCAGCTCAGTGTTGCCAATCTTGCCATGGTAGTGATAACGGTAGATCCAACCGCTGCCCAGACGGTAGGGGGTTGCCGTAAGGCCCAGCAGCCTGAGTTTCGGATTCTGGGTTCTGAGATGGCTGAGTAGCTGCTGATACTGGCTCTCTTTCTCATTGGAGACCCGGTGGCACTCATCGATGATCACCAGGGAATAGGGCTCATCAAATTGCTTGGGGTTACGCACCGCCGATTGAATGCTGGCCACCACCGTCTTGTTGCGGGTCGATTTTTGTTTCAGCCCTGCGGAAAAGATACTGGCCTCATCGGTCAGTAATCCAACCTTCTCGGCGTTTTGCGCCACCAGCTCCTTGACGTGGGTAAGCACCAAGGTGCGCCCCTTGGCGATGCGGGCAAGCTCTGCGATGACGATACTCTTGCCGGCCCCGGTCGGGAGCACGAGTAGGGCGGAGTCATCGCTGCGTTTAAAGTGGTTGATGGCCGCATCGACGGCTTGGCGTTGATAATCTCTGAGTTGCAAGGCAATTGATGGTCTGTGATTGGGGCAGTCAGAATAGCAGCGCAGCTTGGTAGCGGCTAGGGGAGATATAAAAAAAGCCCCTCGAAGAGGGGCTAGAAGAGAGAATCTAATTCAGCAAAAAGGTTATTCGCTGCGGTTGAGACGCGTCTCAATCAGGGTGTCGATCACCGCTGGATCGGCGAGGGTCGACGCATCACCTAAGTTAGTCACCTCGTTGGCGGCGATCTTACGCAGGAAGCGGCGCATGATCTTGCCCGAGCGTGTCTTAGGCAGACCGCCGGCCCACTGGATCAGATCCGGCGTCGCCAGGGCGCCAATCTCTTTTCTGACCCATTGACGCAACTCCTGACGCAGCTCTTCGCTTTCCTGAGTGCCCTTGGTCAAGGTGACATAGGCATAGATGCCTTGGCCCTTGATGTCGTGAGGGTAGCCCACCACGGCGGCCTCGGCGACATGCTCATGAGCCACCAGGGCGCTCTCGACCTCGGCGGTACCCAGTCGGTGACCCGATACGTTAATCACGTCATCGACACGGCCTGTGATCCAGTAGTAGCCATCTTCATCGCGGCGAGCACCGTCTCCGGTAAAGTACATGCCACGGAAGGTCTTGAAGTAGGTCAGCGCGAATCTGTCATGGTCGCCATACACGGTGCGCATCTGTCCTGGCCAGGAGTCGAGGATCACCAGGTTACCCTCGGCTGCGCCATCTATGATGTTACCCATGTTGTCCACTAAGGCCGGCTGCACGCCAAAGAATGGGCGAGTGGCTGAACCAGGTTTAGTATCTGTGGCGCCCGGCAGTGGCGAGATCAGGATGCCACCGGTTTCGGTTTGCCACCAGGTATCGACGATAGGGCAGTTTTCATGGCCAATCACCTCGTGATACCAGCGCCAGGCCTCTGGGTTAATGGGTTCACCCACAGAGCCCATGATGCGCAGCGAGCTGCCATCGAAACCATCGAACTGCTCCTTGCCTTCTGCCATCAGGGCGCGGATCAGCGTCGGCGCCGTGTAGAGAATGTTGACCTTGTGGCGGTCGATCATCTCACCTAGACGAGCCGGGCTTGGATAGTTAGGGATACCTTCGTGGATCAATATGGTTGCGCCGTTGGCCAGCGGGCCATAGACCATGTAGGAGTGACCGGTGATCCAACCCACATCGGCGGTACACCAGTAGATCTCACCCTCTTTGTAATCAAACACATATTCGTGGGTCATCGAGGCATAGACCAGGTAGCCACCTGTGGTGTGCAGCACGCCCTTAGGGTTACCGGTCGAGCCAGAGGTATAGAGCAGGAAGAGGGGGTCTTCGGCGCCCATCTCTTCGGCCACGCAGTGCTCTGAGGCGGTCTCCATTAGCGACGCCCACTTGATGTCGCGTCCCTCAACCCAGTTGACGGGGTTGCCGGTACGCTCGAGCACGATCACCTTCTCGACACAGGTCACGTCTGGGTGAGAGAGGGCCTCATCTATATTGGCTTTTAGTGGGATAGTGCGGCCACCGCGTACGCCTTCGTCGGCGGTGATCACAACTTTTGACTTGCCGTCGATCACCCGTGAGGCGATAGAGTCCGGCGAGAAGCCACCGAACACCACAGAGTGGATGGCGCCGATACGGGCACAGGCCAGCATGACCACGGCAGCCTCTGGCACCATTGGCATGTATACGGTGACCACGTCACCACGACGCACCCCTTGGCTGCGCAGGGCGTTGGCAAACTTACACACCTCTGTATGGAGTTCGCCATAGGTGAGGGTGCGTTGATCGGCCGCGTCATCACCTTCCCAGATGATGGCCAGCTTATCGGCGTTATCGGCCAGGTGTCTATCGAGACAGTTGACCGAGGCGTTTAGGGTGCCGTCATAGAACCAGTTGATCGACAGGTTGTGATCGTCGAAGGAGGTTTTCTTGACCTTAGTAAAAGGCTTCATCCAATCGATGCGCTGGCCATGCTCTCTCCAGAAACCTTCGGGGTTAACCACAGATTCCTGATACATCTTCTTATATTTCTCGTCATTAATATGGGCATTCGCCGCGATTTCGCTTGGAACTTTGTAGAGAGACTGGGTGCTCATCTGACTTCCTTTTATTTCTAATTGTGCGTAGATAAAGTATGGAATGCTTAGGCTATTTACCTCTATTAGACCTTGGTCTAGTAAAAAAATATCCTTTATTTTTAGTCTGTTGTGATTATATTTGCACGAGATTTAAGCTAGTATTTAGCGCAGAATAATTAAAAGAATTGGAATTGCTATGAATCTGACTCTGGTTGTCGGCGTGATCGCCCTGTTATACGTGTCGCTACTCTTCCTGTTGGCCTGGGGAGCGGAGCGCTGGTTTGGGCGGATCACCAAGAAGATACAGACCTGGATTTATGGTTTAAGTTTAGCGGTTTACTGCTCCTCTTGGAGCTTTCTCGGTACAGTTGGTCAGTCGGCTCAGGATCTCTGGTCCTTCCTGCCTATCTTCGTCGGTCCCATACTCATCTTTACCTTCGGCTTCGGTTTGCTGCGCAAGATGGTGATCGTCTCCAAGGCGCAAAACATCACCTCGGTGGCCGATTTTATTGCCGCCCGTTACGGCAAGTCGCAGACCATCGCCGCCATCGTCACCCTGATCGCCCTGTTCGGCATCATGCCCTATATCGCCCTGCAGCTTAAGGCCATGGTATTTAGCCTCAACCTGTTTCAGCCCGAAGACGCCCAATACGATGGCGCCTGGGTCTCGCTGATCGTCACCGGCATACTAGCGATGTTTGCCATCCTGTTTGGTACCCGTAAGCTGGATGCGACCGAACACAACCCGGGCATGATGCTGGCGATCGCCTTCGAGTCCCTAGTGAAACTGGCGGCCTTCCTCTTGGTGGGCGGCGTGATCAGCTTTGGCTTCTTCGATGGCTTCGGCGATATCTGGGCCCAGGCCACAGAGCGTCAGTTGATCAATAATCCCGAGCTGCGACTTGAAAACCTGATGCCCCAGCTGTTGGTGGGCATGGCGGCGTTTCTCTGCATGCCGCGCCAGTTCCATGTGATGATGGTGGAGTGTAAGGATGAACCCACCCTAGTTAAGGCCAAGTATCTGTTTCCTATCTACCTGCTTCTCTTCGGCATGTTTGTGGCGCCGCTCGCCCTGGCGGGTAAGTTGATGCTGGGGGATAGCGTGTCGGCCGATACCTATGTGATCAATCTACCTTTGGCGCTGGATCAGCCCATGCTGGCGGTGATTGCCCTGCTTGGGACGCTGTCGGCGGCGACCGGCATGGTGATCGTTGCCGTGGTGACCATCAGCGTCATGGTGAGTAATGAATGGCTGGTGCCTCTGATGTTGCACTCGGGCAAGATCCGTCAGAAGAACTTCAGCCAGTTCTCCCAGTTCCTGCTCAATGCCCGTCGCATCGCCATAGTCCTTATCTTGGCGCTGGGGTATTTCAGTTACCTCTCTTTCATGAACAGCGATTCGCTCTCGGCGCTGGGCATGCTCTCCTTCGGCGCCTTCGCTCAGCTCGCGCCCGCACTGATCGGTGGCATGTATTGGAAGCACGGCAATCGCGGCGGGGTGTATCTGGGGCTTATCGTCGGCTTCGGTCTCTGGTGCTACATTCTGCTTCAGGGAGTGAGCGACAGTCAGGGCGTCTTTGGCGGCGAACTGGCGCTGCTAGACAGTATCAACCCCAACATTCGTGACATTCTCACCGCGCTGCTGGCAAACCTTGCCTGTTATGTGCTGGGCTCTATCTGGTTTCGCGCTGGGGTGGCTGAGCGTATCCAGGCCAGTGCCTTCGTGACGCCGGGCGAGCTGAAAAACACCAGTAACCGCAAGGCATCGCCCATCTCTCAGCAGGATCTCTTGATCCTGGCCAGCCGCTTCGTCAGTCCCACCCGGGCCTACGAGAGTTTCTCCCGCTTCTCCGATGAGGCGGTGCGCAGCGACAGCTGGCACAAGGTGGCCTCGCCGGAATTGATCGCCCACACCGAGCATATGCTTGCCGGGGTGCTGGGGGGCTCCAGCGCCTCCTTGGTGATGGACTCAGTGCTGCAGGGGCGAGATCTCGCATTAGATGAGGTGTTTAGCCTGGTGGATGAGGCCTCATCGAAGATCATCCTCAGTCAGGATATGCTCAGGGGCGCGATAGAGCACGCCTATGAGGGGATGAGCGTGGTGGACAAGGAGCTGAATCTGGTGGCCTGGAACTACAAGTATGTGGAGCTCTACGACTATCCCGAAGATTTCCTGCAGGCCGGCATGCCTATCGCCGATGTGGTACGTTTCAACGCCGAGCGCGGCTACTGCGGGCCGGGAGATGTAGAGGAGCAGGTGGCCAAGCGGGTGCAGCATATGCGTAACGGCACCCCACATGTATCCGAGCGTGAGCGTCAGGATGGCAAGGTGATCAAGATCCAGGGCAATCCTATGCCTAGCGGCGGTTTCGTGATGACCTTTACCGACATTACCCAGTACCGCGAGCAGGCCAGAGCGTTGCAGGAGGTCAATGAAACCCTGGAGGCCAGGGTGAAGGAGCGTACCTATGAGCTGGCGCTGCTCAACAGTCAGCTACTTGAGGCCAAGGCCCAGGAGGAGATAGCCAACGCCTCCAAGAGCCGTTTCCTGGCCGCTGTAGGGCACGACCTGATGCAGCCACTTAATGCCGCCCGTCTGTTTACGGCGTCTCTGGCGCAATACCCGAATCTGGATCAGGAGGGGCGCACCACGCTCTCCCACGTTAATAGCTCACTCAAAATAGCCGGCGAGCTGCTGACGGATCTACTGGATATCTCTAAGCTAGATTCCGGCATGGTGGAAGTAAACCGCCGCGACTTCTCGGTGGCCGAGTTGCTGGAAGGCTTAGCGGTGGAGTTCGATGCCATGGCCAAGGATTACGGCATCAAGTTTTCCATGGTGGCCAGCTCCAGCATCATCAGCTCAGATCTCAGCCTGCTCAGGCGGGTGCTGCAGAACTTTCTGACTAACGCCTATCGTTATGCCAAGGGCAACCGGGTACTGCTGGGCTGTCGTCACCGCGCCGGGGCGCTGGAGATCCAGGTGATCGACACCGGCTGCGGCATCGACGAGCAGGAACTGGGAGAAATCTTTAAGGAGTTCAAGCGTCTGGAAAACCCCGAGAGTAAGAGCGTTAGCGGTTTAGGCTTAGGGCTAGCCATCGCCGATCGCATCGCCCGTGTGCTGGGCCATGACATTAAGGTGGTTTCCAAGTTAGGGTTGGGCTCGATGTTTTCTATCACAGTGCCGCTTGGCGAGAAGGCCAAGGTGGCCCTGCCTAAGAAGGCCAATCCTGTTATGCAGCCGCTGGCCGGGGTGAAGGTACTCTGTATCGATAACGAAGAGGCGATCCTGGCAGGACTCGAGAGCTTGCTCAGCCGCTGGCAGTGTGAGGTGATCTGCGCCAGCGATCTCGCCGATGCCCGCATCAAGCTGGGACTCAAGGGAGTCGCCCCCGATATCGTGCTGGCGGACTACCATCTGGATCATGGCCAAAATGGCGTCGATGCCATGGACGGGATCCGTGCCCTCTATGGCGCTCATCTGCCGGGGATCTTGATCACCGCCAATACCCGTAAAGACTTGGTGGAAGATGTGCAGCAGCGTGGCTATCACTATATGGCCAAGATGGTCAAACCCGCGGCGCTGCGAGCGCTGATATCCAGTTTAGTAAAGTAAGAATACATCAACAGCGAAGGAGTGAAGTTTGCGCTTGGTTAAATATCTAGATCAACAAGTGACGCCGAGTAAGATAGTCTGCGTCGGGCGAAATTATGTCGAGCACATCAAGGAGCTTAACAACGAGATGCCCGAAGAGATGGTGCTGTTCGTTAAGCCTAACTCGGCGATTTCCGAGACCCTACTCAGTACCCATCAGGAGCCGCTACACTATGAGGCCGAGCTCTGCTTTTTGGTGAAGGCGGGCCGCTTTGAGGCTGTGGGCGTCGGCTTAGATCTCACCAAACGCCAGCTACAGAGTCGTCTCAAGGCCAAGGGGTTACCCTGGGAGCGGGCCAAGTCCTTCGATGGCGCCGCGCTGTTTAGTGAGTTTGTGCCTTTTGATGGCGATCTCGACTCACTCTCGTTTCGCCTGATCGTCGACGGTGAGCTGCGCCAGCAGGGGGATGTAGTATTGATGCTTAATCGCCCCGAGGCCATGTTGGCCGAGATCGCCAGTTTCATGACTCTCGAAGATGGCGACATCCTGATGACAGGCACACCCAAGGGCGTGGGGCAGATAGTTAAGGGTGAGCACTTTAATTTAGAGCTTTATCAAGGTGAGATACTGCTCGTCAGCCAAAGCTGGGTGGCACAGTAAAGTGTGAATGCCCTAGTGCCAGCTTCTGCAACAGTCTAATGCACGCCAGTTTGGGAAGGTGTGAGGACAAGTAACAATAGGTTTTAAGATGAAAAATTATTTTGATAGCCCTTTTGCCGGCCAATCGCTAAAGGAGCAGGTCACCAATCCCAACATCATCGTGGGCGAGCATAGCTACTATTCGGGCTATTATCATCAACACAGCTTCGATGATTGCGCCCGCTACCTGGCACCCGATAGGGACGATGTCGACCGGCTTATCATAGGCAACTACTGTTCCATTGGCTCTGGCGCCGTGTTCATGATGGCGGGCAATCAGGGCCATAGAAGCGACTGGGTCAGTAGCTTTCCCTTTTTCTATCAACAGGGTGATAGCTTCTCGGGCGCCCAGGATGGGTTTGTCCGCGGCGGTGATACCCTGATAGGCAATGATGTCTGGATAGGCTCCGAAGCGATGACCATGCCTGGAGTCACGGTAGGGGATGGCGCCATTATTGCGAGTCGCGCCGTGGTGACCAAAGATGTGCCGCCCTATGCCATAGTAGGCGCCAACCCGGCGAAACTGATCCGCTATCGTTTTTCGGATGAAGAGATCGCCATGTTAATGGAGATGCAATGGTGGCATTGGAGTGATGACAAGGTGAGAGCGGCGATGCATCTGCTTTGTAGCAAGGATATTGTCGGCCTTTACGCCTATTGGCAGCAGACTCGTTAACGTCTGCAGCGCGCCGCAGCCTGCGGCGCGTCTCTGCTTTTATATTTACCTGTAAATTCATATCAATAATCATTTTTACTCTCTAGCAGTATCGCCCATTTCTTACTCCCTGTTTTCTTACTCCTTGTTATCTTACGCCCTGTTTTCTTACCTCCTGTTTTCTTACTCTCTGTTTTCTTAGTTCGGTTTTTTACGTGTGCGAATCTCGTGAACTAGTTGACCTGACATTGCACCTAGGTATACTCAAATATCAAACGTGTTGTAAAAAATATAAAACAAAGCCGTATCATGGCGGCGCAACTAATGATTAAGGAAAGCCGGATGTCACTCGCTCGCTGTAACTCTTATTACAATGCCACCATCAAGCAGGAGACCCATTATCCAAGCCTAGAGGGGGAGCTGGATGTCGATGTAGTAGTCATAGGCGCAGGTTTTACCGGTGTGGCGACCGCCCTGGAACTTGCCGAGCGAGGCGTCAAGGTGGCCGTCGTCGAGGCAAATAAGGTGGGCTGGGGGGCAACCGGTCGTAACGGTGGTCAGGTGACCGGCAGTCTATCTGGCGATAACGCCATGGTAAAACAGCTGCGTAATCGTATCGGCTATGAGGCGGAGGAGTTTGTCTGGAACCTGCGCTGGCGCGGTCATGAGATCATTAAAAAGCGGGTAGCAAAATATCAGATAGATTGTGACCTTAAATTCGGTCATCTGCACACCGCCTATAAGCCGGCCCACATGGCCGAGATGCAGGCCACCTATGAAGAGGGACTGAGGCGGGGCATGGGGGAGGATCTGACCTTGTTGAGTAAGGCTGACATTCCCGATTATCTGGACACGCCGCTGTATCACGGTGGCTTATTGAATCGGCGCAACATGCACCTGCACTCGGTGAATCTCTGCATCGGCGAGGCGAGGGCCGCCGAGGCCAACGGCGCCTTGATCTTCGAAGGCTCACAGGTTTTGGACATTTCTGATGATGAGCGGGTTACCGTCACGACCGATAAGGGGCGGATCACCGCCAACTGCGCCGTACTGGCGGGCAATGCCTATCATAGGTTGGCGCGTCATAAGTTAAGGGGCATGCTGTTTCCCGCATCTTTGGGTAACTGCGCCACGGTGAGACTGGACCCACAACTGGCCAAGCAGCTCAACCCCCATGATTTAGCCGTATATGATAGTCGTTTCGTGCTCGACTATTACCGCATGACCGCCGATAACCGATTGATGTTTGGTGGTGGCACCAACTATTCGGGCCGGGACTCTAAGGATGTGGCCGCCGAGCTGCGCCCGGCGATAGAGCGCACCTTCCCCCGCCTCAAGGGGGTGGAGATAGAGTTCGATTGGACCGGCATGGCGGGCATAGTGGTTAACCGTATCCCCCAGCTTGGCAAGGTGTCTGAGCATCTGTTTTATTGTCAGGGCTACTCAGGTCACGGGGTTGCCACCTCGCACATCATGGGCGAGATCATGAGTCAGGCGGTGCAGGGCCAACTGGAGGAGTTCGACCTCTTTGCCCAGATGAAACAGGTAAGACTGCCGGTGGGCGATTGGCTCGGTAATCAGGGCATGGCCTTGGGCATGCTCTATTACCGCATAATGGAGCATTTCAGGTAGGGAATGTCTGGGCAAATCTCAGGTGTAAAGGCTTGTAAACAGCGCACTAAAACTTAATTTATCAACTCTTTGCAGTATTTTGTGAGGTGGATGCTGACCAGGGGCGTGATGGCGTGCTACATTTATCAACAAGGCATAAAATTTATCCATTTATCTGCTCAAGTAAAGGGGGCCTTATGCTAGGTGAAAACCACTCGCTCATTAACGACTTTCCTGATTATCAAGACCTGATCCTCAAACTCACCGAATCCGATGATGGATTCGCGCAAGACAACAAGAAGTACAGTGCGTTAGACAAAGAGATCCGAACCCTAGAGCTTAACGATGCGCCTATCGACGATAGTGCCATGCATCAGCTTAAGCACGATAGAGCCGAGCTGAAAGACGCCCTCTATCAACGTCTGCTCGACGCCAGCAACTGACAGCCGAGCAGCCGTTAATCTGACGTTAAGCGTTAAATTAAACAAGAGAAACGCGCCTTCATACTAGATGAAGGGGCGTTTTTTATTGTCTTAAAACCTTGCAAGGGTTAGGGCAGGGCGCGGTCGAGAAATTCTACCATTAACTTCACCTTAGGTGAGAGGTGGCGGTTTTGGGGATAGAGGGCCCAGACCCCTTCGTTTGGCTCCTGATAGGCGTTGAGCACAGACACCAAACGACCCGCCTTGAGGTCCTGACCTACATAATAGTTGGGCAGCTGCACCAGTCCCAGTCCCTTAAGCGCCGCGTCTCTCAGGCCGTGGCCGGTATTACACCTCAGATTGCCCTTTATCTTAAGCTGTCGCTCGCGGCCCTGTTCGAGAAAGCGCCAGTAGTCATGGTTGCCGATCAGGCAGTTGTGCCGGCTCAGTTCAGACAGGCTGTGGGGTTCGCCGAACCGCTTGAGATAGTCCGGTGAGGCACACACATAGTTGATCCGTTGACTGATCCGCTTGGCGATCAGGCTCGAATCGGCCAGCTTGCCGATGCGAATGGCCAGGTCTATGCCCGCATCTACCAGTCTCACCTGGCGATTGGTGAGGGCGATATCCACCTCGACGTTAGGGTAGGCGAGCAGGAAGTCGTTGACGACAGGCAGGATATATTTCTCGCCATAGGCCACAGGTGCCGTCATCCTCAGGAGTCCCTGGGGCAGACCTCTTAAGCTGCTCAGCGCGCGCTCGGCTTCTTCCAGGCCATCGAGCACCTGACGGCAATGCCGGTAGTAGAGCTGCCCTTCCTCCGTCATGGAGACCTTGCGGGTGGTGCGATAGAGCAGCTTGGTATCCAGTCTCTGTTCCAGCGCCCCAACCTGGCGACTCACCTGGGCGGTAGAGATCCCTAAGCGTTTGCCCGCTTTAGTAAAACTCTCTGTCTCCGCCACCGCGACAAATTCGCTGACCCCTTCCCATTCCTGCATGGCTTTAAACCTATTATTACTATTTGGTAAAAATTATTTGTATAAAACGGAGATTATCATCTCATGTGAAATAAATAAAATAGACACAAGTGATCAAATCCACCGTGATGCAACTGCTGGCGAGACAAGGGAATGGTCAGCGACTACATTGAAGTGGGCAGACAGATACACAGATACAGACACTAAATGGAGCAAGTGAGATGACAGACAAGTTTATTAAATCTAAGGCCGCCATCGCCTGGGGACCGGGCCAGCCATTATCGGTAGAAGAGGTGGATGTGATGTATCCCAAGGCTGGTGAGGTTTTGGTGAAGATTGTCGCAACCGGCGTCTGCCATACCGATGCCTTTACCCTCTCGGGTGACGATCCTGAAGGTGTCTTCCCGGCGATTCTGGGCCACGAAGGCGGTGGTATCGTCGAGGCGGTCGGTGAAGGCGTGACCAGTGTGGCGGTAGGGGATCACGTGATCCCGCTTTATACCCCTGAGTGTGGCGAGTGTAAGTTCTGTAAGTCGGGTAAGACGAACCTGTGTCAGAAGATCCGCGAGACCCAAGGTAAAGGCTTGATGCCAGATGGCACCACGCGTTTCTTCAAAGATGGTCAGCCTATCTTCCACTATATGGGTTGCTCAACTTTCTCTGAATATACTGTACTGCCAGAGATCTCACTGGCTAAAGTCAATCCAGAGGCGCCACTGGAAGAGGTGTGTCTGCTGGGTTGCGGCGTGACCACAGGCATGGGCGCGGTACTCAACACGGCTAAGGTTGAGCCGGGTTCCAGCGTAGCCATCTTCGGTATTGGCGGCATAGGCCTGTCGGCCATCATAGGCGCGACCATGGCGGGTGCTAGCCGCATCATCGCCATCGATATCAATGAGAGCAAGTTTGAGCTGGCTCGCCAGCTTGGTGCTACCGACTGCATCAACCCTAAGCATTACGACAAGCCCATCCAGGAAGTGATTGTCGAGCTAACCGATGGCGGCGTGGATTACTCATTCGAGTGTATCGGTAATGTGGATGTGATGCGCTCGGCGCTGGAGTGCTGCCATAAGGGGTGGGGCGAGTCTGTGATCATCGGTGTCGCTGGCGCCGGCCAAGAGATCTCGACCCGTCCTTTCCAGCTGGTGACCGGACGCGTCTGGCGCGGCAGCGCCTTCGGCGGCGTGAAGGGACGCTCAGAGCTGCCCGAGATAGTTGAGAAGTACCTGCGCGGCGAGTTCAAGCTCAGTGACTTTATCACTCACACCATGGCGCTGGAGAAGATCAACACAGCCTTCGACCTTATGCATGAGGGTAAGAGCATCCGCTCTGTGGTGCATTTTAACCGATAGGCATCAATAGGCGTAGATTTGGCGCAGACGCCCGCGTCTGCGCCCTTTAGGGATGAGAGTATGACAATAGAAAATATCAGTAGCAACAAGTGCTTCGGTGGTTGGCATAAACAGTATCAGCATCAATCTCGGGTGCTAAATTGTGCCATGCGTTTTGCTATCTACCTGCCGCCTCAGGCCAGTGAGCAGAAGGTGCCAGTGCTTTACTGGCTGTCTGGGCTGACCTGCACGGATGAGAACTTCATGCAAAAGGCTGGCGCCATGCGCATCGCGGCAGAGCTGGGGGTTGCCATCGTCGCGCCCGATACTAGCCCAAGAGGGATGGAGGTGGCCGATGACGCTGCCTACGATCTGGGCCAAGGCGCAGGATTTTATCTCAACGCGACTCAGTCGCCCTGGCAGGCTCATTACCAGATGTATGACTATGTGCGCGATGAGCTACCCGAGCTTATCGAGGTTCATTTCCCCGTGACAGAGGCGCGCGCTTTGGCCGGTCACTCAATGGGAGGCCACGGCGCCTTGACCATAGGCCTTAAGCATCCAGATCGTTATCGATCTGTCTCGGCCTTTAGCCCTATCGTCAATCCCATCAACTGCCCGTGGGGCCAGAAGGCCTTTACTGAGTATCTGGGTAAGAATCGTGATGCTTGGCTGGTCTATGATGCCTGTGAGCTGATGAAGCAGGCCAGTTGCGATCTGCCGATTTTTATCGATCAGGGTAGCAGCGATAACTTCCTCGAGGAGCAGCTAAGGCCAGAGGCCTTGATTGCAGTGGCCAAGGAGAAGGAGTATCCGCTGATCCTGCGCATGCAGGAGGGGTATGATCACAGCTATTACTTTATCGCCACCTTTATCGAAGATCATCTGAGATTCCACGCCAGTCATCTTTTATGACAGCTTCAGGCATTAAGTAAGTAACAAAAAGGGCTGTGAAAACAAACAGTCGGGAATAAAAAAGCCGAACGAGAGTTCGGCTTTTTTGTGCTGGCTTATCCTTGTTTTCTGCTATAGCTCGACCTTTTCCATCTCCAGCTGCTGCAGGGCGATAACTGCCTGAGTGCGGTTTCTCACCCCGAGTTTTCTAAAGATGGCGGTGGCGTGGGCCTTGATGGTGGCCTCGGATACGCCCAGGTCATAGGCGATCTGCTTGTTGAGCAGACCCTCGGCAAACATCTGCAGCACCTTATATTGCTGCGGCGTGAGATCGGCAAGCTTGGCTGCCATCTGATCCGTGGCATCTTCGTTGATCTCTTGCAGCTCTATGTTGTCCGGTAGCCAGATATCGCCATAGAGTACAGCCGTGAGAGCCTCCGAGAGGGTCTCCATGGAGGCGGACTTGGGAATAAACCCGGCGCTACCATAATGGACGGCGCGGCTGATGGTCATGGCATCTTCGTGAGCGGAGATCACCACTACAGGCAGTTCGGGGAAATGGGTTCTTAGGTGTATTAAGGTGGAGTAACCATGGGAGCCGGGCATCTGTAGATCCAGCAACACTAAGTCATAGGCGGTGTTGCCCTGTTCCAATAGGCCTTGTAGGGCTTCGGCACTATCGGCCTCAAACCACTGGGTGTCGGCAAAGGCGCCGCTCAATGCCTGTCGCAGCGCATTCCTAAATAATGGATGATCATCTGCGATGATGATGTGCAAGTTTTCGAGCTTCATTGCTTTTTGATTATCTTTGTTGCACTTGAAGGTAAAGTCAATGTAACAGATAAATGACTCAGTATTCTATTGCTTTTGTGTCTGGGTGATGGGATTTTTTCGTTTTTACAAACAATTATTAGACTTAAGTCTAATGAGTCTTTGGCTGAGAGCGGGAGATACGAGGTGCGAGGTTAGGGAAGGTTAGAGGTGAGAGGTAATAAGTCGGCAGGTGTGCGCCCGCCGACAGGAGACCTTCTTAAAATCAGTCGCCGCTCCACACCTTAGTGGGTTTACGATCTTCATCCAGCGCCACAAAGGTAAAGACGCCGCGTATGGCATGCTCACGATGATCTTGGTACATATCTTCGACAAAGATGTTGACCTCAACCTTGAGGGAGGTGTTACCCACATAGATCACGTTGGCAATGATCTCTGCCAGGGTGCCGGCAGGAATCGACTTATTGAAGTCGATACGATCTGAGCTGACAGTAACAAGTGTCTTGCGGCAGAAGCGGGTAGCGGCGATAAAGGCGGTCTCATCCATCCAGGCCAGCGCCTCGCCACCAAAGAGGGTGTTGTGATGGTTGGTAATAGAGGGAAAAATCGCTTTGATCACCCGGGCTTCTGACTGCGCGATGCGCGCGCGAATGGCGTCAGAATACTGAGTTTCTGTATCGGTTAGGGGCATACGGCAACCTTAAGGTTATGCATTGAAAAAAACCGGCGGATTATACTGATAATCGCGGCTTAATGACAGCGCTGTAGCCCGGTAATGTGGTGGGTTTCATGACATTAAAAAAGGCTTCACGAGGAAGCCTTTTTAAAATAATCACATTAGGTATTAGCTAAGCTTTGCCATGCGCGCCTTGGAGGCTGCAGCAAGGTCTCGCAGTAGCTTTTCTGAGTCGGCCCAGTCGAGGCAGGCATCTGTGATGCTCTTGCCGTAAACCAGTGGTTCACCGGCTACCACCTTCTGGTTGCCCTCTTCGATAAAGCTCTCTGCCATGATGCCGGCAATCGCGGTCGAGCCTGAGGCGACCTGCGCCATGATATCTTTGGCGACCTCGAGTTGACGCTTATGCTGCTTCTGGCTGTTGCCGTGGCTAAAGTCCACCACCATGCGGTGAGACAGGCCCACATCTTTAAGCTTCTGCGCCGCAGCCTGAATGTCGGCCTCATGGTAGTTCGGCTGTTTGCCGCCGCGCAGTATGATGTGGCCATAAGGGTTACCGCTGGTGCGGTAAACGGCCATGGCGCCATCTTTATCTGGCGAGTAGAAGATGTGCGGTTCCTTGGCGGCGCGCACCGCGTCGATGGCGATATTGATGTTGCCGTCGGTACCGTTCTTGAAGCCGACCGGACAGGAGAGCGCCGAGGCCATCTCGCGGTGGATCTGACTCTCTGTGGTACGGGCGCCAACCGCGCCCCAGGTGATGAGGTCGGCAATATACTGACCGTTAACCATATCCAAAAATTCGGTGGCGATGGGCAGGTTTAGCTCGGTTATCTCTTGCAGCAGGTGACGCGCCAGGCGCAGGCCCTTGTTGGCATTAAAGCTACCGTCGAGATCCGGATCTGAGATCAGTCCCTTCCAGCCAACCGTGGTACGAGGTTTCTCGAAATAGACGCGCATCAGGATGCAGAGTGAGTCTTTGAGTTCTTTATGCAGTACGGCCAGACGCTTAGCGTAGTCGATGGCAGCCTGGGTGTCGTGGATAGAGCAGGGGCCGATGATCACCAGAAGACGTTTGTCTTCACCGGTGAGAATGGCTTCAACTTCACGTCTCTGTTGAACCAGGTAGTCGGCGGCGTCTTGAGTAAGCGGGTATTCAGATGCGAGTTTAGCAGGTGAAATGGCCTTACATAATAATGTGGTGCGTAGTTCGTCTGTTTTAATGGTCATTCAATATACCGAGCGTTTGTCTTGGCTTTCGCCTGATTGCCTCGGATTATAACCAATAGTTGCTAGCTGCACAGGGGTAAACAGATGAAAATTTCCGGTATTTGTCTACATCTGTGCAGTTAGCTTGCCATTTGGGGCGCTTAACTTGTCTCTATATAGGCAGAGGTCAGCCTAGTTTTAGAACATATGACGTTCCAGACCTGTGACATCCAGAATCTTGGTGGCGATCTCTTCTACCGAGTGGTTGGTGGTGTTGACGAAGGGAATGCGCTCGCGCTTATACATCATCTCTACCTCTTTTACCTCGATACGGCACTGTCTCAGCGAGGAGTAACGGCTGTTCTCCATGCGGCTCTGACGGATCTCATGCAGGCGCACAGGATCGATAGTCAGACCAAACAGCTTATGTTTGTTCTTCTTTAACACCTCGGGCAGCTTAAGGTTGTCCATGTCATCTTCGATGAAGGGATAGTTGGCCGCCTTGATGCCAAACTGCATCGACAGATACAGGCTGCTGGGGGTCTTGCCGCAACGGGAGACGCCCAGCAGTACTATGTCGGCCTTATCGATATGTTTGAGGGTCTGGCCGTCATCGTTTTCCATGGCGTAATTGATGGCGTCGATTCGCGCCTCATAACTGTGATTCGCCTTGCCGTGAGTTCTGTGGGTGACTGGAACCGCCTTGACGCCTAACTGATCTTCCAGCGGGGCAACGAAGGTGTTCAAGAAGTCATAGTCGATACACTCACTGCTATAGATGATGTCTCGGATCTCGGCTTTGACGATAGAATGGAACACAAGTGGTCGTTCGCCTGTTGTAATAAAACAATCATTAATTTGTGCTTTTACCGCCTCGGCTTTCTGAGTTGTCTCGACAAATGGAATGGTAAGTGCTTCAAACTCAACTGGAAACTGAGACAGTACCGCATGGCCAAAAACCTCGGCCGTGATCGCCGTCCCATCTGAGATATAAAAGACTTTACGTGACATTTTGACCTCTTGTAGTAATAAAATTACAAATAAAATTATAGATTTACGCGTCTTGCTGTGGAGTGTAAAATGCCGCTGCCCTCGTGTGAAGGGGCCACACTGAAATAAACTTGCGGAGATAGAACTGTGCAGCAATATGTACTCTGGTATCAAGAATTAGGCATGGGTGACGTCAACAAGGTAGGCGGTAAAAATGCCTCTCTTGGGGAGATGATCAGCAATCTAGCTAATGCAGGTGTTCAAGTGCCTGGTGGCTTTGCGACCACTTCCTTTGCGTTCAATGAATTTCTTGAACAAAGCGGACTTAACCAGAAGATATACGAGACGCTAGAAGCTCTAGACGTCGACGACGTGAATGCACTCGCCACCGCAGGTGCACAGATCCGACAGTGGGTTATCGATACCCCATTCCATAGCGAATTTGAGCAGGTTGTACGTGAGTCGTACGACAAGCTTGCCTCAGAAACTAGCGATGCATCGTTCGCGGTACGCTCTTCAGCGACTGCCGAAGATATGCCAGATGCATCATTTGCCGGCCAACAGGAAACCTTCCTGAACGTTAAAGGCTTCGACGCAGTACTGGTTGCCATCAAGCACGTATTCGCCTCTCTCTTTAACGACCGAGCTATCTCATACCGTGTACACCAAGGTTATGACCACAAAGGCGTTGCGCTTTCAGCTGGCGTACAGCGTATGGTTCGTTCAGACACCGCCGCTTCAGGTGTAATGTTCACCATGGACACCGAGTCAGGTAACAACGACGTAGTCTTCGTGACCTCTTCATTCGGCCTGGGTGAGATGGTAGTACAAGGCGCGGTGAACCCAGATGAGTTCTATGTTCACAAGCCAAGCCTGACCGCAGGTCACAAGGCCGTTGTTCGCCGCAACATCGGCAGCAAGTTGATTCAGATGGTTTACTCTGATGACCTGAGCCACGGTAAGCAGGTGAAGATTGAAGATGTACCCGCAGATATGCGTCGTCAGTTCTCTATCAGCGATGAAGAGGTGATGGAGCTGGCTAAGCAAGCCATGATCATCGAGAAGCACTATGGTCGTCCAATGGACATCGAGTGGGCTAAAGATGGTAACGACGGCAAACTGTATATCGTACAGGCGCGTCCAGAAACCGTGCGTTCACGTGAAGATGTACAGCTGATCGAACGTTTCCACCTCAAGACCAAGAGCGAAGTGATTGGCGAAGGTCGTGCCATCGGTCATAAGATCGGTAACGGTACCGCTAAGGTACTGGCTTCTATCGAAGATATGGACCAGATCCAAGAAGGTGACGTATTGGTTACCGACATGACTGACCCAGATTGGGAACCAATCATGAAGCGCGCCAGCGCTATCGTTACCAACCGTGGTGGCCGTACTTGTCACGCGGCGATCATCGCCCGTGAACTCGGTGTACCTGCGGTAGTAGGTTGTGGCGACATCACAGACAAGATCAAGCACGGTCAACAGGTGACTGTTTCTTGTGCCGAAGGTGACACCGGTTACATCTACGAAGGTATCCAAGAGTTTGACGTGATGTCTTCTCGCGTCGATTCTATGCCTGAACTACCTATGAAGATCATGATGAACGTGGGTAATCCAGACAGAGCGTTCGACTTCGCACGTCTGCCTAACGAAGGTGTGGGTCTGGCGCGTCTCGAGTTCATCATCAACCGTATGATCGGTATTCACCCTAAGGCGCTGCTTGAGTTCAACGACCAAAGCGCCGAGCTGCAGCAAGAGATCCACGAGATGATCGCCGGCTACGAGTCACCAGTAGAATACTACGTGGCGCGTCTGGTTGAAGGTATCGCGACTATCGCATCGGCCTTCCATCCGAAGAAAGTGATTGTACGTATGTCAGACTTCAAGTCTAACGAGTACGCTAATCTGGTTGGTGGTGACCGTTACGAGCCGGAAGAAGAGAACCCAATGCTGGGCTTCCGCGGTGCGAGCCGTTACATCTCTGAGTCGTTCCGCGACTGTTTCGCCCTTGAGTGTGAAGCCATCAAGCGTGTACGCAACGAGATGGGTCTGACGAATGTAGAGATCATGATCCCATTCGTACGTACGCTGGAAGAAGGCCGTCAGGTTATCGAACTGCTGAAAGAGCAAGGCCTGGAGCGTGGTAAAGATGGTCTACGCGTCATCATGATGTGTGAGCTGCCTTCTAACGCCCTGCTAGCCGACCAGTTCCTCGAGATCTTCGACGGTTTCTCAATCGGTTCGAACGACTTGACCCAGCTAACCCTAGGTCTAGACCGTGACTCAGGCATCATCAGCCACCTGTTCGACGAGCGTAACGAAGCCGTTAAAGCCCTGCTGGCAATGGCTATCAAGGCCGCTAAGGCGAAAGGCGCTTACGTGGGGATCTGTGGTCAAGGTCCTTCTGACCACGCCGACTTTGCGGCTTGGTTGGTAGAGCAAGGCATCGATACTGTATCGCTTAACCCAGATACAGTGATCGATACCTGGTTATACCTGGGTGAAGCTCACGCCTAATTATTCTTTAGATAGAATAAGCTAATTGACGAAAGCCGCTTTTTAGCGGCTTTTTTTTGTTTATAATGGCAACATTATTTTAATAAACACCAATTGAAAAGAAGTCATCATGCTCCCTAAGTTATCCCATCAACAGACCCTAGAGCCTGTCTATTTGGCGTTTCTCGACGCCCTTGCCCAGAGCAATTATTGTGGCGATATCGATAAGCGTTACAGTGCGCGTCTCGCCCAGGCAACGGATAACTCTGTCTACCAATTTCTGCCTCAGGCCGTCTTGTATCCCAAGACTCAGTCCGATGTTAAGCTGATCATGACCCTGGCGACTAAGCCAGAGTTTAAACAGGTAGTCTTTAGTGCGCGCGGGGGCGGCACAGGCACTAACGGTCAGTCGCTGACCCATGGTCTCATTCTGGATCTGTCGCGTTATTTCAATCAGGTGATAGAGATAAACGAGAAGGAGCACTGGGTGAGGGTGCAGGCCGGTGTGGTCAAAGATGCGCTCAACGATGCGCTGCGCCCCCATGGTTTCTTCTTTAGTCCAGATCTCTCAACCTCTAACCGCGCCACCATGGGCGGCATGATCAACACAGACGCCTCGGGCGCCGGCTCACTGGTCTACGGCAAGACCTCTGATCATGTGCTCGAGCTGACCAGCGTGCTTTATGACGGTAGCGTGTTGGAGACCAAGCCGCTTGACTTAAAAGCGCTAGAAGCTTTAGATGCGCTGGAGTCCCCAAACCTGGGGCAGGCACTGCAGCGTGATATCGCCCGCATGACCCGTGAGCACAGAGGCGAGGTAGAGAGCCGCTTTCCCAAGCTCAACCGTTTCCTGACGGGTTATGATCTGAAAAATGTCTGGAACGAGGCTGTCGATGAGTTCAACCTGTCGCGTATTCTTACCGGCTCCGAAGGCACGCTGGCGGTGATCACCGAGGCCAAGCTGGATATTACGCCGCTGCCCAAGACCCGCATGATGGTTAACATCAAGTATGACTCTTTCCAGTCGGCGCTGCGTCACGCGCCGGACTTGGTCAAGGCCAAGGCGACCGTGGTGGAAACCGTGGACTCTAAGGTCCTTAATCTGGCCAAGCAGGATATCATCTGGCATTCGGTGTCATCTCTGATTGAAGATGTTCCGGGCGCCTCCATCGATGGCCTCAACATGGTGGAGTTCGCCGGTGAGCCAGAAGAGGTGGAAGCCAAAGTTAAACAATTAGAGGCGATGCTCGATACTCAGCTTGCCGCTAATCAGGCTGGCCTGCTGGGTTATCAGGTGACATCGGATAAGGCGAGCATCAACACCATCTACGCCATGCGTAAGAAGGCGGTGGGGCTGCTTGGCGCCACCAAGGGAAGCCGTAAACCTATCGCCTTCGCCGAAGATACCGCTGTGCCGCCTGAGAAGCTTGCTGACTTTATCTTGGAGTTCAGGGCGCTGCTGGACAGCCATGAGCTGCAATATGGCATGTTCGGTCACGTAGATGCTGGCGTGCTGCATGTGCGTCCGGCGCTGGATATGTGTGACCCGCAGGATGAGCGACTGCTCAAGACGGTATCGGATCAGGTGGCGGCCCTGACCCTCAAGTATGGCGGCCTGATGTGGGGCGAGCATGGTAAAGGGGTACGTGGCGAGTATGGCCCATCTGTGTTCGGTGAGACCTTGTTTGGTCTGCTCGAAGAGGTCAAAGGCTATTTCGATCCTAATAACAAGCTTAACCCCGGCAAGCTGGTGGCACCCAAGGGCAGCGGACCTCTGCTCTATAATGTCGACAGTACCAAACGCGGCGCTTTTGACAGGCAGATCCCGGTCAACACCCGCGAGGCCTTCCCCGATGTGATGAACTGTAACGGCAATGGCCTCTGTTTCAACTACAGTGTCTATTCGCCCATGTGCCCCTCATTTAAGGTGACCGGGGACAGGGTACAATCGCCGAAAGGGCGCGCGGGTCTGATGCGCGAATGGTTGCGCTTATTAGAAGCCGAAGGCGTGGATGTCGAGGCCTTAGCCAAGGCCAAGCCTCTGGGCTGGCTGCAACGTACCCAGAACACCCTGAAGAAAGAGCGCGAATATGACTACTCCCACGAGGTGATGGAGTCGTTGAAGGGTTGTCTCGCATGTAAGGCGTGCTCGTCTCAGTGCCCTGTGAAGGTGGATGTACCCAAGTTCAGGGCGCAGTTTTTCAACATCTATTACCAGCGCTATCTCAGACCGGTGAAAGACTATCTGGTGGCAGGAATTGAAGAGAGTCTGCCATTGATGGCCAAGGTGCCTCAAATCACCAACTTTGCCTCACAAAACAAGCTGAGTCAGTGGGTGATTAAACAATCTATCGGCTATGTGGATGCGCCAGCGCTGTCAGTGCCGACCCTCAAGCAGCGTCTGGAGAATCACGCCTGCCGTGGCTATGACCTGAATGCCTTGCAGCAGATCCCAGAAGCCGAACGTGACCAATATGTGCTGGTTGTGCAAGACCCGTTCAATAGCTTCTATGAGGCCGAGACGGTTTATCACTTTATTAAGCTCATCGAGAAGCTCGGCTTTAAGCCAGTGCTGCTGCCCTTTAAACCAAATGGTAAGCCGATTCATATCAAGGGCTTCTTGGATAAGTTTGCCAAGACGGCTCAGTCCAGTGCCGATTTCTTGAATCAGGTGCACGCCCTTGGCATGCCTATGGTGGGGGTAGATCCTGCCATGGTGCTATGCTATCGCGATGAATATAAAGAGATCCTGGCTGAAAATCGTGGCGATTTTAACGTGCTGCTGGCCAACGAATGGTTGCTCAAGGTGATCGACGCCGTGGCGCCGACAGCTAAGTCAGCTAAGTTAAATGTGTCAGCAGATTCGGCTAATGCGGCTAGTTCTGATAGGCAGTTTACCTGGTTCAGTCACTGCACCGAATCCACGGCCAAGCCCAATACGGCCAAAGAGTGGCAGGCAATATTTAGCGCATTTGGTGCCGAGCTAAGCACAGTCAGCCTTGGCTGCTGCGGCATGGCGGGCACCTATGGTCACGAGAGCGATAACCTTAAGCGCTCCAAGGCCCTGTATGAGATGTCCTGGGAGAAGGCCATAGAATCGCTGCCACATGAGCAGATATTGATCTCTGGTTATTCTTGTCGTAGCCAGGTGAAACGTTTCGGTGGCTTCAAACCCAAACACCCGGTGCAGGCGCTGCTGAGTCTTATTGATAATGGTTAGTCATTGCATGGCTAATCTGTTCATGGTAAGTCAGCGCATGGCCAATGAGCTAACGAGAGACTATGCCTGAACTCGACCCCGCAGCTCAGCTGCGGCAAATCACTCAAGGGGCGCCGCTATGCGATGAGGCGCCGCTGTTTCATATCGATAACCAAGGACGTTGGTTTTATCGCGGCGAGCCTCTGCCCGATAAATTTTGCCGCCTATTTGCCACCATTTTGCATCATAAATCTGAGGAATATTTACTGATGACGCCGGTGGAGACGGTGAGGGTAGAGGTTGCCGAGTTTCCCTTTATTATCAATGATTATGAAGAGACGAAAGACGGACAATTTACCCTGACCAGCTCCATAGGTACCCAGTTCCAGGTGGCCGGGTATGATGCTTTTGTAGTGGATGAGGCGGCAATATCCGTCTCCTTAGCCAGAGGTTTATCGGCTAAACTTGGAAGAGCCTGTTATTATCGTTTTATCGAGCAATACCTGCTAAATCAAGACGGCGACGCAAACTAAGACTTAAGCCTTTCTTAGATAAGACAATTGGTTTTTCGTTACGAATTTGCGTTAGCCGAGCCCTAGTTTCTTTAGGACCAGATGTTAGTATTAATGCATGACCGCTGTATCTGGAGGTGCTGATTGAAACATTATGAAAGCTTGGGATACCTAGTGTCTCATCTTAATATCGAGCTTCAGAAGGCCTTGGATGAGAGGCTAAAGCGCTATGAGCTGGACATTAAACTCTGGCCCGTCCTGTTTGCCCTGTGGCAGGAGGAGGGCGTTACTCAGACAGAGCTGTCTAAGCGCTGTGACGTGGCTAACTACACAATGACCCGCCTGTTAGATCAGCTGCAGGTACAGGGTTATATCACCCGTCATCAGGAGGCGGACAATCGCCGCGCCTTCAAAATTTTTCTAACCGACAGTGCCAAGGCGTTGGAACAAGATCTTATTTGCGAGGCTGAGCGGGTCAACGAGCAGTTTCTCGGTAATCTGTCTGAATTTGAATCACAACAATTTATCTATCTACTCAATAAGATCAATGGCCTATCCTAGGCAATCTGACCTATTATCAAACCTCACCTAAAACAACGGATGATCAAAATGCTGAAACTTCTGCTAACGGCGGCGCTTGTGATGAGCCTATCTGCTTGTATGGTTAATATCGAGAAATCGCCCAAGTCTTCATCTCAAGCCTCAACTCACTCTTCTGCATCTCCACCACTTGCTGCCTCTCAGACAGAATCGGTTGGCGCGTCGAGTGTGAGCAGTGAAAGCTACGCCAAAGCCTTTACGCTGGCAAACGGCTACAGCCTGGTGGTGGTCGAGGGGGCGCTGGAGCCAAGATCTATTGGTAGCGTACAGGTGAGTCTTTATCGCAACCTGGATGTGGGGGATTTTACCGCCAGTCTGGCCTTTGTGCGGGACGGCACCATCTTAAAGGCCGAGCTGGTGGATAATTCTCAGAAGCAACAGAAGCTTGTGGTTACCACGGTGACGGCAGGCAGCGGTAACTATCAGAGCACTCAAGCCGTCTGTGTGGTGGGGGAAAGCCTGACGCTTTGTCAATAAGCTGAGTTTTATCTTGGTGTATTGAGCGCTTGAGGTGACAGAAGCTTGAATGTTTGTCTGTGCGCTCGTGTCTGTCTGTTTAGGTCTGTTCTTTTATTTGAATAAGCGGTTAAGCTCGGGATGTCGTAACTTTGGATTACACCACTAATAACATGCCCAGGCTAGAGACGGCCATCACTATGATGACAGATTGTAGCAGCAGGCGGCTCTGCATCAGGTTTTCCTTTCCCTGTTTGATGCTGGTGATCAGGCGATTTTGCTTGTAGATGCGGCAGATCATCTGCTCGCTGTTGGGATCGATTAACAGTTGAAACTTACAGGGAGCACCACTGTTCAGTTTCACCTCATGTTCGCTCTTGGGGCCGAAATTAAGCTTACGCGACACCCGCTTGCCGTTAACAAATACCTGCTCCAGACCTATCCAGTTACTGGCCTGTAACTCCACCAAATCCTGATTAAAGTGGTACTTGAAACTTATCATAATGCAATCCTAGCGAAGATGATGAGCCTCTAAGTCAAGCAGAGGAATATGACATTTTCCAGTACGCCTTTGTGAAAAATCTGTGTCTGAAAATTATCTCTTTGGCGCTAAAAGAAAAATTGATTCAGAAAATTTTTGTGCTGTTTTCTATAGGTTGAGTAAGCTATGACCTGGTGAAAAACTCGGGTTGCAGGCAATAAAAAACCACCGAACCAGTCGGTGGTTTTTCAATCCAGCTAGCACCAGAAATTAGTGCCAGAAATTATTTTTCGCCGTTGATGATGGCGCGTGCCAGTTCGTCGGCAACATCCGCTGTGGTGCGGTTTTGCGCATCAGACTGCTCAAAAATCTTCAGCAGTGTGTTGTAGATCTCTTCTACCTTGGCGGTAGACTTCTGCGCGTCGTAATCTTTTTCGAACGATACGTTGATGATACCGCCGGCGTTGATCACATAGTCTGGAGCATATAGGATGCCCAGTTCTTTAAGCTTCTCGCCATGGCGCAGTTCGGCAAGCTGGTTGTTGGCACAACCTGCCACAATCTTAGCCTTCAGCAGAGGAATCGTGGTGTCGTTGATGGTGGCACCCAGGGCACATGGTGCGTAGATATCGACATCTTGATGGTAGATATCTTGAGGCGCAACCACGGTAGCACCAAACTCGGTAGCGACCTTATCCAGTGATGACTGGTGAATGTCGGTTACGATCAGCTCGGCGCCTTCTTCGTGCAGGTGACGACACAGGTAGTAACCTACGTGGCCAACGCCCTGAACGGCAATCTTAAGGCCCTTGAGGCTGTCCAGGCCACGCTGATGCTTAACGGCAGCCTTGATACCCAGGTAGGTGCCAAGCGCAGTAAATGGTGATGGGTCACCGCTCTGACCTTCAAGACCCGCCATGTATGGGGTTTCTTGGTGAGCAATCATGATGTCGCTGGTAGACACGCCCACATCTTCTGCAGAGTAGTACTTACCACCCAGAGTATGAATACAACGACCGAAGGCGCGGAACAGGGCTTCGCGGTTTTCCACTTTAGGATCGGCGATGATCACCGACTTACCGCCACCCATGGCCAGACCGGCGAGGGCGTTCTTGTAGGTCATGCCACGAGACAGACGTAATACGTCGGTCAGTGCTTCGTCATCAGACTCATAGTTCCACATTCTGCAACCGCCGACCGCTGGGCCCAGGTTGGTGTTGTGAATGGCTATGATTGCACGTAAGCCACTTTCTTTATCATGACAAAATACGACCTGTTCGTGGTCATCAAATGAGATATGATTAAATACTGCCACTTTATGAGTTCTCCGCTTGGGAATTAAAACGCCGAATGCCAAAGAGGCGCCTTCGACGGCTTGTTATATTTATTGCAGAACGATAGCATTTAGCGATACTCTCAACAAAGCAAAGATTGGGATTAATTGTGATCGGTGTGGCAATTTTGCTTTCCACTTTACGTTAACGTAAAGTTGTGTGTGAATTTTCACGCAATATGCAGTTTGTCAGCTCCATTTCGCCCTTCACAGCATAACTATAACAATAGGAAGCAGTATGACGGAACAAGCAGTCGAGAACACTAAAGCTCTCACTCCAGAAGAACAAGAAACCCTGACACAACAATGGGTTAAAGAGCATTTTCAGAAGGCAAACCGCTTTCTGGCGGAAAAAGGGGTGATCCCAAGTAAAGTGATTGCCGAAGAGAGCCGTTACCTTGCGCCTTTCCTCGCGGTATGGAAGATGGAGTCTAAGCAGCCAAAGCCACAGACCTTCTGGGTGATGTCTGGCGATCTGCCTTCAGACTATGTGGATGTTAAGGTCGCCGCCACCGCGCGCGACGCGATTCGCCATTTCTCTATGATGTGGCAGCTTAAGGCGGAAAACCTAGTGAAATCTGGCGCCGTAAAGGACAAGACCCAGGCTCAGTTTGCGCAGCTGTTGGTGTCACGTGCCGAGAGCCTGTATCAGATCCACAACGACGAAAAATTGTGGAAAGAAGGCTAAGCGTTTTAAACAGCCACCGCTGTTAAGAGTGTCTTTAAAAAGCGCTTGTAACGAGAGCCTAAAGCCTAATAAAAAAGCCGCCCATCTGAGGCGGCTTTTTCGTGCTCTCAGCTTCAACACTTTTTTGTTATCAGATACAGGTCATCAGCTACAGGGCATCGGCTAACTGGAGACGAGCATCTGCCCGCTTAAGCCAGATAGGCGTAGCCAGAGTTAAGTAACCAGACAAAGTATTGGCCTATGGCCTCATGCTGACACAGGTCCAGCGCCTGCTCTCCCTCGAAGCTAAATGCATTAGCCAGCAGCATGAGTTGCTCATTCAGCTCATCTGCATTGTCATCAACATCAACATCAACAAAATCGTAGATCTCACCATTGATAAAGAGCCTAAGGTGTTTATCGCCTTCGAGACGAATTACCTTAAGCCCGCCGATGCGTTGTAGACAGGCGCCATCTTCCAGTGCTTCCAGCAGCTCTTCCTGGCTGTAACTTTCCCCTTGCTCAGCCAGATCCAGCTCGAAGCGGTTCTGACTCAGGGTCTGACCCAACACGGTTTGAGAGTGGTCTGGCTGCGATAAGATCTCAGAGACCAGGGCCAACATGCCCGTTTGCTGCTCGACGCTCAGCAGGCCAGGGCTAGCGGGTTCCTGGTTCGAGGTATAGCGCTTATTGCCGCCGTTGGTGTCGATCAAGTGATCGGCGATGCTGCTAAAGAGCTCCTGCTGGCTGGGCGCTCGAAACCCTATGGAGTAGCTTAGCGCCGTCTCCAATGTCTCACCTCGGTGAGGGAAGCCTGGCGGGATATAGAGCATGTCGCCAGCCTCGAGCACCACATCCAGAATGGGCTCAAAATCGTCGATCAGCGCCGTGTGGGTATCGCCGCCGCGGGGTGAATACTGTCCTTTAGCACCGACTTTCCAGCGGCGTCTGCCTTCACCTTGCAGCAAGAAGACATCATAGTTGTCTATATGAGGGCCGACGCCACCACCGGGCGTGGCGTAGGAGACCATGAGATCATCGAAGCGCCAGTCGGGGATGAAACGAAAGGCGTTAACCAGGGGCTCTACATCCGGATACCAGTGGTTGACGGCCTGGACCAGTAGCTGCCAGTTGGTATCGCCAAAGGGGGAGTAGTCTTCGATGGGGCCCTGGATGATCTCCCAGTTATCTTTTTTGGTCAGGACGATGCGTGAGGCGACTTCCTCTTCGCAGGCGAGTCCCGCCAGTTCATCGGGTGCGATAGGATCTTGAAAGTGGGCGAAGGCGCCTTTGATCACCAGAGGCTGCTTCTGCCAGTGATGGGCTAAAAACTCTTGGGTATCGAAGTTGGGAGTATACATGGCGTCGGTCATCAGGCCTGAATAATAGGGGGCAGTATATGCCGAAAATAACATAATCCGAAAACTACATATTCAGGAAAGTGCATTTTCCTGAAACTAGGTATTGCGGAAACTAGATATTCCAGAAATAAAAAGGCGGTAAGCTGCTGCCTACCGCCTTTCATAAGGTGTTAGGGATGATTACTTGAGATCATCCACAAAAGCTTCGGCGCGGCCAATGTAGTTGGCAGGCGTCATCTTTTTCAGCTCAAGCTTCACATCGCTTGGTAGCTCGAGAGTGTCGATGAACTGTGCCAGTTGCTCGCCATCGATACGCTTACCGCGAGTCAGCTCTTTAAGCTTCTCGTATGGCTTCTCGATGCCATAGCGGCGCATAACGGTTTGTACTGGCTCGGCCAATACTTCCCAGTTTTGGTCCAGCTCTTCACGCAGGTGAGCCTCGTTCACTTCGAGCTTGCTGATGCCTTTCAGAGTTGCCTGATAAGCGATCAGCGAGTGCGCCATGCCCACACCCAGGTTACGCAGTACCGTCGAGTCGGTCAGGTCGCGCTGCCAGCGAGACACAGGCAGTTTAGCCGCCAGGTGCTGCATCAGGGCGTTAGCGATACCCAGGTTACCCTCTGAGTTTTCGAAATCGATAGGGTTAACCTTGTGCGGCATGGTCGATGAACCGATCTCGCCGGCAACCGTCTTCTGCTTGAAGTGACCCAGGGCGATATAACCCCAGATGTCACGGTCAAAATCGATCAGTACGGTATTGAAACGGGCGACGGCATCGAACAATTCTGCGATGTAGTCGTGTGGCTCGATCTGCGTGGTGTATGGGTTCCAGTTAAGGCCCAGGCTGGTCACGAAACGCTCTGACAGTGTATGCCAGTCAACTTCAGGGTAGGCCGACAGATGAGCGTTGTAGTTGCCCACGGCGCCATTGATCTTACCCATGATCTCAACCGCTTGGATCTGCTTAAGCTGACGCTCTAGACGTACGGCAACGTTGGCCATCTCTTTACCTAGGGTAGAAGGCGAGGCTGGTTGGCCATGGGTACGTGACATCAGTGGTACAGAGCGATATTCACTGGCCAGTTTCTTCACGCCATCGACGATCTGTTGGCAGTATGGTACCAGTACCTGCTCGCGGGCTTCGCTAAGCATCAGGCCATGAGACAGGTTGTTGATATCTTCCGAGGTACAGGCGAAGTGAACAAACTCACCGATGGCGACTAGTTCGCTGTTGTCAGCGATCTTCTCTTTGATAAAGTACTCCACTGCCTTCACATCGTGGTTAGTGGTGGCCTCGATGGTTTTGACGCGCAGCGCGTCTTCTTCGCTGAAGTTGTCTTTGATCTGGTCAAGCAAGGCCAGTGCGGCTTCGCTAAAAGGAGGAACTTCTTCAATTTCTGGGCAGCTGGACAGCAGCTTTAGCCAGTTGATTTCGACTTGAACACGGTATTTGGTCAGGCCGTACTCGCTGAAAATCCCTCGCAATGAGGCGGTTTTACTACCATAACGACCGTCTACCGGAGAGATAGCAGTTAGTGCGGAAAGTTCCATTAGAAGCTCCTTTAATGAACTTAACTTATTATTTATAGGGTGAGGCTTTTCTTAGCTGTATCAACTATTGTTTTTCGCGAGAAGACAAGGTGCCTGCGCTTGCCTCCAAGTTGGCGCCACAGGACTGCGCTGCGCATGGCAGCCAGCAGCAGGGCGCGTATCTTATGTTGCACCATAGGTTGTTTCAGGTACTCGGGATTGCCCGAGATCTGTATCTTGGGGCCTAAGGTGCTGATTATATCGCTGTAGATGCCGGCGAAGTTGGCAACCACCTGCTCGTCGGTAATGGCAAAGTGGTGCAGCTGGCGGTGTACTTGATTGATGCGCTCGGCCAGCATGCCCATGGCGTTTGAGCTGCGTGACAGCTTGCGTTCCAGGGCCAGGATACCGATAAGGTAGCGGGTCACCTCGACATCTTTCTGCTTGTCATCGCCCAGCTGGTTCAACACCAGTTGGTAGCCGCGATTCAGCGCGACCTTGTCTTGATATACATCGGCAGTGCTGTCTGGGTTGGTCACCATTATGGTACCCAAACAGGCGCCAAGCATCTCGTCGTCTGCCTGGCCGTGTCTGGCAACCTTTTGTACCTGACCTATCGCCTGCAATATACCGGCAAAGGCCATGGTTCTGTCGAAAATCGGCTCGCTCACGGCTTACTCTCTAATCAGACTGTCTATGATACCGCCGCCAAGACAGACCTCACCGTCGTAGAAGACGGCCGACTGACCAGGGGTTACGGCGGCAACGGGCTCGTCGAAGATCACCTTGATGCGATCGTCCCCTTCATAGGTGAGGGTACAGGCTACATCCTGCTGACGGTAACGTGTCTTGACCGTTATCTTAGCGCCATCGACAGGCCCTTTTCTATCGACCCAGTGTAGCTGATCGGCGTAGAAACCCACCGACATGAGGCGAGGGTGCTTACCACCTTGACCGACAACCAACACGTTGCGCTCGAGATCTTTATCGACCACATACCAAGGATCGTCGTTGCTGTTTTTCATGCCGCCGATCCCCAGCCCTTTACGCTGGCCCAGGGTGTGGTACATCAAGCCTTGGTGCTCACCTATGACTTCGCCTTCGGCAGTCTCTATCTTGCCGGGCTGCGCGGGCAGGAAGGTGCGTAGAAAATCGGTGAACTTACGCTCGCCGATAAAGCAGATGCCTGTGCTGTCCTTCTTGTCATGGGTAACCAGCCCCATCTCCTTGGCGATTTCACGCACTTCGCTCTTCTCCAGTTCACCCACGGGAAACAGGGAGCGGGCGATCTGCTCATGGCTCAAGGTGTAGAGGAAGTAGCTCTGGTCTTTGTTGCCGTCGACGCCACGTAGCATCTGGCTTTGACCCGAGGCATCGCTGCGGCGCACATAGTGGCCCATGGCGATGTAGTCGGCGTCCAGGATGTCGTCGGCAAACTCGAGAAAGGCTTTAAACTTGATTTCTTTGTTGCACATGATGTCGGGGTTAGGGGTACGGCCCGCCTTGTATTCGGCGAGGAAGTACTCGAACACGTTGTCCCAGTATTCGGCGGCAAAGTTGACCGTGTGCAGCTTGATCCCCAGTTTGTCACAAACGGCTTGGGCATCTTTAAGATCTTCGGCGGCGGCGCAATACTCGTCGGTATCGTCCTCTTCCCAGTTTTTCATGAAAAGGCCTTCGACCTGGTAGCCCTGTTGCATGAGGAGATACGCCGAAACAGATGAGTCGACACCGCCGGACATACCGACGATCACTTTTTTACCGTTTGGATTGGGTTCGATTGCTGCCATAAATCCTAAAAACCATTAAATTCGTGTAGTTATGGTGATGTTTCTTGTGATTGAGCAAGCTCATTTGCCTGCGCTCTTATGCCTGCTTAGTTGAGTGCCTTACTTACAAGTAAATTGCGCACTACATGCAGGGAAAACCGTCACCATAATATGCGGGGGCATATTCTATCATGCATTGTGACTTTGGGCTAACTAGAGAAAGCGGCTATTGACCACCTCAGTCGAAAAGAGTTTTCCCTGACGAAAGTCGTGAATACATTGTAGTACCAAGGGGCTTCTGAGCTGGCTCTTGAGCTGGGTTATCTCATCGAGCGTCATCCACAGGGCGCGGCGAATCGCATTGTCTTGGGGCTTTGGCGTGAGCGGCTCATCTAGGACGCAGGCATAGGTGAAGCGCAGGAAGGCCAGATCGTCTCTTGCCTGAAATTGATAGATGTTGATCAGAGCCTGCGCCTTAACGCTAAGGCCTGTCTCTTCCCATACCTCGCGCTCGCAAGCCTGGTTAAGGCTCTCAAAGGCTTCTAGATGACCTGCGGGCTGGTTGTAGGTGAGCTTGCCATCGATGAGCTCTTCGACCATCAGGTATTTGTCGTCACAATTGATGACGCAGGCGACGGTGACATTGGGTTTATAACGTTCCATCTAATACCTCGTTAGGATTGGGGCAACACCTTATATTCGCCATTTGCGATGCCATCCAGGCTCCATTGACCTATTTCATAACGAATCAGTCTTAGCGTTGGGTAGCCCACATGGGCGGTCATGCGCCTGACCTGACGATTACGTCCCTCGCAGATGGTGATCGCCAGCCAACTGGTGGGGATCTGTTTACGCTCTCTCACCGGTGGGTTACGGGGCCAGAGATCCGGCTCGGCGATACGCTCCACCTTGGCGGGCAGGGTCGGACCATCTTTGAGGCTGACGCCATCTCTTAGTGCCTGAATCGCCTCGTCGCTGGGGATGCCTTCGACCTGCACCCAGTAGGTCTTATCGGTTTTCTTCTTGGGCTCTGTGATGCGCGACTGTAACTGACCATCGTTGGTCAGTAGCAGCAAGCCTTCGCTGTCTCTGTCGAGCCTGCCGGCGGCGTAGACATCTTGAATCGGGATGAAATCCTTCAAGGTCTGGCGGCCCTGCTCATCGGTGAATTGACACAAGACATCGAAGGGCTTGTTAAACAGCACTATGATGGGGTTTTCCGGACGCGGCTTGGGCTTTTTCGAGGTAAATTTCCCCGGCTTATTGAGGCGAGGCTTGCCTTTTGGATTGACAGCGCTTGAGGTTTTTGGGCCTTGACTGCGACGAGTGATCTTAGATTTTGTGGGTTTGGTCAGACTCACGTGGCAAACTTCTGGGGTAGTGTATGCTAATGCTGACATTGTACTGTGCATTCGCCATTAGTGGAATTTGAATATTGGCGTGAATGATTTATGATGTCGGCCAACTAAATGTGATCGATAGCAAAACGTGAACAGATTTTGAGATGTTAATCGCGCTTTGTTTTGCATTAAATCGGTTTAAGTGTCAGGGGAGAGCCCCAGGGCGTTCCCCCTTACTATTTATCCTTTTCATGCCTCGCATTCGCCATCGTAAAATTATAATAATGACGTCATAGTAGTTTGATTCATAAACGATTTATTTTACAAAAACGTAGGAAGTAATAATGAACGACAATCCAACGATCATCTATACGGAGACTGATGAAGCTCCGGCTCTCGCGACCCTATCTCTGTTGCCTATTATCAAGCATTTTACCGCAGCCGCCGGAGTTGGCGTTGAGACACGCGACATCTCTTTATCTGGCCGTGTTATCGCCAATTTCCCTGAATTCTTAAAGCCAGAACAGCAGATCTCCGACGCACTTGCCGAGCTGGGTGAGCTGGCCACTAAGCCAGAAGCAAACATCATCAAGCTGCCAAACATCAGCGCTTCTATTCCACAGCTAAAAGCCTGTATCAAGGAGCTGCAAGATAAGGGTTATGCACTGCCTAACTACCCTGATGAGCCGCAAAATGATGCAGAAGCCGATATCAAGGCACGTTACGACAAGATCAAAGGTAGTGCCGTTAACCCAGTACTGCGTGAAGGTAACTCAGACCGCCGCGCGCCGACTTCTGTGAAAAACTACGCCAAGAAGAACCCACACTCAATGGGTGCCTGGAGCAGTGATTCTAAGTCTCATGTTGCGCACATGGAAGCCGGCGATTTCTACGGTAGCGAGCAGTCGGTGACTGTTGCCGAGCCAACCAGCATAGATATCCTGTTCGAAGGTAAAGACGGTAGCAGCAAGACACTGAAAGCTGGCCTTAAGTTACTGGCCGGTGAGGTGATTGACGCTTCGACCATGAGCAAGAAAGCCCTGGTTGCCTTCATGGAACGTGAAATCGAAGCGGCTAAGGCCGAAGATGTATTGCTGTCTCTGCACCTTAAGGCGACCATGATGAAGGTCTCTGACCCTATCATGTTCGGTCACGCGGTTAAGGTGTTCTACAAGTCACTGTTTGAAAAGCATGGCGAGCTGTTTGAAGAGCTGGGCGTCGATGTTAATAACGGCTTCGGTGACGTCTATGCCAAGGTAGCTAGCCTACCAGCCGACAAGAAAGCCGAGATCGAAGCCGATATCGCCGCTATCTACGCCGAGCGTCCAGCCCTGGCTATGGTCGATTCAGACCGTGGTATCACCAACCTACACGTGCCAAGCGATGTGATCATCGATGCCTCTATGCCTGCGGCGATTCGCTCTTCAGGTCAGATGTGGGGGCCTGATGGCAAGTTGAAAGACACTAAGGCGCTGATCCCGGATCGTTGCTACGCAGGTGTATACCAGGAAACTATCCAATTCTGTAAAGAAAATGGCGCCTTCGATCCAACCACCATGGGCAGCGTGCCAAACGTGGGCCTGATGGCGCAGAAGGCCGAAGAATATGGTAGCCATGACAAGACCTTCGAAATCGCCGCCGATGGTGTGGTGAAGGTTGTCGATGCCGCCGGAAATCTGTTGATGTCTCACGACGTCGAAGCCGGTGATATCTGGAGAATGTGTCAGGTTAAAGACGCGCCTATCCGTGACTGGGTTAAGCTTGCCGTTAACCGTGCACGTCTGTCTTCGACGCCAGCCGTGTTCTGGTTAGACGAAAACCGTGCCCATGACGCACAGCTGATTGCCAAGGTGAAGCAGTATCTGCCTGAGCACGACACCGATGGACTCGAGATCCACATCATGGCGCCTGTGGTGGCGACTCGTTTCTCACTGGAGCGCATCAAGCAAGGTCTGGATACCATCTCGGTAACTGGTAACGTGCTACGTGACTACCTCACCGATCTCTTCCCAATTCTTGAGCTGGGGACCAGCGCCAAGATGCTGTCAATCGTGCCGCTGATGAGTGGTGGTGGATTGTTCGAGACTGGTGCCGGCGGTAGTGCGCCTAAGCATGTTCAGCAGGTGGAGAAAGAGGGTCACCTACGTTGGGATTCTCTGGGTGAGTTCCTGGCACTGGGCGCGTCACTCGAGCACCTGAGCCAAAACTATGGTAACCCTAAGGCGCAGGTATTGGCCGATGCGCTGGACAATGCTATCGGTAAGTTCCTCGATGAAAACCGTTCGCCTTCACGTCGTGTGGGTGAGCTGGATAACCGTGGTAGCCACTTCTACCTGGCGATGTACTGGGCACAGGCTCTGGCCGCACAGGATAGTGACGCTGAGCTAAAAGCGCAGTTTGCGCCACTTGCCGAAGCGCTAACCAATAACGAAGCTAAGATTGTTGCCGAGTTAAATGGTGCACAGGGCTCTGCGGTTGATTTAGGCGGTTACTATCGCCTGGATGCCGCTAAAGCGGAAGCGGCGATGCGTCCAAGTGTGACGTTGAATCAGCTGATAGGCTAAGCCATATAATGAAAGAGGGCGCCACGGCGCCCTTTTTTATTGCTTCGATGGTGTCTGTTAGCGATTAAAAATCAGTAATAAAAAAGGCAGGGATAACCCTGCCTTTTTTGTTTTTTTGCCCCACTATTTAGTGGGTGATATCGCTGACGCGTGCATCCCTTTAGGCCCCTGTTCCACCTCGAATTGGACTGATTGGCCTGCTTTTAGAGTTCGATAGCCTTCCATTTCAATGGTAGAATAGTGTGCGAAAACGTCTTCACCACCAGCTTCAGGGCAGATAAACCCGAATCCTTTGGCGTTGTTGAACCATTTCACAGTTCCGTTTGCCATACTTCCACTTCCTTCTGTTGTTTACTGACCAGTAAGATAGTAAAACTTATGAGGCGGGGTAAATTCACCGCTCGATGAACAGAATGAAACCAGTAAAAGCGGATGTCAAGACCAATTTAACAAAAAGGCAACATTTGCGCTAAATTCGTCAGCAATTGGTTCTAATGGTCGGATGAGTAACAGGTTTATCCCGGGTGGTCAGCAACTTTTGGAAGAAGCCAAAACTAGAGGCTAATATTGAAATATGGGTAAAGTAGGTAATATTGAGCATATCGAAGAGCGCGCGGAAACTGAACTCATGCCGCCTTCGATGTACAAAGTGATCTTAAACAACGATGACTATACCCCGATGGACTTCGTCATCGAGGTGTTACAACTCTTTTTTAATAAAAATGAACAAGAAGCCACAGATATCATGTTGGCAATTCATCATCAGGGTAAGGGAATTTGCGGCGTTTTCCCTTTCGGTATTGCGGAAACCAAGGTCGCACAAGTAAATCAGTTTGCAAGACAAAACCAACATCCGTTACTGTGTTCATTAGAGAAAGCCTGAATATCGAAGTTTTGTGATTATTTTAGGGGGTGCTTATGTTAAATAAAGATTTAGAGGTCACTTTGAATCTGGCGTTCCAACAAGCCAGAGACGCGCGACACGAATACATGACCGTAGAGCATCTGCTATTGGCGTTAATCGATAATCCTGCGGCTCAAGAGGCGCTGCTCGCCTGCGGTGCAAACCTCGATAAGTTAAGAGAAGAGGTGTCGAGTTTCATCGAGCAGACCACTCCTATCATCAGCGATCCCAACGATGACAGAGAAACCCAGCCTACCTTAGGTTTTCAGCGCGTGCTGCAGCGCGCCGTCTTTCATGTGCAATCTTCGGGTCGCAACGAAGTGACAGGTGCCAACGTCTTGGTGGCCATCTTCAGCGAGCAGGAGTCTCAGGCGGTTTATCTGCTGCGTAATGGTGAGATCACCCGCCTTGATGTGGTGAACTACATCTCCCACGGCGTGGCGCGTGATGAGCTGGATAATGCTCAAGAACCCGAACAGATTGAAGATCACAGCGAATCGGAGGAGCGCAGCAAGCTGTCGCAATTCACCGCCAATCTCAACGAAGAGGCCCGCAAGGGCAATATCGATCCTCTGATCGGCCGCTCCGATGAGATAGAGCGCTCGATTCAGATCCTCTGCCGTCGCCGCAAGAATAACCCGCTATTGGTGGGTGAGGCGGGCGTCGGTAAGACGGCGATTGCCGAGGGGCTTGCCTACCGTATCGTCAACGACGAGGTTCCCGAGGTGATGGCCGACGCCACCGTTTACTCGCTGGATCTCGGTGCCTTGCTAGCCGGTACCAAATATCGTGGCGACTTTGAGAAACGTTTTAAGAGTCTGCTCAAGGAGCTTTCGCAAGACAAACATGCCATTCTGTTTATCGATGAGATCCACACCATTATCGGCGCAGGAGCGGCGTCCGGTGGCGTGATGGACGCGTCTAACTTGCTAAAGCCGCTGCTCTCTAGCGGGCACCTGCGCTGTATGGGCTCAACCACCTTCCAGGAGTATCAGAGCATCTTCGAGAAAGATCGTGCCCTGGCCAGACGTTTCCAGAAGGTGGATATCAACGAGCCTTCGGTGGCGGAAACCACTAAGATCCTACAAGGTCTCAAGAGCAAGTATGAGGAGCACCATGGCGTGCGCTATACCATGGCGGCCTTGTCGGTGGCGGCGCGTCTGGCGGATAAGCATATCAACGACAGACATCTTCCCGACAAGGCGATCGATGTGATCGACGAGGCGGGCGCGCGCATGGCGATGCAGCCGGCGAGCAAGCGCAAGAAGACCATAGGTCAGGCGGAGATAGAGTCTATCATAGCTAAGATAGCGCGGATCCCTGAGAAGACGGTATCGGCCACCGATAAGGATATGCTGAAGAACCTTGAGCGTAATCTCAAGATGGTGGTGTTTGGCCAGGATAAGGCTATTGAAGCCTTAAGCTCCGCGATTCGCCTCTCACGCTCTGGCCTCAGCGGCGCCCACAAGCCTGTGGGTAGCTTCCTGTTTGCCGGTCCGACCGGTGTGGGTAAGACAGAGGTCACCAGCCAGCTAGCGTCCTGTCTCAGCCTCAAGCTGGTGCGTTTTGATATGTCCGAGTATATGGAGAGTCATACCGTGTCTCGCCTTATCGGTGCGCCGCCAGGCTATGTTGGCTACGATCAGGGGGGCTTGTTAACCGATGCGGTGATCAAGAACCCACATTGTGTGGTGTTGCTCGATGAGATCGAAAAGGCCCACCCCGATGTCTATAACCTGCTGTTGCAGGTGATGGACCACGGTACCTTGACCGACAATAACGGTCGCAAGGCGGACTTTAGACACGTGACCTTGGTGATGACCACCAATGCGGGGGTGCAGGAGACGGTGCGTAAGTCCATCGGCTTTAAGCAGCAAGATCACAGCCAGGATGCGCTGTCTGAGATCAACCGCGTCTTCTCGCCCGAGTTCAGAAACCGCTTGGATGAGATCATCTGGTTCAACCATCTGGATATGACGGTCATCGCCAAGGTGGTCGACAAGTTCCTGGTCGAGCTACAGGCGCAACTGGATGAGAAGTCTGTGGTGCTGGATGTGAGCGATGACGCCAGAACTTTACTGGCCGAGAAAGGCTATGATAAGGCGATGGGGGCACGGCCTATGGCCCGTGTGGTCACCGAGATGATCAAACGTCCACTTGCCGATGAGATCCTCTTCGGTAAGTTGGAGAAGGGCGGTGTGGCCCATGTGGATGTCGACGGTGATAAGCTGACCATCAAGATTGAGCAGTCGGAGCGGCTGACGAAGGCATAATAGTCAGACGTAATAAAAAAGGCTGCAGATGCAGCCTTTTTTCATGATTTGTCTTATGTGTCAGATCCTGCGTAGGCGCCAGTCTCTGCCATTGTCGCTATCGATTAGGAACAAAAAAACCGGCACTGCCGGTTTTTATTATTCGTAAGCTAACTATTAGCGTGAACGGAAGACGATGCGCCCTTTGCTCAAATCATAAGGGGTCAGCTGAACTGTGACCTTATCACCCGTTAGAATACGGATGTAGTTTTTACGCATTTTGCCTGAGATATGGGCGATTACTACGTGACCATTCTCTAGCTCTACTCGAAACATTGTATTTGGCAAGGTTTCAAGAATAGTGCCTTGCATCTCAATGTTGTCTTCTTTCGCCATTAATCAGTTATCCTGTTAGCCTTCAAATATTAAAAACGGGCGTATCATGCCGCAAATTAGCGCTTCTGTAAAGAGGTGTTCGTTATCTGGGCAAATATCTGTTTGCTTTATTTTTTCTAATTAAGCGCGCTTATTCACTGCGTTGCCAACCATTTGCGGTCAATATCTCGTGGGGATGGTAGGCGGTCTTGTAATTCATCTTACGTGACTCATGGATCTGATAACCCAGGTAGACATGCGCCTTGTGCATCTGTCTGGCGAGATCGCACTGCAATAGAATCATAAAGGAGCCCAGAGAGCGTTTATCCAGCTCGGGGGCAAAGAAGCTGTAGATGGCCGACAGGCTGTTTGGTAACACGTCTGTGACCGCCACGCCTATCAGCTCACCCTCGAGCCGCAGTTCAAGCAGCTTTGGTTGATGCCAGCTGCACTGCACGAAATGGTCATATTGCTCGCGTGAGGGGGGATACATGGGGCCGTCGTGGTGGCGCGCCTTGATGTATCTGTCATAGAGCGCGTAATGCTCGTCGGTGCAGGTATCGACCAGGCTCCAGCTAACGTCTTGATTCTGTTTCAGGGTGCGTTTCTGCCGTCGTGACGGCATAAATAGTTCCACCGGAATACGTATCGGCAGGCAGGCCTGGCAGTGAGGGCAATGTGGCTTATAGATGGTCTCACCGCTGCGGCGAAAACCTAAGGCCAAGAGCTTCTCAAACAGGGTGAGGTCGAGAGATTCTTCCTGCAGCACTAACAGCTGTTCCTGCTTGCCCGGCAGGTAGCTGCAATCGAAGGTATGTGTCATACCCACCTGTATGGTGTCGGATCTAGAGTTCAATCTGCACCTCTTGTGGATGCCAGGCGTCGCTGGCGACCTCAATATCGCGAAAACGCTTCAATAGGTTGATGAAATCCGCTCGCTTTAATGCCTTGGCGCCTAGGGATGCCAGATGTGGGTTCATGACCTGGGCATCGATCAGCCGGTATCTGTGTGATAGCAGGTGCTGGTGTAACATGGCCATGGCCGCCTTGGAGGCATTGCTCTGCAGGTGAAACATGGACTCGCCGCAAAACACCTGGCCGATGGCCACCCCATAAAGGCCGCCAATCAGCTTATCGCCATCCCACACCTCAATCGAGTGGGCTTTGTTGTACTGGTGTAGCGCCTTATAGGCTTGCTGTATCTCTAAGGTGATCCAGGTACCTTCCTTGCCTTGGCGGGTGAGGGCGCAGTGCTCAATTACACTGTTAAAGGCGCGGTTGACGCTGAAGCGCCACTGACGGCGTTTGATATCGCGCTTCAGGCTGCGACTGACCTTGAGTGAACCGGGTACAAATACGGCGCGGGGGTCGGGGGACCACCAGAGGATAGGGTCGTTTTCGTTAAACCAGGGGAAGATTCCCTCATAGTAGGCGTTAAGCAGTCGCTTGGGGTGTAGATCGCCGCCGATGGCCAAGAGTCCGTTTGGATCGGTTAGGGCAAACTCCGGCGAAGGGAACTTTGCCAGCTCATGATTTAAATAGGACAGTGAGTTCACAATTGAGTAAAATTAGTTATCGGCCTCTTTATAAGTTAGCGGAAAACCTCTTATGTTGAAACCTACCTCCCGCCTCTTTCGCTTTATTTGGTCAGTTTTTATCTTGCTTGCCAGCCTAGGGCTGAGTGCTGGTGTCGGTGCCGCCTACGAGCGCAATCAAGCCGTCCCCGTCGAGAAGGTAGAGTATGGTTATGTCACCTCGGTACGTAACATTACTCAGACGCAGTTAGTGGAAGATCGTAACCAGGGCTGGCGCACATTTGGCGGCGCCTTGATAGGTGGCGTCATAGGGCATCAATTTGGTGGCGGTAGCGGTCAGGATGTTGCCACAGTATTGGGGGCCCTCATTGGTGGCGGCATAGGCCATAATGCGGGCGGCGATTACTATCAGCAGTTGAAGCTGGTGGAGCTGATGATACGTTATGAAGATGGTCGGGAGGTAATGGTGATTCAAGACCTAGATCCCGGCATGATTTTCAACGTCGATGATGAGGTGCGCGTGGTCTACCTGCAGGGAGGCGTGCGAGTCGACCTGGCGATGTAGGCATCCTACTGTTATTCAACATAAAGCTAGTCGTATAAAAGCATTCAATAAAAAAGGAGCCATGGGGCTCCTTTTTTATGACGATACGTTCTTATAACGACAAGTAGCTTGTTTAGAAGCCGCGGGGAAGTTGTCCTTTACCCGCCAGCTTAGCACGCCATAGTTCTTTCGGTGTCATGCCACCAGAGGTTGATTTGCTGGCTTTCGCCTCTGCCTTAGGCTTGGCTGCTTTTGCTGGTGCGGCTTTCTTAGGCGCGGCCTTAGGTTTTTCCGCTTTTGCCGGAGCCTTAGCTGCAGGAGCTTGCTCACCTTGTTCAGCCAACATAGCTTCTAAATCACTAAAACGAAGAGACTTACCACCATCGATCTTGTACCAGCTTCCTTTTTGCTCGATGGTAACGCTCTTACCCTGCGCCTTGCTCAATGCAGCCTCGAGTGTGCTGATCACCTCTTCTTTGGTCAACTTTGACATAGTATTAACCTATTTCTTTTAATGTGTAATTGAAGGTTTGGCCTAATTTTATAGCTGAAACGCCTGAATTGTCCAATTTTCACAGAAATTCAACGTATTTCTATGAACTGAGGCCCAGATATGGCTAAACTAGGCGCTATCGTCACGGTCATTTTTTCAGCCTTTGAGCGCTGGATCGGCCAAAGTTATTTGATTCATATGAGGAGCTTAGATGAATCGCACAGCATTGACTCGATACCTCACGGAATTTCTGCAGGTAGGCAGCTACAAGGATTATGCCCCCAATGGGTTACAGGTCGAGGGCAAGGAGCGAATTAAGACGATTGTCACCGGAGTGACCGCCTGTCAGGCATTGATCGACAAGGCGGTTGAGCTAAACGCCGATGCCTTGCTGGTGCACCATGGTTTTTTCTGGAAGGGTGAGCCTGAGACCATCACAGGGATGAAGTATCGTCGCATCAAGTCATTGATCAATAATGATATCAACCTCTATGGTTATCATCTGCCGCTCGATGGTCATCCTATGCTGGGGAACAACGCCGAGTTGGCTAGAGAGCTTGGGATCATAGATGCCGAGTCGGTGGAGGGGGTTGCCCAGGGGCTGGTGTGGCAGGGGCGTCTCGATGAGCCTATGGCGCCGAGTACGTTTGCCGAGCATCTGGCCGGCGTTCTGGGTCGTCAGGCATTACATCTGGGAGAGAGCGATAAGCCGATTTATCGCCTAGCCTGGTGCAGCGGCGGGGCGCAAGATTACATAGATATCGCCGTAGACTTGGGCGTCGATGCCTTTATCAGTGGCGAGGTGTCTGAGCGCACCTTCCATAGCGCGGTCGAGCAGGATATTCATTACTTTGCTGCGGGTCATCACGCCACGGAAAGATTCGGCATCAAGGCATTGGGCGAGCATCTGGCCAGTGAGTTTGGTCTGACTCACCATTTCGTGGATATCGACAATCCGGTGTAACGAATTTTTTGATGAGAATCAAAAAGAAAAGGCCGCTAGTTAGCGGCCTTTTTTGTGTCTTCTAGGTTGAGTCCCGAACAAGCGACTTATTTAACGCGCATGCCAGGTTGGGCACCTTCATGGGGCTCTAGGATCCACAGATCTTTCTTACCAGGACCGGCTGCAAGCACCATGCCTTCAGACATGCCGAAACGCATCTTACGCGGCGCCAGGTTAGCGACCATCACGGTCAGCTTGCCTTCCAGATCTTCTGGGGCATAGGCAGACTTGATGCCAGCAAACACCTGCTTAGTCTCACCACCTAGGTCCAGTTGCAGCTTAAGCAGCTTGTTGGCCTCTGGCACATGCTCCGCCTTGGCGATACGAGCGATACGTAGATCTAACTTGGCGAAGTCGTCGAAGCTGATCTCTTCGCTGATAGGGTCGAGATCCAGCTGGCTCTTAGGCGCCTCGGCCACCTGCAGGTTCTCGGTCGATGCTTCTATGATGGCTTCGATGTTCTTCATCTCGACGCGCTGCATCAGTGCCTTGAACGGTGCGATTTCGTGACCGCTGAGGTCCTTGGCCAGGTCATCCCATGTAAGTTCAAGTTGCAGGAAGGCTTCCACATCTTGGGCCAGTTTTGGCAGCACTGGCTTGAGGTAGGTCACCAGGATGCGGAACAGGTTAAGCGCGTTGCTACATACCTGATGGGCTTCCTCTTGCTTATCTTCCTCTTTTACCAGCTGCCATGGGGCGGCATCGGCGACAAAGGCGTTGGCGATATCGGCCAGCGCCATTATCTCACGCATTGCCTTACCAAATTCACGGGTCTCGTAAAACTCGGCGATGGCATCGGCCTTGGCGAGGAAGGTCTCGGTCAGGCTAGCGTCGGCAACCTTGGCCAGCTTGCCGTCGAAACGCTTGCTGACAAAGCCTGCGGTGCGAGAGGCGAGGTTGACCAGCTTACCCACGAGATCTGAGTTGACGCGTTGAGCGAAGTCTTCCAGGTTCAGGTCGAGATCGTCGATACGGCTGCTGAGCTTAGCCGCGTAGTAGTAACGCAGGTACTCAGGATTTAAGTTATCCAGATAGGTTCTGGCCTTGATGAAGGTGCCTTTAGACTTTGACATCTTGGCGCCGTTCACCGTCACATAACCGTGGGCGTAGACGCTGTTTGGCTTACGGAATCCCGCGCCTTCGAGCATGGCTGGCCAGAAGAGGCTGTGGAAGTAGACGATATCCTTACCGATGAAGTGGTACACCTCGGCGGTAGAGTCTTTGGCCCAGAACTCGTCGAAGTTAAGGTCGCCGCGCTTGTTGCATAGGTTCTTGAACGAGCCCATATAGCCGATAGGCGCATCTAGCCAGACGTAGAAGAATTTACCTGGTGCATCAGGGATCTCGAAGCCGAAGTAAGGCGCATCACGGGTGATGTCCCACTGCTGCAGGCCTTGTTCGAACCACTCGCCCAGCTTGTTCGCCATCTCTTGTTGTAAGGACCCTGAACGGGTCCACTCTTTTAACATCTCTTCGAAGGCGGGCAGGTCGAAGAAGAAGTGCTCAGTCTCCTTCATCACAGGTGTTGCACCCGATACCGCCGACTTAGGATCGATCAGATCCGTCGGGCTGTAGGTCGCGCCGCAGCTGTCGCAGTTGTCGCCATATTGATCCACAGACTTACACTTAGGGCAGGTGCCCTTAACAAAGCGATCCGGCAGGAACATAGACTTTTCTGGGTCGAACAGCTGAGAGATGGTCTTAGACTTGATATAGCCGCCATCTCGTAGCTTGAGATAGATCTCGCTCGCCAGCTCGCGGTTCTCGTCGCTGTGGGTGCTGTGGAAATTATCGAACTGGATATTAAAGTCGGCAAAATCCTGCTGATGCTCTTTCTGTACCTGAGCGATCATCTCCTCTGGCGCCATGCCGAGCTGCTGCGCCTTAAGCATGATGGGCGTGCCGTGGGCATCGTCTGCACAGATATAGTGACATTCGTGGCCGCGTAGCTTTTGAAAACGCGCCCAGATATCGGTTTGAATATATTCAAGCATGTGACCTAAATGAATGGGGCCATTGGCGTACGGAAGTGCGCTGGTCACGAGAATTTTACGTTGTGAAGTTGCCATCTTGTCTCTAAATCAGTAAGTGCCCAAAAAGAATGGCATAGATACTAACCGATCATCGCTAAAGTTTCATCAAAAGCTGCTTTAAGTGAACTAAATCTATCCGAATATGAGGAGTTTTTCTGATACACTTAGCCAAATTTATTTTTGGAGGTAGTCGTTTTGTCTTCAGCGTCTCAGAATTATCATCTTCATGATGATCTGCTCGGTCCGGTTTTGGCTATTTTAGATGCCCATCAAGACCCCTATTTAATGCAAGGTCTGGTAAGCGCAGGTTGTGTCACCAAGCTGGATATTGAAGGCAAGCGATTGCAGCTGGGGCTGTGTTACCCCTATCCCTGCCAGAGTCAGTATCGCGATACCGTCATGGCGATCACCAACAAGCTGGCGGTGCTCGATGCCATTGATGAGGTTGAGTGCGAAATCGATTTCCAACCCGCAGTGATCTCATCGGGAGCCGTTGAGCCGTTACCCAATGTCAAGCAGGTAATTGCCGTTGCCTCGGGCAAAGGTGGCGTGGGTAAGTCGACCACCTCAGTTAACCTGGCGCTGGCATTAGCAGCCGAAGGCGCCAAGGTGGGGATTCTCGATGCCGATATCTATGGCCCCTCCATTCCGCTCATGCTGGGCGTACCCAATTTTAACCCCGTCTCACCCGACGGCAAGATGATGACCGCCGCCGAGGCTCATGGTATCGCCGCCCAGTCTATCGGCTTTATCGTCAGTGGTGATGAGGCCGCCGTATGGCGCGGCCCTATGGCGGCCGGCGCACTGGCGCAGCTGTTAAATGAGACCCTGTGGCCAGAGCTTGATTATCTGGTGATCGACATGCCACCAGGTACCGGCGACATTCAGCTGACCCTGTCGCAGAAGGTGCCGGTAAGCGGCGCCGTGGTGGTCACCACCCCGCAAGATATCGCATTGGCCGATGCTAAGAAGGGGATCAGCATGTTCCAGAAGGTGAATATTCCTGTGCTGGGTATCGTCGAGAACATGAGTTTCCATATCTGTAGCGACTGTGGTCATAAGGAGCATCTCTTCGGTGAAGATGGCGGCCTTAAGATGGCTGAGCGTTACAATGTACCGCTTTTGGGGCAGCTACCGCTGCAACTGAATATCCGCGAGGATGTGGATAAAGGCACGCCGACGGTGGTGGCGGATGGCGAGAGCCAGGTGGCCTTGTTGTATAAGGAGATCGCCAGAAAGGTGGGGGCACAACTTGCCCTGAGCCAGACACAGAGTGTCGTATCTATTTCAATTTCAGATGATGAGTAAGGTTTACAAAGCATGAATTCGCAATGTGTCATAATTGGTATCGCAGGGGCATCGGCATCGGGTAAGAGCCTAATCGCGAAGACGATTTTCGAGGAGCTATGCCGTGATCTGGGCACAGATCAGATAGGGGTTATTGCCGAGGATGCCTACTATAAGGATCAGGGCCATCTGTCGATGGATCAGCGAGTATTGACCAATTATGACCACCCAAAGGCGCTGGATCATCAGCTGCTGTGTGAACACCTCAGCGCCCTGAAAAATGGCGAGGCGGTGGAGATCCCTCAATACAGCTATACCGAGCATACCCGTATGGCCGAGACAGTCACCATGACACCCAAGAAGGTGATCATCCTTGAGGGGATCTTGCTACTAACCGATCCAAATCTGCGTGAGCAGATGGATGCCAGCGTCTTTATGGACACGCCACTGGACATCTGCTTCATGCGCCGCCTGACCCGCGATGTGGCCGAGCGTGGCCGTACCATGGAGTCTGTGATGCAGCAGTACACTCAGACAGTGCGTCCTATGTTCCTGCAATTTATCGATCCTTCTAAGCAATATGCCGATATTATCGTGCCGCGTGGTGGTAAAAACCGCATCGCAACCGATATATTAAAGGCTAGAATTCAACACCTTTTAGCAAAATAATCGCTTGATATGGGGAGCTAGGCTGGGATGCGTTTAACGGATTTAGAGATAGCAGCATGTTTAGAGGAGGGGACAATTGTCATCGATCCCCGTCCCGATGCTGAGGCCATCAGTGGCGTCAGCGTCGATGTGAAACTCGGTAATCAGTTCCGCGTATTTCAAGATCATACGGCCCCCTATATCGATCTCAGTGGCCCCAGCAGCGAGGTGCAGGCGGCCCTGGATCGTGTGATGAGCGATAAGATAGTGATCCCCGAAGGGGAAGCCTTTTTCCTCCATCCCGGCGAGCTCGCACTGGCTGTTACCCATGAGAGTCTGACCCTGCCGGCCGATATCGTCGGCTGGTTGGATGGTCGTTCTTCTCTGGCAAGGTTAGGGCTCATGGTGCATGTCACGGCTCATCGCATCGATCCCGGTTGGCAGGGAAAGATAGTGCTGGAGTTCTTCAACAGCGGCAAGCTTCCCCTGGCCTTGAAGCCCATGATGACCATAGGCGCCCTCAACTTCGAGCGGCTAAGCTCGCCCGTGGCGCGCCCCTACAATAAGCGCAAGAGTGCTAAGTACAGGGATCAGCAAGAAGCCGTTGCCAGTCGGATCAGTCAGGACAAATGATGTCGCAGACTATCTGGGTAAATGGTGAAAAAGCAGTAAGTGTTTCAGCGTTCGACAGGGGACTGGCCTACGGCGACGGCCTGTTTGCCACCATGCGCTGTCGAGGCGCTGAGGTACTCTTCCTAGAGAGTCACCTGCTTCGTTTGGCCCAAGGGGCTCATCGTCTTGGATTCCCGCTGCCAGATTCCGCTGCGCTACGAGAGCAAATAGCAAAGGCCTGTGAGCAGGGCGCCAAACAGTTTTCCCAAGATTATTGCCTCAAGTTACTCGTAAGCCGCGGCAGTGGCGGACGCGGTTATATGCCGCCGCAAACGCCCGCACCGACTTGTGTGTTGTCGCTGCATGATATCCCCGCGCATTACCGTCAGTGGCAAGCAGCTGGCATCAAGTTGCAACTAAGTCCGGTGACGCTCGGACAGCAGCCACTGTTGGCGGGCATGAAACACCTTAATCGTCTCGAGCAGGTGCTGATCCGCACACACAAGTTAGATGACGGCTTCGATGATTGGCTGGTCTGCGACACGGCCGGCAACATCATAGAGGCCGCCATGGCCAACCTCTTCTTTATAAAGGGTCGCACCATAGTTACGCCGAGTCTGGATCAGGCTGGGGTGGCTGGTATGATGCGCGAGCAGTTGCTGCTCTGGTTTGTCGAGTCCGGGTTTACTCTCGAGGTGCGCCGCGTCTCGCCCAATGAACTCGCGCATTTTGATCATGTTCTGGCCAGCAACAGCCTGTTTGGCGCTGTGCCCGTGACCAATATTGCAATGACTAGTATCGCCCAGCACTCATTCGGCCAAAGCCCTCTGCTAACCCAATTGCTACACGATCTAAAAATAATACTATGAAAAAACTGATCAAAGGCGTGCTGACCGCACTCTTTAGCCTATTAACCTTGAGCGCGATTGGCCTGTATTGGGTCTATCAGAGTGTGGTGAGTTACGGGCAGATGCCGCTGAAGCTCGAAGCCCCCGTCGAGTTTGAAGTGGTGCGTGGTACCTCCTTTTCACAGATGGCGAATGCCTTGGCACAAACAGGTGCCGTGGATGAGCTTTGGAAGCTTAAGCTGCTGGTTAAGCTGCGCCCCGAGCTTGCAAAGATCCGCAGCGGTCTGTATCAAATCTCTCCCAATGACACTGTGGTCGAGCTGCTCGAAAAGCTACGTCAGGGCAAGGAGATGGTCTTTACCGTGACCTTGGTCGAAGGGCAGAGCATCAAAGAGTGGCGCGAGCAGCTCAAGCAATTACCGCGCCTGAAGTGGCAGGAGGGCGCCTTCCTGGAGGTGCTTGAGGATAATGGCGACGCTTCTAAGCTGCCCGAGGGTAAGTTCTATCCTGACACCTACCATTATGGCAATGGTGATTCGGTCAAGGTGATTTTGCAGCAGAGCTATCAGAAGATGCAGCAGGAGCTAGGCAGGGCCTGGCAGGAGCGCGACCAGAGCATACCGCTAAAGAGTCCCTATGAGCTGCTGACCATGGCATCGATTATCGAGAAAGAGACGGGCAAGGCCAGCGAACGCCCCTGGATCTCGGCGGTCTTTACCAATAGATTGCGTAAGGGGATGCGTCTACAGACAGATCCTACCGTGATCTACGGCATGGGTGAGCGTTACCAGGGCAATATTACCCGCAAAGACTTGCGTGAGCAGACGCCCTACAACACCTATCGTATTCATGGCCTGACGCCGACCCCCATAGCCGCGCCGAGTGGGGCATCCCTGATGGCGGCGGCGCGTCCGGCCGATGTCGACTACCTCTACTTCGTGTCGAAGAATGACGGCAGCCATATATTTTCTAAAACATTAACCGAGCACAACCGTGCTGTAGATAAGTATCAGAGAAATCGATGAAGCAAAACAGCGCGAAATTTATCGTTATCGAAGGATTAGAAGGGGCAGGCAAGTCGAGTGCCATCGCCCTGGTGAGAGATTTTATCGAGAAACACAATGGCGTTCCGCCCGTGTGCACCCGTGAACCAGGCGGCACGCCGCTGGCCGAGCGCATTAGGGATCTGGTGAAGATTGCCGACCCTAACGATCCTCTGTGCGATGAGTCTGAGTGTTTGCTCATCTATGCGGCCAGGGCGCAGCTGGTGGCCAACGTGATAAAACCAGCCTTGGCTCAGGGTAACTGGGTGCTGGGCGATCGCCACAACCTCTCATCTCTGGCCTACCAGGGGGGCGGGCGTCAACTCATGCCGCTGGTTGAAGCGGTGAGTAACGCGACCCTGAAAGATTTTAAACCTGACCTGACCCTATACTTGGATATCGATCCTCAGCTTGGCTTGCAGCGCGCCAGAGACAGGGGCGCCCTGGATAGAATCGAACAGCAGGCGCTGAGTTTCTTCGAGCGTGCCAGGGCAACTTATCTGCAGCTGGCCGCGCACGACGAGTCTATCGTGGTGATCGATGCCAGCCAGACGATGGCGCAGGTGCATAAAGAGATCTTGGCCGTGTTACAGCGCCAAGACTGGTCATGACATTTGGGGAGTCTTTGATGGATCTACCTTGGTTAACCCCGGCTCGTGAGGCTTTCTGTAGTCAGCTGATATCTGGCCAGCAGGGCCATGCCTATCTCTTGGGGATCCATCAAGGCTATGGCGGCATGCAACTTGCCAATACCTTGGCTCAGGCCAGCCTGTGTATGGCGCCAACCCAAAGTGGTGCCTGTGGGGTGTGTAAGAGCTGTCAGCTGTTTATCGCCGGTAACCATCCTGATTGCTATCAGCTGGAGGCCGACGGCAATCAGATCAAGGTCGATCAAGTCAGGGAGCTGTGTCAGAAGTTGACCGCTACCGCCCAACAAGGGGGGAGACGGGTCGCTGTGATTAAAAACTGTGAGCGACTCAACACCGCGGCGGCCAACGCCCTGTTGAAGACTTTGGAAGAGCCGGGCAGAGAGACCCTCTTGTTGCTGCAGAGTGATACCCCAAGTCGTTTGATGGCTACCATAAGCAGTCGTTGTCAGCGCCTGCATTGTCAGCTGCCGAGCCGCGAGACGGTTCAGGAGTGGCTGGCGGCGCAGTTTACACTTACCAGTGATGTGACCTGGTGTCTGCCGGTTGTCGGGGGCCCTGTCGATCTGCTCACCGCCTTAAATGATGGTCGCTATGAAGCCTTGATCGGCCTCAGAAAAGCCTGGGTGCAAAGTTTGTCGTCTGGGCACCTGTGTGCTAACTTAACTAGTATAGATGAAAAGCAAGTTTCTGATGCACTTAAGGTTTTGTATGTTGTCCTGCGACAAAAACTGGTGAAGCAGAAAAATGCTGATGCATTAATTAACATCAAGATAACAAAATTTGCAGCCAAGGTTATGGAGACGTATCATAGCCTGAGTATGATGCCTAATGTGAATTTTATGGCCGTTTTTCAGGCGTTTATCTTAGAGTATCAGTCGCTAACAACAAGTTAAAATAATATGGTCGATCTCGTGGTTAATTTTGATACATTACATCAGCTATATAGAGCCTACATGCCCTTTATTCAGCCCGCGGGCCTGTTTGTGGCGACTACCGAAAGCCACTATCTGGGGCAGGAACTTACCATCGCCTACCAGTTACCGGGCTCGACCGTGCGTCATGAGTTTCAGGGCCTGGTAGTGTGGATCAATCCTCTGGGCGCATCCGGTGGCCGACCGGCGGGGATTGGGGTGAAGATCATCACCGACGCCCAGACCCACAAACATCATATCGAAAACCTACTTTCCCGCGAACTCGCCTCAGGCGATTTGACCTGTACCATGTAGATAGCTATCCTTTGGCTCCTTTTGTAGTGACTTAGGATTTTTGCGTGCTTATCGATTCCCATTGCCACCTCGATCGCCTCAAGGCGGCGCCCGATCAAGATTCATTGAAGACCTTGCTGACTCAAGCCAAGGAGCGCGGCGTGGAGTATTTCCTTTGCGTCAATGTACGCCAGCAAGGTTTTGCCTCTATGCAGGCGAAAATGGCAGCCTTCGACCAGGTGTTCCTGTCGGCGGGCGTACATCCGCTGGATGTGCAGGAGGGGCTGGATACGGCGCAGCTACAAAGCTATCTGCAAGATCCTAAGGTGGTCGCCATCGGTGAGACAGGCCTGGATTATTACTACTCGGGCGAGACCAAGGCGTTACAACAGCAATGTTTCGAGCAGCAGATCGCCCTGGCGGTCGAGGTAGATAAGCCGTTGATCGTCCACACTCGTGATGCCCGTGAAGATACCATCGCCATGTTGAAAGCAGGTGACGCGGACAAGGTAGGCGGTGTGCTGCACTGCTTCACCGAGAATTGGGAGATGGCCAAGGCCGCCATCGACTTGGGCTTCTATATCTCTGTGTCTGGCATAGTGACCTTTAAGAATGCCGGTGAGCTGCGCTCTGTGATCCGCAAGGTGCCAAAGGACAGACTCCTGGTAGAAACCGATGCGCCGTATCTTGCGCCTGTGCCTCATCGCGGCGAAGAGAACCAACCTGCGTTTGTTCGGGATGTAGCGGAGTTTGTGGCCGAGCTGCGCGGCGAGAAGTATGAAGAACTGGCAGAGTATACCGGTGATAACTTCTTCAGGCTGTTCAAAGACGCGGCTAAGTTAGTGAAAGCCTAGTGGCTGTTGAGTGATATAGGTTCACAGTACTTGGCATTTATAGCGTATTTAGCATATTTGGCGGCATTGAGAAGTGTTGCTGAGCAAAGCGTTTAAGAAAGGCTGCGAAGAATAGGCTTATTTTACAAGCCAAGAGAAGCAGATAAAAAAAGACCCAAAACTATTCCAATTGTTCTGGGTCTAGGGGAATGGCTCTTTGCAGAGCCGTGCGCTACTGTTTGAGATTGCCTCGAATTTCATCTCAGGCTTTTAGTGTAGTCAAACTCCACCTCACTGCCGGACTCGTCTAGGCAAATCTCAGATTAAAATGTAACAAAATGTTAATATGTGGCCGCTGACGTTAATTCAGTGGCTTTTGCTTTAGTCTGCGTCAGTCGCTTTCTGATCCACTGCAATCGCCGAAGAAGAGCAGATTTTATCCCGCACCAGGTCTCTTGGCAGGCTGTTTTTCAGCTTATTACCCAGGTGTTTCACCAGGCCTAAGTGGGCGCCCTGGTAGCTGACCAGCTGCTCGCCTTGGGGCTTCTCTTTGCTGGTTAAGGCGATGTCACGTCCCATCAGGTATTGAATCGCCTGAGCCTCGTCAAGCGGGATCCCTCGTGAACTATCGGCCAGCGCCATCACAGCCTCGTGCCTAGGCTTAAAGCCTTTCTTCAGGGCGTCGGCCAGCTTGAGGCCGATCCGCTGAAAACGGATCTTGCCGATGAGCGGCTCGACATTAGTCGGGAAAAGCCAATACTCATCGTCTCTCTGCATCAAAATCCCCTGACCATCGAGCTTGATGCCGAAGCTGGTATCGAAGTAGTCGCAGAGGGCCTGGCGAGACTTCTTGTCGATTGGGGCAAAGGGGAAGTTCTTCTGCTTGCGCGGCTCCTCGCTGTTTCGTGGCACGGCGGCGAGCTTGGTTAGCTTGGCGATGAAGAAGCCTTCGCTGTCGAAGATTTGTGGCCAGACATGGAGGAAGCCTTCGCAGGTACAGGCCTTCTCGGCGCCGGGGAAGAGTTCGGCAAGGGATTCAAACTGCACCGCATCGCCATAGGTGGCCTTGAGGTGCAGGCAGACGTCCTGATTTTCGCGGCGGTTGAGGGTGCAGGTGGAATAGACCAAACTGCCGCCCGGCTTTAGTGCCAGAAAGGCCGATTCGATCAGGTCGCGTTGTACGCTGGCAATAGCCTCTATCTCACCCTCGTCCCAATGTTTGAGGGCGTCTGGGTCTTTGCGCACCGTGCCTTCACCGCCGCAGGGGGCGTCGAGCAGTATGGCATCGAAGCTTTCGAACAGATACTCGCTAAACACTCTGGCATCGAAGTGGGTGAGGGCGAGATTGCTGGCGCCCATGCGCTGCACGTTGGCGTGTAGCACCTTGACCCGGCTGGAGGAGTATTCGTTGGCGACCAACAAGCCTTGATTGTTCATCATGGCGGCCAGCTGAGTGGTCTTAGAACCCGGCGCTGAGGCCATATCCAGCAGGGTGAGGGAGGCCACATCCTTTATCGGCTCGGGAAACAGCGCCTTAGGCGGCAGCATGGAGCTGGCCTCCTGAATATAAAACAGCCCCTGAATATGCTCTACCGTGTTACCCAGTTGCACCGAGTCATCCACCTTGACCCAGAAGCCGTCCTCACACCAGGGCACAGGTTCAAACTGCCAGCCTTTGGCACTCATTAGGGTGATAAAGTCAGCCGTCGTTATCTTGAGGGTGTTGACCCTGATGGAGGGGCGTAAAGGCTTGGCACAATAGCTGATAAATTCATCCATCGAGAGATGATCCGGCATATCTTTCGCTATGCTATTGATAAAATTTTGATTTAGTTGAACCATAGGTAACAGAATAGAGATATTGTTAGTCGCCAGTATATCACATCCATTATCGGGCCTTGAGCAAAGCTTGGGGTGAAAGGAGTCTCGGGTGTTAAATCGCGTTTGGTTTGCCTTTTTTGTCGCCGCCTTGGTCGCAATCGCCATCAGTCTGTTTCAGGGACAGTGGCAGATCCTCTCGGCCGTGGTCGATGCCCTGTTTGCCAGTGCCAAGTTAGCCGCCGAAATTGCTTTGGGGCTGATAGGCGTGCTTTCCCTATGGATGGGCTTGATGCGGGTCGGCGAGAAGGCGGGTGTGGTGGGCCTCTTTGCGCGCCTGTTTGAGCCTTTACTCAGCCGTTTGATGCCAGAGGTGCCCAGGGGACACCCCGCCTTTGGCAGTGTCACCATGAACCTGACCGCCAATGTGCTGGGGTTAGATAACGCCGCCACGCCGCTGGGACTCAAGGCGATGCAAGATCTGCAGAGCCTGAATCCGGTGAAGAGTGTGGCTACCAATGCGCAGATCCTTTTTTTGGTACTCAATACCTCTTCTGTCACCTTAGTGCCGGTCACCGTCTTTCTCTACCGCGCCCAGCAAGGCGCCGAGTCGCCGGCGGATATCTTTCTGCCTATCTTGCTGGCGACTACGGCCTCGACCCTGGTGGGCGTATTAGTGGTGGCCATCTATCAGCGTATCTCACTGCTTAATAGTGTCCTGCTGGGATATGGGACCCTGATGCTGGCGGCGGTATCTGCGCTGGTGTTTTATCTGGGCACCTTGACGGCGTCTGCCATTGGTGATTTTTCGACGGCACTTGGCAACGGCATCTTAGTGCTGCTGATCTTCAGTTTCATTCTGGTGGCAGGGCTGCGTAAGGTGGCTGTGTATGATGAGTTTGTCGGCGGCGCCAAGGAGGGCTTTACTCAGGCGGTGCAGCTGATCCCTTATCTGCTTGCCATGTTGCTGGCTATCGCCTTGCTGCGCGCCTCGGGCGCGCTCGACTATCTTCTAGGGGTCATCGCCGCCCTGGTGAATCTGGTCGGCGGGGATACCCGGTTTGTCGATGCCTTGCCAACCGCCTTGATGAAACCCTTTAGCGGTTCGGGTGCCCGCGCCATGATGCTGGAGACTATGCAGCATTATGGGGTTGACTCCTTCGCCGGTCGCTTAGCAGCCGTGGTGCAGGGAAGTACCGAGACCACCTTCTATGTGCTGGCGGTCTACTTCGGCGCCGTGGGGATACGTAATGGTCGTCATGCCCTGGTGTGCGGCTTAAGCGCGGACTTTGCCGGGATCTGCGCCGCGATCTGGGTTTGCTATCAGTTTTATGGTTAATCGGCGTATGCAGGCAGCTATATGTCAGTCGAACTGCCAAGTGGGAATTAGTGACGTAAGTAGGCCGCTAGGGGCGATCTCCTAACGGCCTTCAGTGGAAGATGTTGTGAAGCTTAGAAGCGATAGCTTACCGACAGCATAGGGCCGATAAAGCTGTAATACAGGTTATAGTCCGCCACATTAAGCTGATCTGAGACACTGTGTTTAAAGTCAACATCGACCTTGTAGTAGTTAAAGGCGGCTGACATGTGCCAGTTTTTGGTGATCTCAGCTTCGACACCGGCGCGGATATCCACCAGGCTGCCCTTGATATCATCGAGCTTGATGTAGAAATACTGTGCGTGGGCGTTGAACTTGAAACCTGGGCTGAACTCATAGTCGCCATACAGGCCGACGTCTGGCAGTGGCGCCGTGACCTCTTCATCGACAAATCTTGGTGTGGCAGTCTGCGCGCATTGTTGTAGCGTCTCACCCTTGGCACAGACACCTATGTCACCGTCAAACGCGGTCTTGATAAACATGGTGTGTACGCCCAGGGACAGGCCAAGATTGAAGTTATTCCCCTGATAGAAGTTATAACCATAGCCGAGGCGTGCGATGTCGATATTGAGGGTGGTCTCCAGACGACCGCCGGATTGAATATCGTAAACCTGATCGTCTAGGGTGACTTGAAACGGTATGGTAAGTTTCTGTACTTCTGCGTTGCGGTGCAGCTGTTTCCAGTCGAAATAGATGCTGTGACGCGAGTTGAAATGGTAGCTGGCCTCGAAAAATGGCAGAAACTGCGACTCTTCCAATGCCAAGTCTTCTTCAAAATCAAGCCTGAAATTATTACCCTGAACCGGGTTGGTGACATCCATGCTGGAGTTAGAGTTGGAGTAGAAACCGCCGATTTTTAGCATCACTTCGCTGGGTTCTACCGGTGCCGACACCGAATACGAATTGGCAGCTCCAGCGGCGAAAACCGAAGAGCTAAAGAGACCCAAGCTAAATATGGCGACCGACTTAATCACTAACTACAACCTCTATCAACTAATAATTATTATAAGTTATTGATTTATTTAGTAAGACTTTTTTACTACGTTATCATTCTAGCAGGATATTTAAAATTGTGAATGATTTGTATCAAAAAATGTCAAGGTTGCGGCGTTTTTGTTGATATTGGGAGCTGGATTACAGAAATAAAAAGGCTCCCGATAGTGTATCGAGAGCCTAGTATTCAAGCTGGCAGCGGGTTAGAAAACCAGTGGCCAGAGGATCAGTAGCCAGGTGATACCACACAGGGCCAGGGCGATAAAGACAGCCGCCGAGGCGATATCTTTTGCCTGTCCGCTTAGGGGATGGATTTCGTGACCGATACGGTCGACCACCGCCTCGATGGCCGAGTTAAGCAACTCGACGATCAAGACTATCATTAGTGTCATGATGAGCAGGATGCGTTCAACCATAGGCACGTCTACCAGTAGTGCGACAGGCAGCATGAAGAGAACCAAGATCAACTCTTGGCGAAAGGCTGCCTCAGATTGCCAAGCAAGCTTAAGGCCTTGCATAGAGAAACCTGTCGCTCTGAAGATACGTTTAATGCCGTGGTTATTTTCCGGTTTCATAGGTGTCCATTTCGTTTGTTCGATTTTGTTAGTGTCGTTTTACTGGCTCAGCCTGCCTTTCTCTGGTGCAGGCAGGCGAGTTACAAATTGGGCGCTAGTATAACACTCTAGTTACCTCCATAACATCTGCATGAGTGGCTTTGGGCTAAACTTAACGCTTAGCTATCATTCAGTTGCTCAAGGAGGAGCTATGTTATGTTCTAGTCGCCCTATGGTTATTGGGAGTATTACTTTGCTCCTGAATTGGCTGTCGCTTACAGCGATGGCCGTCGAGTCGCCCGAGTTAATCGAGTCATATAAGCCAGCTGAGCCGCCCAAGGCATTAGTTGTTGAGGCTAATCAGCTGATGCCAGAACAGCCAAAACCAGAACGGCTTGAGCCTACACAAAGACTCTCGGGCCTCCAATTGGCCGGGAGTCTCGAGGCCGACCGACCAATATCAGAGTATCTGGTGAGCGAAAAGTTCGATGGCGTCAGAGGCCGCTGGACGGGAGAACGTATGCTAACCCGCTCGGGACAGGTTATTAGGCTCCCGGCTTGGTTTACCAAGGGCTTTCCCACGGAGCCCTTAGACGGTGAGCTGTGGATTGCTCGTCAGCAGTTTGAGGCGATCTCAGCCCTGGTACGTGATAAAGATGCCGACCCTGAGCGTTGGCGCGCCGTTCAATTTATGGTTTTCGATTATCCTGCCATAGATAGCCGCTTTGGTGAGCGCTATGCCCTAGCCATTAAACGCTACGCAAATCTGTCGCCTTTTCTGCAAATTATTCCTCAGTGGCGAATTCAAGACAGTCAGGCGTTAAATGCCGCGTTAGATGAGTGGGTGGCTCAAGGCGCCGAGGGACTGATGCTGCATCACCAGGATGCTCACTATCACGCCGGGCGTAACGGCGACCTGGTAAAACTCAAGCGCTATCAGGATGCAGAGGCTAAGGTTATCGCCTATCTGCCGGGGAAGGGGAAATATCTGGGAATGATGGGGGCGCTAGAAGTAGAAACGAGTGGGGGGATCCGTTTTAAGTTAGGCACTGGCTTTAGCGATGAGCAGCGCCGGCATCCGCCGGCCATTGGCAGCACGGTTACCTACAAGTATTATGGCCTGACTCATAATGGTGTACCCAGGTTTGCCAGCTTCAAACGGGTACGAGAGCCGCTGTAAGAAGCATGTTAAATAAGTAAGGAAGGCTATGTTGAAGGTTAACTCTGTCCTATTTGTCTGTCTCGGGAATATCTGCCGCTCACCGACGGCCGAGGCTGTATTTAGAGGCCTGCTCAGCAAGCGCGGCTTGTCTATCAGCTGTGATTCGGCGGGCACCTCGGCCTACCATGAGGGGGAGGGGCCGGACAGACGGGCTCGTCAGGCTGGCGAGCGAAGAGGCTTGGATTTTAGCGGCATTCGCGCCAGAGGCGTGACAGATGAAGATTTTGAGCGTTTCGATCTGATTTTGGCGGCTGATACGGCAAATCTTCGCGATCTTCGTGCGCGCTGCCCGGCTCACCATCAGTATAAGCTGGCCTTAATGCTCTCTTTTCTTGGGGAGGGGGAGCGGGAGGTGCCAGATCCCTATTATGGCGGCGATGAGGGCTTCGAACAGGTGCTGGATCTTCTGCAACAGAGCTGTGAAAGGTTGCTGTTACAAATCGCAAAGTAGCTAAATTAAGCAGGGCTAACAGGTAGAGCTAGATAAGTAGAGCTAGATAAGTAGAGCTAAAAAAAGTAAGGCTACGTTGGGCAAAGCTGTATCAGGTAAGGCTATAGAATGCAAAACCGCTTGCAACTGACGCTTATTGAAGTATCAAGAGCATCACCTTGCAAGCGGTGTAATGTCAGTATTTCAATCAGACAGCCTAGTCGTTATGACGAACGCCGGAGCGTTTAAGCCGCTCTGCCTCGATTTTGGCTTGTTTCTCGGCCTCTTTCTCGGCCAGGATTCGAGCTACTTCCGCCTTCTCTACCTCGGCCATCTCTGGAGTCTCCAGTGACAACTGACCTATCTTACCCGAGCGGAATTCATGCAACAGGAGTTCAGAGGCCTTGTGCAGGTCGATTCTGCCACCCGGTCTCAACGCGCCCCGTTTACGGCCGATAGCCTCGAGCAGACCGATATCGTCATCGGGCAACTCTTTAAGCTTGTAACGCTCAAGCATGGCATCGGGATAGGCCTTTAGGAAGTATTCGGCGGCAAACATGGCCACATCTTCATATTCCATTGCCGTGTCTTTGATGGCGCCGGTTACCGCCAGGCGATAGCTGCTGGCCTCGTTGTCCACCTTGGGCCAGAGAATACCTGGGGTGTCTGACAGTACGATGCCATTTTTCAGATTGATACGCTGCTGGGTCTTGGTGACTGCAGGCTCATTACCGGTTTTGGCAATCACTCTTCCCGCTAAGGTATTGATAATGGTTGATTTACCTACGTTAGGGATCCCCATGATCATGGTACGGATATCTTTTTCTATCTTATCGCGGTTGGGAACCAGCTTACGACAGAGTTCGGGGACCTTACGCACCTGGGCTGCCTGTAAGGTGGTGATGGCCATAGCCTTTACCCCTTGCTCCTGCTCCAGATAGTCAATCCAGCGTTGGGTGATCTCGGGATCGGCCAGATCTGACTTGTTGAGCAGCTTGATACAGGGCCTATCGCCACGCAAACTGGCGACCATAGGGTTTTCACTGCTGTAAGGGATACGGGCGTCGAGCACCTCGATAACCAGATCGACCTGAGGCATCACCTCTGCTATCTCTTTGCGCGCCTTGTGCATATGGCCTGGAAACCACTGAATTGCCATTTCTGTACTCTGTCTCTGTGCAAATTTGGGGAGGGATTTTACCTTGATATGGCTTAAAAATCATAAATAAAAAGCGCCCTGGGGCGCTTTTATCTTAGTAGAGGAGGTTAGATAACGCCTAATTCTCTCAGACGCTCCATCAGATAACTGTCGGCGGTGTAACGCTCAGACAGGACCACCTCTGGTTTAGGGTGTAGGAAGAGGGGCAGGGAGATGCGCGAGCGTGTCTTGTCGACGCCTTCCGGGTTGACCACTCTATGGGTCGTGGATGGGAAGTAGCCGCCCGATGCTTCCTGGAGCATGTCACCTATGTTGATGATCAGGTTACCGAAATCGCTCGGTACGTCTAACCATTCGCCCGATTTGGCTTTTACCTGCAACCCTGGTTCGTTGGCGGCCGGCAATACGGTAAGCAGGTTGATATCTTCGTGAGCCGCGGCGCGAATGGCGCCTAGCTCTTCATCACCCGACATCGGTGGATAATGAAGGATGCGCAGCAGTGTCTTGTGGCTGTTCTCGATCATTTTTGGCAGGGCGATAGAGTAATTGACCGCCACTTCTGCCGGCGTATGGGCTTCCACCCAGCCTAGCAGCTCTTCTGCCAGGGCATTGGCTTCCTGGTAATAGCGCAGAATGTTTTCCCTGAGGGAATCGGGAATACGGCCCCAAGGGTAAACATGGTAATACTCTTTAATATCTTTAACCGTATGACCCTTAGCGGTTTCAGAAACATCGGCCGGGAAGAAACCATCGTGGGTTTCTGGCTTAAATAGGTAGTCATGTTTCTCATCGCTATTGAAGAAGGCTTGCCACTCTTCATAGATGGTATCTACTAAGGCCTTGTCGATTGGGTGATTTGAGAGTACGCCAAATCCAGTTTCACGCAAGGACTCAACGAAGCGCTGGGCGCTGTCCTGAGCACGGTAATCTATTGTTTCTAATTTCATATTTTGTTTTCTTGTTATTGAACCCCGCAGGCAGTGTACCCCTGGGATCGCCTTTGGGCAATTGGGTGTGATAAAAATCACGTTTTCATTGTTTGGCCATAAGAAGAGGCTAGATCACCGCTAATATTTTCATCATTAAAATCATGGGCTAGCTAATAAACAGCCGATAATTGATATAATCATGCAATAACCTACCTATTTACTAGGTCTTTTATCTGCTATTGTGAGTAGTGTGATCTTATTGACCCTAAGGGTCGTATTAGCGGTACAGGAGTGCAAGAGTCTTTAACTATGCGTGAACTAACGGAATTTGAGCGGTATGTGATTGAGAGCAAGGGGACCGAGCGCCCCTTTAGTGGCGAGTATAACCAGCACGATGCGCCTGGTGTCTATCACTGTAAGCGCTGTGATGCGCCTCTCTATCTGTCCGAGCATAAGTTTAACGCCCATTGTGGCTGGCCTGCCTTCGATGATGAGATCCCGGGGGCGGTAAAACGCTTGCCCGATGCCGATGGTCATCGGGTGGAGATAGTGTGCGCTCAGTGCGACGCGCATTTAGGCCATGTGTTTGAGGGAGAATACCTGACAGACAAGAATTTGCGCCACTGCGTGAACTCTGTCTCCATGGTCTTCAAAGGTGAAGCGACGCAGCAGAGCGATGACAGTCATATTCGCTGGGCGACCATTGGCGGTGGCTGTTTCTGGTGTCTCGAGGCGGTATTTAGTCAGCTCAGAGGCGTGATATCGGTGAAGTCTGGCTATGCGGGTGGGGATGCCTCCAGCGCTAACTACCGCGCCGTCTGCGCCGGGGATACGGGCCATGCCGAGGTGGTGCAGATAGAGTACGACAGTCATATCATCAGCTTTGAAGAGCTGCTGGAGGTCTTCTGGCAGAGCCATGATCCCACCACCCTTAATCGTCAGGGTAATGACGTCGGTACTCAGTATCGCTCGGTGATCTTTGCCCATGACGATGAGCAGGTTAGGGCCGCAAGTCAGATGATAGACAGGCTGACCGAGGCCAATATCTTCGATAAGCCCATAGTTACAGAGCTGGTGGCGCTGGATAACTTCTATCCCGCCGAGCCTTATCACGATGCCTACTTCGAGCATAACCGGCAGCAGCCCTACTGTCAGATGGTGGTCAAGCCCAAGGTGGATAAGATAAAAGCCCTGTTTAAGGAGCGGCTCAAGTCGGGCGGTGGATAATAAAAAAGGCGCATGATGCGCCTTTTTTGTTGCCAAGGTTTAGCCAGCTTATTTGGAGCTGGATGCCTTAAGAATCGAGTTTGTCGTCGGCCACCTTATAGTGGGGGTCTTCTATCAGGTTGACCTCTACCAAGTCGCCCGCCTTATGCAACAGTTGTTTACAGTCATGGCTGAGGTGACGCAGATGCAATCGCTTACCCGAGCTCACATAACGCTCTGCCAAGGTGTCAATGGCTTCGAGGGCCGAGTGATCGCACACGCGAGAGTTTTGGAAATCGACAATCACATCTTGTGGATCTGTCTTGGCGTGGAACAGCTCTAAGAACTCGGCAACTGAACCGAAGAATAGCGGACCGTTTAGCTTATAGACTTTCCAGCCGTTGGCATCTTCGCTCACATCGACATTGATATGTTTGGCGTGCTCCCAGGCAAATACCAGCGCTGAGACGATAACGCCGACAAATACCGCAAAGGCGAGATCGGTAAACACAGTCACCACAGTCACCAGCAGGATCACGAAGGCATCATGCTTGGGCACCTTACGCATCACCTTGAAGCTTGCCCACTCGAATGTGCCCAGTACCACCATGAACATCACACCCACAAGCGCCGCCAGTGGGATCATCTCGATCAGCGCCGAGCCGAACAGGATAAAGGTGAGTAGGGCGATGGCCGCCGTAATGCCCGAGAGTCTGCCGCGTCCGCCCGAGTTAATGTTGATCATTGACTGACCTATCATGGCGCAGCCACCCATGGCGCCGAAGAAGCCACTGGTGATGTTACCTATGCCCTGGCCGACACATTCCTTGTTACCTTTGCCTCGGGTGCTGGTCATCTCATCGATCACCGTCAGGGTCAGTAGAGACTCGATGAGACCAACCGCCGCCAAGATAAAGGAGTAGGGCAGGATGATCGACAGCGTCTCCAGGTTAAAGGGCACAGAAGGAATGGCGAAGCTAGGCAGATTGCCGGCTATGGTCGCGCTTTCATCGCCAGACATGGATTTCAAGAAGTCCAGTACGTTACGGGTATCGAGATCCATGAAGACTACGATGGCGGTGACCGTCAGGATCGCCGCTAATGATGACGGAAACGCCGTGGTGAGCTTAGGTAGGAAGTGGATGATCGCCATGGTGAGGGCCACTAGACCCAGCATGAGGATCAATTGATCTTGTGGTAGCCAGGTTAACACACCGTTAGCGTCGGGGACCTTAAACTGGCCTAGTTGCGCCAGAAAGATCACTATGGCCAGACCGTTCACGAAGCCTATCATCACAGGATAGGGCACGATACGGATAAATTTTCCCAGCTTAAACAGGCCACAAGCCACCTGTATCAGGCCAGCCAGCACGACCGCTGCAAAGAGGTATTGCACCCCATGTTCGCTGACCAGTGCCACCATGACAACCGCCATGGCACCCGTGGCGCCAGAGATCATGCCGGGACGTCCGCCGATGAGGGCGGTGACCAGTCCCATGATGAAGGCGGCGTATAGGCCGACCATAGGCTCGACACCGGCGACGAAAGCAAAAGCAACGGCTTCGGGGACCAATGCCAAGGCAACCGTGAGTCCCGACAAGAGGTCGGCTCTGTGGCTGCTGGTTTTGTGACGAATAAGATCGAACATTTAGCCTCTGTTATTAATATGTTAGTTGAGTGATTTTCGGTCGCGCATACTAGCAAAATAGTGGCGCCAATAAAATAAAAAGCCATGCACTATTGCATGGCTTTTTTGACTTAAGGCTTAGTATACCTTAGGGACGTGCCATTTCCGAGTTTGCGCTGTTACCGCGTTTCACTGGCTCGGCAGAAGCTTCTTTTGTCGTGGCTTCATATTGACGTCCCGATGGGGTGTCAACGAGTGCCCTGGCTTCTACCTCAGGCTTGGTCATGGTAGAACTCACCATGGAACCAAAGCGGCTGGTCGCCTTAGGCGCAGGCTTCTCAGCCTTGTCGCTAACCGTCTCTTCTGGCTTATCCTCTGCTGGCGTTGCCTCAACTTTAGCCGCAGGTTTCACCTTAGCGGTTGGGGCTTGTACGGCTGCAGGCTTTGCCATAGGGGCTGAGGCGGCGCTGTTTTCTTTGGCAGCAGGTGCTTCAGTAGCAGTTGCTACAGTTTCAGCCCTAGCTTCATCTTCGACTTCAGGCGTCTCGACAGGTGCAGTTTCTACTGCCACTGGCTCTTCGGCCTGTGCTGCGACGTCTTCCGCTTGAGGCGCCGCTTCCTGGCTGGCCTTAACCTCTTCAGGTGTGCTGGTTAGATCCAGCTCTGCCTGAACTTCCTCTTTCAGACTGGCTTCCGCCTCGCCTGCCAGAGGTAGGCTCTGCTGTGCTTCTTCTACAGAGGTTTCCTCTTCAGAGGCGACTTTGGCCTTAGGTGCACGACGTCTTGGCTTAGGCTTGCTCTCTTCTTGAGAAGCTTCTTCGGCGGCCGCTTTAGCAGGTGCTTCCTCGGTGACTGTCGTTTCGGTGACAGTCGTTTCGGTGACTGGAGTTACTTCGTCAGCCTCTTGTTTAACCGCTTCTTGCTCAGTCGCAGGTGCCTGTACTTCGCTAACGGCTTCAACAACGCTGCCTTCTTGTTCTAGCTGCTCACCCAGCAGAGGCGCAGTTTCCACCTCGTTTGGAATGAAGGCGGGCTCGCCATTGCTAACTTCACCATTGCCTTCTTCATCGCGGCGACGACGTTGACCGGCGGCGCGCAGATGACGTGGGCTACGACGACTACGACGTTGGCCTTCTCTTGGCTCGCGTTTGCCTTCAGACTCGCCCTCTTGCGGTTGAGCACTAGCCTCTTCTGCTTGAGCTTCGTCCGCATGAGTTTCTTTGGCATTAGCTTCGCCTTGTGCCGTCACTTCGGCATCGACTGCTGCTTGAGGCTCGCTTGCGGCCTGAGTCTCGACAGCTGGCTGCTCGCTGGCAGTGTCTTCAGCAGCGACTTGCTCGGCTTGAGTCTCGTCTGCTAGCTTGTCGACTTTTTCCTGCTTAGGCTTGCTCTTACGAGGCTGGCGTTTCTGACGCTGCGGCTTATCGTCTGCAGAGGCTTCTGCGGCTGGCACTTGTACCTGCTCGTCGTTGGCCTTCTCGGCAACTTCGACGGCGAGTGCGGCCTCATCGGCGAGCTGCTGCTCTGACTGCACGCGGACCTTACGGCGCATGTTGCGGCGTTGACGACGCTCGCGAGCGGCTTCTTGCTTTGGCTGCTGCGCTTGGCTTTCAGTGTCTTTGCTCTGACTCTGTGGCTTGTCGTCACGGTCACGCTTTTGGCGTTTCTCGTTACGGCCCTTAGCGGCGCGGTTGTCGGTATCTTCGCTCTTGGCAACACGGCTGCGCTTGTTGTCGGTCTCTTTGCCTTCGTCGCGGCTCTTACGTGGATCGTTGCGACGGTTGTTGCGACGACTGTTACGGTTTTGCGCGTTGCGACGAGGCTGCTCTTTCTTAACCTCTTCCTTTGGCTGCTCTGGCTCACCACCAAACAGCTTGCCGATGGCGGCAAATAGCTTGGCGATCAAACCTGGCTCTTGAGGCTTTTCAACCTGCTTGGCTGGTGCGGGCGCCGCCTGGGTTGGGGCATCCTTAACCGGCGTTGAGAAGCCTTTCAGTGCTGGCTCAGGTGAGGCGGCGCGCTCTAGTTTACGCGGCTCGTAGAGCTTAGATTCAGGCTGCTCGAGCAGCTTGTAGCTTGACTCGCTGATCTGATCGTCTTTGCGGTGACGGGTCACACGGTAGTCAGGTGTCGTCATGTTTGGATCTGGGATCACATAGACTTCGACATCGTGACGCTGCTCTGTGATACGAATGGCTTTACGCTTCTCGTTGAGCAGGAAGGCAGCGACATCGACAGGCACGATCGCTTCAATCTGAGAGGTGTTCTCTTTGATCGCTTCCTCTTCCATCAGACGCAGGATAGAGAGCGCCAGTGACTCGGTACCACGGATGGTGCCCTGGCCATGACAGCGTGGACACAGGTGCGCAGCAGACTCTTCCAGTGACGGACGCAGACGCTGACGCGACATCTCCATCAGACCGAAGCGAGAGATGCGTCCCAGTTGCACACGGGCTCTGTCATGATGCACGGCGTCGCGCATTCTGTTTTCGACTTCGCGTTGGTGTCTGACCGGCGTCATGTCGATGAAATCGATAACCACCAGGCCGCCTAAGTCGCGCAGACGAAGCTGACGGGCAATCTCGTCGGCCGCTTCAAGGTTGGTATTGAGCGCAGTTTCTTCGATGTCACCGCCCTTAGTTGCGCGGGCCGAGTTGATATCGATTGAGGTCAGTGCTTCGGTTGGATCGATAACGATAGAACCGCCAGAAGGAAGGCGAACTTCACGCTGGAAGGCCGATTCGATCTGAGTTTCAATCTGGAAATGGGTAAATAGCGGAACTTCTGCTTCGTAGCGCTTGATACGATCGACAAAGTCAGGACGCACCAAAGCAACGTGTTGTTTGGCCTGTTCGTAGATACGCTGATGGTCGATAAGGACTTCGCCTACGTCGCGGCGCAGGTAGTCACGGATGGCGCGAACGATAACGTTGCTTTCCTGATGGATCAGGAAAGGTGCAGGGCGGTTTTGCGCCGCTTCTTCGATGGCAGCCCAGTGGTGCTGGAGAACCTTAAGATCCCATTTCAGCTCGGCAGCATCTTTACCTACACCTGCGGTGCGCACGATAAGCCCCATGCCTTGCGGTACTTCTAGCTCAGACATAGCCGCTTTTAGCTCGGTACGCTCATCACCTTCGATTCGGCGAGAAATACCGCCGGCGCGAGGATTATTTGGCATCAGCACCAGGTATGAGCCCGCCAGACTGATGAAGGTGGTCAGGGCCGCGCCCTTGTTGCCACGTTCTTCTTTATCAATCTGTACTATGACTTCCTGACCCTCTTTCACCACCTCTTTGATGTTAGGACGGCCTTGGAAAGAGTAACCTTTAGGGAAGTATTCGCGTGCAATTTCTTTAAGGGGAAGGAAACCATGACGCTCGGCGCCATAGTCGACGAAAGCCGCTTCAAGAGAGGGTTCTACGCGGGTGATTTTACCCTTGTAGATATTGGCTTTCTTCTGCTCGTGACCAGGACTCTCAATGTCGAGATCGTACAGTTGTTGCCCATCAACTAGGGCAACGCGCAACTCTTCAGATTGAGTCGCATTAATTAACATCCGTTTCATGATGACGTATTTCTTCTTAAAATAAGGTCATCAAACGAAGCTTTTTCGATGCATTACGGGCCCAGAATGGTAAGTGGAGCCTCACGGCTTGGGTCTGGGCAAAGGTGCGCAATCTTTGTAAGACGCAATCGCTGCGTGTCGCATCCTATTTATGGCTTATTTTTTAAAATCGCTAAAAACAAGGAATTCGTTGTAAAACGTCAACCAACCCCATAAATTCTAATGTGCTTTCCGGTAATGCCAAAATCGATATGTGCTCGTCTGACGACAAGTTAAAATTAAACTTCGAATTTGGGGCGCTATTCTTAGAGAAACCACGTTGAAATGTGGTATTGATACTGTGTTTAGTTGTTTAAACTCGTTTTCTCGGTTTATTTTTTTTATAACAACCTGTAAGTCAATCACTTACTACTCAGTATAAATATCTTTTAGTCTCGGCTCTTCGCGCTTGCTTTGGGCGATTTGTGAACACTTTATTCACTATTTATCCCCATTGGCGTGGCAAATATAGCAACAATCCAGAAAATCAGCAAATGGAAAGGCACAAAACTTCTGAACTGATGTACAATATGCGGCTTGAAAGAGACAAGGCGTAGCATGAATAGTCAACAAGCGTTAAATAAGGTCGAGTTGGTCACCATAGATGAGGACCATTTGGGCCAGCGAATCGATAACTTTCTGGTCACTAAATTGAAGGGCGTCCCCAAGAGCATGATCTATCGTATCGTGCGCAAGGGCGAGGTGCGCGTCAACAAGAAGCGGATCAAGCCCGAATATAAGCTGCAAGACGGCGATGTGGTACGGATCCCGCCTGTTCGCGTATCCAGCAGCGATGACAAGCCCGGACCGAGTGCTAAGTTGACCAAGGTGTCCCAACTCGAGGGGCGTATCCTGTTTGAAGATAAGGCCATCATAGTGCTAAACAAGCCTGCAGGCATTGCGGTGCATGGTGGCAGTGGCGTTGATTTTGGCGTGATCGAGGCGATGCGTTCGCTCAGACCGGAGCAGAAGTTTCTCGAACTGGTTCACCGCTTGGATAAGGAAACCTCGGGCGTCTTGTTGATCGCCAAGAAGCGCAGCGCGCTTAAACACCTGCACGATCAGCTGCGTTACAAGAAGATGCAGAAGGATTACATGGCCTTGGTTCGCGGTGAGTGGCAAAACCATGACAAGGTGATCAATGCGCCGCTGCTGAAACTTACCCTAAAGTCGGGCGAGCGTATCGTGCGGGTCAATCAGGAGGGTAAACCCTCGGAAACCCGTTTTAAGGTGATGCAGCGCTACCAGGGGGCCACCTTGGTACAGGCCAGTCCGGTTACCGGACGTACCCATCAGATCCGTGTGCATTGCCAATATGCCGGTCACCCCATCGCCTGTGACGAGAAATACAGCGAGCAGAAGTTCGATGATGCCATGCGCGAGTTAGGGCTCAATCGTCTCTTTCTTCATGCTGCCCAACTGAAATTCACCCATCCAGCGACCGAAGAAGTGATGCAGGTGAAGGCGCCACTGGATAAGGCACTACAAGACTTATTGAACAAATTGGATAAGGCATGAAACGATACGATCTAGTGATATTCGACTGGGATGGCACCCTGATGGACTCGGTCAGCAAGATAGTGGCCTGCATGCAGCAGACCGCCAGGGAGCTGAGCATGATGGTGCCGAGCGAGCAAGCGATTCGAGACATCATAGGTCTGTCGATGGACGAGGCGCTAAATGTTCTGCATCCCAGTGCTTGCGAGCAGACCCGTCAGAATATGGTTAGTGTGTATCGCCAGCAGTATCTGCAGCTCAATCAAACGCCGAGCCCAGTGTTTGACGGCGCCGAGCAGGTGCTCTTGTCTCTCAAGGCGTCTGGGCATCAACTGGCTGTGGCTACCGGTAAGGCCCGCGCCGGGTTAGATAGGGTGCTCAATGAGACAGGTTTTCATCAGCACTTTTCGGCCAGTCGCTGCGCCGATGAGGCCAAGAGTAAGCCTCACCCGCAGATGCTGCATGAGCTGCTCTCAATGCTCGATGTTGCTCCCGACAAGGCGGTGATGATCGGCGACTCGGTGCACGATCTCAATATGGCGAGCAATGCGGGCATAGATGGCATAGGGGTGAGTTATGGCGCTCATTCTGCGTTGAAGCTGCAAGAAGCCAACCCTGTTGCCATCGCCGAGCATCCGCTGGCGCTGCTACCACTCATCACTGGCGAGCCTCGTTAAGCCGCTTACGGCGCTTGTTGCGGTACATTGATTTGTCCGCCAGACAGATAAGCGCCGAGACATCTCTCTGATCCGGCTCGACCCAGTGACAGCCGATACTGGCGGCGAGCCTCAGATGATCTCCCTCATGGTTAATGCCTTCGTCAAGCATCTGATTCAGGCTTTGGCAGAGCGCGGAGAGCGCGCGGCTTTTGTCGCTCTCATCCTGAGCATCGAAGCTATGCAATATGATGAACTCGTCGCCGCCGATCCTTGCCACCATCTCAGCCTCTGGGCATACCTTCCTTAATATCTCGGCAACCTTCTGCAGCACCTTGTCACCAACCAGATGGTTGTAGTTGTCGTTGATCAGCTTGAAATCATCCAGATCCAGATAGAGCACGGCGAGTTCTGCTTGGCTTTGGTTTAGGCGAGACAACAAGTCGGCGAAGTGATTAAACAGCGCCAGTCGATTAGGCAGCTGGGTCAGCGAGTCATGAAAGGCCAGATATTCGCTTTGCTCTTTTGCCTTATGCAGCTCGGTAATGTTGTGGGCCGAGACTATGACCCCGCTTATTCGGCCATTTTCATCCTGGTGCGGGTTGTGATGGACGTTGAGGTATTGTGGCTCGGGTACGGAAGGCGGATGGATGCGGGTCTGGGTGTTTATCGACTCTCCTGCGAAGGATCTGTCTAGCAGCGGCTTAAGGTGGGTCTCGAATATCGCCTTGCCGTGGATCTCGCTGGCATGTTTACCGATGATCTGGCTCGCATCACAGTTAAGCAGGTGCTCATAGCCTTTAGACACCACATGATAGCGATAGTCGAGGCCGACGAAGGACATCATGTGGTGGGTCGATGCGATCATCTCCTTGTGCACCGATAATTCCCTCGACATCAGCAGGCGCTTGTACTCGATACCGATCCGCTGGGCGAGTAGCCGGAAAAACTCCCGCGACTTAGTGTTTTCCCGCTGGGGGAGAGTATCCATCACCAAGATATGCCCAATCGGGCCGCCCTCGTCGTCCAGGATCAACTCGGCCTGGTAGCTGACGGCGCCGAGATCTTTGATGAGCTGAAAGTCGGGAAAGCGCTGCTGCAGATCATTTGCATACAAGAGATGGGTATTGGGGTAACGCATCTGATAGATGGCTTCACAGGGGGAGCCCATGAGCTCGAATTCAAACCCGGGAATGGTTTGTTTCACGTCGCAAAAGGCGACCACCTCAATTTTCCCGCGATGAATCGAGGGGCGCGCGAAAGCCGCCCAGCGACACTGAGTCACCAGCGCGAGTGCTTTTAGGGCTCGCTGGAAAAATCGCTCGTCGATACAGGGGGCGGCGAGCAAGGCAAGCGCTTCTTCGAGATCGGTCATAATAACTAACCACCCAAATGCAATTGACTTCCTTGTCGCTATGTTATTGGCGTATGAAAATCTTAAACTTCAAAGTAGCTAGTTTTTATCCGTTTGTGAAGCTTGGATTTAGTGAATAAAGCTAAGTATGCTGGGTTGTGTGGAGCGAATGTCTGCTAGCAGGCGGCAATAAAGCCCTTTGAAGGACTTTATCTTGAGTTTGAATTCGCCGGATGCCGTAAAACAGGGTGGCAAATACGAAATGGTAATTAATGGTGATGAGTGATTCGCGGATGACCTTTATTTCTGCGCCGGCGCCAAGATGTCGACCCCTTGCTTAAGCAACATCTGGGTGAGGGCGATCAGAGGCAAGCCAACCAGAGTGTTGGGGTCCCGTCCCTCGAGGCGCTCAAACAGGGCGATGCCCAGGCCTTCAGATTTGAAGCTGCCCGCGCAGTAGAGGGGCTGCTCGGTGTCGACATAGTATTTGATCTGTTCGGTCGTCAGCGCCCTGAAGTGTACGATGAAGGGCTCGCAGATCACCTCGCTCGTCTTATCGGCCGCGTTAAACAGTGCAAGGCCGGTAAAGAAGGTGATGGATTTACCTGAGACGCGCTCGAGTTGTGCTATGGCGTTGGTACGAGTCAGCGGCTTACCTATGATCTCGCCATCGACCACGGCGACTTGATCTGAGCCTATGATGAGCCCGCTCTGACGGCCCTGTGCACCCGCCTTGGCTTTGGCTAATGCCAGGCGTGTTACCAGTTGCTGAGCAGACTCGCCCGCAATCGGGGTCTCGTCGACCTCTGGTGCGCAGGTGTCGAATGCTATGGCTAGCTTCTTAAGCAAAGACTGACGAAATACCGAGGTAGAGGCGAGAATGATAGCCGGGGTCATGGTTTAACCTTGTTATCTGTTATCTATTGCGCGGAGCAAAGCTTTATGTGAGTGGCGGCTATCATAAGCCATCCTGGGTAAAAATGCAGAATTGAGTCATGTAGAAGACGAGATGGGCAAGCAAGGTTTAAACGCAATGGCACAAAAATACATGCATGATGAAACCGATATGTAAGGTGCGAACTATATTAAGGCAAGGGTAATAAAAAGAGGCGACTAAGGCCGCGCGAATGCTTCTATTTTAAGCGTGCGGGGCTTGAGTATCCATCGGCCCTTGGGTAAAATTTTCACTCCAACAATTTTTGAATTATTGATGGGTTTTATCGCTTTCGTTAGCGGGATCGATAAAGGAGATAAATTTTCCTTTGACTCAAGGTAATTCAAACTATAATATGCGCGCCTTATGCAAACAGTAAAGATACCGGTTTCAATTGATCCTATACGCGCAGCGGCCAGCAAGCTTTCTTATGAAGGCATTGTACCCGGTGTGCAGCTAAAGCGATTAAATGAGTTATGTGCCGGCGACTGTTCCGATGTGGCAGTGTCGCTTGAATGTGGTGTAGATATACAGGGGATAGTCTACCTGAAAGGGAAGGCTGTGACGGAGCTCACTCTGATATGTCAACGTTGCATGACGCTATTTACCACTGAGGTTACGGTCGACTTTTGTTTTAGCCCTTGCGGGTCTGAGGCAGAAATCGATGAGCTCCCGGATGCGTATGACCCTATTGAGTGCAATGAGATAGGTGAGATTCGTCTGCATCAATTGATTGAAGATGAATTGATAGTAGCTATGCCTTTGATCCCTATGCATGCTGACGAAAGCTGCAGCAAAGGCGATCAAGATGTAGTAGTAGGCGAGATTGAACCCGCTCAAGAGGAGCGTCCAAATCCGTTTGCAGTGTTAGAAAAACTGAAGAGCAAGTAATCTAGGAGACAGGTCAAATGGCTGTACAACAGAATAAAAAATCTCGTTCAAAGCGCGGTATGCGCCGTTCACACGACGCGTTGAGCACTGCTCAACTGTCAGTTGATGCAACGAGTGGTGAACTACACCGTCGTCACAACGTGACTGCAGACGGTTACTACCGTGGTCAAAAGGTTATCAACAAGTAATCTGTTGATTGCCGATGACTAATCTGACGCTTGCGTTAGATGCGATGGGGGGCGACTTTGGTCCCCGCATCACAGTGCCTGCAACTCTGCAGGCACTTCGCTTATACCCCTTCTTACACGTCATCATGGTGGGTGACAGGTCGCAAATCGAACCTCTGCTAAGCCACCTTGAATCTGACATACTCTCGCGTATTGAGCTAGTGCACACCACAGAAGTGGTGAAGATGTGCGATCGCCCCGTGCATGCGCTGCGCAACTGTAAGCAAAGCTCTATGCGTCTGGCAATCGAGCTGGTGCGTGACAAGAAGGCACAGGCCTGTTTAAGCGCGGGTAACACCGGGGCCCTGATGGCCATCTCCAAGGTGTTACTCAAGACGCTTCCCGGCATAGATAGACCCGCCCTGGTAAGCTGCTTACCTGCGGTCAATCATAAACCCGTATATCTGCTGGATCTCGGTGCCAACGTATCCTGTTGCTCGGAAACCCTGTTTCAGTTTGCGGTGATGGGTTCGGTGCTGTGTGAGGCGGTGGATAAGAATCCTGTCCCTAAGGTGGCCCTGCTTAACGTGGGCATCGAAGAGATCAAGGGTAACGATCAGGTACAGCAGGCGGGACAATTACTGCAGCAAAGTCCTCAGCTTAATTACGCCGGATTTATTGAAGGCGATGACATCTATTCGGGTAATGTCGACGTCATCGTCTGTGACGGTTTCGTTGGCAACATTACCCTGAAAACCTCAGAGGGGATCGCAAGGCTCCTCGTCCATCAGTTGAAGAAAGGCTTAACTCAAGGCTTTTTTGTACGATTACTGGCCAAGTTAATCGCCCCGCGCATTAATAGTGTTTTAAATCAGATGAACCCCGACCACTATAACGGAGCAAGTCTGATAGGATTGCGCGGAATTGTAGTAAAAAGTCATGGAAGTGCGGATGAATCTGCCTATTTACAAGCAATTAGTTTGGCAGTGACCGAAGCACAACGTCGGCTCCCCAAGATGATCGAAGAGCGTCTTGAGTCGATCCTTTTAGACATAAATAACTGATATCTCCTTATGCATACAAAAATTCTCGGAACTGGTAGTTATTTGCCAGCGCAAGTCCGTAGCAATCAAGATCTGGAAAAGATGGTGGATACCAGTGACCAGTGGATTGTTGAACGTACAGGTATTTCAGAGCGCAGAATAGCCGCCGAAGACGAATCAGTATCAACCATGGGCTACGCCGCCGCCGTGCGCGCCCTGGAAATGGCAGGGGTAGACCCTAGCGAGCTGGATATGATCGTATGTGGCACCACGAGCGCCAATAACGCCTTTCCTGCCGCGGCCTGTGAAATTCAAGCTATGCTCGGCGTGCATACCATTCCGGCCTTCGATGTCGCCGCCGCTTGCTCTGGCTTTGTCTACGCGTTGTCGGTTGCCGATCAGTTTGTGAAGACGGGGGCGGCCAAGAAAGTCTTGGTGATTGGTGCCGATGTTCTGTCACGTTTGTGTGAGCCTGAAGATCGCACCACTATTATTTTGTTCGGGGATGGCGCCGGCGCCGCCGTTGTGGGCGCCTCAGAAGAGCCAGGCATCATCTCGACCCATATCTACGCCGATGGCCGTCAAGGCGATCTGCTGAAATGTTCCTTCCCGCCAAGAGCCAGTGAGTCTTCAGAGGCCGTCGGCTATATGACGATGAAGGGTAACGACGTCTTCAAGGTCGCCGTGACTCAGCTTTCTCATGTGGTCACAGAGACGCTACGTATCAACCAGATTGATAAATCTGAGATCGACTGGCTGGTGCCCCATCAGGCGAATTTCCGCATCATTAAGGCGACCGCCAAGAAGCTCGACATGAGCCTGGACAAGGTAGTATTGACCCTGGCTAAACATGGTAATACCTCGGCTGCCTCTGTGCCTATCGCCCTGGATGAGGCGGTGCGCGACGGACGTATTCAACGTGGTCAGCTTCTGCTTCTCGAGGCCTTCGGTGCCGGATTTGCCTGGGGCAGCGCGCTCGTTCGTTTTTAGTCGATTTTAGTACTAGAATACATTGATTTAGTAAAGGTATATAAAAATGGAAAAGATTGCTTATGTCTTCCCTGGGCAAGGTTCTCAGGCCGTAGGCATGTTGGCCGACCTGGCGGCGGAACATGAAGTCGTCGGTCAAACCTTCGCCGAAGCGAGCGAAGTGTTAGGCTATGATTTATGGCAACTGGTACAGGAGGGACCTGCCGAGTCTCTGAATCAGACCGATAAGACCCAGCCTGCATTGCTTACCGCAAGCGTCGCCATCTGGCGCGCGATCCAAGCCACTTCTGCGTCTAAGCCAGCCTTGCTTGCCGGCCACAGCCTAGGTGAGTACTCTGCGCTGGTATGCGCCGGCGTGATCGACTTTAAAGATGCGGTGAAGCTGGTTGAGCTTCGTGGTCAGCTGATGCAACAGGCGGTGCCTGCTGGTACCGGCGCCATGTTTGCTATTATCGGTCTGGATAACGACGGTATAGCTAAAGCCTGTGAAGAGGCGGCCCAGGGTGAGGTGGTTGCACCGGTTAACTTTAACAGTCCTGGTCAAGTGGTCATCGCAGGTGAGAAAGCGGCGGTTGAGCGCGCGGCGGATGCCTGTAAGGCGGCCGGTGCCAAGATGGCCGTTGCTTTGCCTGTGAGCGTGCCTTCTCACTGTCAATTGATGAAGCCTGCAGCTGATGAACTGGCCAAGGCGCTGGACGCATTGAGCTTCAGTGCGCCTAGCATTCCTGTTGTCAACAACGTCGATGTCGCCATGCCTGAGTCAGTCGAAGCCATTAAAGATGCCCTAGTGCGTCAGCTATACTGCCCGGTCAGATGGTCTGAGACCGTTGAGAAGATGGCGGCAGAGGGCGTTAGCCAGCTGGTTGAAGTGGGCCCAGGTAAGGTACTTACCGGGTTAGCGAAAAGAATTAATAAATCGCTGAGTGCGAAAGTGGCAAACGATCCCGCCTCTGTTGCCGCGCTCGGTGAATAAGGAGTAATAGATGAGTTTCAATCTAGATTTAACCGGCAAGGTTGCCCTGGTAACTGGTGCTAGCCGCGGTATTGGCCGTGCGGTTGCAGAAACATTGGTCGAGGCCGGTGCGCTGGTTATCGGCACCGCGACCAGCGAGCGTGGCGCAGCCGCTATCCAGGAATATCTGGGTGATAAAGGTCATGGATTAGTATTAAATGTCACCGATGGTGAGTCAATTGACCATTTATTTGCCTCGATCAAAGAAAAAGTCGGTGAAGTTGATATTCTGGTAAACAATGCGGGTATCACGCGCGACAATCTCTTGATGCGTATGAAGGAAGATGAGTGGACGGATATCATAGATACCAACCTGACCTCTCTCTATCGCACCTCAAAGCAGGTGTTACGTGCAATGATGAAGAAGCGCAGTGGCCGTATTATTAACATTGGCTCTGTTGTAGGCACAATGGGCAATGCAGGTCAGACAAACTATTGCGCAGCTAAGGCTGGTTTGATTGGATTTACAAAATCTCTTGCAAGAGAGGTTGCATCTCGTCAAATAACAGTGAATGCTATTGCTCCTGGGTTTATCCAGACCGATATGACAGATGAGCTGACGGAAGAGCAGCAAAAAGGTATTATGTCACAAGTTCCTATGGAAAGACTGGGACAGCCGCAAGAGATTGCAAATGCTGTACTGTTTTTAGCATCGGATTCAGCGGCTTACATCACAGGGGAAACTCTGCATGTAAACGGCGGCATGTACATGGTTTAAACGTCGGTTATAACAACTGACTGATTTTGATTGATTTTTGGCGTAGACTTACGTAGGTTTTGTGGTTAGACCACAAAAGTTAAGCTTGCATTGTGTGCCAAATTGAATAAACTACTCGCAATCTTACGCAAGTGCGTAATTTGAATAGGAAAGAAAACTAATGAGCAACATCGAAGAACGTGTAAAGAAAATCATTATCGAGCAACTGGGCGTTAAAGAAGAAGACGTAAAACCAGCAGCATCTTTCGTTGACGACCTAGGTGCAGATTCTCTGGACACCGTTGAGTTGGTAATGGCTCTAGAAGAAGAGTTTGACACTGAGATCCCTGATGAAGAAGCTGAAAAGATCACTACTGTTCAAGCAGCGATCGATTACGTTTCTAAGAATCAGTAATACTGAATTCTCTAAAACAGGCGGCAATTATGCCGCCTGTTTTTGTTTGAGGGCTAGTAGCAGGAAAGGGCGGATGCCCGCCTGAGTTTCCTGTGCTATAACCTAATAAGCCTTGTTTTTCCGGTCTCCTTTGAGACCTCCCATCTTATTCTAGTGAAAGGTGAAAACGTGTCTAAACGTCGTGTAGTCGTCACAGGTATTGGTCTCGTGACCCCTGTGGGCAATACCGTAGAGGCGTCCTGGAAAGCCCTGCTTGCGGGACAGAGCGGTATCGCACCGATAACCAAATTTGATGCCAGCGAGTTCTCTACTCGTTTTAGCGGCTCGGTCAAAGATTTTGACGTAGAGCAGTACCTGCCAAAGAAAGAAGCCCGCAAGATGGATCTCTTCATCCAATACGGCATGGCGGCAGGTATCCAGGCGATCCAAGATGCCGGTTTGAATATGGAAGTGGAAGATCCCACCCGTGTGGGTACAGCTATCGGCGCCGGTATGGGCGGTATGCCGCTGATCGAGGCGGCCCACTCAGCCTTGTTAAAGGGCGGTCCACGCAAGATCTCGCCATTTTTCGTGCCGAGCACCATCATCAACATGATCGCCGGTCACCTGTCGATCAAGTACGGCATGACAGGCCCTAATTTCGCGGTTACCACCGCCTGTACCACGGGCGTACACAACATCGGCTTTGCCGCACGCACTATCGCATACGGCGATGCCGATGTGATGATTGCCGGTGGCGCAGAAGACGTGACCTGTCCGCTGGCCGTAGGTGGTTTTGGTTCGGCCAAGGCGCTGTCTACCCGCAACGAAGATCCTGTTGCTGCAAGTCGTCCTTGGGATAAAGACAGAGATGGTTTCGTCATAGGTGACGGTGCCGGCATCATGGTGATGGAAGAGTATGAGCACGCTAAGGCGCGCGGCGCGACCATCTATGGTGAGCTGGTTGGCTTTGGTATGAGCGGCGACGCCTTCCATATGACCTCACCACCGGCCGATGGAGCTGGCGCTGCCTTGGCGATGGAAAACGCCATCAAAGATGCGGCTATCGACAAGCAGCTCGTGGGTTACATTAATGCCCACGGCACCTCAACACCTGCAGGCGATAAGGCCGAGGCCTCTGCGGTGAAGAGTGTGTTTGGCGATCATGCCTATAACCTGTTGGTTAGCTCGACCAAGTCGATGACAGGCCACCTGCTCGGCGCGGCCGGTGCAGTCGAGGCGATCATCACCTTGCTCGCTCTGCGCGATCAGATGATCCCACCGACCATTAACCTGGATAACCCAGACGAAGGGTGCGATCTTGATTTCGTGCCCCACACGGCACGTAGTCATGCGTTTGATTACGCCCTGTGCAACTCGTTCGGCTTTGGCGGCACTAACGGCTCACTGCTGTTTAAACGTGGCGAGTAAGCTTAGGTTTTAAATTAAAAAAGCACCTTAATGGTGCTTTTTTTATGTTTGAATGAAGGCGAAATGGCGCCGGGATGAAGCTTAATTCATCTCTCTTGGCAGCGACGAAATCTGGGCGGATAATCTGGCTCTGTTAACTTCACTCTGATGGTGTCAAAGTGTTAAATCCTGTCGTTGTTCCGTTAATGCCCCTGGTTGGTCTACTCACCGCTAACCTCAATGGACTCATTCGTAGTGAGCATTCCTTTAGTCTGCCTGTAGGGCTCAAGACCTTCATCCTTGCCTCTGCGGCCTTTGCCACTGTGTGGTTTGCGCTGCTGGTCACCGCCATCTATAGCGGCGGAGAGACCAACCTGGCCGCCGGCGTCGAGGTACTTGTGCTGTTCCTGCTGGGGATCGGCCTGTATCGTTTCGTCAAGGTTTCAAGCATTTTTGGCGAGCAAGCCCTGCTTTGGCTGTTTCGCCTGAGTCTACCGCTGATCCTTGCGGCCTGCCTTGCGGTGATCAATTGGGGATAATTGCGCTAATCGCATGATTCTTAGTTACTATCGCCAAGGTATTTGCAGTACACTTTGGTTTTAATCAATGAGATAAGGTGGCTGTGATGGCGGGACAAGATAGAGAGATCACCCTGCGATTTTTGGCCGAGCCGGCCGATGTAAATTTCGGTGGCAAGGTCCATGGTGGCGCGGTCATGAAGTGGATCGACTTAGCCGCCTATGCCTGCGCGGCGGGATGGAGCGGTAAGTATTGCATCACCGCATACGCCGGGGGGATACGTTTCGTCAAACCCATTCATGTGGGTAATATTGTCGAGGTCGGGGCCAAGGTGATCTATACAGGTCGCACCTCGATGCATCTGGGGATAGACGTGAAGGCAGGCGACCCCAAACATCCCGAGCGACATCTTACCACCCACTGTATCGTGATCATGGTAGCGGTGGACGATTCTGGTCAACCCTCTCCTGTTCCCGAGTGGGTGCCGGTCACCGAGTCGGATAAGGTGATGCGCGACTCTGCCATCCGCCTGATGGAGATGCGTAAGAAGATCGGTGCCGAGATGGAGGCCCACCTCAAGCCTTAGGCTTTGGTCTTTTATTATCGTCTATGACCTTAACTTCAACTCCAGCCGAGTCCAGCTCTGCCGCTTCTACTGCTAGCATGGGCGAAAATCCCTATTTTCTCGCCCTGGACTATGGCACCCAGAGCGTCAGGGCCTTAGTGTTCGACCGCCAGGGACAGCTAGTCGCTAAACGGCAGCATGTCGTACAGCCCTATCGTGACGGCGCGCCTGGCGAGAGTGAACAATCGGCCGACTATTGTTATCGCCAACTGGTGGATGTGGTCCGCGGCCTGTTTGAACATACTCAGGTGTTGCCTAGTCAGATCAAGGGGATGGCGCTGACCACTCAAAGGGCCTGCACTGTGCTGCTCGATGAAGCGGGGCAGGCGATATCGCCCGTCTACATGTGGTCCGACAGACGCCTGGCGAGCGATAATCTGCCGCCCATGGCCTGGTACTATCGTCTGGGGTTTTTCTGTATCGGTCTTGGTCGGCGTATCGTCTATCTGCGGCGCGCCGCGAAGGTAAACTATCTTCTAGAGCACCAAAAAGACAGGCTAGCAGCTGCGGATAAGGTGGGGCTGCTTAGCGGCTACCTCATCGGGCAGATAACCGGCAGGCTAGTTGATAGTCAGGCCTCACAGGTCGCCTATCTGCCTTTCGATTATCGCCGCAAAGCCTGGGCGCATTCGCGCAGCTGGCGTTGGCAGGCGCTTGCTTGCCGTCCATCGCAGATGGTGCCCTTGACCGCCCCGACCGAGCAGTTGGGCCAGGTGAGTGAGCATTTCGCCAAGGATTCTGGTTTAACACCTGGCCTTGCCGTCTATGGCGCCGGTGCCGATAAGGCCTGCGAAGTCTACGCCGCGGGCTGCGGTGAAGAGGAGATTGCCTGTATCAGCCTTGGCAGCGCGGCCATACTTGCCTGGGGCGGTGAGCGCTACCGCGAGGCCTATCGTTATCTTCCTGCTTTTCCCTCGATCGAAGCAAATGACTATATTACCGAGATCCAGCTAGAGCGAGGCTTCTGGCTGCTGAGCTGGCTCATTGAGCAGTTTGGCGCCCAGGATGTGGACGAGGCTAGCAGGCTTGGCATCAGCCCTGAGCTGTATATCACCCAGGCTATTGCCAAGGTGCCTGTGGGCGCAGATGGTCTTTTGCTGAGTCCGCTCTGGGCCCAGGGTGTTATCTATCCAGGCCCCGAGGCGAGAGGTAGCATAGTCGGCTTTACCCCAGAGCATGGCAGGCTGCATCTGTACCGCGCCGCCATCGAGGGGATCTTGATGACTCTCAAACAGGGACTGCTTCGCCTGGAAAGACTCAAGGGCTCGCCCTTTAAGGTGGTTCGTATCACGGGCGGCGGGGCCCAGAGCGACCTGGTGATGCAGATGTGCGCCGATATTTTTAATCGTCCCGTGGAGCGTTTATCGCTGCATGAAGCTTCGGGACTTGGCGCGGCCATGTGCTGCGCCGTGGGCGCTGGGATCTACCCAGATCTCGCCAGTGCCAGAGGTCAGATGCGCCGTCTTGGTGAAAAATTCGAACCCAAGGCTGCTCATGTGGCACAATATGCCCGCGTATTTACAGCCTTCGAGGCCTTGTACCCCCAAATAAAACCTTTCTTCAAAAAGGTGAACAGGCAGTATTAAACAACAAAGAGATAGGACAGAAGATGGCAAAGGTAGCATTTTTAGGATTAGGCGTGATGGGATACCCTATGGCGGGGCATCTGGTGAAGCATGGTCATGAGGTAACTGTCTACAACCGTACTCAAGCCAAGGCGCAGGCCTGGTGTGATACCTATGGCGGTAACTGGTGTGCCACCTCAAATGAGGCCGCCAAGGGACAAGATTTTGTGTTTGTCTGTGTCGGTAACGATGACGATCTGCGCTCTGTGGTACTGGGCGATACCGGCGCACTGGCGGCCATGGCACCGGGTAGCATACTGGTGGACCATACCACGGCATCGGCAGATGTCGCGCGCGAACTTGGCGCCGCGGCTAAGGCCAAAGGGGTTGGCTTTATCGATGCGCCAGTTTCTGGCGGACAGGCCGGCGCCGAGAACGGCGTGCTGACCGTCATGGTGGGCGGCGAAGCGGCCAACTTCGAGGCTGCCAAGCCGGTGATGCAGGCCTACGCTCGCTGCGCTGAGCTGCTTGGTGAAGTGGGCAGCGGTCAGCTGACTAAGATGGTGAATCAGATCTGTATCGCCGGTGTGGTACAGGGGCTGGCCGAAGGCTTGCATTTTGCTCGCAGCGCCGGCCTAGACGGCGAGAAGGTGGTTGAGGTGATCAGCAAAGGCGCCGCACAATCTTGGCAGATGGAGAATCGTTATCAAACCATGTGGCAGGGTCAATATGACTTTGGCTTCGCCGTCGACTGGATGCGCAAAGACTTAGGTATCGCCTTGGACGAGGCGCGCCGTAACGGCTCACACCTGCCGTTAACCGCGCTGGTCGATCAGTTCTATAGTGAGGTTCAGGCTCAGGGCGGACAGCGCTGGGATACCTCAAGCCTGTTAGCGCGTCTGGAGAAGAGTCGCGGCTAATGCCACCATCTAGGTATCTAGAACCTGCTTATTCGATAATAAAAAAGGACTGCTTGGCAGTCCTTTTTTGATCTTTAAGGCGTTGAACCAGGCCTTAAACCGGATCGACCATGATGTGTTCAAGCTCCACGGCGGCAACCGCGTGCAGGGCATCCATGGTCGCGCCTACCAGGGAGATCTTGCCCTGGCTGGATTCGATCAACACGGCGCGGTTGATCTCGCTGAAATCACGGTTATGTCTGGCCATGGCCGACAATGCCATCTGCATCGGCAGCATGGAAGGGTTGAAGGCAGCATTTTCCGCATAGCGGCCGCAGAAGGTCGCGCCATCTCGGGTCTCTAACACCACGGCGGCATAGCTTTCACTATAGGGCGCGTAGCTCAGGCTCAGATGATCCAGCGCCTCGATGATCATGGGATCGGCGCTTTCTAGGGCAAACTCGTGTTGCTGTTTGGAGAGCAGTGGCGTCTTGATATTCAGATCGGCCGGGCCGAAGGCGTAGGGCAGATAGTGAGACAAGGGCTGAGTCGCCTGCTTCGGCAGGTGGATGCGGATGGCTTGCCCCTCGACCAACTCGTTCATGAATTGGCGGCAATGACCACAGGGAGAGGCGTTGACTATGATATCTTCGATGCCTGTCTCACCGCTTAACCAGGCGTGGCTGATGGCGCTCTGCTCGGCGTGCACGCTATGGAACAGGGCTTCGCCGTCCAGTTCCAGGTTGGCCCCCATGTAGATGTCACCGCTGGCGCCCTTGGCGATGGCGCCCACATAAAACTCGCTAATGGGCGGCTTGGCAAGTGCTGCGGCGATGGGCAGCAGGGCTAACAGCAACTCATCCTGACTCGTCTGAGTGGCCGCAGCTAAGTCAGCTACCTGCTGGGCGTCCATATGCCCCACAAAGTCCTGGTTCAATAAAGGGACTAATTGATCTGCCAAAGGTTGAGGCAGTTGAGCTATGCAGTGAACAAATCTATCTTGCATGAGCTTGATCCTTAATTGTTAAGCTATTGGAAAATCATTTTAGTAACTAAGTTACCATGAAAACGGGATCTGACGCCCATTTTGATCGCCATTTCCCCCAAATCACCGCAATTTCGGCTACAGGTTGCTAAGATAATGACACAAAGCCGTCAATAACTTCTGTTTTTCTTCGTCAGCCTCTGTGTCATTGACCAAGGTTTCCAGCTTAATCATATAGTCAGGATCATTCAGGCGTGACTGACAGAAGGTGCGCCAACGTTGCTGCTCGGTATCATCCAGGGTTTCCGGATAGTTGCGGGCGCGGTAGCGAAACAGCATCTCCGGCAGACGCTCGTCATCAAAGTCGAGCTCCAGCGCGGCTAAGTGTTGCGGCGCCGTATGACGTATGATCTCCATCTTGCTCTTGTCGGCGTGACTGAAGAAGCCGCCGCTGTAGAGCTGCAGATCCGGATCGCTTATCTCATTACCATGCTCGGTATCGAAGACGGCCACCAGTTTCTCTCTGATCTCAGGATGTTGACGCAGGCGCTTGTATTGGGCGCGGGCAAATTCTTTGTCTATCTCTAAACGCTGGGCGTTGCCGTCTGTGAGTGTCTTGGCGGTTGCGATAAAGGGACACTTGTTGATGTGTAGCTGCTTCAGACCGATTGGCAGCTCGTCGCTGGCGAGATCGGCCCTTGGGGTATACATGCGCTCGCGGATCTCATCGGCGCTTAGTTCAATCAGCGGCGTGACATCCATGGCCAGATTGACGCAGATGATCGCATTCTTATTGGTGCTATGATGAGCCACGGGCGCGATCAGCGTGGTACAGCCGTGAAGGGCGCTGATCTTGGAGCTGACATGTATCAGAGGCTGCATGTTCAGCACGTCTATCAGCTTGCTCACTTCATTCTTCTTACGCAGATTGAAGTAGTAGTCGAACAGCTTTGGCTGACGCTCTTTAATCAGTTTGGCCATGGCGATGGTGGCGTACACATCTGACATGGCGTCGTGAGCCTTGTCATGGCTTAAGCTGTTGGCCTGTGTGAGGTGTTCAAGCTTAAAACTCGGGCTGCCATCTTCCTTCTCGGGCCAATTGATGCCTTCGGGTCTTAGCGCATAACAGGCGCGCACCAGATCTATGATGTCCCAGCGGCTGTTGCCGTTCTGCCATTCCCGCGCATAGGGATCAAAAAAGTTGCGGTAGAAGCCGTAACGGGTCACCTCATCGTCGAATCGCAGCGAGTTATAGCCGGCCACACAGGTGTTGGGTTGGGAAAACTCGCTATTGATCCTGGCCATAAACTCTGCTTCCGGCATCCCCTTGAGATTGGCGAGCTGGGGCGTGATCCCGGTAATAAGGATCGCCTCAGGCGAGGGCAGGTAGTCGCTGGCCAGCTTGCAGTAGAAGGTCACCGGCTCAGAGATGATGTTGAGATCCATATCGGTTCGAATACCGGCAAACTGAGACGGCCTGTCTTTGGCCGGGTTTGCGCCGAAGGTCTCGTAGTCGTGCCAGAAGATGCTGGGAAGGTTATTTGCAGGCATAGCGTAAGGTAGCGTGTGAATAGTGGCACTTATCATAGCACCCTAGTTTGCGCCTGCACTAATTTAACGATTTATTTTCCCTATTTGATTGAAATCGCGTCATTTTGAAGTTGGCAGCGGCTCAGTTGGCCAGTTACAATGGTCGGCTAACGAGGAATAACCCGATGTTTGAACCCTTACTGACTCAGCCACAATTTATCGAACTGACCCAGAGGCGTCAGTTGCATCTGCGTTTGCGTGAGTCGGTGAGCGATTTTAGCCTGCTGCAGACCATGGGGGGACACCTGCTCGAATGCGTGGTGACCCAGGCCTGTAGTGACAAGGGCTTGATCTTAAGATCCCATCCTTACCTCATCTGCGAGCTAGTGTCCGGGGAGGCGCCTGCGCTTGATGCAGCAATGCCTCAAGAGGAGATCTTACACCGCTCCCACGGTCAGGGCTGGCGTCTGTTTAGCGCACTTGGGATCTCACCCGTGATGTGCGCCGACAGGTTACGTAAAGGTCTGGTGATAGCGGTTGAGGCCCAGGGCGATAGCGTGTGCTTTCGGCCGCAGTTTGATCAGAAATGGTTGCTGGTGACCCTGGAGCGCGACCTGAGACTCTTTGGCGGTCCCCTGGAGCTGCGAAGAGCCAAGGCGGTACTTGCCCGGGCGGAAGATCTCAGCCAAAACGCCGAGGCGCTGCTGCTGGAGATAGGTGAGATAGAGCTAGTTCGTCAGGAGCTGGCTCATTTTGCCAACCACGGTGATGTGAAGCAGCACGGGGTGATCTTAAGCGAGGTGACCAAGGTGGATGAGCAGTTGCTGCGTAAGAAGCAGTTATTGTCCCATCATTATTACCAGAAGGTACAGCGCCCTAACTGGCAGCATGCCGCCAATCAGCATGAGGATCTCGAGGCGCTGCAGCGCAAGCTGGAGTCCTATCAGCTGCTGGCACCACCCGAACTTAACCTAATGGTTGAGCAGATGTTTTTAGACGACTAGTCGGTTTATGACCCGACTAGTATTGGAATATTGTAATGAATTACCTTTGTCCTATCTGTCAGCGCACGCTGTCACTCATAGATCGCACCTGGTGCTGTGAGGCAAATCATAGGTTCGACTGTGCTAAAGAGGGTTACGTCAACCTGCTGCCGGTGCAGAAGAAGCGCTCTAAAGATCCCGGCGACAACAAAGAGATGATGTTCGCCCGGCGGGAGTTTCTCAACAAGGGCTACTATGAGGCGATGAGCGATAGGGTAAATGCCCTGGCGCAGGAATATGCCGGTGAGGCTCGCCATGGGCTGGACATAGGTTGTGGCGAGGGTTATTACAGCCACAGACTTCTGCAGGCCATGGGAAGCGCCGAGGTGTTTAGCCTCAGTGGCCTGGATATCTCTAAGTCGGCCCTTAAATATGCGGCCAAGCGCTATCCGGATATTCAGTTTTGTGTGGCCAGCAGTTTCGAGATGCCCTTCGCCGATCAGAGTTTCGACTTCATGCTGCGTATCTACGCGCCGTCGCAAGATGACGAGCTTAGACGCGTCGCTAAGTCGGGCGCCATCCTGATCACCGTCTCGGCAGGCCCGCAGCATCATTTTGCCCTTAAGCAGGTGATTTATGACCAGCCAAGGCCAAATCCCGAGGTGGATAGCCAGATAGTGGGATTCGAGCGTCTGCATAGCGAGCGACTGACGCAGTCTATGACGATCAGCGACGGTGCGGATATCGGCCATTTTCTGGCGATGACCCCCTACAATTGGAAATTTACCGATGCGCAGCGCGCCTTGCTTACATCCAAGCCCTTGACCTGTGAACTGGATTTTAAGCTTGAGGTCTTTCGGGCCAGCTAGCTGGTTAATCCTTGTTTAATTTGTGTTTTTTATCCGCTTAAAAAAACTTAGTGTTTTTACACGAAGTTTTAGAAGATTTTTTTGTAACAACTGACAGATATGTAAGTAAAAAATAGGATTTGCGCCTTTTAATGTTTGTTGACATACGGTCAGAATGATTTATAGTGAACTCAGCTTGAAGGTTGGGCTTAACTTTATGTGTTCAATACGACCAGTTCGTCCTGTTAACATAAGTAATACCGGCATTTTCCAGCTCTACTGCCGTTTAAGGCTTTATTTTATTTAGTTACAGGATTTATATCATGTCTCAAGTTACTGGCGTTGTTAAGTGGTTCAACTCTGACAAAGGTTTTGGTTTTATCGAGCAAGAGTCTGGCCCAGACGTTTTCGTACACTTCCGTGCGATCAACTCTGACGGTTTCAAAACTCTAGACGAAGGTCAGAAAGTGCAGTTCACTGTGACTCAAGGTCAAAAAGGTCCACAAGCTGAGAACGTAACTGTTATCTAAGCTGACCTTTGGGTAACCTAAGGTTACCTAAAAACAGAATTCCAAGAGCTGTGATTAGTATCACAGCTCTTTTTTTGTCTGCAATTTCCCGCAATGCCCATTCTTGAAACCTAATCGATGGCTTATCTTTCATGCTTGATTTTCGCTTCCGTGAATTTACGATGCGAGTCGAGGTTCGTTACCAGTTTACATTGCCAGCCTCAGGTTTGAGCCTCCGGTGCCAGCTTCCTGTTTCGGTCCCCGGTTCCAGCATTGGAAGGCTAGGGCAAAAGAGCGAGTGAGAGACGAAGAGAGTAAAGAGTTAAAGAATAAGGGGAGAGGCGGTTAGTTAAGCGCAGAAGTTAGTGAGCGGGCACAGCATAGGCGCCGTGCCCTATAACGTAATTAAGTCTGTGAGAACAGCTTGTCTTCCAGGGTGCGACCTCGTTGAATGGCCCGGTAGCGCCAGTCTTGGCGATTGAAGAGGGTGAACAGCTCGGTTTCCAACGCGAAGCCTGCCGTGACCTGATAGTGGATCACAAACTCCTTGCTCTGATTGGATTTTACCGATATGACCTGAGGCAGTGCCTCTAGCGCCGCCATCAGCGCCTCGTCGTCGCAGCTCTGCATGGTGAGGGTCAGGTATTCGTCCGCCAGCTCGTCCTGAATAGAGATAGATTGATTTAGCACGCCTTTATCCAGATAGAGCACCTTGTCACACAGCTTCTCCAGCTCCGCTAGGTTATGTGAACTGATGACGAAAGTGGTCTTGCCTACTTGAGCGCGTACCAACTCGCGTATCGCCTTGGCGTTGGCGGGATCCAGCCCAGCGGTCGGCTCATCGAGCAGTACCAACTCGGGGGAGCCTATGAGTGCCTGGGCAATCGATACCCGTTTGCTCATGCCATGGCTAAGAGAGGAGGGCTTTTGTGGGGCAACCTCTGCCAGGTCCACCAAGGCCAACACCCGCAGGCACTCCTGGCGCGCCGCGGCAGCGTTAAAGCCTTGTAGCTGGGCAAACAGCTCTAGCTGTGCGGCTATGGTGAGGTTAGGATCGAGCCGCGCATCCTGGGGCAGGGCGGCAACCTTACCCAGGAGCGCCTTGCTGCCAGGGGCGTGCCCTAAGATCTCCACAGCTCCCTCTGTAGGGCGAATATAGCCACACAGCAGCGAAAACAGGGTGGTCTTGCCCGCACCGTTGGGGCCGACCAAGGCGATTGGCTGGCCAGCGCTAAGTTCCAGGTTGATGTCGTTGAGTGCGCGTTTACTGCCGAACTGCTTGCTCAGCGCCTTACAGGTGATTAGCTTCATAGTGCGATCCTCGCCATATAACTTCTTCCTAATAGCAGGAGTACACCGGCCTGAAGCAGGGGAATGGCTGCTATGGCAAGGCTGCTCAGGCCCTTGGTATTGATCATCATATCGAGCTGGGCACCGGGCACCAGCCATTGCAGTATGTTACTGAGTCCAGGTAGATAATAGGAAATGATGCCGTTGGCTATGGTGCTACCCGCCAAGAACAACACAGCATAGATGCTCGCCTGTCTCGCCGAGTTGGCGTGCAGTGACAAGATTGCCATCATGGCGGTAAAGGGGGCCAGGACGATCATGATATTGATAAACACCAATACCCCTGATCCCATGGCTGCCCATACCAAAGCCGTGTCGCGATAGGCCACCAGTAAAAGTGTCGCCACCAGAGTGAGTATCAGTAGTATCGCCTGGATCAGCAGATAGCCAGTGACTCGACCGAAGAACAGGGTGTCGCGGCTGACTCTTAGGGTGAGGAAGCGAAAGCTACCTCTGGCCTTGTCAGAGGCAAACTGATCGGCGCCCACAAACAGGCTGAAGATGGGGAAGAGGTAGAGCGCGGCGACCCACAAAATAGCCATCTCGGCCACGTCCCACGAGAGCAGTTCTCCCACATTAGCGGCGCCAAATACGCCCTCGAGTAGCTGCTTAAAATCAGGCGAAAACAGGTAGATAGAAGCCTGCCTTATGGGGTACCAGAGGATGAGGCACCAGGTTAGCGCGAAGGTGGCCAGGCCTATCATGCCTCTTGTGCTAAAGAGGATTTTTTTCAGTTCGAACCTGGCCAATACCAAGGCTGCGTTCCATGAACTGCGCGGAGTAAGATTATCCAAAGATGATTCCTTTATCATGTTAATGAAGGCTCAGCCTAACATTCATCTGTTTGTCTAAATGTTTCAGATTGTTGTTAAATTTTGCCTAAGAGCTCAGCCACTTGTTGTTTCAGTTCGGCCACTTGCTGCTCGAGCTGCGCGACGCGCTCCGCAAGATCATCATTTGCCTGACTACTTGCTTGCGCTGGCTGCGTTGCCAGTTGAGTATCGAGCTGCGCCTCGGCCTCGCTGATGAGTTCGATAAAACGCGATTCGCGCTTACCCGGCTCTCGAGGCAGTTGACGAACTAATGCAGGCTCCATCTGTGCTAGGCTGTTGAGGGCTTGCTCGACCTGGGCGACATCGTTAAAGCCATACAGGCGATTGCTGCGGGTTCTTAGCTCACCTGCGGTCTGCGGTCCTCTTAACAGCAAGAGACAGATGATGGCGACCTTGTCTTCGCTCAGCTGGAGATCGCTAAACTCGGTGTTGCAGAACCTGTGCTTGTACTTGACAACACGGGATCCGAAACCACTCTGTTCGGCCACCAGGCGTTTCTTCGCCAGAGAGTCCAGCGCGGCTTGGGTGTCAGCTTCCGACAGGTTCATCACAGGCTCACGGCTCGATTTCTGGTTGCAGGCCAAAGTGAGGCCGTTGAGGGAGAGGGGATATTGCTCTGGCGTCGTCTTCTCTTTTTCCAGCAGACAACCGATCACACGCGCTTCATGGGAGGTGAGTTTCATGATTTTGGTACCCAGATAAAAAAAGCATAGCCCTGTTATAACAGAGCCATGCTTTTATGCAAAGACAATCAGAGGCTTGGCGTTTTCGCTGCCTAACTTCTATTCAGTCAGGCGGATACCGTCTGCCTCGATGGCGATCTTCTGCTGCTTGTAGAGGCCGCCTATGCTCTTCTTGAAGGCCTTCTTACTCATGGCAAGCTCGGCGTAGATCACCTCGGCATCTGTCTTGTCGGTGAGGGGCAGGAAGCCGCCAGCCTGGTTGAGTTTCATCAAGATGGCGGTGGCGTGTTTGTCAAGCTCAACTTTAGCGCCGCGCTGCAAAATCAGGTCTATCTTATCGTCACTCCTGACGCGCTTGATGAAGCCTTTGATGCGCTGGCCAAACTTGAGGGGCTGATACACCTCATTCTTATAGAGCACCCCCCAGTGAGCATTGTCGACGATGGCCTTGTAGCCAAGGTCAGTGGTGCCGGCGATGATCAGGCTCACCTCTTGGCCGTTGCGATAGGGCGGTGGCGTGCGGTCGAGGAACTTGTCTATCTTCGATGAGGCCACGATACGATCGTCGGCGCTGTTAACATAGACATAGACCAGATAGGAGCGTCCCACCTCGATCTCCCTGTGCTGCTCACCGAAGGGCAACATGAGATCTTTATCCAGGCCCCAATCTAAGAAGGCGCCGTAAGGACCGGTAGCGACTGCCTTAAGGTAGGCAAATTGCCCCACCTGCGCCTTGGGACGCTTGGTGGTGGCGATCACCATATCTTCTGAGTCCAGATAGAGGAAAACCTCGACGCTATCGCCTACTTCGCAGCCTTGTGGGGCAACCTTATTTGGCAGTAATACCTGGCCGAATTCATGGGCATTTAAGTACACCCCAAAATCGACGCGTTTGACGATCTCTAAGGTGCAGCGCTTTCCTATCTCTATCATGTGGTTCTCTATGGATTATGGCTTAGATGTTAAATGTGGCGATTATAGTGGAAATCTTGCCAAGATGCTTTAGCCTAAGCAGTTTATTCTAGCGTGAACGACATTAATTTCGGCTCAGGGGCGAGTGAGTCAGATAGACTACAACGGCTGGCAGCGTGGGAGCCCGGTAAATGACAGGGCTGACTGTCTGTTTAATGCCTGGCCGTTGAGCGAATTTACTGTAAAAAACGCTGAACACCCGTAAGGGATAAAAGGCAGTCTGGGCGCGTGCTTGAGTGCAAAAAACCTTGTAATAAATTAATGTGATAATGATACTTGCATTTAGTTAAATTCAGGGGTTTAATTGCGCGCCTTTTTTTACTTTAGACAAGTATAAATTGAGTTAACTAATATGGCGGGGACTCGAAGGATAACTTCGATATCTGACACCCAAAAACGGTGTTGATGTTGCGGCTTATTTACCTGATAGGTGCGATAGTAAGTAACATTAATGTGTTGGCAGACAAAGCAGCTGCCGAATATGAATGTAAATAGACAGGTTGAGAGAATATGAGTAATTGGTCTATTAAAGATGCTTATGTTGGTTATAACGTTAATTACTGGAGCTCTGGGCTCTACGGCATAAGCGAGGCCGGTGAGGTGACGGTGTCCCCCGATCCTAATCATCCTGAGCACACTATAGGGTTAAATGAACTCGCTAAGGATATGGTGAAATCCGGCGTGGCCTTGCCTGTGTTGGTGCGCTTCCCGCAGATCCTGCATCACAGAGTCAACAGCCTGTGTAACGCCTTCAATCAGGCGATCACCCGTTATGACTATCAGTCAGACTATCTGCTTGTCTACCCTATCAAGGTAAACCAACAGCAAACTGTGGTCGAAGAGATCCTGGCAAGTCAGGTGTCTAAAGAGGTGCCACAGCTGGGTCTTGAGGCCGGCAGTAAGCCTGAGCTGATGGCGGTACTCGCCATGGCGCAGAAGGCCAGCTCGGTGATCATCTGTAACGGCTACAAAGATGTGGAATATATCCGTCTGGCGCTGATCGGCGAGAAGCTTGGCCATCAGGTCTATATCGTACTCGAGAAGCTGTCTGAGCTGAAAGTCGTCCTCGAAGAAGCCAAGAAGCTGGGTGTGACCCCGCGTCTGGGTCTGCGTGTGCGTCTGGCCTTCCAGGGTAAGGGCAAGTGGCAGGCCAGCGGCGGCGAGAAGTCTAAGTTTGGTCTGTCTGCGGCGCAGGTGCTGAACGTGATCAACTCACTGAAAGACGAAGACATGCTCGACAGCCTACAGCTGCTGCACTTCCACCTGGGATCGCAAATCGCTAACATCCGCGATATCCGCAGCGGCGTGAGCGAGGCGGGCCGTTTCTACTGCGAACTACAGAAGATGGGGGCCAACGTTAAATGTTTCGACGTGGGTGGTGGCCTGGCGGTGGACTATGACGGTACCCGTAGCCAGAGCAGCAACTCGATGAACTATGGCCTGACCGAATACGCTAACAACATCGTCAGCGTGCTGAACGACATGTGCCGCGAACACGATCAGCCTATGCCGCGTCTGATCTCTGAGTCTGGTCGTTACCTGACGGCTCACCATGCAGTGTTGATTACCGACGTGATTGGCACTGAGGCCTATAAGCCTGAAGATCTGCAAGCGCCGGATGAAGAAGCGCCGCAGCAGCTCAAAAACATGTGGGATTCATGGGGTGAGGTGAGTGGCCGCGCCGATCAACGCGCCCTTATCGAGATTTACCATGATGTGCAGAGCGATCTGGCCGAGGTGCACTCGCTGTTTGCCCTGGGACAGATGAGCCTGTCCGACAGAGCCTGGGCTGAGCAGATGAACCTGCGTGTCTGTTACGAGCTGAAGGGCGTGATGAGCGGTAAGTACCGTTTCCACCGCCCGGTGATCGATGAGCTTAACGAGAAGCTGGCCGACAAGTTCTTCGTGAACTTCTCACTGTTCCAGTCACTGCCAGATGCCTGGGGTATCGATCAGGTGTTCCCAGTGATGCCGCTAAGTGGTCTGGATAAGAAACCTGAACGCCGCGCCGTGATGCTGGACATCACCTGTGACTCTGACGGCACAGTGGATCAGTACGTAGATGGTCAGGGTATCGAAACCACACTGCCTGTGCCTGCGTGGAGCGCTGAGAGCCCATATCTTATCGGTTTCTTCCTGGTAGGAGCCTATCAGGAGATCCTCGGGGATATGCATAACCTGTTTGGCGACACTAACTCTGCCGTGGTGCGACTGGACGACGATGGTCTGGTGAATATCGAGTCGGTTCTGGCCGGTGATACGGTTGCCGATGTGCTGCGTTACGTTAACCTGGACGCCGTCTCTTTCATGCGTACCTATGAGGAGCTGGTGAATTTGCACATTCAGGAAGATGAGCGCGCCAATATTCTCGAAGAGCTGCAGATTGGATTGAAGGGCTACACCTATCTGGAAGATTTCTCCTGATTGGCAGGCTAGCCTGTTTCGCCTGGGATCTCGGCTAAGGCTGCCGGGATCCTGTTATACCAATCTCGGTAAGTAAGTGATCAGAAATAGCACAGGAAAAACGGCCGAGAACAAGGCGGAATTTTTCGATAAGTAGTTATTCTACAATCAAAAATAGTAACGCAGTTATCGGATGTTTTAACAAGCTAGCATGACCAGTTATTTACCATGACCAGTTATTTACTAGGATTGGTATTAGACGATGAGGAGTGGGTCGATGTACTTTGAAGGGGCGGAGAAGCGCTTATCGCTGACGCTGGCGGCGGGTTGTCCGTCGCTTAGGGCGTTGGGCGATGCGTATTGGCGCCGCGCCTTGGCCAAGAGTGATACAGAGATCCTCTCCAAGCTGAACAGTGAGCAGTGCGATGCTTATCTGCTCAGCGAATCCAGCCTGTTTGTCTGGCACGATAGCCTGGTGCTGATCACCTGTGGCAACACCCGGCTAATTGAGACCGTACTCTCCCTTGTGGAGTCATTAGGTTGCGATCAGATAGCCAGCCTGAGTTATCAGCGTAAGAGCGAGATCTTACCTGCCTTACAGACCAGCCGCTTCGAAGAAGATATTGCCCGGCTTGGCACGATGCTAAGCGGCGCCGCCTACCGCATAGGCCATTTAGATGGTCATCACCATCAGATTTTCTTCTCTGGCAATAAGGTAAGGCTTAAATCCGCGCAGACAGTGCAGATGTACCATATTCGCGGTGAACTGGCCGATTATCTGCTCCGCGATGGGCAAACGATAGCGGGGATAGCCAGCCGGCTTAATTTATCCCGGCTGTTGAGCGGTTTTGATATTGATGCGCACCTGTTCTCGCCACTTGGCTATTCGCTCAACGCCCTTAGGGGAGAAGATTATTTTACCTTGCATATCACCCCGCAAGAGGCGAGCTCTTATGTGAGCCTGGAAACGAATTTGTCGCTCAGCGCAGGGCTTAACGGTATAGTAGGTGAGTTGTTAAACCGCTTAAATCCGGTAAGCTGGGACCTGGCAGGATATGAAGCCGAGGCGTTAGCATATTGCGACGAGCAGTATAGCCTGGAGGCCCGGGGCGAACTTGCCTTGGCGGATGGCCAAGGCCTTTATATAAAACACTATAAACAGCGCGATTGTGAGCAATTGCTGCCCGTTGCGTTGTGATCTTTACTTCTTTGATTTGGAGCAAATATGACCACTATTGCAGATAAGCCTGATTACTCGCTTTACTCAAATGCATTTGGTTATTTAAGACAGCCACTGGATTTCAAACCGCTTGAGAGCGATGCCGATGTGGTGGTAATAGGTTTGCCATTCGATATGGCCACTACGGGCCGCTCTGGTGGTCGCATGGGCCCCGGTGCTATCCGTCAGGCGTCGGTCAACTTGGCCTGGGAAGAGTGCCGTTGGCCATGGGATTTTAAGTTGTCCGATCACCTAAAAATGGTCGATGCGGGCGATCTGGTGTTCGATTGCGGTGATGCCGCCGATTTCACCCAGCGTGTCGAAGACTTCGCGACGGCGGTGCTCGACTCTGGTAAGGCGCTAATGAGCTTTGGTGGCGATCACTTCGTGACCCTGCCGCTGCTGCGTGCGCACTACAAGAAGCATGGCAAGATGGCGCTGCTGCATTTCGATGCGCACACAGACACCTATAGCCAGGGGAGCAAGTATGACCACGGCACCATGTTCTTCCATGCACCAAATGAGGGGATCATCGATGCTTCTCACTCAGTGCAGGTGGGGATCCGTACTGAGTATGACAAGCCAAGCCATCTGTTCAAGGTGATCGATGCGGCCGCCGCTAACGAGATGACTGCCGATGAGATCGTGGCTCAGATTAAAGATCGTGTCGGTGACATGCCATTGTATGTCACCTTCGACATTGACTGTCTGGACCCAGCCTTCGCACCTGGCACGGGCACGCCGGTATGTGGCGGTCTCACCAGCGACAAGGCGATGAAGATCATTCGCGGCCTGCGTGGCATGAATGTTGTCGGTATGGATGTGGTCGAAGTTGCGCCAGCCTACGACAGCGCCGAGATCACCGCACTGGCCGGGGCTACCTTAGGCCTTGAGATGCTACACGTTTGGGCCTGCGCCCATAAGAAGTAGGCAACACGGGACAGGGTAAGGAAGCAGATGTCGAACTTAAGTGATATTAGACGAGAATACACCCTGGGCGGGCTGCACCGAGAGGAGCTGCCCGACAACCCCATGGTGCTGTTTGAGAAGTGGATAGAGCAGATTAGGGATTCGGAGATCCTGCCAGATCCCACGGCCATGTCGGTGGCAACTGTCGATGCCGACGGCCAGCCGTTTCAGCGTATCGTGCTCTTAAAACGTTTCGATGACGACGGCTTTGTGTTTTTCACTAACCTGGCTAGTCGAAAGGCGGAGCAGATAGCTCACAACAACAAAGTTAGCCTACTGTTTCCCTGGCATGCCCTGGAGCGTCAGGTGGCGGTGACAGGTGTGGCCGAGCAACTCTCGACCACTGAGGTGCTGAAGTACTTCGTGACGCGGCCCAAAGAGAGTCAGATCGCCGCCTGGGTGTCGAAGCAATCGAGCAAGATCTCGGCGCGCCAAGCGCTGGAGAGTAAGTTTGCCGAGATGAAGGCCAAGTTCAGCCAGGGTGAGGTGCCGCTGCCTAAGTTTTGGGGCGGTTACCGCGTGCGTCCTAGTAGCATAGAGTTCTGGCAGGGCGGTGAATATCGTCTGCACGACCGCTTCCTCTATACCCGCACAGAGCCAAGCAATAAAGAAGGCGGTTGGGATATCGACCGTCTGGCGCCCTAATCATTATGAGTCAAAGTGTTTGAGCGATAAAAAAACCACCGCAATGCGGTGGTTTTTTGTGTCTTAAGCGACGGCTGTTACCATTTCTTCTTCGGCTGGAATAGCACGTCGATATCATCCTCGTCGCTCTTCTGCTGCGGCGCGTTAGGCTGTGCCATCTTCTGGGCGCCCATGATCTCATCGAGTAGCAACTTGGCTTCATCCACCTTCTTGGTGATGAATGGGTCGTTAGGGGTTAGGGCCTTGATAGTGTGTAGGGTCGCCAATGCCTTAGTGACCATCTGCTTGGCGGAGCCGTATTGCTTCATGAAGCAGGCACTACGGGCACGCGACAGCATAGAATCTACATTGATTCTGAGTTGCAGGCTGTCTACACGAGCCTCTTCCTGAGCAAAGATATTGGGATCGACTTTGCCTTTGTTGTGCTCGGCGCGCAGGATGGCCTTAAGCTTTTTCAGTACCTTAACCAGATCCAGGATCTGCTTGTCGGTATCGGGCAGGCGAAAGCTTTCGATGGCAGGTGTCTGTTTCTGGGCGTTTTGTAGGTTTTCGACCTGGCCGGTAAGGTCGGTGAGACGACGCTGATAATCCGCCGTCTGTGGTCCACCAAGGCTGACAGATTGGCTTAAGGCTTCTTGCACTCTTCTGTAGAGGATCAATACCAGATTAGTCGAGCAGGGAAACATTCCGGTGCAAGAGAGCACGTTCTCGGTTTCGTCGATGATGGCTCTTTGTCTGGCTAATTCTGTTCTTCGCTCGGCCTCTGCACGTTCTTTTTGTTGTTGGATGACATTGATGCCAATAACCAATAGCAGCAATGCACCGATGAGGATCAGAACCAAAGTAAATATCATAGATCTACCAATTTTTATGCAATTCCATTAATGCTACTATAAATCAACACGCTAGCATAGTTATCTTAGACTAGCTTTCTCTTTATGTCGTGTGATTCATCTCACCTCTATGCTATATTCCCCTTTGATTTAATTTTTCGCCTGTACTATAACTAATTCTTATACTAACTCTTATGTTAGGGTACCGATTTCAGGCCGTGGCTCCCTTTGAGACACTGACCTTTGCAAAGGAAAGACGATGAAGCTGCAACAACTCAGATACATTGCCGAAGTGGTGAATCACAACCTTAACGTGTCGGCGACCGCTGAGAACCTCTACACCTCTCAGCCTGGGATCAGTAAACAGGTACGAATGCTCGAAGATGAACTGGGCATTCAGATCTTCGGCCGTAGCGGTAAGCATCTGACTCATGTGACGCCAGCTGGTCAGCAGGTGATCAATATCGCCAACGATATATTGGGTAAGGTCGAGAGCATCAAGAAGGTTGCCGAGGAGTATACCAAGCCGGATCAGGGTGAGCTGAATATTGCCACTACAGATACGCAGGCGCGATATGCCTTGCCGGGGATCATCCGTGCCTTTATCGACCGCTACCCTAAGGTGAATCTACACATGCATCAGGGCACGCCTTCGCAGATCAGCGAGTTGGCGGCGAGAGGCGATGCAGATTTTGCCATCGCCACCGAGGGGATGCACCTTTATACGGACCTCATCATGCTGCCTTGTTACCACTGGAATCGCTCCATTGTGGTGACAAAAGATCATCCGTTGGCTTCACGGACTCAGATCAGCATTGAAGACTTAGGTCGTTTCCCGCTGGTGACCTATGTGTTTGGTTTCGATAGGGAGTCTGAAATTGAGAAGGCCTTCAACCGCGCCGGTATCGACCCTAGGGTGGTGTTTACCGCGACCAGTGCCGATGTGCTCAAGACTTATGTCAGATTGGGCCTAGGGGTTGGGGTGATCGCCTCCATGGCGGTGGACCCTGTGATAGATAAAGATTTAGTGGCCATAGATGCCAGCCATCTGTTTGCCCACAGCACCACTAAGATAGGTTTTAGGAAGGGCAATTTCCTGCGCAATTATATGTATGAGTTTATTGAGCATTTTGCGCCGCACCTGACCAAAGATATTGTCGAGAAGGCGGTAGCCCTTAGAGACCCTCAGCTGATTGAAAACCTGTTTGCGGATGTGGAGCTGCCGATCCGTTAAGGCGAGCGTTTGAGCTTAGCTTAAAATAGGCTGATGTGTAGCCATAAAAAAACTCGCCCTAGGGCGAGTTTTTTATGCTTTATTCATAGCCGGTTAACACTCGACTATGTTAACCGCCAGGCCGCCCTTGGCGGTTTCCTTGTACTTGCTGCGCATATCCTTGCCGGTATCCATCATGGTCTTGATCACCTTATCCAGAGAGACCTTATGGTTGCCGTCACCGCGCATCGCCAGGCGTGAGGCGTTGATCGCCTTGACCGCGCCCATGGCGTTACGCTCGATGCAAGGCACCTGCACCAGGCCGCCAACAGGGTCACAGGTCAGTCCCAGGTTGTGCTCCATGCCGATCTCGGCGGCGTTTTCCACATGTTCAACCGTGCCGCCCATGATCTCGGTGAGTGCCGCCGCGGCCATAGAGCATGCCACACCGACTTCACCCTGACAGCCCACCTCGGCGCCTGAGATAGAGGCGTTCTTCTTGTAGAGAATGCCGATGGCGGCAGCGGTCAGCAGGTACTGACAGCAGATATCCAGATCCACCTCTTGAACGAAGGTGTCGTAGTAGCAGAGTACGGCAGGGATGATGCCGGCGGCGCCGTTAGTCGGCGCAGTCACCACGCGATCGCCTGCGGCATTTTGCTCGTTCACGGCAAGGGCAAACAGATCGACCCAGTCCATGGCGGTGAGGGGATCGACTACTGTCTTGCTTTCGGCTTTGAGGCGACGGTAGAGGGCCGGGGCGCGGCGTCTGAGCTTCAGCCCGCCCGGAAGTATGCCTTCCTTCTGATAGCCACGCTCGACGCAGCTCTTCATGGTCTGCCATATAGTCCACAGGCGCTCCTTTACCTCTTTCTCGCTGGCGATAGAGAGTTCGTTCTCCATCATCAGCGCAGAGATGCTTAGGCCGTTCTCGACACACATATCCAGCAGCTCGGCGGCGCTGTTAAAGTCATAGGGCGCGGCTTCGATAGGGGAGGCTGGCGAGGCATCCTGGGCCAGGATCTCATCTTCATCTAAGATGAAGCCGCCACCGACCGAGTAATAGGTACGCTGGTAGATGCAGTTGCCCTTGGCATAGGCGTAGAGGGTCATGGCATTAGCATGGGCCGGCAGGCTCTTGCGTCTGTGGTAGGTGATGCCATCTTCACGGCTGAAGCGAACCACCTTGTTGTTTGGCATGGTTAAGCTTTGTGTGTCGTTCACCTGTGCCAGGGTGGCATCGATCTTGTCGGTATCAACGGTTTCAGGGGCTTCGCCCATTAGGCCTAAGATCACGGCCTTACCCGTGCCGTGGCCCTTACCGGTTTGGCCGAGTGAGCCAAACAGCTCAGATCTCAGCTCATCTGTTTCTGCTAGATGACCATGTTTTTCTAAATCTTGAATGAAGATATTACCCGCTTTCATCGGGCCTACGGTATGGGAGCTTGAGGGCCCGATACCAATTTTAAACATGTCAAAAACGCTAATCATTATAAAACCCTGTTGTAATCATTATTTTCGTTATTCAATCTCAGTGATTTTAGGCCAATTTAATTATTCATGCCTTAAGGGGCGTTAATGTCGCCCCGTTGTGCTAACCTTGCGAGCACATTAAGATTGTCAATTATTAAGTATCCCATACTTTAGTCGCAGCTTTCGCATTAGTTTTTTTCAAGAGTGAGTTTCGCATTAGGCATACTATTGCTAATCGCGAACGGTTGAGGAAAGCTGCCCGAAGGTTTGTGGTTTTATCAATTGTATACAAAAACTTAGATGATTTTACCTTGCTAAGTATTTGTTAATCATCGGCGTCGATAAAACTGATTTAACAGTTTTTCTAGGGGGAGTTGTGAGTTATTTAATGATGGATTTGTTATCCACCGAGATGAATGCGCAGGAGCAAGCGCAGTTGATGCATCCCATGGTCGGCGGGCTGATATTATTTTCCCGCAACTATCAAGATCGTGACCAGCTCTGCGCCTTGGTGGCCTCGGTGCGTGCCCTTAGACCCGATCTGCTCATTGCCGTGGATCATGAAGGCGGTCGGGTACAAAGATTTATTGACGGTTTTAGTAAGATCCCCGCCATGGGCGACATATTGCCAGCGGCAAAGCAAGACCTTCAATTAGCCAAGGGCTGGGCGAGGGAGCTTGGTTTTCTCATGGCCGTTGAATTGCTGGCCTGTGATATCGATTTAAGTTTTGCCCCTGTGCTGGATCTGAACGGCATCAGTCAGGTGATCGGCACCCGCGCCTTTAGCGATAAGCCCGATGAGGTGATAGCCCTGGCCGATGCCTTCATTCAAGGGATGCAGGATGCAGGCATGGCCGCCGTGGGTAAGCATTTCCCTGGTCATGGCAGCGTGGCGGCGGATTCCCATATTGCCAAGCCGGTGGATGAGCGTAGCGAAGCTGAGATCCGCGCCCTGGACATGGTGCCCTTTGCGCATCTTATGGGGGCGAAGCGATTACAAGGGGTGATGCCGGCCCACGTGATCTATCCTAAGGTCGACCCCAATCCCGCGGGTTTTTCCTCCTATTGGCTTAAGCAGGTGCTGCGTGATGAGCTCAAGTTTGATGGGGTGATCTTCTCCGACGATCTCGGCATGAAGGGGGCTGGCGTGGTTGGTGGCTACCCAGAGCGGGCCAGCGCCGCTATTAATGCGGGCTGTGACATGATCTTGCTGTGTAATGACAGTCAGGGCGTCAGCGAGCTGTTAACCTCGTTTGAGTGGCCTGAGCAAGGTCCACAGGTGCCGGCGCGTAAACTGCTGGCCAACAGACCTCAAGTTGCCAAGGCGCTGGAGGATGAATCTCGTTATCTGGCGGCAAGAAGGATAGCAGAGCAGATCTGTATGGGCTAAATTTGATGTAGCGCAACAACAGCCTATGATGAGTTAGCTAAAGTTAATATTCACATACAGTTAGCAGGTAACAGGATGATCCTCTATTTCCACGGTTTTGACGCCACCAGTCCAGGTAATCATGAAAAAATGCGCCAGCTGCAGTTTGTCGACCCCGACGTAAGGCTGATCAGCTACAGCACGCTTCACCCCAAGTACGATATGCAGTATCTGCTTAACGAGGTGAGTCGTCAGTTAACCCAGAGTGACGATCCCGCGCCTCTGGCAATAGGCGTCGGCCTAGGCGGCTATTGGGCCGAGCGGATAGGTTTTCTCAATGGCCTTAAGACCGTGATGATCAATCCTAATCTGCATCCGGAAGACAATATGCTCGGCAAGATAGACAGACCGGAAGAGTATGCCGACATCGCCAGCAAGTGTGTCAGTCAGTTTAGGGAAAAACATAAGGGACGGGGCATGTGTATCCTGTCTCGCCAGGACGAGATGCATGACAACCAGGCGGTGGCCAGCACCTTAGCGCCTTTCTATCCCATCGTCTGGGACGAGGAGCAGCGCCATAAGTTTCCTTCGCTGGCCGCACATCTCGCCGAGATAAAGGCCTTTAAAGAGCAGCAGTAAGGTGATTCGAACCTAACAAGGAGCCAACTGGCTCCTTTTTTATGTGCAGATGCTAGTGATGGAAGAGTGGCCTGATTCGTATTTCTGCACCAAAAAGTTTGGCTGTGCGAGCTACTTTGCCTCGGGAATGACGTTAACGAAAAGCCTTGCTGCTTTGGATAGAAGCGTCGCTGGTCGAGAGGAGGCGATTAGGGCGTTTTTCTGCAGTGTATTGATCGCCATTTTTCAGGGGCTTATGGTGAGTAAGCGATAAAAAGTGGTCGAATATCCTGAATTTAGGTCGAAGCTGAGCGTAAGTGGTTAACAATTTTTGTTATTCAAATCTAGCATAGCTTATCCCTTTTATGATACAAAGTGATACATATTGCTACATGATGGTCTTACAGACCTTTTCCCAGTTTGCGTATGTCGCCCGATGCAGCTAACCACTTTATTAGTTAGCTGTTTTTTTTGTCTATTTTTTGCCCATCCCCCAAGTTTAGGTTATCTTCAAAGGGTTAGATCGATAAGAATAACGAGGCGCAGATGAAGCGGGTATTATTGACAATATCGGGAAAGGTTCAGGGCGTGTGTTTTAGGCGATACAGCCAGCTGAAAGCCAATGAATTGGGGCTGACGGGGTATGCCAAAAACCTGGAAGACGGTAGGGTGCTGATTTTATTGCAGGGAGGCAGCTTAGCTGTCGATCGTTTCATTGCCTGGAGTGAGCAGGGTTCGCCTCAGGCTGTAGTGGATAATGTGCTGGTGGAGGAAGACGAGGCAGATGAGATCTACCTCGATTTTTCTGTCTATTAGCTATCTGTTTTCTAAATAGCTATTTAGCTTAGTTCTGCGGGACCACGTTTGGCTGGCTCACCTCGAGGGTGCGCTCGCCGGGTTGTTCCATCTTTCTGATCTGTAGGATCATCCCCATGTTAGGGTGATCGAAATAATGGATTTCGTCACTCTTCACTCGCTTATTCTGCGTCATATAGATGTTGTACAGATAAGGCACCTGGCTTAATACCGTCTCATTCTCAAGCTGTGGCTGCGTTTTATTACCAGCCCTGTGTAGGGTTAGCGCCGTTTCCACATAGAGGTAATGGTTCAGATAGATGTTGAGCGTACCATCAAGTGCCCAGATAGGGGCCGCCTGCTTCTCCTCGAAATTCAGATCGAAGTTAAACTGCGGAATGCCGCTGGTATCACTTTGGGGCGCCGCGTTCACCGCGTAGCCATCCTCATTGAAGCGATCTGAGAAATCTTCACCGGCATAGAGACGCACGGGTTTCGCCTGATGACGGGGCAGCATAGATTGTTGCCAGGTCATGTGCAGCAGGCTCTTATGTCCGGCTTCGCGTCTTAAGGTGGTAATTATCTCCCCAAACTGCGACTGGGAATCGGCCAATAAGACGGTGCCGGCACCTAAGGTGGCATATTGGGGGGTTGGCGCGCCTATGGTGGTAGGGATCTGGCTGGGGTGAGTCACCTGCGCCTGTTGCAGCTGTCTGTCGCAATCTTCTGGCGTTTCCAGCCACTGCTGGGCGCTGCAGCCCTCGAGCCCCAGGCTGGCACCGGTAATATCCGTGGCAAACAGCGGCGAGATCATGTCTATCGGTTGACGCGTGTGACGATTGCCTGGGCTTGCCAAGGTTTCTTCCAATTGACTTCCCTGACGCTCAAACAGGTAAACTTCCACCTCAAACCAACGCTCGTTATCTGCCCAGACGGCGCCGGATAGTGAGGCAAGGGTGGTCACCAATAAAAGACTCTTTTTAAACACGCGGTTCTCCAAGGCGATGTTGCATGAGTTGAGAGATGATCAGGGATAACAGGGCTAACCTATCCTTGTCTGTCTCTGTCGGCATCAAGAATTTTAACTTACTTGGGCCGTCCATACGATAATTTTGTGGCTGACTCTGTAATAGTCCGATGATAAAGCCAGGATCTACACAGTGATCGTTATTAAATTCCAGGCTACCGCCCTTGGCGTGCATCTCTATCTTGGCGATGCCGAGCGCCGTTGCCTGGTGCTTAAACAGGGAGACTTCCATCAGGTTCTTGGTGGCCTGAGGCAAGAGGCCGAAGCGATCGATCAGCTCGACCTTTAATTCGTCCAGTGCCTGGGCGGTGGCGCAGTTGGCGATACGCTTGTAGAGCGACAGGCGGATGTTAACATCGCCCACATAATCTTCCGGCAGCAGGGCAGGGATCCGCAGGTCAATCTCACATTGTCCCCTGAGCATCTGATCCAGCGAAGGCTCCTTGCCCTCCTTGAGAGATTTCACCGCATCTTCCAGCATCTCCATGTAGAGGGTAAAGCCTATTTTGGAGATATGACCGCTCTGCTCATCGCCCAGGAGTTCACCCGCGCCGCGGATCTCGAGATCTTGAGTCGCCAGCATGAAGCCTGCGCCGAGATCTTCCAGCGCGCCAATGGCCTCCAGACGCTTGATGGCATCCTTGGTCATGCGTTTTGGATGTGGCGTCATCAGATAGGCGTAGGCCTGATGATGTGAGCGCCCCACACGCCCCCTGAGCTGGTGCAGCTGCGCCAGGCCGAAGTTATCGGCTCGCTCTATGATGATGGTGTTGGCGCTGGGGACGTCGATGCCCGTCTCTATGATGGTGGTACACACCAGCACATTGTATTTCTGGTGATAGAAGTCGGACATCACCTTTTCCAGGTCGCGTTCTCTCATTTGACCATGGGCGGTGACAACTCGCGCCTCGGGCAGCAGCGCCTCAATCTCCCGGGCGCGCTTCTCTATGGTCTCGACACTGTTGTGGAGAAAATAGACCTGGCCGCCCCTTAAGATCTCACGCAGCAGTGCCTCGCGCACCGTGGCATCATCATATTCGCGCACGAAGGTTTTAACCGCCAGGCGCTTGGCCGGCGGCGTGGCGATGATGGAGAGGTCGCGCATGCCTGACATCGCCATGTTGAGGGTACGCGGAATAGGGGTCGCCGTCAGGGTCAAAATATCAATATTGGCGCGTAGCGCCTTGATCTTCTCCTTCTGACGCACGCCGAACCTGTGCTCCTCGTCGATGATAAGCAGGCCTAAGTTTTCAAACTTGGCCTCAGACTGCAGCAGTTTATGGGTACCGATAACGATATCCACCTGGCCAAGCTCCAGCTGCTTGAGCACCGCCTGTTGCTCTTTGGCGGTCTTAAAGCGTGACATCACCTCTATCTTGATGGGCCAGTCGGCAAACCTGTCTTTGAAGTTTTCATAGTGCTGCTGAGCAAGTAGCGTGGTAGGCACTAAGATGGCCACCTGTTTGCCGTCGTTGACCGCAACGAAGGCGGCGCGCATCGCCACCTCAGTCTTACCGAAGCCGACGTCGCCACACACCAGACGATCCATCGATATGGGGCTACACATGTCGGTGAGCACGGCGTCGATGGCAGTTTCCTGATCTACCGTCTCTTCGAAGGGGAAGCTGCCGGCAAACTGAGCGTACTCTTCGCGATCTAATCGGCAGGCCTCGCCGGGGCGGGCCTGACGGCGGGCGTAGACATCTAACAGTTCGGCGGCCACGTCGCGGATCTTCTCGATCGCCTTGCGTTTGGCTTTGGTCCAACTCTCGTTGCCCAGCTTGTTGAGCTGTGGCGCATCATCGGCGCCGACACTGTACTGGCTAATGAGGTTGAGGGAGGCGACAGGCACATAGAGTTTATCGCCACCGGCGTATTCCAGTTTCAGGTACTCGGCGACCAGGCCGCCCGTGTCCAGGGTTTCCAGCCCTTGATAGAGGGCGACGCCGTGATCCAGATGGACTATAGGTTGACCGACTTTGAGCTCGGCCAGATCCTTGATGAGCGCATCCTGGCTTACCTGACGCTGTTTATCCCGACGGCGTTGCTGGGCGATGCGCTGGCCAAACAGCTCGGTTTCACACACCAGTGCCCAGCTAGGGCCCTTCTTGGGGTGATAGATGGCGCCTTGAGACAGCGGCGCGACGATCAAGCCAAAGGGCTGAGGCTTATGGCTGAAGCTCTCCAGATGGTCCAGCAGCGTAGGTTTAATCTCTATCTTGGCCAGCAGTTCCAGCAGCGCCTCGCGGCGGCCTTCCGATTCGACGCAGAATAAAATTGGCGTGCCGCCATCGGCAAATTCTTTAAGGCTAACAAGCGGCTGTTTGAGCTTATGGTTGGCGGCGATACTGGGCAGTGCCTCGAGCTGCGCCGCAACGCTGGTGCCTGTTGCCTCATCGCCCTTGATGAGGAAGCGCGGCAGATGCTTAAAGGCCTCGAAGACCTGTTCAGTCAGCAGGTAGAGATCCTTTGGCGGCAGCAATGGCCTCAGGGGATCGACCCGGCGGTTTTCATAGCGCTGGTTGATCTCCTGCAGGTGGTGTTTGGCAGCATTCTCTAGATCGCCCACCTGCACCAATTGGCACTCGCCGGGCAGATAGTCAAACAGGCTCGCCGTCTCGTCGAAGAAGAGGGCCAGGTAACTCTCGATCCCGGCAGGCATCACCTTGCGGCTCACCATCTGATAGATGGACTCCGGCTCCTTGACCACTACCTCAAACTGGCGGCGGTAACGTTGGCGAAACCCTTCGATGGCGGCGTCATTGGTCGGGAACTCCTTGGCCGGCAGCAGGCGAATCGATTCGATCTCGCCGCTGGAGCGTTGGGTTTCCGGGTCAAATTCGCGGATCGATTCGACCTCATCATCGAACAGCTCGATGCGATAGGGGCTCTGGGCGCCCATGGGGAAGAGATCTATGATAGAGCCGCGCACGGCAAACTCGCCATGCTCATACACCTGCTCTACGTGATGATAGCCGGTATTGACCAGCTGGCTGCGCACTGCTTCCAGGGGATAGTTGTCGCCCTTGCTGAGCAGCAAGACGTTGCCGGTTAAGAATGATTGCGGCGGCAACTTCACCATCAGGGTGCTCATGGGCACGATCACCAGGCTATGGCCGGCGCTTGGGATCCGCGATAGGGTCTCAAGCCGTTGAGATACCAGATCCTGATGGGGCGAGAAGCTGTCGTAAGGCAAGGTCTCCCGGTCGGGGAACAGCATCACGGGGACTGATTTTGGCGCTAACAGGTAGCCTAGCTCTGCCTCTAGCCTGAGCGCGCTTGGCGTGTCTGGCGTCACTACTAAGGTCATGCCGCTATACTGCTCGCACAGCTTAGCCAGGCTTATCGCCTGGGCGGCACCGGTTAACTGGCTCAGGGTTTGGGGCGACTTAACCCCTTTGACTTTAGGTGGTGTGAGGATGGAAAAAGCATTCATGAAAACAGACTAAGGCCAACAATCGACAATGATGCGGCCATTGTAGAGACTTAGCCCCGTCAGTGCCAGTGAAAACTAACTCGGGTCTTGTTGCTGTTTTTTGCGTTGTTGTAATTGTTTTTGTTGAATATTCAGGCTGGCTTTGACCAGTTGCTCGACATCCTCATCGAGAATTTGAATAAAGCTGAGTTCGCAGTCGAAACCACCTTCAGAGGCTTCATCGTCACAGCGGGTGCACTCACCGATGCAGAGGATGGCGATAAGCGCCTCCCTGATATGCAGTGTGATGCGATAGCGCTCGCCGGGCACCAATTTTGTGGGGCTTTGGAGATGTATGCCACTGCCGCCAAAATGCAGGCCGTTGCAGCGCTCGCCCTCGTGGGGCTGCTGCTCGAGCACATGTTGCAGCACCAGGTCTATCTTGCGCGACTGTAGCTTGAGGTAATCCACCACGGTGCGGGCCTCATCATCAAGGTGCCTGAGCTGGAGTAGACAGTCGGCTTCCATCGCCTTGACTTCGCTGATGAGTTGCATGCCGAGTGGCAGCATGCTTCTGAGTTCATGGTCGTTGGGCAGCGGCTGCTCCTTAGGCCAGGGCGATAGGTAAGCGGCGAACCCATGCGCGACGCTAAAATAGGAGTTTGATTGGCTGTTCAACGGATTGCCTCTTGTTTTTAAGGTGCTATTCCCCCTATTATCGTGCCCATCTTAATGATTTATCAAGGCTCTGACGTAAAGAGACCCTGCCAAACATGAATTTAGCGTTATCTTGGACCATAGGTTATCGGTACTGGCGAGCACGTAAGGCCAATCCATTTGCCTCATTTATTACCCTGTTTGCCGTGTCGGGGATCTTGCTCGGGGTGGCGGCCCTGATCATCGTCAGTTCTGTGATGAATGGCCTGGAGGGACAGCTCAAGCAGCGTATTCTTGGCGCAGTGCCACAGCTGACGGTGCACAGCGAGCAACACCTTGGTAACTGGCAAGATGTCGCCAATACATTAATCGATGGTAAGCAGATCCTAGCTATGAGTCCGAGCGTGGCCACCCAGGCCATGTTACAGGCGCCGAGCAACATCAGTGCCGTGCAGGTTTATGGTATCTATCCCGAGCTTGAAAAAGACAATCTGGCCCGTCTGAACCGTCACTTCAACGGCTCTCTCGACAGTCTCGAGGCGGGCAAATACCGCATTATCATAGGCGCCGAGTTGGCGCGTCGTCTGGATGTTAAGCCCGGCGATAAGATACGTGTACTCAGTGGCGATGGGGTGGTTTATTCGCCTCTGGGACCTGTGCCGAGCCAGCGTAAGTTTATCGTGGCAGGCGTGTTTGAGATGGGATCTCAGGTGGATGCGAGCCTGGCTTACGTGCATCACGAGGATGCACTGCGTCTGATGCGCAAGTCCCCCAATGAGATCAAGTCGCTGCGTCTCTATCTGGCCGATCCCTTCAAGGCGAGCAAGCTGGCACCTAAGGTAAAAGCGGCGTTTGAGGCAGCGGGCGACAGCGTAACCACCAGTGATTGGCGCGAAAACTATGGTCATCTCTTCTCTGCGGTGAAGATGGAGAAGAACATGATGTCGCTGATGCTCAGCCTTATCATCGCCGTGGCAGCCTTTAACATAGTATCAGCGTTGGTGATGATGGTGGTGGATAAGACCACAGACGTTGCCGTGCTCAAGACCCAAGGCCTGACCACGGGGAGCATCATGGGGATCTTCATGATCCAGGGATCGCTTAACGCCGTCTTAGGCCTGGTGGGCGGCCTGGCTATCGGCGTGCTGGCCACATTGAACATCAATACACTCTTCTCAATGCTTGGCATTCATGTGCTCGGGGCGGGACAACGCCTGCCGGTGCAGCTCGAGTGGGGACAGTTGTCCCTGATCGTCGTTGGCACCCTGGCCATCACATTTTTAGCGACCGTTTATCCCGCACTGCGGGCGGCTAGCGTGCAACCTGCCACAGCTTTAAGGTATGAATAATCTATGACCCAACAGGACAACTCTTTGTTACTTCAAGTCAGTAACGTCAGCAAACGCTACCACGAGGGGAGTATAGATACTCAGGTGCTGAGCGGCGTTAATCTCAGTATCGCCAAGGGCGAGCAGGTGGCTATCATCGGCAGTTCGGGCTCGGGTAAGAGTACCTTGCTGCACATCATGGGCACGCTGGACAAACCCAGCAGCGGTCAGGTGATGTTTAATGGGGAAGATCTCTACCAGCTTTCCCCCTCGCGTCAGGCGGCGATCCGCAACCAGGAGCTGGGATTTATCTATCAGTTCCATCATCTGTTGCCCGAGTTTACTGCCCTTGAAAATGTGGCCATGCCAGGGCTTATCCAGAAGCGCCCGCGTCAGGAAGTCGAGCAGGAGGCCAAAGAGCTACTTAGTCGTGTGGGTCTGGGCCACCGACTACATCATACCCCGGCGGAGATGTCTGGCGGTGAGCGTCAACGCACCGCAATAGCCAGGGCGCTGATCAATCGCCCTAAGTTGGTGTTGGCCGATGAGCCTACGGGCAACCTGGACGCCGCCAGCGGCGATACCGTCTATGAGCTTATCCGAGAGCTGGGTAGCCAGCTGGGCACGGCCTTTGTGGTGGTCACCCATGATCCTAAATTGGCCGCGCGTATGGACAGACAGCTGAAGATGCAAGATGGTCAGTTAAGCGCCTGGGAGATGGCATGAGAGAGAGACTCGCCTTCTGGGTAGGCTGGCGCTTCTACATGGCGCGTCAGTCCAATCGTTTCATAAGTTTCATCTCCTTTGCCTCTACTGCGGGCATCGCCCTGGGAGTCGCCGTGTTGATCACTGTGCTGTCGGCCATGAACGGCTTCGAGAAGGAGCTTGAGCAGCGCCTGCTGGGCGTAGTGCCCCATGGTGAGCTGACCGGGGTGAATGAGCCGCTGCATGACTGGCCGCAGATCGCCGAGGATGCCAAGAAGATCCCCGGTATTATTGCCAGCGCGCCATTTGTGCGTATTCAGGGCCTGATCCAGAAACCCGGTGGTTTTCAGGGGCTAACGGTTATCGGTATCACGCCGGAATTAGAAGCCAAGGTTTCCAACATCCGTGATTTCATGCCGGATACGGCCTGGCAGGCACTGGCCAGCAAAGAAAACAATATCGTCCTGGGTAAGGGGCTGGCCGATGCGCTGGGGCTGTCGCTGGGTAACACCCTGAGCCTCTACACGCCAAACCTTGCCAGTCAGTCAACGGGACGCGGCCTTGGCTCGGCCAAGAGCCATCAGTTTAAGGTGGTGGGAATTTTTGCGCTTGGCGGTGAGCTGGATCTGACTACAGCCTACATCTCGCTGGATTATGGCGCCGAGCTGTTGGGGCTGGGGGATGGCGTGAGCGGGATCCGCATCAAGGTAGATGATGTCTTTGCCGCGCCGCAGCTGATCCGCACCTTGGGCTACAGCCAGTCGCAATATATGTACCTTTCCGATTGGACCCGCACCCAAGGCCATCTTTATCAGGATATTCAGCTGGTACGCGCCGTGATGTACCTGGTGCTCGCGCTGGTGATCGCCGTGGCCTGTTTCAATATCGTCTCGACCCTAGTGATGGCGGTACGTGACAAGCAGTCGGAGATCGCCATCTTGCTGACCATGGGGATGGCCAAGGCCACCATCATGGGGATCTTCGTGGTGCAGGGCGCGCTAAATGGCCTGATGGGTTGCTTGATTGGTGCGGGGCTAGGGATCACCCTTGCGCTGAACCTAAGTGCTATCGCCAGCGGTATCGAGCAGCTGTTTGGCGTGCAGCTCTTGTCGGCCGATGTCTATTTCATCGACTTCTTACCCTCACAGCTTCATCTTCTGGATGTAGCGCTAGTGGTGTCTCTGGCCCTGGTGATGAGCCTATTGGCCACCCTCTATCCCGCCTGGAAGGCGAGTCGTATTCATCCCGCCGAGGCTTTGGCTGGGCGATAAGACTAGGTCGTAAATTAGGAATAGTCTTTAGCGACTTTCCCGGTAGGCGCGTTTTTGTTGATACATCCGCTTGTCGGCATCTGAGAGTAACTCTTTGATGTCGGCATTCTGACCATCATAGATTGCATAGCCTATGCTGAGTGAGGGCGTCAGCTGCTGTGACTGCCAGCTAAAGGGCTGGGATTCTATCGCCTGGGTGATATGCGCCATGATCTCCTCGATTTCCTGCATGTCGGTAAGCTCATAGAGCAAGATCAGAAACTCATCGCCGCCAAATCGCGCGACCGAGCCCTTAATACCAACCTCTGTCACAAGACGATTGGCGATATATTTTAGCAGCTCATCGCCCGCCTCATGCCCAAGCTCGTCGTTAACCCCTTTAAAGTCGTTGAGATCTATGTTGAGCAGGGTAAAAGGGGGCTGGTTTGGTTTGTTCATCAGACGGTCGAGTTCGTTGATGATGAAGCGCCGATTAGGTAGGTGAGTCAATTCATCGTGCAGCGCCGCCCTGTGGGTGTGCTGATAGTTGCGAAACAGGAGTAGCATCAGCATATACAAGGTAAAGGCCGCGATCGTGCCGATACCGCCTATGCCCAGGCGCAGCTGGCCGATGCGTTCGAGATTCTCGATATGAAACCTTGCTGCCATATTCCAGGTGGCGCTGGGTAACTTGATGGGGTAGATCACATCAGCATTGTCGAAGATGCTGGCATCACCGTAGAAAACCTGTTCGGGTTCGTTGGCGGTGATCTGTTTCTTGATGGCGATATCGCCGCCCTGAAACTGGGTGATCCCTGTGTCATGGATTAACTGGTTATAGTTCATCACTACGCTCACCCCGCCCCAGTATTGGGTGTTTTTGGGGTAGTCGGCGAAGATAGGGTAGCGTGCGATGAGTCCCAATCCGCCTTGCACTAGATTTACCGGGCCGGCGATATACACCGACTGCTGCTCCTTGGCCAGTAACACTGTCTTTAGCTGGTTTGGCTGGGTGCGAAAATCGAAGCCAACGGCCGCTTCGTTGCCCTCTAGGGGATAGACTAAGGAGATAACATTGTTTGGCGCGATGGCGACGTTGCGCACGTATTGCGCCTTGTCGAGCAATTTAGCGGCGATCACATGCCAGTTTTTCATGGCAAACTCGGGATCTATGGTCACCACAGTGGCCAGGCTATCGGCCAGATAGGTGTCTTTGTAGATGGTGGCCTCGAAGTTAAAGCGGATCAGCGCCAGGTTCTTGCGCAGATTTTCCTCTTCTTGCTGGATCTCATTGTCGACAAAGTATTTTGTTAGTGCACTGATGGTGATCACAGAGGCGAGCAGAAACAAGCAGGAGAGCAGTGCGAAGATCGCAACATGTTTTCTATTTGAATTTAAGTGCATGGCCTTCCTGCATTTTTTGTGATTATTCTAACGAGCGACGTCATCCAAGGCATGTCTTTTCTGTAGATACAAAGCGTCAACTTTGTGATCAACTTGTTTATTCTATCTTAAGTTTCTCTTAGATGCGAAGTGACAATTGCAGCAGCTCATGCTGCAGTAAGCGTAGTGTGCAGTGTGATCGGCTAAAATAGCGCGATGATTTGGTTAACAAAAGCTTATCACCGTGACAGCCCGGCTAAGTTTCAATGCCAGACTTAACTCAATGCTTGGTAGCAAGATCCATTGGGGCTTGTGATCAGATCAAAGGCGGAAGGCGGCAGTAGTTCGCTACTTAGTGCGATTCTTCCACTTGAACAAGATCGAGTATTTCCACAGGTTGTGGACGACAAAGTAACCCACGGCGGAAAAGATGATCCCAAACACCAGACAGCCGAGCAAAAACGGCGGGCCTATAGTGAAGAGTGAGGCCTCGATCCATTGCCAGCTGGCTTCGAAGGCAAATTCTTGGGGAGGGTGGTTGAGTAGTTTGGCGCCAAAGAGGTAGGCGGCATAGAACATAAAGGGCATGGTGACAGGGTTGGTGACCCACACCAAGGCGACGGCGACAGGCAAGTTACAGTTGAACAGGATTGCCAGCGCTGCAGCCAATACCATTTGAAATGGCATGGGGATCCAGGCGACAAACAGGCCGACCGCAAAGGCGAGGGGAGCGGAGCGTCGATTCAGGGCCCAAAGGTTAGGCTTGTGGAGCAACTTACCGAACATCTGCAGGTGCTTATGATTCTGCAGCGTCTCAGGCTTGGGCATATATCGTTGAATGAATTTTTTTGGCATAGCTTAGTGTTGCAGTCTTAAATTATTCATTATGAATCGATTCATGTTTGGCTATTGTGCCACGCTCATCTCCGCGCTGCTCTGGCCTACCTTGCCAACCTTTCCCCTTGCATGGGCGGTCTTGGTTATTGCCGTCGTCATGCTGAAATGGTCGAAATTATTGGCCGGTAGCCTTCTGGCTATAGCTTGGATGAGTCTATTTTGCCACCAACTTTTGGTTTTTACGCCTGATAAATCGAGCGAGCTGCCATCAGTAAGGGGCGAAATCATATCACTAGTTTATCGAAACGGCGACCGGATAAATGCCGATATTCGTATTTTAACGGACCATCCTTTTCATTTTCCTGACAAATATTTACGCTTACGTTGGCAAAGCGAACAAAAAGTCGCCATAGGTGAAGTGTGGCAATTCACGCTTGCCCCAAAGCCCATCACCAGTGTGCTTAACCAAGGAGGATTTAATCAGCAGGCCTATCTGCTCTCGAAGCACATCATAGGCAAGGGCAGAGTCATTGCGGCCAAGCGCCTGTCACCACCACAGGGCATGCGGGCGAAATTGCTGACACAGTTAAGCCAGGAAGTGGCCACACTCCCTAATGGCGACCTGATGCTGGCGCTCATGCTGGGCGATAAACAGCAGATAAGCGATGCACATTGGCAGGGGCTGAGGCAAAGTGGCACTGGACACCTGGTAACCATCTCAGGGCTGCATCTGTCTGTGCTAGCGCTCTGGGTGATGGGGCTGGGTGGCTATCTGTTAGGGCGGCTCACTCCTCGTCTGGGACTCGGTAATCGTCAGGCCATCGCTCTGGTGGCGCTGGTTTGCTGTGGTTTCTATGCCTTTCTCGCCGGACTAGGACTGCCGACCCAGCGGGCGCTGATCATGTTGGTGATGGTGATCCTACTTGGTCTAATCCGCCGCTATGCATCGCCTTTCGAGCGGCTGTTATGGGCACTTTTCATCGTATTGTTGTTGGACCCTTTAAGTATTCTCGGCGCCGGGCTTTGGCTCTCCTTTGGTGCGCTCGCCATCATTCTCTGGTTTACGCAATCATGGCCTGCGGCTGATGAGCGCTTATCAAGCTGGCAACGGCTGAAATGGCGCCTTAAGCAGATGTGGCAGATCCAGTGGCGCCTGAGTCTATCGCTAGGCTTGCTGCAGGGGCTATTGTTCGGCGGCTTTGCGCCCTACGCATTGATATTTAACCTTATCTTTGTGCCTTGGTTTAGTTTGGTGGTGATCCCCCTAAGTTTCATGGCGCTGATAACCTGGATAATCGGCATTTATCTTGGCGTGTCCGTTAGCCTGCCGCTTTATCTGTTGGATCTTGCCATTTCACCTATGACCCTGGCGTTCGACTGCCTAGGGGAGCTACCGCTTCACTGGCTGCCAGCCTCGATGCAGCTGATCTCAGCCTTAATGTTTGGCCTGCTCGGGCTTATCCTTTGGCGACTCGCCTCCGGCGCCTGGCGCTGGATGATTCCTGTGTTGTTCATGCCCCTGTGTTTCTGGTTTTTACCACAGAGATTGACGGACCCTAAAAGCTGGCAGGTGCACCTGCTTGATGTCGGGCAGGGACTCAGCCTGGTGGTTGAGAAACAGGGGCGGGCATTGATCTATGACACTGGCGCGGCCTTCGGTGAGCATTTTAGTTATGCACAGAGGGTCATAGTGCCCTTCTTGTACTACCGCGGCATAGGTGAGCTGGACTATCTGGTGCTTAGCCATGGGGACAACGATCATGCCGGCGGCGCCGATTATCTGTTAAGGCACTACCCAAGGGTGAAGCTGGTGACAGATCTCAGCTATCCTGGCGCTATCGACTGCCGTCCTAAAAGCCTCAACTGGCAGGGGTTAAGCCTTGAGCTCTTGGGCCCGCGTGAGCCGCAGCAAGGTAATAACGGCTCCTGTGTTGTGCGGATAAGTGACGGTGGGCGAAGTGTACTCATCCCCGGAGATATCGAGAGTGAGGGTGAGCAGTCACTCCTGACCCAGAGCGCCGAGGTTGACAGCACAGTGCTAATCGCGGCCCATCACGGCAGTAATACCTCATCGAGCGGGGCCTTTATTCGGGCAAGCGCACCCGATATCGTGCTCTACGCCGCCGGATTCAATAATCGCTATGGCTTTCCCAAGGCTGAGGTGGTGAGACGTTTTCGCGACCAACGCGATCAAAAGGTGCTTCAATACAGCACGGGGGATAACGGTCAGCTGAGTTTAAAACTGGATGAGCAGGGCATTACCGTACTGGGCTATCGCCGGGATCTGGCGCCATTTTGGTACAATCAACGCTTTGAATTTGGTGAGTTTGGCAATCCAGAGTAGAATACGCTTTTTTGCACCTACGATAGAATCCTGAATGACAAATTCTTCGAAAAGTGAAGTTGGCAGCGTTTTTCTCAGACTGCTCACTTATCTTGTCCCGCTCAAAGGGGTGTTATTTTTGTCTGTGTTCGGCCTAGTGCTTTACGGCTTGGTGGACGCAACCTTTATTTATTCAATTAAACCTTTTATTGATCAAGGTTTTGCCAGCAATGTGCCGACCACGCCTGGCTTGGTTGAAGGGGTCGACCTTGGCATGGGCGGCGGCTTTAACTCCGACAGCGACGTGCTCAAGACCGCGCCTTTCGTGGTGATTGGCCTGTTTACCCTGAGGGGCCTGGCTAACTTTCTCTCCACCTATGGGATCTCATACATCAGCGCGCGCATGATCATGGATATGCGTCAGCAGGTGTTTGAGCATTACCTGAGACTGCCGGTGAGCTATATCGACGCCGAAAGCAGCGGTAACTTGATCTCCCGGGTGACCTTCGATACCGAGCAGATCGCCAGGGCATCTGGCAGTGCGCTGATCACCATAGTGCGTGACGGTATCACAGTGATCGGCATGCTGGGGGTGATGTTCTATAACTCCTGGAAACTCTCGCTCTGTATTCTGATTGTCGGGCCCCTTATCGGCTTGGTAATTGCCGTGGTTAGCCGTAAGTTCCGCAAGGTCTCTAAACAGATCCAGACCGCCATGGGCGGCGTGACCTCAGTTACCGAGCAGATGATCAAGGGCCATAAAAACGTGTTGGTCTTCGGTGGTCAACAGGCGGAGTCGCAACGTTTCGCCAAGGTGAATGACGATAACCGTTCGCGCACCATGAAGCTGGCTCTGGCCCAGGCGATCAGTCAGCCCTTGGTGATGGTCATCGGCTCACTGGCGCTGGCCTTTGTGCTTTATGCATCGAGTCTTGAGAGCATGCGTGCCGACCTTACCGCGGGTACCTTCGCCACTATCTTGGCGGCCATGCTCGCCATGTTGCAGCCAATTAAGAGTCTGACCCGCGTCAACGCCGAGTTTCAGCGTGGTATCGCGGCCTGTAGCACCATCTTTGCCGTGTTAGATACCCCGGCCGAGGTGGATAACGGCACCTTCGAGACCAAAAGAGTCGAGGGTCGCCTGAGTTTCGATAAGGTCAACTTCCGCTACAACAATCAGGAAGGCTTGGCGTTAAAAGAGGTGGATTTTCAGGTTAATCCAGGTGAAACCCTGGCCCTGGTGGGACGCAGTGGCTCGGGTAAGTCGACCATTGCCAGCCTGATCACCCGCTTCTATTCGGATCTCGACAGCGGTGATATTCGCTTGGATGATGTCAGCCTGAGAGATTACAAGCTGGCGGCGCTGCGCCGTCAGGTGGCATTGGTGTCACAGCAGGTCACGCTGATCAACGATACCATAGCAGCGAACATCGCCTATGCCTATCCGGGCGAGGTCACCGAGGAGCAGATCATCGATGCGGCTAAGCTCGCTAATGCCTGGGAGTTTATCAGCAAGATGCCCGAGGGGATCTATACCCAGGTCGGCGAAAACGGCGTCATGCTCTCGGGTGGTCAACGCCAGCGTATCGCCATTGCCAGGGCGATACTGCGCGATGCGCCTATCTTGATCCTCGATGAGGCAACCTCGGCGCTGGATACCGAGTCGGAGAAGGCTATTCAGACGGGTCTGGATAACCTGAGACAGAACCGTACATCTATCGTGATCGCTCACCGTCTGTCGACCGTCGAAAATGCCAATCAGATCTTGGTGGTGGATCAGGGTAAGGTGGTCGAGCGCGGCACCCATAGCGAGCTACTTGCCAAGCAGGGGATCTATTACAACCTGTACCAGATGCAGTTTGGTAGCTAAGCACAATGCAGGCGTTGGTTAATCGTCTCTGGTATGACAGGCAGGCCGGTGTTCACTGGCTGCTTGTACTGTTGCTTCTGCCTCTAAGTGGCTTGTTTTATCTGCTGACAAGTCTCAGGCGACAGCTGTTTCGTTTGGGGCTTAAGTCAAGCGCGCGGCTCGAAGTGCCTGTGATTGTGGTAGGCAACATCACGGTCGGTGGCAGCGGCAAGACCCCCACGGTCATCTATCTCATCGAACTGCTTCGCCGTAATGGCTATCGCCCTGGGGTGATCAGCCGCGGCTATGGCGTCGAGTTTTCCGGCTGTAAGCGGGTTATCGCTGGCATGCCAGCCAATGAAGTAGGCGATGAACCGGCAATGATAGTGGCCCGCACCCAGGTGCCTATGGTGATAGGTAGCGATCGCGTGGCGGCGGGTAAGGCCCTGATGGATTGGCAGGCGGTGGATGTGATCATCAGCGACGATGGTTTGCAGCACTATAAACTCGAACGGGATATAGAGATCTTAGTACTTGATGGCAAGCGCCGCTTCGGCAATGGTCTGCTGTTGCCTGCCGGACCATTGAGAGAAGGCCGCTGGCGTCAAGGCTGCGTTGACTTTACCTTAGTCAATGGCGAGCGTGGTGGACCCGAAGAGTTTGAGATGGCGCTGGCGCCTGGCAACTGGCGCAGCGTGGCAGATGGCGAGGTAGTTACAGCTAATCTGGACGAGAGTCATGAGAGTGTGGCTATCGCCGGCATAGGCAATCCACAGCGATTCTTCGATACCCTTAGCGAGATTGGGGTTCATCCAATTGGTCAACATGCCTTTGACGATCATCAGGCCTACAGCCTCGAGGCTATTGAGACGGTTGCGGCGGGTCGGGGCGTGCTAATGACAGAGAAAGATGCGGTTAAATGTCGCGAATTTGCAAAGTCTAACTGGTGGTATTTGCCGGTAGATGCCAAGATAGCACCAGAATTTGAACAGCAATTGTTAACGCTGCTAAAGCGGCGCGAAAACGTACAACAAGGAAATTAACATGGCGTTTGATAAGAAACTTTTAGAGATAGTTGCCTGCCCTGTGTGTAAGGGTAAGCTTGAATATGACAAAGCTAATCAGCAGCTTATCTGTAAGGCCGATCGTTTGGCCTATGCCATTAACGAAGGGATCCCTGTACTGCTTGAAAACAAGGCAACCCCTTGGAACGAAGAAGCGTAAGTCGTTTTTTCTATTACTTTTCGTATTAAATGTCGCGCTTTGCTTCAGAAGTAGCTTATCGCGCGGCAAGCTAGAGACGTGTCTGCCGGCACGTCTTCTGTTTCATCTTCACTTTTTTATCTTCATTTTTTTATCTTCAAGCCAAGTTGCTGTCGCTCATAGTTTCCCCGCTCAGGTCCTCGAAGATTGCATTTGTCTTAGCTTGCACACATAATCCCTTTTCACTTTTACCGGAGTACCTTGTGTGACTGTTTCTAGCCTTCAACATGTGATTGATAAACTACTTGTCGAAAATCAGGGCGAACGAATAGTCAGTTTCGAGCATCAAGGCCGCAAATATTGGCTTAAACAGTCAGAACGCCTGACCGGCGCCATGCGTTGGCTAAAGTCACAGCCCCAAGCGGCGTTGCAGCTCGAGATTTCAACCCTCACTCAACTCGCCAAGCGAGGTGCCCCTGTGCCCGAACTGGTTGCCAGTGGCGAAGCTTTTCTGGTGGTTGCCGATGTGGGCATGCCCGTCAATGGTTGGTTAAATGCCGACATCTCAGAGGCCGAGAAGCTTAAGATACTGCAAGATAGTGCGACTGGGTTAGCGCATCTGCATCTTAAAGGCTTGGCTCATGGCAGACCAGCGCTTAGGGATATCTGCTGGGAAGAGGGAGATGTTGCCTTTATCGATTTTGAGGCGAATCAGCAAGACAGTGACATGCATAGGCAGCAGATCAGGGATCTCCTCGTCTATATCCACAGCCTGTACCGTTACATAGGGCCCCATCCTGAGATCGCCGAGCCTGTCATTGCAGCCTATCGCGCCGCGGGCGGAGAGTCACTCTGGCAGGCGTCCAAGCAAGAGATGGCTAAATGGCAATGGCTAAACTATCTAATCGCACCGCTTAGATCTATCGGTGGTAAAGATCTGCGCCCCGTCTATTGGTTACTGCGCCACTTTAAACAGACCCTCTAATCCTCAAGTCATCTCCTATTTTCCAGATTCCCTGCAGTCATTTCTGTGCTATTTCGACGCTGTCGTTTGTACCTGATGGATAGAATTACGTCTGTTTAGTGCTTTAATCTATTGGGTGGTTGAATGGTAGCTAATTTGACTGTTTGGGTGATCTCGCGTCGAGTTTTGCGCCAATAACAGCTGTTTTGGTAAATTTTATCCACTCATTGTGTATTGATTTCCATAGGGTTTTAAAAATTGGTTAAAAAATGATCAAATTTTCGGTTGAGCTTCGCTAAAAATAATTGCTAGAATGCCCGAATTCTCTGGGCTGAAGCCGCCTGGAGGTTAAGTTCGAAAGCACTCTCGAAACGGCAAGCATTAAGAGATTAATGTACGCAAAGCCACAGGCCCTAATTGCATTGCAAAAGGGTGGCTGGACTACCGAATGAGCGTTGATAGAGCCTAGTACTTGTACTTGGAGCTTTCGAAGTGATGTTGACTTTGAGAGGTCCAAGCTATGAGTTCAGTTCATTGCGCAGCTGCGCGTACCGATTCTACTTTCCTAAAAACCTTTGGTTTGGGCCTTTTGGGCGCAGGCCTGTTGTCGGCGTCGGCTATCATGCCAGTGCATGCAGGCACTCATGGTGAGCAAACCTCTGCGGCGGCTCAGGCTAAACGTGAAGCCAAGCAACAGGCACGTCTGACTCATAAGTCGGAGCTTGAAACTCAGACGCTACAACTTTCAGCAGTTGCGGCACAATACCTGGATGCCACTAAGTCTAATGGTGTATCTCATGCCTCTGACGCCGCGCTTTACCAGCAGCTTGAAGCACTGGTGGCGGCGAGACAAGTAGAACAGCAGGCTCTTCTAGAAATCGATCCCTACAGCGTCGTCTCTTCTGTATTGCCTATGGCGAAGCGTCGCGGTATGCCCGCCGAGATCCAAGCCAAACTAGCCCAGAAAAAGGCGATCAGCGGTGAGCTGGAGATGGTCTATGAAGATTTTGGTGAAGCAGGTGAAAATCGTCTGCGTCATTTTTTAATTACAGATAATGAGCATGTTGAGCTGCATTTACCGGACAATACAAAAGCTAAATTTTTAAAGAGTGGTATGGCTCTCAGTGTTAAAGGCTGGTTGTTTAATAGTGATGCTACTCAAAAGAAAGCACTTGTATTAAATCATGAGCCTGAAGCGATTCAATATCAAACAAGTAATGGTACAAGTAGTGTAAGTAGTACTGGTACCACATCAGAACTGAATACTATTGGAGAGCAAAAGTCATTAGTTTTATTGATCAATTTTCAAGATAACGCTAACGAGAAACCATGGTCAATTGATGAAGTTCGTACCATGATCTTTGAGCGAGTCAGTGATTATTATCGTGAAGCCTCTTATGGAAAGACATGGTTATCTGGTGATGTTCAAGGATATTTTACATTACCCATTAATGCCACTTGTGACTCTTGGGATATCTATACAAATGCGCAGCAGCAGGCCGAAAATAACGGTATTAATACTGATGCTTATGACCGAATTATTTATTTATTCCCTAAAAATAATAGCTGTAGTTGGACTGGCATGGGAACCCTAGGGGGAGCGCAGTCAAGAGCTTATATAAATGGGTCATTCACATTGAATACCATAGGTCATGAATTGGGTCATAATTTTGGACTTTATCATGCAAAACGTCTTGAATGTTCGACCGATGTTATCGGTGATAGCTGCTATTCAGTCGATTATGGCGACAGCTTAGACATAATGGGTAAATTTGGTGTGGAAGGACACTTTACAGCATTCAACAAAGAACTTTTAGGCTGGTTGTCTGCTGATCGTGGGGAAATTATTACTGCTGATAGTGACGGAACTTTTTTGCTAGAACCATATGAGACTAATGTGCAACTAGCTCCAAAAGGGTTAAAAGTGCGGCGCGGTACAGATAGTCTGACAGGCAATCCATTATGGTATTATCTTGAGTATCGTCAAGCTATTGGTTTTGATGGATTTTTACAGGGGAAGCAAGGGATTACAGATGGTGTGGTTTTGCATTTAGCAACCCAGGCAGACCCTGCGAGTAGTGAATTGTTAGATTTAACACCTTCTAGTGCTATTTATGATTTGGATGATGTGGCACTGCTTGACGGTACAAGTTATACAGACAATGATGCTGGTGTTACTTTTACAACAGAAAAGGCTGATAGTACAGGGGTAGAAGTAACCGTGGCCTATTTAGGTGGCACATGTGTACAGGTTAATCCTACACTTGCGCTTTCTCAAAACAGTGATTGGGTTGCACCAGGTACAGCCGTTACTTATAGCGCAACTGTAACCAACAAGGATAGCTTAGAGTGCGGTGATTCTCAGTTTAGTGTTAGCGTTCAGGTACCCGCTAATTGGAGTGCCAGCAGTGCAAGCCTAAGCTTGGCACCCGGCGCCACAGCTAATGTGAGCTTTAGTGTCGTTTCGAGCGGCGATGCCAACGACGGTTTCTATGACCTAGATGTCACCGCGTACAATGCACAAGATAGCAATCTAGTGGCTACCGGACTGGTTAGCTATGTTGTTCAGGCTCCAGTTGCACAGTGTGTGTTAGCAGCGCCTCAGTTCGTACTGACCAACAACAGCAGCGGTGAGGTTGCACCTGGTACAGGAGTGGTTTACCAAGGCACAGTGACTAATCTAGACAGTGATAGCTGCGATGCGAGAGACTTCAATTTGGCAGCCAATGTGCCTGCGGGTTGGTCGGCAACTGCGACTAAGGTAAATCTTGCTCCTGGCCAAAGCCAGAACGTCAGCCTAACGGTGACTTCTAGCCTAAGCGCAGCCGATGGACAATTTGATTTCAATCTGATTGCTAGCAATGGTCAGAATGCGGGACTACAAAGCAGTGCGAATGCCAGCTATACGGTTCTTGATCCTGCCAAGCAATGTACTCTGGCTCAACCAAATGTCAGCGTGAGTGGTGGCGCAGGCGAGTATGATGCGGGTAGCCTGGTACCCTATACAGTGACAGTGACAAACCAGAATGCTGACAGCTGTGCCGATGCCGTGTTTGCGATCAGCGCAGCCGTACCTCAGGGCTGGAACGCCAACGGGGCGACCGTTAGTCTAGCAAGTGGTCAAAGTACGAGTGTCGTGGTGAGTGTTAGCTCTGCGCAGTCTGCGACCGCAGGTGCCTATGGTCTGGGCTTTAGCGCGGCAGACAAGAGCGACAATCAATATCAAGCAAGCGCACAGGCACAGTACAAGGTGGCTCAGCAAGCGAATACAGCACCGGTTGCGGTAAACGACAGTGCATCGGTATCTAGCGGTTCATCAGTCATCATCGCGGTGCTGAGCAATGACAGTGACCCTGAAGGTGATACCTTAACTGTGGTCAGTGTGACTCAAGGTAGTAAAGGTAGCGTAACCTTGCTGGCCGATGGTAGCGTGAAATATACACCGGGTAAGCGTTTCAAGGGTAGCGATAGCTTTAGCTATACCATTAGCGACGGTGAGCTAACGGCGACGGCGACAGTGACCATAAGTCAGAGCAGCGACAGCACTGGTGGCGGTACTGGCGGTAAAGGTAACGGTAAGAAGTAAGCTATACCAATAATAAAAAGCCAAGGGCATCGCCCTTGGCTTTTTTTGTTTTATAGCTGGAAGCTACTATTCATCGGATACGATTGAGATAGTGCTGATCGCAATGATCTTATCGCCGCCGCCATCGTTGTCATTAACTGTGACTAGTAGGCTATTTGCAAGCATATTAATATCTTGCGTATCAAAGCCTGGTAACAGTCTTAGTTTAAATGCACATTCTGCAGTTTGACCAAAACCTATTGATAGGAGGTTGCCACAGAAAACGTAAGGTCCATGTAAACCATCGTAGCTATATGGTGGTTCATCTAGGATGACGAAGTTTCCACTTGCATTGAGGGGTTGTACCGGAACGCCAGCCAATGTAAATCCTTTGACATCTACATCATCGACGTTGTCGTTGAATAGGCGAACAAAGAATGTTGCTTTCATGGCAAACTCAGGTGTGACTTGCAGTGGTAAATCAACAAAGGTGACGGTTTCAGGATCGCTTGCAGTTAAGTCAACACCATCGTCGTCAGTACCGTAGATAGTGGCTTTGTTGATGTGCATATCGCCATAATTACCTTGGAGTTTCATGGTGATAGTACAAGATGCTGATTCACCAGGAGCTAGGGATATCCAATTCATTAATGGCACACCATCTACAATACAGAGAGCGGTAATATCTTCAACTGGACCAATTGGATTGTTGAGCTCATCTATTCGAACATCTTCTAACTTCTTGAAAGTTACAGTGTCAACAGGAGAGGTGTTGGTAAAGGTAAAGGTGTAGTCTAAATCTCTAAATAAATTAAGATCATCACCTGTCTCATCCACTTCTGGTGCCGCAGCTGTTTTTACAAGATCAATCTTAGATTCGACGTCTTTTACTGTGACCATGGCTAGATTGAAATTGCTGGCTTCGAAGCCTTCATTGTCCTTAGCTTTGGCCGTAACAGTATTAGAGTGTTCGAATCCTGGCTGACCACCAATGAAATGGCTGAATGTGCATGTATAAGGTACACCTAGATATAGATCCTGACCTGTTATACAAGTGCTATCAGGATTTGCAGTGGTATCTGTGAGGTCGCCAAACTTGTTATCCATGATGCTGGTGATTACGAGTGGGTCGTCATAAGTACCTGCATTGCTAGTTATTTCAACGGTGTAAGTTACTATTCCACCAGGTTCTAAGACTTCATCTGGTGTAGCAGTCTTCTTAACACTAATCGCTGGTAACTTATTGGTTATACTAACTTGTTGTTTATTACTACAGAATTGACCAGGTATAGGATCAGGACCAGGAGACAGATCAGATGGACATGTTTCACCATTGGTCACGTCGTCACCGTTTTTATCTAATAAATGAAGTCTAATTACGTCGTCGTATAGATCTGGATTAGTGGATACAGTTCTATCAACAATAGTTACAGAGAATGCACAGCCGTAAGGATTACTTGGACCTATTTCTCCGGCAGGTTCTCCTACAGGATCATTATCGGAAACTGGCTGTTTACAGGTGCTCGCTGTGAGATAAACACCTTCGGTGGCCGTTTCTACATCTACAGCGGTAACAGCTCCCCATAGGTCTAGAGTTGCGTCATACGAACCATCGCCATCAATATCTATTTCATCATAAAGACCAGAAATATAGAGCGATGTTTTGTCGTTAGGGTTGGTAAAGCTGACTGTAAAGTCAAATGTACCACCATGTTCAGGAAGTGAACTGTCTTCACTGATTAGAGTTTTGACAATTGTAGGTGGTGTAGGTTTGATGAAAATTGGGATATTAAGTGTATCACAATTACATTTTGACTTGGTGTTAGGCACTTGGCCAGGTACGGGATCGGCGTCAACAGTACAGTTATCTCTCTCTTGGTTATCCCAAGCCGCACAGTAGTGGAAGTCTGCTTGATTGTCATTGTCCTCATCAATACAAAGCATTGTAATACTTTGCTGTTCTAGAACGTATGTATCATTTCCCCATTTTTTAGTGATATCGGCACATTCATCCATATCTAAATCTGCATAAGTTTGTTCATCGATAGCATCTGATGCTTTCGGAAGTAGCAGACTACAGTAGTAAGGGAAACTGAGGTTATTGGGATTATCACCAGGTGAGAGTTCTACAGAAACATCTTGAGGACTCTGCTCCGTTAATGGCAGATAAAAGGTCGTATCATAACGTTCGTTCGCGTTAGTTCTGACAGTCATATCTGCATTAAAGGTGATGATATGCCCGGGTGTACACTCGCTAATACTTGGGTTGGTTACTGCAGTGATTTCAACGTCATTTGCCGTACAATTTAATGTATCCAAGGGCAATGAGTTTTTGTCATCTTCGGCTAGATAGGCATTGGCCATACAATATTCCCGCTCTAGTCCTGGGAAGAGGCCTGCATTAGCGGTCGTTATGGTAGCGCCATAGAGGCTGGCGCTGCTTATGAGGGCGATACCCAATGCCCTGACAAGCCGGTTAGATTTAAATCGTTTCATAATATTGACCTTTATTAACAAGTTAATATGGATAAAACGTCTTGTTAGTTCATCACTTTATGTCGGTGAAATTGGGCTCAATTTCGACAAAGTGCCTATTCGTTGTTGCTAGGTTATTACTACTATTTCGGCGTATGCCGCTTTTAGTGGCTGCATTGATGGCGAATAAAACGGTGCCTCATGGTGCAGCGTCCAAATCGATGGCCTAATAAAAGCAAGCATTGGGCCAGAAAGATAAGTTTTTGATAAATAGTGGATTACTTTGCTTTTGGGGCGATTGGATTAGCTGAGGTGTTACATATGTGTAACACTGTGCGTTGTCCGAATGAAACCCGGACATGACGCTTACTAAAGATGAGATTTTAATGATTGGCCAAGCTTATGGTGTTTTTGAAAAAATGGTACTGGGTGAGGAAGGTAAAGCGCCGCCAAGTGATACTAGATAAGTGTCTTTTTAAAGGGCTTTGCGGCGCCAGATTTGAGTTAGTTAGCTTAATTAAGGATTAAGTTCGTTGAGTTAGTCGAGTTAGTTCCGTTAATTGGTTTGGGTCGGTTTTTCTAAGCCGTCGATCACCGCTTTGAAAGTGTCATAGCTTTGTGCACCAACCACTAGCTTGGGCTCTATGAGTCGATTGTTTTCCAGTTTACCTATGAGGAAACTTGGCGTGCCACGAACACCTATCGATGAGCCATAGCCAATATCCTGCTCTATCTTACTCATGATGGTTTGATCTTCCAGGCAGGCGGTGAATTTTGTCATGTCTAGCGAGAGTTGGGTGGCGGTATCTTGGTAGAGTTTGTCCCCAAGCTGTCTCATGTTTTTAAACAGGGCATCACGCATGGGCCAATAAGCGTCCTGTTGCAGGCTACAGTTGGCGGCTATGGCAGCGCCTTTAGCCTTAGGGTGAAAACCTAAGGGGAAGTCTCTGGCGATATACTTCACCTTACCGGTGTCTATGTAGTTGCTCTTGATTTTGGTGAAGGTGTTGTCCATGTATCGTTTGCAATAGGGACATTGATAATCGGAAAACTCTATGATGGCGACCTGCGCCGTCGCCTCGCCTAAGGCGGGTAGCTTACCATCTTCGCCCGGGTTAATCTGGGTCGGCAGGCTTCTATGCTGCGGCTCCTGACTCTTCATGGCAATGGTGTGTATCTCTTTCACCTGGCTGCCCATGATGGCCACTTGCTGTTTTAATTGGCCCATCTCCTGTTTCAGGTATGCGAGCTCCTTCTCTAACTTGTCGTCATTTTTTTGCTGACAGGCAGCAGTAAAAAACAGCAAAGATAGGCAGACTATCACTGTCGAATGAGTAGATGGCATAAGTCGATCCTCGTTTGGTGCCACTGACCTTGTCTATAGCGTTATCTTGCACTTCTTGATGAGGCGATAGAAAGTCGTTCGTGAGATGTTGAGTTCACGGGCCGCCGCCGAGATATTGTGGTTATTGCGCTTAATGGCGGCCAATAGAAGTTCGGTATCAATTTCGGTTCTGTGCTGCGCCAGATCGACCACATCGGGATCATCGTTTGCCGAACAAGCGAATTTAATGCCGAGGTCGGCTTCGGTGATGATGTCGCTTTCGGTCATGATGATGGCGCGTTGAATGCGGTTTTTAAGTTCGCGCACATTGCCTGGCCACTGGTAGTTGGTCATGGCATGTAACGCGTCTTGGTGAAACTGAAATTGACGATTGGGTGGAGCAAGTTTGCTTAAGTAGTCTTGAGCCAATAGAGGGATATCTTGTTTATGTTCTCTTAAGCTGGGTAGCTCTATTTGTATGATATTGATTCGATAGAATAGATCTTCCCTGAATTTGCCCTCTTCGACGGCGTTTTCTAAATTGACATGGGTGGCGAAGATGATGCGACAATCCACCTCAGTGGACTTCTGGCCACCGATACGTTCGATATAATGCTCTTCAAGAAACTGCAGCAGATTGATCTGTAACTCGAGTGACAGATCGCCTATTTCATCTAAAAATAGGGTGCCCTTGTTAGCTCGCTCTATTCGACCTATGTATTGCCTGTCGGCGCCGGTGAAGGCGCCTTTCTCATGGCCGAACAACTCTGAATGAATGAGGGTTGGGGGCAGGGCGCCGCAATTCACCGTGATAAAGGGGCCATTTTTGCGAGACGAGAGTGAGTGGATCAAGTTGGCGCACAGACCCTTACCCGTGCCGGTTTCGCCGCCTATCAGTACGGTTTCATCTGACTTGGCGATCTTATAGAGATTATCGCGCAGGGTTTGCATCACGCTTGATTCACCAAAGAAGAAAGACCTTGGTTGATGTGTGGTTTGTTCCTTACTCCATTGCTCATTTAATTGAGCCATGCCACAGAGGTGCCCTAAGGTGTGATCGAGTCGCTGCCAATCTAATGGAAGGTGATGAAAATCAAGGAAATAATCTGTGAAACAGAAACAGAGGTTCCCCATATTCTGTGGGCTGTCTAAGGAGATCGCTAACCAGAGTAGGCCTGGTTGCCGCGCAGACAGTAGTTCGATAGCGCGCTGTACGACCTGCTGATGGGGGATATCTATGATGGCGATGGCGATCTGGCAGGGGGCATTTTCTAACGCTTTATAGGCCGCACTAAGGGTGCCGGCATGATTAAAATGCCATTGTAAAGTATCGGTTTGTTTATCGGTAAGGCACACTTCATCCGTGAGGTTTAATACCAATATGTTACGTTCCTTGTGTGTTAAGTTCCTCTTACGGTTACTCACACTTGATCCTTAGCCGGGGCCCCAAGACAGCCAATGCAATTGCTAGATAGGATGCTTAAATTTTAGGAAAGCTTGGTATTAACGCAAGCTGATAGTGTATCTAATTGTGATTCTTTTTATGTGCGGTCATTATCACTGTAATTGCCCATCTATTCTAGGTTTTATCTATGTTGCCAAACTGTGTTTTGGCCTGTTTAGTCATCGCTCTCATGTGTGGCTGTTTTAAGGTGCTTTTTTGACAAAATTAGGGACAGCTCGTCTCGGCTTATCGCCGTTTTGTCGAAGGATTATGCTGGGCACTAGCCATAGCGATAAGTGAAATTAGGATTGAAAATGGTCAGTAGGTGAAGACGGCTTAGGAAGGAAAAGGCACAGTCCTTAAACCGCGCCTTATTCATTTATAGGTCAATATATTTGTAGATAGCCTTATCGCTGCTACTCGTTCTCTGTTAATCGCATCTATATTTGGGTTGATTATTGACTCTTAAGGCCGTTATAGAGGGTCTCTATCCAGCTCTCCTGAGAGATAAACTTCCATCCCCAGCCCTGTAAATCGTTCGGTAAGCCGTGCTGCTTGATGGCCTCGAGCGACTTGCCCGATTTGAGCTGGGTGTTCATCCAGTCGATAGAGGTGTCTAACATCTGCTTGAACTTGATCAGATCTTGTTTGTTGGCCAGTTCGCCGTGTCCCGGAATGATTTTGGTGTTGTCATCGACCTTGGCCAAGATGGTGGCGACGCTGTCGCGGTAACCGAGTACCGAGCCACCCCCTTTAAGATCGATATAGGGAAATCTGTCTTTAAAGAATAGATCGCCCATGTGCACCACAGGCGCATCACGCCAGAAGATCACACTATCACCATCTGTATGGCCAGCGCCCAGGTGCACGAGTGAGAGCGTGTCGCCATTGAAGTGGATATTGATCCCCTGGTCATAGGTGATGCTGGGCAAGGCCTGCTTAGTGAAGTCTTGGTTACTGGCCAAGCGTTTGAGTACATTGTCGTGGGCGAAGATGGTGCCGGTTTGGCCAAAGATGCCGTTGCCGCCGGTATGATCGCCATGGTAGTGGGTGTTGACGATATATTTAGGCTTGCCCGCCTGGATGTCGGCCAGCGCTGCGCTAATCTTGTCTGCCAGTGGGGCAAACTGATCGTCGATGATCAGCAGACCATCTTTTCCCGCCGATACGCCTATGTTGCCGCCGGCGCCTGTCAGCATATAGACATGTTCTGTAAGTTTGGTGGCCGTTATTTCGACCTTGGCAAACTTATCTTCGTCGGCCAAGCTATTGATGCTGATGCCATAACTGCCGATGAGCAGGCTTGTCAGTGCAAAGCGTAAGATGTTGTTCATTGGAAGACCTTTTTCTCTCTTATCGAATCAATTTATATAGTTGCATAATAAAAAGGCTGCAAGAAGCAGCCTTTTTTAGTTTGTCTGAATTGTGCGCCTTTCCTGTCGGCCTTAGTGAGCCCAGGGCATGATGCGGCGCGTAAACCTGTCGGCGTTACCCAGCTTGATGGCGGCCTGATGGCGCATGCGATACAGGGCTTGATAGCAGAGCGGTACCAGATAGAGGCTGGTCAGCGTCGAGAAGCTCAAGCCGCCTATGATGGCGATCGCCATGGGTGCATATGGGGGGCCGCCGCCACCAATCTGGGTGTCGCCCATAGCCAGTGGTATCAGGCCTAGTACCGTGGTGCCGACTGTCATGAGCACCGGGCGCAGTCGGGTGATACACACAGATTCAATGGTGGCAGATAGACGATCCAGTTCAGGCGTCTTCTGGTTGATCTGATCCACAAGTACTATGCCGTTATTCACCACAATCCCCATCAAGATCAATATCCCTATCATGGCCATGATGGACATGCTGGTGCCGGTCAGCAGTAGCGCCCAGAACACCCCTGTGATGGAGAAGAGGATCGAGGTGATGATAGCCGTTGGCAGCAGTAGCGATTCGAAGAGGGCGGCCATGACGATATAGATCATGGCGATGGCCAAGATCATGTTGGTTGCCATGATGGCTTGATCTTCATCCTGACGCTGGAAACCGCCTCGCAGCGAATAGCCATAGCCCGCAGGAAACTGCACCGCATCCATCACCTGTTTGATGGCCTTTTGGGCCTCTTCCGTGGTCATCTCATCCAGGTTGGCACCGATTGAGAGCGCGGTTTGACGATCATAGTGGCGGATAGTATCGAATCGTGGACGAATCGAGATCTCGGCCAGGCTCTGCAAGGTGTATACGCGATTTCCCTGACGCACGATAGGTAGCTCTTTTAGCCTTTCGAGCGACTCGCGCCACTGTTTGTCGTAAGCCAGCTCGATGCGCAGCTCACCGCTTGGGTCGTGCCTGAAAGAGCGCAGCGGCGAACCACGAAGGGCCATAGACACGCTGCGGGCAAGTTCGCTCAGGCTCAAGTCCAGTCTCGCTGCCATGGTGCGGTCCAGCTCGATGATCACCTCTTGCTGTGTGCTGTTAAGCTCTGAGCGCACATCGATGAGCCCGTCTATCTTGGCCAGCATAGGCACCACCTGTTCACTGATAGTGATCAGTTCGCTGGTGGATCGTCCGGTAAGGGTGACGCGAATGCCATTGTTGTCGTTACCCCAGCCAAATTGTGGCTTGGCGATGGAGAACTTAGGGAAGCCTTCACGGATCTTGCGCTTCAGCGCCTTGATATCTATGTCGGCATCTTCCTGTAGCAGCAGGGTCGACTGACCTCTGTCGGCCGAGAAGTAGCTGTAGACAGAGTCGATATAGAACGCCTCTTTATTGGCGTAGAGGTAATCTTCCATGCGGTTGATCATCGCCTCTGTAACATCCAGGCTGTGTCGTCCCTCTACCTGGTAGTTGATGTAGAGGCGGTTATTACCTTCACCGTCGTTTTGATCCTGTTGCACCATGCTCAGCGGCAGCGCCGTTGAGGCTAGGATGATCACGGCAATCAGTCCTGAACGCTTGGGTCTGTGTAAGATCCACGCCAGGCTACGCTCGTAGAAAGACTCGAGCTTGCTCTGCTTGGGATTGGTCTCAATCTCGAAATGCAGCTTAGTTAACATCAATGGGATCAAAGTCTTAGCAACCAAGAGCGAGGCCGCCAGCGAGATACAGATGGCGATGGCCACATGCTCCAGGAAGATAGTCAGCTCTACCTTGACGCCGAAGATGTTTGGCAAGAATACAATGGCTGTGGTCAGGGTGCCGGCCAGTACCGCCAGGGCAACCTTGTTGACGCCCGTAAGCACCGCCTGGGAGGTGGTTGCCGTGCCTTGATGCTGCTTCTCTTGCAGCACGCTCTCACTGACCACCACGGCGTTGTCGATCAGCATGCCGACTGCCAGCAATAGTCCCATCATAGAGAGGATATTCAGGCTGTAGCCTAAGAAATACATGCCTGCCAGCGTCATACACAGAGAAATGGGCACAGAGGAGACCACCACCAGTGTCATCTTTAGGTTGCGCAGGAAGAGATAGAGCACGGCAAACGAGAGCAGGGCGCCTATCAGACCGGCAGCGAGTAGATCAGACAGGGAGGATTTCACCCCGTAGGCCTGATCTTCCATGATAAACAGCTTGATACCGTTGAACTGCTGGTCCTGTTTAGCCGCCTCGATCACCTTGAGTACGCGCTCAGACACGTCCACCAGGTTGGCGCCGGATTCTTTGAACACATCCAGACCGACTGCATATTTCTGATCCAGATGACGACCATCGAGGCGCTCGGGCAGGGCGTAGCGAATGCTGGCCACATCGCCCAAGGTGACGCCTGGGATCAATACCAGGGCGGCGATATCGTCGAGATCGCGAAACTCACCCTTTGGCGACACTTGATACACACGGGTGTTCGCCCTGAGGGTTCCGGCGCTGACGATAAAGTTCTCCTGCCCAAGACGCTGTTGCAACATGGTGCTGTTGATGCCGGTGGCGCTGAGCTTGTCGGCATCGATTCGGATCTCTATCTGTTTCTGCTCGACGCCATAAAGACTCACTTGAGAAACCCCTTCGACACGCTCTAGCGGCTTCTTCAGCTGCTTGTCCAGCAGGTCGAAGGCGCCAGATAACTCACGCTCGCTCGAGATACGTATGGTCAGCACAGGCATGTCGGCGGTGGAGAACTGGCGGATGAAGACCCGCTCCACATCCTTAGGCAAGAGATGGCGCACCGCATCCACCTTTTCCCTGGCTTCCAGGCTCTTGGTGGAGACGTTCTCGCCCCACTTCATCCTGAGTTCAATTTCGGCGCCATTTTGCGATGAGCGCGATCTCAGCTCCTCAATCCCGCCCATGGTGGCGAGAGACTCTTCCAATACATTGGTGATCTCACGCTCCACCTCTGCAGGGGTTGAGCCCTTGTAGGGGACTTCAATCATCACTTGCGGCATCTCTATGCCGGGAAACATCTCCAGTGGCAGCAGGCGGCTCGAGGCCAGACCAAAGAGGAGTATGGCCACGAAGAACATGCTGGTAGTAACGGGTCTCGTTAGGGCTAATCGAGTGATATTCATACTGATTCTCCCTCTTGGACGACTTCGGCTGGCGTGTCAAAGGCCTTGCGATCGAACAGGGCGTAGAGCGCTGGGATCACTACAAGCGTCAGTAGCGTGGCAAGTGACAAGCCGAAGATCACTGTGATCGCCATGGGGGCACGTACCTCGCTGCCATCGCCTAAACCCAGTGCCATAGGCGCCAGACCCAGTGCTGTCGTCATGGTGGTCATGACGATGGGGCGCAGGCGAGACTTGGCGGCTTCTTCGATGGCCGTCAGTTTAGCCATACCCTGCTCACGCAACTGGTTGATGCGATCCACCAGGACGATGGCGTTGTTCACTACGATACCCGCCAGCATGATAAGGCCGATGAACACCACCACGCTCAGGTGAGTCTGGGTGATGAAGAGACCGAAGATGCTACCGCCAACTGCCATGGGCACGGCGATCAGGATGAGCAGCGGATGTACCAGCGACTCGAACTGGCTGGCCATCACCAGATATACCAGGAAGACGGCCAATACCAGGGCGATCTGAAGTGACTGGAAGGAGTGTTCCATCTCTTCGTTCTGGCCACCGAAGCGCACCTGAATCGAGCTTGGCAGATTTTGCTGATCTATGATGCTTCTTGCCTCGAGTACCGCATCGTTGAGGTCACCATAGGCGAGGTTTGCCGAAACGATGGCAACGCGCTGCTGGCTGATACGGTTGATGGCAGAAGGGCCCAGATTCAAGGAGACATCGGCAACGGCGCTCAGTGGAATAGGCTGGTTGCTGTTGGGGTTGATGATCATCGAATCGATGTCACTTATCTGGTCGCGCTCCTCGAGTTCGCTGCGCACCAAGATGTCGATCTTTCTGTCGCGCACCGTATATTGGCTGGCGACTGTGCCGCCGATGCGCTGGGCGATACGATTCGCCACGGTTGGTGCGTCCATGCCTAGGGCGGCAAGGCGAGCGTGGTCGAAGCGGATGCTCAGCTCTGGCTGACCGTCACGAAGGCTGGTGTTGAGGTCGGCAAAACGATCTGAGTCTGACAGCGCGCTGATAAGGTTATCGGCGGTCTGCTTTAGCTGAGCTAAGTCATAGCCAATCACTTCTATCTCAAGCGGTGTCTTGAAGCTAAACAGCTCTGGATGTTGGATCTTGGCCTCTAGCTCTGGGATACGTATGGCTGTGGTGCGCAGCACATGGGTGACTGCATCGAAGGCCTGATGATCGGCCAGCACCACCTGCAGACGGCCCCAGTTTTCGCCGCCGCGCGAGGTGTCTGAGGTCATCAGACCGCCGCTACCGGCTTGGCTGTAGGCATGCTTTACATCTTCCCTGTCTTTGATAGACAAGGCCAGCTTTTGTAACACTCTGTCTGTCTCACTGACTTCTGTGCCCGGCGGCAGCAGGACTTCTACATAGAACTCGCCCTGATTCATCGGCGGGATCAGCTCCATGCCGAGTCTTGGGATAAGGCTCATGGTGCCCAAGGTGAGAGTGAGGGCGATGACCAGTGTCACCCAGGTAAACTTAAGCGCCTTGCGTAGCAGTTTGTGATAAACCCTTTCTAGCAGGTTGTAGCACCAGTTAAATGCCAGGCTGATGGGCCGCATGACCAGGCCTGCAAGCCATGAAAAGGCGCGGCTCAGCATCAAGGCCAGGGTCAGTAGCAGTGACGGCAGATAACTAAACAGCAGCACGAAGGGGAAGGAGCACACGGTGGCGCCATAATGCTTCACCTTGGCCAGCTTAGTGTCGAGCACAGGCTTTTCGCGTTTTTGTACCAGGTGTGGCAGGGCCTTGAAGCCTTCACGCGATGCCAGCATAGGGATGGTGGTCAGGGCGACCAGCAGGGAGGCCAGTAGGGCGAAGGTGACTGTCAGCGCCTGATCCGAGAACAGCGCGCCGGCAACACCGTCGACAAACACCAGCGGCACGAATACCGCCAGGGTGGTCATGGTGGAGGCGAAGATAGCGCCGGCCACCTCTTTGGTACCCGTCACGGCGGCGTCGAGTTTATTCATTCCCAGCTTGCGACAGCGGTCAATGTTTTCCAGCACCACGATGGCATTGTCCACCAGGAGCCCCACCGCCAGGGCGATACCGCCCAGTGACATGATGTTGAGGCTGATGTCGGCAAAATACATCATGTTGAAGGTGGCAATCACCGAAAACGGAATCGAGATGGAGATGATCAGGGTCGGCACTATGTCCCTGAGGAATAGGTAGATCACCAGCATGGAGAGTAAGCTACCGATCAGCGCCGCCGAGGTGACCTCGCTGACTGCGCTCTCGATAAACTCTGATTGATCGTAGATAACCTTAAGTTCAGCCTTCTCGTTTAGCTTCTTGAGGTCGTTAAGTTTAGCAGTGACTTTACGAGCCACGGCAACCGTGTTGGCATCGCCTTCCTTATAGATGGCCAGCTCGATAGACTCGGCAGAGCCGATGCGGGTGATGTCGTTACGCTCCTTATGGCTGTCGATGATGTCGGCCACCTCGAACAGACGTACCAGGGTCTGATTGTCGCGATAGACGATGATCTGACCCAGCTCGTCCAGGGAGTTGAACTGATTGAGGGTACGCACCAGATACTCTTTCTCGCCCTGTACCACCTTACCGGCAGAGAGGTTGATGTTTTCGGCGGCGATACGCTCGCGGATCTTATCGGCGTTCAGGTTAAGCTGAGTCAACTTCTCCTGATTGAGCTGAATATGCACCTCTTGCTCGAGACCACCGGAGAGCCTGACGGCCGCGACGCCACTAAGGGACTCAAGCTGACGCTTGAGCTCCTCCTCGGCAAAGGTGCGCATCTGCTTGAGCGACTGGGCATCGGCGTCGGGCAGGGAGAGGGCTAGACGCACGATAGGATCCAGATTAGGGTTAAAGCGCAGCAACAGCGGCTTCTTCACATCCAGGGGTAGCTCTATGGTGTCTAGCTTTTCCCTGACCTCCAGGCTCGCCATGTCCATATCTGTGCCCCATTCAAATTCGAGCACCACATCGGACATGCCGGAGCGGGAGATGGAGCTTATCTTACGCAGCCCCTTAACGATACCGGCGGCCTCTTCGATGGGCTTAGAGACAAGCTGCTCAACCTCGACCGGCGCGGCGCCTTCATATTGGGTACGTATGGTGATGGTCGGGTAGCTGAGATCCGGCAGGAGTTTCACCGCCAGGCGAGAGAAACCCACCATGCCAAAGAGGATCACCGCCAGCATAAACATCCACACGGATACCGGCCGTTTAACGGAAGTATTAATTATCGACATAAGCTAAGTTCCCGTTATTGTTGTGCGCGAGCAACGTCTAGTTGGCTGATCACTTCAACTAAGGATTGATCTTTCAGGTTTTGTTGTCCGCGGATCACTATCTGTTCGCCGGGTTCCAGCCCTGAGACCACCTCTACTGTGTCGGCTTCGCGATAGCCTAGGGCAACTTCGCGGCGCAGGGCATTGTCTCCTTGGACGACATACAGGGCGTATTGATTGTCCTGATTGACCACGGCGTTGTAGGGAACGGTTATCACATTGCTGTGGGTGTCGTATCTCAGCTCAACCCGGGTAAACATCCCCGCCTTTAGTTGGGCATTCTGGTTAGGCACCGAAAGGGTGACCTTAAAGGTACCGCTTTGAGGGTCGACTATGGGGCTGATCCGCAGCACCTTGGCGTGAATGGTATCTTGGGTGTGCTTGTTGGCATACAGCTCGGCCTCCTGGCCTAGGCGCAGGCTCTGCAGCTGCGCCTCTGGCAGATGCACTATGCCGTACAGTTCATCTTGATTAACCACATAGAAAAGCTGCTCAAACTCTTTGGCCATGTTACCGGCTTTCACATAACGCTTGGCCACTACGCCATCGATAGGGGAGCGAACCATGCTTTCTTCTACCTGAAGGGCGGCTAAGTCGCGCTTGGCGATGGCGGCTTGTAGGTTGTACTCGAGTTTGGCCATGGAATCGGCGCTGATGAACTCTTTATTGCTCATCTTCTTTAAACGGTTGAGCTCTTGCTCGATGATCTCCACTTCAGCCTGTGAGCGGGCCAGATCGTAGCGCTGGCGCTTAGCATCGATTACTGCCAGCAATTGCCCCTTGGAGACGCGATCCCCTTCTTCGACTTTAATGGATTCGATAAGACCGGCTATGCGGCTAACAACGTCGGCTTCCTGAGGAGCTTCCAGAGTTGCGGTAGTACTATAAAAAGAGGAGACATCACCTTGTATGACTGTCGTGGTTTCGACTGGAACGGCGTACTTTTCTTCTTCTTTCTTCGTTTCCTCATTACCACATGCACTGAGTACGGCAACAAATAGTAGGGGAAGTGCCAACTTAAACTTTGAAAAAGATTCCATGTGAAGATACCTATGTTATTTATCCAATTAGCCTTAGTAAGCACAAGGTGTGCCAAAATGTTAAATGACTATTTATCAGGTGCTTACGCTAAAATCAGTTAGGGCATGGTGAGTTTGTTAACTGGTTTGTAGCGAAAATGTTTAACATGTGATGCTTTTGACTAATTAACAGTTAAGACCTATTGCCAAGGTCAGTGCAAATTGGATTTGATACAAAATGTATCTCTATTACATAGGGGCAGCTTCACTTACATGGATGTAAGGCTGATTGCTTAATGGGAAAAGGTTTAGAAGTGAAGTGCTGAGAGAAAAAGGGCTGAGCGGGAAGGGCAGAGAGGAAAGGGCTGAAGAGAAGACTTGTGGAAGGTAAAGGGAGTCAATCGCTTTAAATCGTGAACCCATAGTGGTGAAGGCTCAGATACCAACATCCAGATATAAAAGCTCGTCTATAACTACTCATGTAAAAGGTGCATGTAAAAGACGCATGTAAAAGGCTCATATAGAAGCTCAGGCATAACGCCTTGCCTAAAACTGAGGCATTAAAAGAGAGCGACCAAAAGAGCGATTAAAAGTAGAGCAATTAAAGCAAAGCTATTCGAAGAGATACATAAAAAAAGCACCCGAAGGGTGCTTTTTAAGACTAGGCAGCGATTAACGCTTGTCCAGTTTGACGAAGTCGCGTTCTGGTGAGCCTGTGTAGAGCTGGCGTGGACGGCTGATCTTGTGACCAGGCTGATCCAGCATCTCTTTCCAGTGTGCAATCCAACCCACAGTACGCGCCAGGGCGAACAGTACGGTGAACATGCTGGTTGGAATGCCGATAGCCTTCATGATGATGCCTGAGTAGAAATCGACGTTTGGATAGAGTTTCTTCGACACGAAGTACTCATCTTCCAGTGCGATACGCTCAAGTTCCATCGCCACGTCGAGCAGCGGGTCATTGACCTTAAGCTCGGCAAGGACTTCGTGACAGGTTTCGCGCATAACCTTGGCGCGAGGGTCGAAGTTCTTGTAAACGCGGTGACCGAAGCCCATCAGACGGAATGGATCTTCCTTATCTTTCGCACGAGCGATGAACTCAGGAATGCGATCGACAGTGCCAATCTCTTCCAGCATGTTCAGGCAAGCTTCGTTAGCGCCGCCGTGTGCAGGGCCCCATAGTGAAGCGATACCCGCTGCGATACATGCAAATGGGTTAGCACCCGATGAACCGGCTAGACGCACGGTAGAGGTCGAAGCGTTTTGCTCATGGTCTGCGTGCAGGATAAAGATACGGTCCATAGCGCGTTCGATGATAGGGTTAACCTTGTACTCTTCGCAAGGAACCGCAAACATCATGCTTAGGAAGTTACCCGCATAGCTTAGGTCGTTACGTGGGTAAACAAATGGCTGGCCAATTGAATACTTGTAACACATAGCGGCGATAGTCGGCATCTTAGAGACTAAACGGAACGCCGCAATTTCGCGGTGGTGTTCGTCGTTGACATCGAGAGAGTCTTGGTAGAATGCAGACAGTGCACCTGTGACACCACATAGCATGGCCATTGGGTGTGCGTCACGGCGGAAACCACGGAAGAACGAAGCCAGTTGCTCGTTAACCATAGTGTGGGTCTTAACCGTGTAAACAAATTTGTCGTATTGAGCCTTGTTAGGTAACTCACCGTAAAGCAGCAGATAACAAAGATCTAAATAGTCTGAGTCGACGGCAAGTTCGTCGATCGCGTAACCACGGTGTAAAAGTATACCTTGGGCGCCATCAATGTAAGTGATAGCTGATTCGCAGGATGCTGTCGCTAGGAATCCTGGGTCAAATGTAAAATGACCTTTGCTACCGAGTTTGCTGATGTCGATAACATCAAATCCCGCCGTTCCTTTCTTAATAGGCAGGTCAATCGAATCGTTCCCTGGTAGTTCCAATTTGGCTATATTATCAGCCATACCCCGTTCTCCTTACTTCATTCTTATGTGAGTGCGGCTTTGTCAAACGCCAATACTTTACAGTGAATCTAGATCACATTTCAATTTAAATAAGTGTTTAAATTCGTTAGACCATGGTCTTAATTTGACGTAAGTGCCCGCCAATACAGCAACTTGGCAGATTTTTTTACCAAAAAAACAAAATTTGCATAATGTGATGTTTGTATTTGACATTTGTGGGGCGTATACTTGCTTCGGCTCGAAAGAGCTGCAAACAAACCAATTCGTAGACCATTATTTACATACTTATTTAGTGATTTTTGAATTAGTTAACTGTTTGTTTCAACTTTCCTTTTGAGGCGAGAGGAGGTGGTAAGTTTGCTTGCTGGTCAAATTTCGTTCGAAAGAGGTTCAATAACAAAAATAATGCTCAATGGAGCAGAGTGAGCAGAACGTGAAAAAGCAAAGACCTGTCCATCTAGATCTGCAGACCATTCGCTTTCCTGCAACAGCGATTGCGTCAATCCTACACCGTGTCTCCGGTGTCATCATGCTGTTTGCCGTCGGCATTCTTATCTGGTTGTTGAGTGAGTCACTCGCATCTGCTGAGAGTTTCGCAGGCATTCAATCTCTATTTGATACCTTTATCGTTAAGTTTGTTGTCTGGGGAATTCTGACCGCGCTTGGTTATCACCTGATCGTTGGCCTACGCCACCTGATCATGGATACCGGTCGTTGGGAAGAGTTGGAATCGGGTAACGCTTCAGCGAAAGCCGCCTTCGTTATTGCAGCGGCATGGTCAATCATTGCGGGGATTTGGGTATGGTAACAAATGCAGCAAGTCTTGGACGCAGTGGCGTTCATGATTTTATTCTTCTTCGTGCTAGTGCCGTGATCCTTACTTGTTACACCATTTTCTTAGTAGGATTCATCGCCGCTAGTGCGCCTCTCACTTATGACGTATGGCACGGTTTGTTCAGTGCTTTGCCGATGAAAGTGTTTACGCTTCTTGCCCTGGTCGCCATCCTGGTTCACGCCTGGATCGGTATCTGGCAGGTGCTCACCGACTATGTTAAGCCGGTAGCCGTCCGTGGCGTACTCCAATTCGTCTTCGTCATAGCAGCGCTTTCTTACCTGGCTGCTGGCATTGTTATTGTGTGGGGTGTTTAAGTGAGTATTCCAGTACGTGAGTTTGATGCAGTCGTAATTGGCGCCGGTGGCGCGGGTATGCGAGCTGCACTACAGATTTCTAAAGAAGGTAAGAGCTGCGCGCTGTTATCTAAAGTATTCCCAACGCGTTCTCATACCGTTTCTGCCCAGGGTGGTATTACCGTTGCCCTAGGTAACGCACATGAAGACCATTGGGAACAGCACATGTACGATACCGTTAAGGGTTCCGACTTCATCGGTGACCAAGACGCTATCGAATTTATGTGTCAAACCGGTCCAGAAGCCATTATCGAACTCGAGCACATGGGTCTGCCATTCTCTCGTTTCGATAACGGTAAGATCTATCAGCGTCCTTTCGGCGGCCAATCGAAGAACTTCGGTGGCGAGCAGGCGGCACGTACCGCTGCGGCGGCTGACCGTACCGGTCACGCCCTGCTGCACTGTCTATACCAGCAGAACGTTAAGCATAAGACTGAAGTCTTCTCTGAGTGGTATGCACTTGACCTGGTTAAGAACGAAGATGGCGCCATCGTAGGTTGTACTGCAATCGAAATCGAAACCGGCGAGATCGTGTACTTCAAGTCTAAGGCCACCATTCTGGCAACCGGTGGTGCGGGTCGTATCTACGCCTCTACCACTAACGCTCACATCAACACCGGCGACGGTGTCGGCATGGCGATGCGCGCTGGCGTGCAGATGCAAGACATGGAGATGTGGCAGTTCCACCCAACCGGTATCGCCGGCGCGGGTGTACTGGTCACCGAAGGTTGTCGTGGTGAAGGCGGATACCTGCTGAACAAAGATGGCGAGCGTTTCATGGAGCGTTACGCACCAAACGCGAAAGACCTGGCATCTCGTGACGTGGTAGCACGTTCTATGATGACTGAGATCCGTGAAGGCCGTGGTCTCGACGGTCCACTAGGTCCTCACTGTTTACTGAAACTCGATCACTTAGGTAAAGAGACGCTTGAAGCACGTCTACCAGGCGTTTGTGAACTGTCTCGTACCTTCGCGCATATCGATCCAGCCGATGGTCCAATCCCTGTACTGCCAACTTGTCACTATATGATGGGTGGTTTGCCTGCTAAGGTGAGCGGTCAGGTGATCCGTAAGAATGAAGATGGTAGCGAGCAGGATGTCGTTGGTCTGTTTGCCGTGGGTGAGATTGCCTGTGTATCGGTACACGGCGCGAACCGCCTGGGTGGTAACTCACTACTCGACCTCGTGGTCTTTGGCCGTGCAGCCGGTCAGCACCTGGGTAAGGCGCTGGATGAGACTGCTACACCTAAAGATGCAACCGATGCCGACATCGCTAAGTCGCTTGAGCGTCTAAATCGTTGGGAAAGCAACAAAGACGGTGAAGATCCTGCGCAGATCCGTAAAGATCTTCAGCTTTGTATGCAGCTTAACTTCTCGGTATTCCGTACCGGCGAGGCAATGGCAGAAGGTCTTGAAGAGCTTAAGGCGATTCGCGAGCGTTTGGCTAACGCCAAGCTGTCTGACAACTCAAGAGAGTTCAACACTCAGCGTATCGAGTGTCTAGAGCTAGATAACCTGATGGCGACAGCGATTGCGACTGCTTATGCGGCGAACTTCCGTCAAGAGAGTCGTGGTGCGCATTCACGTGAAGACTTCCTCGAGCGTGATGATGAGAACTGGTTGTGTCACAGCTTGTTCGATCCTCAGACCGAACAGATGACCAAGCGTGCGGTAAACATGGAGCCTAAGCTTCGTGAAGCCTTCCCGCCGATCAAGCGTACCTACTAAGGAAGATAAGATGAATTTGAAGATTGCTATTTATCGCTATAATCCTGAAGTAGACTCTAAGCCTTACATGAAGGATTACACGCTAGAAGTGGCTGACGGTACCGATATGATGGTGCTGGATGTCCTGATGCAGCTGAAGGTACAAGACCCAACGCTGGCGTTCCGTCGCTCATGCCGTGAAGGTGTTTGTGGTAGTGATGGCGTAAACATGAACGGCAAGAACGGTCTGGCCTGTATCACACCAATTTCTACCTTCAAGGGTAAGAAGCTGGAGATACGTCCACTGCCGGGTATGCCTGTTGTTCGTGACCTGATTGTTGACCTGACTCAGTTCTACAAGCAGTACGAGAAGATCAAGCCTTACCTGATCAACGACGACAAGACACCGGCCCGTGAACATCTGCAATCGCCAGAAGAGCGTGCGCACCTGGATGGTCTGTATGAGTGTATCATGTGTGCGTGTTGTTCAACGGCTTGTCCATCATTCTGGTGGAACCCAGACAAGTTCATCGGTCCAAGTGGCCTGTTGCATGCCTATCGTTTCCTTATCGATAGCCGCGATACCGCCACAGAAGAGCGTCTGTCTGAGCTCGACGATGCTTACAGCGTATTCCGTTGCCATGGCATCATGAACTGTGTTGACGTTTGTCCTAAAGGACTCAACCCGACTAAAGCAATTGGACACATCAAGTCTATGCTGCTTAAGCGAGCTGTCTAAATGCAACACACTGAGCTGATTTTAATAATTATATAGCTCTTTTGAGAGTCACTTCTTCTATGTGAGAAGTGGCTCTTTTATGTAATGGAACTACACATGCCGTGAAATCTGGACTCTAGGGGCGGCAGATATTTTGCAATTGCAGTACATTTGACTGGATTGCATTTTCAATACTTTGGCTAAAAACACGTGTATAAAGTTTGAAAGGAATAGAAATGCACCAAGGCATCATGAAAGCCTGGCTCGAATCGTCTCATTTAAACGGGGCTAATTCGACCTATGTAGAAGAGATGTATGAAGCCTATCAAGAGGACCCTCAGTCAGTATCAGACGACTGGCGAGCGGTGTTTGATAACCTCCCATATGCCAACGGTGCAACAGCAGATGTGCCCGAAGCTGCCCACTCTAAAGTACGTGAATATTTCCGTAGTTTGGCGCTAGACGGTCGTCACAAGAGCGCTGCTCGTGTGACCGATCCAGAAGTCGATGCCAAACAGGTTAAAGTTCTTCAGTTGATCAACGCCTACCGTTTCCGCGGCCACCAGAATGCGAATCTGGATCCCCTCGGGCTATGGAAGCGCGATACCGTCTCTGAATTGGACCCGGCCTTCCACGGCTTAACCGGCGAAGATATGGAGCGTGAATTCAACACTGGTTCATTTGCTCACGGTGGCGACACCATGAAGCTGGGTGATCTGGTTAAAGCACTGAAAGCAACCTATTGTGCTGCTATCGGTGCGGAATACATGCACATCACAGATACCGATGAGAAGCGTTGGATCCAACAACGCTTGGAGCCATCATTAGGTAGAGCGAATTACGATAAGAACACCAAGACACGTATCCTCGAGGGCCTGAACGCCGCCGAAGGTATGGAGAAGTATCTCGGTGCCAAGTTCCCCGGCGCAAAACGTTTCTCACTGGAAGGTGGTGACGCGCTCGTCCCTATGATGCGTGAAATCATCTATCGTGGCGGTGAAGCGGGTACTAAAGAGATCGTCGTGGGCATGGCTCACCGTGGTCGTCTAAACCTGCTGGTTAACATCTTAGGTAAGAAGCCATCAGAACTCTTCGACGAGTTTGCCGGTAAGCACAGCGATGAGCTCAACGGCTCGGGTGACGTTAAGTATCACCAAGGTTTCTCATCAGATTTCGAAACACCGGGCGGCAACGTTCACCTGGCACTGGCGTTTAACCCATCGCACCTTGAGATCGTTAACCCTGTGGTCATGGGCTCGGTAAGAGCACGTCTGGACCGCCGCGGTTGTAAGACGGGTCTTCAGGTAATGCCTATCACTATTCACGGCGACAGCGCGATTGCCGGTCAAGGTATTGTCCAAGAGACCTTTAACATGTCTCAGACCCGTGCCTTCAAGGTGGGTGGCAGTATCCGTATCGTGGTCAACAACCAGGTAGGTTTTACTACTAACCTGACTGAAGACACCCGTTCGACCGAGTACTGTACCGATATCGCCAAGATGGTACAGGCGCCTATCTTCCACGTGAACGCAGACGACCCAGAATCGGTCGCCTTCGTTGCTCAGCTAGCGGTTGATTACCGTAACGAGTTTAAGCGTGACGTAGTGATCGATCTGGTCTGTTACCGTCGTCACGGCCACAACGAGGCCGACGAGCCGAGTGCAACTCAGCCGTTGATGTATGCCAAGATCAAGAAACATCCAACGCCACGTAAGATCTATGCCGACCGTCTGATCGAAGAGCAGACCCTAGGCGCAGATGATGTGACCGCGATGATCAACGACTACCGCGACGCGCTGGATAAAGGCGATTGCGTAGTTAAAGAGTGGCGTCCAATGACGCTGCACACGGTTGACTGGACACCTTATCTTAACCGTGAGTGGGATGAGGCTTATCCTGCCGAGTTACCGCTAGATCGCGTTAAGGCATTGGCTGAGAAGATCAGCTACGTGCCAGAGGGCCACAAGCTACAGTCGCGTGTTGCTAAGATCTACAAAGACCGTGTGGCCATGGCCGCCGGTGACAAGCTGCTGGACTGGGGCTTTGCCGAAACTCTCGCCTACGCCTCGATTTTGGATGACAACAAGCGCGTGCGTATCACAGGTCAAGACTCCGGCCGTGGTACCTTCTTCCACCGTCACGCCGTGTTGCACAACCAAAATGATGCGACGGCTTATCTGCCACTGCGTCACCTGTCTGACATGCAAGGCCCTATCGATATCTCTGACTCGGTATTGTCTGAAGCCTCAGTACTGGCGTTCGAGTACGGTTATGCTACGGCTGAGCCGGGCGGCCTGACCATTTGGGAAGCTCAGTTCGGTGACTTCGCTAACTGTGCCCAGGTGGTGATCGATCAGTTCCTCTCTTCAGGTGAGCAGAAGTGGGGCCGCCTGTGTGGCTTGACCATGCTGTTGCCACATGGCTACGAAGGTCAGGGCCCAGAGCACTCGAGTGCACGTCTGGAGCGTTTCCTGCAGCTTTGTGCTAACCACAACATGCAGGTGTGTGTCCCATCGACACCGGCACAGGTTTACCACATGCTACGCCGTCAGGTAGTGCGTCCTATGCGTCGTCCTCTGGTGGTCATGTCACCTAAGTCACTGCTGCGTCATCCGCTGGCGGTGTCTAGCCTGGAAGAATTGGCCGAAGGCACCTTCCAGAATGTGATTGCCGAGATAGACGAGCTCGATAGCAGCAAGGTCGATCGCGTGGTCTTCTGTAGTGGTAAGGTTTACTTCGAACTGCTCGAGAAGCGTCGTAAAGAGAACCTGGACAATGTTGCACTCATTCGTGTCGAACAACTGTACCCGTTCCCACACGAAGATATGGCAAAGATCCTCGCCCAGTATCAGCACGTTAAAGATTTCGTTTGGTGTCAGGAAGAACCTCAGAACCAAGGCGCTTGGTATTGCAGCCAGCACCACTTCTGGGCAGCCATTCCTGCCGGTGCTCAATTAACCTATGCGGGTCGTGAAGCCTCGGCCGCGCCAGCATGTGGTTATCCGGCCCTGCACACCCAGCAGCAAGAATCTTTAATCAATAGCGCATTAAAACTGTAGTAATAGACAATTTATAAAAAGGATAGCTTTCCATGAGTATCGAAATTAAGGTACCCGTACTGCCAGAATCAGTTGCTGATGCAACCATCGCCACATGGCATGTTAAAGCTGGCGAGCAAGTGTCTCGTGATCAAAACCTGGTCGATATCGAAACCGACAAGGTGGTTCTAGAAGTGGTTGCGCCAGAAGATGGTTCAATCGTTGAGTTCCTGGCGGAAGAGGGTGACACAGTGTTGGCCGAAGCCGTTATTGCTAAGTTTGTTGCTGGTGCGGTTGCCGGTCAGGAAGTCTCTAAAGAGCAAGCCGAAGCGGCAGCCCCGCAAGCGGAAGCGGCTAGCGAAGAGTCTAACGACGCGCTAAGCCCATCTGTACGTCGTCTGATTGCCGAGCACAACCTGGATGCCGCTAAAATTAAGGGTACTGGTGTTGGCGGTCGTATCACTAAAGAAGATGTGGAAGCCTTCATCAAGTCAGCGCCTGCTGCTAAGTCAGCTGCGGCGCCAGCCGTTGTTGCGCCGCTAGGTGAGCGTAGCCAGAAGCGTGTACCTATGACGCGTCTGCGTAAGACTATCGCAAACCGTCTGCTGGAAGCGAAGAACTCAACGGCTATGTTGACGACCTTCAACGAAGTGAACATGAAGCCTATCATGGACATTCGTAAGCAGTATCAAGAGCTGTTCGAGAAGAAGCACGGCATCCGTCTTGGTTTCATGTCTTTCTACGTGAAAGCCGTGACCGAAGCCCTGAAGCGTTTCCCAGAAGTGAACGCCTCTATCGACGGTGATGATATCGTTTACCACAACTACTTCGACGTGAGCATCGCGGTTTCTACGCCTCGTGGCCTGGTAACACCAGTACTGCGTGACACAGACACCATGAGCCTGGCTGACATCGAGCGTAACGTTCGTGACCTGGCTATCAAGGGCCGCGACGGTAAGCTGACTGTTGACGACATGACCGGCGGTAACTTCACCGTGACTAACGGCGGCGTATTTGGCTCGCTAATGTCTACCCCAATCCTTAACCTGCCACAAAGCGCTATCTTGGGCATGCATGCCATCAAAGATCGCCCAATGGCGGTTAATGGTCAGGTAGAAATTCTACCTATGATGTACCTAGCACTCTCTTATGACCACCGTATCATCGATGGTCGTGAGTCTGTTGGCTTCCTGGTTGCCATTAAGGACTTCCTGGAAGACCCAACTCGTCTACTATTAGACCTGTAAGACGATGTTGTTTCGATGCCTGTCGGCAACGGTAGGCATCACCCCTCGCTACCGACTCTATTGAGCCGGTTGGATTAGATTAGAAGTATACGGATAGATCATCATGAATTTGCATGAGTATCAGGCAAAAGCCCTATTTGCCGAATATGGTTTACCAGTGTCAGAAGGTTATGCTTGTGATACCCCTCAAGAGGCGGTAGAAGCGGCTGGCCATATTGGCGGAGATATGTGGGTTGTTAAGTGTCAAGTACACGCAGGCGGCCGTGGTAAAGCAGGTGGCGTTAAAGTTACCGGCGATAAAGAAGAGATCAGAGCATTTGCTGAGCATTGGTTAGGCAAGAACCTGGTAACTTATCAGACTGACGAAAAAGGTCAGCCAGTTGCTAAGATCCTAGTCGAAAGCTGCACTGATATCGCAAACGAGCTGTACCTAGGTGCCGTTGTTGACCGTGCGACCCGTCGCGTTGTCTTCATGGCGTCTACCGAAGGTGGCGTAGAGATTGAAACTGTTGCCGAAGAGACACCTGAGCTGATCCACAAGGCGATTATCGATCCTTTGACAGGTCCTCAGCCTTACCAGGCACGCGATCTTGGCTTCAAGTTGGGTCTGAACCCAACTCAGATGAAGCAGTTCACAAAAGTCTTCATGGGTTTGGCGACTATGTTCACCGACCACGACTTCGCACTGCTTGAGATCAACCCTCTGGTTATCACTACCGAAGGTAACATCCACTGTCTAGACGGTAAGATTGGTATCGATGGTAACGCATTGTTCCGTCAACCAAAGATCCGTGACATGCACGATCCATCACAGGATGACGCTCGTGAAGCACACGCTGCTAAATTTGAGCTGAACTATGTTGCCCTAGACGGTAACGTAGGCTGCATGGTAAACGGTGCCGGCCTAGCAATGGGTACTATGGACATCGTTAACCTGCACGGCGGCAAGCCAGCTAACTTCCTGGACGTTGGTGGCGGCGCGACTAAAGAGCGTGTTGCTGAAGCATTCAAGATCATCTTGTCTGACGCTAACGTGAAAGCGGTTCTGGTCAACATCTTCGGTGGTATCGTACGTTGTGACATGATCGCTGAAGGTATCATTGGTGCCGTTAAAGAAGTGGGTGTTGAAGTGCCAGTGGTTGTTCGTCTAGAAGGTACTAACGCAGATCTCGGTCGCGAAGTATTGGCTAACTCTGGTCTTGACATTATTGCAGCCGAGTCGCTAACCGACGCTGCTGTTAAAGTTGTTGCTGCTGCGGAGGGCAAATAATGTCTGTATTAATTAACAAAGATACCAAGGTTATCTGTCAGGGTTTCACTGGCGGTCAAGGTACTTTCCACTCTGAGCAAGCTATCGCTTACGGTACGCAAATGGTTGGCGGTGTTTCGCCAGGCAAGGGCGGTCAGGTTCACCTGGGTCTGCCTGTATTCAACACAGTAAAAGATGCTGTGGCTGAAACCGGTGCGACTGCTACCGTTATCTATGTACCTGCGCCTTTCTGTAAAGACGCTATCCTAGAAGCTATCGACGGCGGCATCGAGCTAATCGTTTGTATTACTGAAGGTATTCCTACTCTGGATATGCTGGAAGTTAAGGTTAAGCTGGAAGAGACTGGCGTTCGCATGATCGGTCCAAACTGCCCAGGTGTTATCACCCCAGGCGAATGTAAGATCGGTATCATGCCAGGTCACATCCATAAGCCAGGTAAAGTGGGCATCGTGTCTCGCTCTGGTACCCTGACCTATGAAGCGGTTAAGCAAACGACTGACGAAGGTTTCGGCCAATCAACTTGTGTTGGTATCGGTGGTGACCCAATCCCAGGTACTAACTTCATCGACGTATTGGAAATGTTCCAAAACGATCCACAGACCGAAGCTATCGTTATGATCGGCGAGATCGGTGGTACTGCTGAAGAAGAAGCTGCTGCTTACATCAAGGCTAACGTGACTAAGCCTGTTGTCTCTTACATTGCCGGTGTTACTGCACCTGCTGGTAAGCGTATGGGCCACGCTGGCGCGATCATCGCTGGCGGTAAAGGTACGGCTGAAGACAAGTTTGCAGCACTAGAAGCGGCAGGCGTGACTACCGTACGTTCACTTGCCGACATCGGCAGTGCACTGCGTGCTAAGACTGGCTGGTAATATCCACCTAAGTCTGTAGCATGAATTAAAAAAGGCGCCTTAGGGCGCCTTTTTTATTACCTATTCAATCTAATATCTTGCAAATTCATTAGCTATCAAATTTGTTAGCTTTTAAAGCTTAAGCATTTTTCCTATGGTCGTTTTCCCTATGACGGGAGAGACCAAACTCGGCTGGGGTCAGGATATAGGTATCCTCGCAGTAGAAGTCTTCGGCGGTGCACTGCTGCCACCAGGATGCCCAGGCGGTGCCTTGCAGTTTATCTTCTATGATGGCGTTATGGGTGAGAGGGGCCACCAGACTGCCGGTGGAGATCAGTAGGCCATAGGGTGAGCGGCGCTTAATCATTCGCGGCTTTAACTTGTTGGGGTTATCCAGCCCCATGCTGCCCACCAGTTCATAGAAGGCCTTTAGGGTGTTGTGATGGAAGTTTTTCACCCGCTCGCTCTTCACCTGTACATCCAGCGCCTTGGAGCGGGCCGGGTCTTGGGTGGCGATGCCTGTGGGACACATATTGGTGTTACAGCTTCTGGACTGAATGCAGCCCAGAGACAGCATCATGGTGCGGGCGGCGTTGACTAAGTCGGCGCCCATGGCGATCTTGGTGAGCAGATCGAAGCTGGAGGCTGTCTTACCCGAGGCGATCAGGGTGATCTTGTGCCGTAAGCCCACGCCCACCAGGGCGTTGTTGGCAAAGTAAACCCCTTCGAGACACATCATCCCCAGGCGGTTACTGAACTCGACTGGCGCCGCCCCCGTGCCACCCTCGGCGCCATCTATGGTGATAAAGTCGGGTGTGATGCCTGTCTTGAGCATCGCCTTACAGATGGCGAGAAACTCCGCCGGATTACCTATGCAGAGCTTAAAGCCCACCGGCTTGCCGCCACTCAACTCACGCAGGCGTTTGACGAAGTTGAGCAGGGCGATAGGCGTGGTGCACTCTGGGTTGACCGCGGGGGAGACGCAGTCTTTATCCATAGGGATATGGCGGATGAGGGCGATCTCAGGGGTGATCTTGGCCTTGGGTAGAACGCCGCCGTGACCCGGCTTAGCCCCTTGGCTGAGCTTTATCTCTATCATCTTGATCTGCGGGCGTTTGGCCATCTTCTCGAAGCTGTCGGGGTTGAAGTTGCCCTCATCGTCGCGGCAGCCAAACAGGCCGGAGCCTATTTGCCATACTAGATCGCCGCCATGCTTGAGATGATAGGGACTGGCGCCGCCTTCCCCCGTGTTGTGATAGCAGCCCGCCTTCTTGGCGCCCAGGTTGAGTGCCTCGATGGCATTGGCGCTGAGGGAGCCGAAACTCATGGCCGAGATATTAAAATAAGAGGCGTCATAGGGCTGAGTGCAGTCCGGGCCGCCGATGCGCACCCGCTTGGCCTGTTCATCGATATGTTTAGGCGAGAGTGAATGCCACAGGCTCAGATAGTTCTCCTCTAACAGGTCGCGCTGGGTGCCGAAGGCTATGGTATCGCGCACGTTCTTGGCTCTTTGATAGACCAAGGAGCGCTGCTCGCGGTTAAAGGGGGCTTCCTCCGTGTCGCTGGCGATAAAGTACTGCTGTATCTCTACCCGGTAAGACTCGAGGAAGTAGCGTAGGTAGGCGACCACAGGGTAGAGGCGGTTAAGAGTGTGGGAGCTAAAGAGTAGATCGTAGGCGCCGACCAGGGTGTAGAGCAGGGTAAAGCTGAGAACGAAGACGGCGCCGGTGCCGCCAGAGGTGAAATATAAATAGAGTCCGGCCCCGTTGCCTAGGGTGGCGATAAGCCAAAAGACCTTTTGCATGATTGTCATAACGCATTCCTGTATTGCAGACACTTATCATAATTTGTCTATTGAACGTCATTGCGGCGGCTTTGGCAATCGGGCATCTCTGTGGCGAGCGATGAATTTTGCTTATTTTAAACGGGCTTAGTGTAAAGCTTTGCCGACATGAACTTAGATTAAGACTTCCTAATTTACTCTGTAGTGGGTATATTGAAGGGCTGGATGGGGGAAAAGAAAGGAGTGACAGATGTTCATCGCAGAAACAGAGAGGCTGATTTTACGTCGATTCGAGGCCAAGGATGTGGAGAGTCTATTTCTGCTCAATAGCATTCCCGAGGTGCTGACCTATATTCCCGGCGCGCCCATGACCTGTCGTTCGCAGGCAGAGGATATTTTGGAAAATGTGCTGCTGAAAAACTATCGAGAGCGTGGCTATGGTCGCTGGGCGGTAGAGCACAAGGCTGACAACAAGGTGATAGGCTTCTGCGGCCCTACTTACATCAAAGAGTTTGATGAGGTGGAGCTGGGTTATCGTTATCTGCCTGAATATTGGGGCAAGGGGATTGGCAGCGAGGCAGGACTTGCGGCGTTGTCACGTTTTAAAGATCACGGCATAGATGAGGCGATAGCGCTCATTCTGCTGGGCAACAAGGGATCCGAAGGGGTGGCGCGTAAGCTGGGGATGAGTGAGCGTGAGCGCAGCAAGTTCATGGGCCACAAGGTGAACGTATTTCACAAGGTGTTGTGATACGGTTTGGCTAAGGTGTTGTGATGAAGGCGTTAGTCCTCGCCAGAGATAAACCTTAGATACAAAAAAAGAAACAAAAAAACCAGCTTGATGCTGGTTTTTCTTTATTGGCTGTTTAACAACGAATTATTCGTCGCCGTGGTCGCACTCGTCGTTGGTGCAGACACCGTAGAGGTATAGGCTGTGGTTGGTCAGCTTGATGTTGTGCTTCATGGCGATCTCGTCCTGGCGTCTCTCGATCACTTCGTCAGAAAACTCAATAACCTTGCCACACGAGAGGCACACCAGATGATCATGATGGTGGGTCGAGGCCAGCTCAAATACCGCCTTGCCGCTTTCGAAATGGTGACGGGTGACGATACCCGCGTCATCGAACTGGTTCAGTACACGGTATACCGTGGCCAGTCCAATCTCTTCGCCAATATCGAGCAATTTCTTATATAGTTCTTCTGCACTGATATGCTGGTTTTCGGGCTCCTGCATCAGCTCGAGGATCTTGACTCGTGGTAAGGTGACCTTTAATCCCGCTTTCTTTAGCGCTTGATTTCCATCTGTCATTATTAATCTCTGGATTGAAGAACCATTAGCAATGCCAATAGTGGTTCAGTAGTTGATGTTGAGAACCATTATAGGGGGTGAATTTGAAAACTTAAACCTTTGATCTTGCATATTGTTCGCATCGGCAGAAATTTGTTCTAAATTGGCCCTACCTGTGTGATTTAGGCTGAATTTAACGCGTACTTTTTGTAATGTTATTGAGACTAATGCCTAATAGCCTAACGGCGGCAACTCTGGCAGGATGAAATCTGGTCAACCTGTATCCTGTGGGCGATAGCGACCCGCAAAAGCATAAAAATAAGGAAGAGGGATGTATCGGCAGATCGTAGTGTTAACTGGGGCGGGGATCTCAGCGGAATCTGGTTTGAGAACCTTTAGGGATCAAGATGGGCTTTGGGAAGAGCATAAAATCGAGGACGTGGCGACGCCCGAAGGTTACGCCCGCGACCCGGAAATGGTGGAGCGCTTCTATAACGAGCGCTGGCAACAGCTTCACAATGGCAAGATAGAACCCAATGCCGCCCATATGGCGCTGGCGAGGCTCGAGCAGGAGTTCGATGGCCAGCTGTTGGTGGTAACGCAAAATATCGACGACCTGCATGAACGTGCAGGTTCTCGTCGTCTGCTGCATATGCATGGTGAACTGACCAAGGGACGCTGCCCGCGCTCTCATCAGACCTTTCTGTTGACCGATCACTTTGGGGTCAACCATACCTGTACCTGCTGCATTCCCGCCCAGCGCTTGCGCCCCCACGTAGTTTGGTTTGGCGAGATGCCCATAGGCTTAGATCGCATACAGCATGCGCTGGATACCTGCGATCTCTTTATCGCCATCGGCACCTCGGGCACAGTCTATCCGGCGGCGGGCTTCGTCGACACCGCCAATCATCATGGCGCCCAGACGGTAGAGGTTAACCTGGTGCCAGCGGATCGCCACAGCCAGTTCCAGTATCACCTGCAAGGCAAGGCCAGCGAGATAGTGCCGCAACTGGTGGAGCAGATCCTCGCAGGCGAGGTGATTGGCGATCAGCCCTTATCTGGCGCCGCTAATGTGTAAGTTAAGGCATGAATTAAGGCGTGAGTTAAGGTTTGAGGTCAAGGCGTGAGCCATTTTGAGTGTGACCTCGGTGACCTCGGGGCAGAAGCGCTGACACAAGACGCTGCAACTGCGGCGGACAGTCTCAACAGCCGGCTGGCGATCATCATGCGCGGCCTGCCGGGGAGCGGTAAGAGTCACTGGGTCGATGGCTTCATTACCGCTCGCCCCGACGGTGACGCGATTCGTCGTCGCGGCTATTTCTCTACCGACGATCGTTTCATCATCGCGGGCGAGTATCGCTTCGATGCCAGTAAGTTGTCTGAGTATCATCAGCTTAACCTAACCGGTTTCATTCAGGCCTTGTCGCGCCAGGAGCCCGTGGTGATCTGCGATAACACCAACATGGCCCACTGGGAGTTTATGGCCTATGAGGCCGCCGCCAAGGCGATGGGCTATCAGGTGCGTATTTTGCTGATTGGCGACCCGCAGGATGCGGCGCATCAGGCGCTGTGCGCCGAGCGTAACCAGCATGGCCTGGGGCTCAAGCAGATCCAGGCAATGGCGCGTCAATTCCAGCAGCTGTAAAGACCACAATCTTTCCAATTTAACCTCTTGAGGAAGCAAGATGTTTGCCGTGATTTTTCGGGCCAAGGTGGCCACTTTAGATACTAGATATGCCGAGATGGCCGCCAAGATGCGGCAGTTGGCGATGGATAAGTACCACTGCCAGGACTTCGTTGCCGTTACCGAAGGTGAGCAGGAGATTGCCATCTCCTACTGGCGCAGCGAGGCCGATATTCTGGCCTGGAAACAAGACAGCGAACATAGAATCGCCCAGCAACTTGGCCGCGAGGCCTGGTATGAGAGTTATAAGGTCGAGGTGGTGGCAATCAAGCGTCAGTATCAAGGCTAAGACAAATACTTAACTAGGCCTTTTTTGAGAATTAAGCAGAACATTTGCTTGGGAAGGCAAGCCTCACAAGGAGACGAAACTGTGACTATGGTGCTGATCAGCGATCTTAACAGCGCGGCAAGCCAGGCGGCGATAACCTCTGTGCTCGGTCCCTCTGTTCTTGGTCCCTCTGTGCTCAACCAAGGTGCTAATAAGAGCACTAGCCTGGGTTATCTGGCCTCGGGCCATGAGCCGGAGCAAAGCTACTACCTTGGGGCTCAGGCGCAGTATGCCCGCTTAGGCATGGCGCTTAGCCATTATCTGGATCTCGAGCAGGGCTATACCCAGATGGGGCTGGATAGATTACTCAATTGTCAGGCGATTCACCTTGCCGGCGGCGATACCTTTCAATTTCTGGCTCAGGTGCAGAAACGCGGCCTGATGGCGGAGTTTGCCGAATATCTCAATCGCGGCGGGATCTTAATCGGGCTCAGCGCCGGCGCCATGGTGATGACGCCAAGCATCGCCTGTGCTCCCCTGTGCGGCGATGAGAATCATCTGGGGCTGAGCGATTTGAATGGTATGGGGCTGCTGCCCTATCAATTTCTGCCCCATAGCGATCTGAGCGATGGCGGCGTAGCACTCAGCGTCAGGGCAGCTTGCCTGCTTGAGGCCGCTTCTCTGGCCGAGTATCCGCTGATCCTCTGTGGTGAAGAGGATGCCGTTATCGCCACCAAGGCAGGGCTGCGCGGTTTCGGTCAGCCACTGCTGTTTGATGGTGTGAGCCTTATGTCTCTAGTTTAAAGGCAAAGCCACTATTGCAGCTCCCATAACTCCCAGGTGTTGAGGCGATACTGCTCAGCCAGCGCCAAGGCTTTTTGTTGGTGCCGCTGCGCGTTTGCCTCATCTCCTTGAGATTGGTAATAGAGACTCATCTCCCTGTGCCAGTAGGGTGAGGCTTCGCCCTCTTTAGCAACACTGTCCAGCAGGGCCTTGGCCCGCGCACCGTCGCCCTTAACGTTAAAGCCCTTGGCCACCTGCACTGTCACTATGGTGAGCGAGTCGGGAAATTCCTGCTTTACCGCCGCTAAGATCCCATCGAGTTTATCGAGTTGCTTTGACCAGAACAGATACTTGCCAAACTGATAGGCCTGCAGCCACTCGATGTGAAAGCCGGCCCAGTTTGCCTTGCGCTTGGCAAAATAATCCAGCACGGCGCGGTAGTCGCCAAGGGCCAGCATATCACTGCCATCCAGGCTGTAATCGGGTGATAAAAACAGCAGGCCGTCATTGAGTGCGGGCAGGGCGGTGGTGAAGTGATTTTCGCTCGGGTACTGCTTAAACTGCCAGTGGATCTTTTGCTCGTCATAGCCTTTGAGTGAACTCACCAGTTCATCGACCCCCATCTCCTGCTCATTAGCCAGGGTCAAGAACAGCGGCGCCTCGATGGACGCTTTCTGCAAGCGCTGCTTGAGTAACTCGATATAGTGCATCTTGTCATACCAAACGCTCGGACTCATGGCCAGATAGGCATCGAAGGGGCTGTTTACTTGTGTCATGGCATAGAGGGTGAAGAGGCCGCCCAGCGAGTAGCCGGCCAGCGCCTTGTGGGGATTAGTGCGAAACTGCTTGTCAATAGTGGGCACTAGCTCCTTGGTCAGATAGCGATAGAAGGTGTCTGCGCCGCCAAAGGCCTCGCCCTCGTCGCTCTTCCAGGTGGTGGCGTAGAGATAATCGCTCTGGCCTTGATTGGCGATGCCCACCACTATCATGGGCGCTATTTTGCCCATGCGCGCCAGATGCAGTGCCAGGGACGATACATGTTGAAATTGAAAGTCGGCATCCACCACATAGAGCACGGGGTAGTGCCGCGTGTTGCCATGGTAGCCTTCGGGCAGGGAGACCATGTAGCGCCTTGGCGCCTTAAACTCGCGCGAGTCATGGCTATATTCGTATCCCGCGATGATGGCACTGCCACTTGCTGTGACGTCTGCGTTAGCTGGCATCTCGGCCCATGCCTGGGTGAGGGTCATCAGCAGGCAGACGCAGAGGGAAAGGCATTTTCCCAGGGCTGTAGGGGTATTTGTTCTTATTGGTTCTGGTGTTGTAGGTACTGATGTCTTAGGTACTGATGTCTTAGGTATTGGAGTCATAAGTCGTCCCGTCCATGTGAAACTAGTAGGCTGATAGCCTTATATTTTTAACCTTATTTTTACCAGTAAATAGTCACTTATGTCTTGCTAAAAAGTGCTTCATCTTGCCTTTTCTATCCATTACTTATTGTTTTTAATCGCTTTACTCATGTTTTGCTGCAGCAGGCTAGCCTATTCCCCTTGTTGCGCACACCACCAAAAACAGCATCTTGTCGCCAAGCTGTAAATTCAGCCTGACAAGACATTAGACTAAAGTTAGTGAAATTCGACCAGTTAATACTTGCTTTACGTTCGCGTAAACGTCACAGTGATATTATTTGAACATGATCACGCTTCCCAAGGGGAAACGTGTGATGTAAGCGCATAAGTACCTTGAATGGAGCGGAAGATGAGTACAGAGCAAACTAACCAAGAAATCGTGATTGTCGCGGCAAAACGCACCCCAATGGGCGGATTCCAGGGATCCCTTTCCAGCGTGCCGTCACCGACACTCGCCGCCACGGCGATCAAGGGACTCATGGACGCCGCCGGTGTTCAGGGCGGCGATGTCAACGAAGTCTTGATGGGCTGCGTATTACCGGCAGGCCTGGGTCAGGCGCCGGCGCGTCAGGCAACCTTAGGTGCGGATCTTCCCCTGTCTGTAGGCGCGACCACAGTCAACAAGGTGTGTGGTTCAGGCATGAAGACAGTCATGCTGGCTCACGACCTGATCAAGGCCGGTAGCGCCGATGTCGTGATCGCCGGTGGAATGGAGAGCATGAGCCAGGCGCCTTACCTGTTAGATAAGGCGCGCGGCGGCATGCGCATGGGTCATGGCAAGGTGCTGGATCACATGTTCCTCGATGGTCTGGAAGATGCTTACACAGGCGGCGCCATGGGCACCTTTGCCCAGAAGACGGCCGATGATTTTGGTATTACCCGTGAGGCGATGGACAACTTCGCCCTGAGCTCGCTGCAAAAAGCTAACGCCGCCATCGAGTCTGGCGCCTTCAAGGACGAGATAGTGCCGGTTACCGTGGCCAGCCGTAAAGGCGATCTTGTTGTCGATACCGACGAGCAGCCAGGTAACGCCAGACCCGAGAAGATCCCAACTCTGCGTCCCGCTTTTGCCAAAGATGGCACCATCACAGCTGCCAACTCAAGCTCTATCTCAGATGGCGCAGCGGTGCTGATGCTGATGAGTGCAGACGAGGCGAGCAAGCGCGGTCTAGAAGTACTGGCCACTATCAAGGGCCATACTACCCATTCACAAGAGCCTTCTATGTTCACTACTGCGCCAGTGGGTGCCATGAACAAGCTGCTGGATAAGGTGAACTGGTCGAAAGATGATGTGGATCTGTTTGAGATCAACGAAGCCTTCGCCATGGTCACCATGCTTGCCATCTCTGAACTTGGCCTGGATGAGGCTAAGGTCAACGTCAATGGCGGCGCCTGTGCACTTGGCCATCCTATCGGCTGCTCGGGTGCCCGCGTACTGGTGACGCTTATCCACGCCCTGAAGGCCAGAGGTCTTAAGCGCGGTGTAGCCTCGCTCTGTATCGGCGGTGGTGAAGCCACGGCCATGGCTATCGAAGTGTAATTCCCTTATTTAGGCTCGCCACGCGAGCCTATGCATTCACCCATGATTATGTGAGTTTTTTGCTGTCACTTACATAGCAGATCATCAGGTAGTGGCAGACGCCCAGGCCTGTTAGACGTATTTAGGAAAGCGATATGACAACTCAAGTAAAACATTACATCGACGGTCAGTTTATTTTAGGTAGCGGCCAGCAACAGATCTCTGTCACCAATCCGGCGAACAACGAGGTGATTGCCACCATCAACGCCGCTACGGTAGAAGAAGTTGAAACCGCGATCGCCAGCGCCAAGCAAGCCTTTGCTACCTGGAAAGAGGTGCCTGTGTCTGAGCGTGCGCGCGTCATGTTCCGTTACCAGCACCTATTAAAGCTGCATCACGATGAGATTGCCACCATCCTGGCCCAGGAAACCGGTAAGACCTTCGAAGATGCCAAGGGCGATGTATGGCGCGGTATCGAGGTGGCAGAGCATGCCTGTAATATCGCCAGCCTGATCATGGGTGAAACCGTTGAAAACGTGGCCCGCAGCATAGACACCTATAGCTATACCCAACCGCTGGGGGTGTGCGCCGGTATTACGCCGTTTAACTTCCCTGCGATGATCCCACTGTGGATGTTCCCATTGGCGATCGCCTGTGGTAACACCTTCGTGCTTAAGCCATCTGAGCAAGATCCGCTGACGCCACAGCGTCTGGTTGAGCTGTTCGAAGAAGCCGGCGCGCCTAAGGGCGTACTGCAGCTGGTACATGGCGACAAGACGGCGGTAGACGTGCTGCTTAGCCATCAGGATATCAAGGCGATCTCTTTCGTCGGCTCTGTGGGCGTGGGTCAGTACATCTATAAGACAGGTACCGACAACCTCAAGCGCGTTCAGGCCTTTGCTGGCGCCAAGAACCACTGCGTCATCATGCCGGATGCCAACAAGCAGCAGGTGATCAACAACCTGGTGGGCGCCTCTGTGGGCGCGGCCGGTCAGCGCTGTATGGCCCTGTCGGTAGCGGTATTTGTCGGTGAAGCCAAGAAGTGGATCCCTGAGCTGCGTGACGCCATCGCCAAGGTTAGACCCGGCGTATGGGACGATAAAGACGCGGCCTATGGCCCAGTTATCAGCCCGGCCGCCAAGGAGCGTGTGCTTAAGTTGATTGCCCAGGGTAAGGAAGAGGGCGCCGAGTGTCTGCTGGACGGTAGCGATTTCACCGTCGAAGGCTATGAAAATGGCAACTGGGTTGGCCCAACCATGTTTACCAATGTGACCACCGACATGAGCATCTACAAGGAAGAGATCTTCGGCCCTGTACTCTGCTGCATGGAAGTCGAGTCGCTGGAAGAGGCGATCGAGCTGGTCAACAACAGCCCATATGGTAACGGTACCTCTATCTTCACCGCTTGCGGCGCCGCGGCCCGTAAGTATCAACACAACATCGAAGTGGGTCAGGTAGGGATCAACGTGCCTATTCCTGTGCCACTGCCATTCTTCTCGTTCACAGGTTGGAAGGGCAGCTTCTACGGCGATCAACACGCCTATGGTAAGCAGGCGGTGCGCTTCTACACAGAGACCAAGACTATTACCGCTCGTTGGTTCGAGACAGATATCGTCGAGGCGGAGCACCATGCGCCTAACATGACGATTGCCCTGAAATAAGGGATAGCAAGAGACCTTGCAAGGTAAAAGCGATAAGGCCGGGGCCGAATCGCTTTTATCATTACTAGCCTTCAATAAGTTAAGCGCCGCCATAAATAAGCCGGGTACTGGAGCCAAATAAAAAGGCCCAAGGCAAATACAAAGGCGCGAAAGGAGAGATCAGATGGATTTTAATCTGAATGAAGACCAGCGTCAGTTCGCCGAACTGGCTACCCAATTCGCCCAGGAAGAGCTGGCACCCTTTGCCGCCAAGTGGGACGAAGAACATCATTTTCCTAAAGACGTGATCCAAAAAGCCGGTGAGCTGGGTTTCTGCTCGCTCTACTCGCCCGAGTCGGAAGGTGGCATGGGCCTGTCACGTCTGGATTCATCCATTATTTTCGAGCAGCTCGCCATGGGCTGTACCGCGACAACCGCCATGCTGACCATTCACAACATGGCCACCTGGATGGTGACAAGCTTCGGTTCTCAGACCCTGCGCGACGAATGGTCTGAGGCGCTGACCACAGGTAACAAGCTGGCCTCATACTGTCTGACTGAGTCGGGTGCGGGTAGTGACGCGGCGTCACTCAAGACCAAGGCGGTACGTGAAGGCGATGAGTATGTGATCTCAGGCGCCAAGATGTTTATCTCGGGCGCAGGCTCTACCGAGCTATTGGTCGTCATGTGCCGCACCGGCGACGCCGGTCCTAAGGGGATCTCGGCCATCGCCATTCCGGCCGATGCCGCAGGGATCACCTACGGTAAGGCGGAGGATAAGATGGGCTGGAACGCCCAGCCGACCCGCGAGATCACCTTCGACAAGGTGCGTGTGCCTGTGACTAACCTACTGGGTGAAGAGGGCCAGGGCTTTACTTTCGCCATGAAGGGCCTAGACGGCGGTCGTATCAACATCGCCACCTGCTCTGTGGGTACAGCCCAGGCGGCGCTGGAGCGCGCCCAGCAATATATGAACGAGCGTCAGCAGTTTGGTAAGCCAATCGCCGCCTTCCAGGCGCTGCAATTCAAACTGGCCGACATGGCGACAGAATTGGTCGCCGCCCGTCAGATGGTGCGCCTAGCTGCCTTTAAACTCGACTCTGGCGACCCAGAGGCGACCGCCTACTGCGCCATGGCGAAACGCTTTGCCACCGACGTGGGCTTTAACGTGTGTGACAGCGCGCTGCAGCTACACGGCGGCTATGGCTATATCCGCGAATATCCGCTGGAGCGTCATTTCCGCGACGTGCGCGTGCACCAGATCCTAGAGGGCACCAACGAGATCATGCGTCTCATCATTGCCCGTCGTCTACTCGACGAAAACGCCAGCCAAATCTTATAGTCAGGGAGAAGAGAGATGACAGCGATAGTTGAACAGATCATCGGCCATACCGCCGTACTGACCATGAACAACCCACCGGCTAACACCTGGACGGCCGACAGCCTGGCGCTGCTTAAGCAGAAGGTGACTGAGCTGAACGCGAACAAGGAGATCTACGCCCTGGTACTGACCGGCGAAGGCGAGAAATTTTTCAGCGCCGGCGCCGATCTCAAGCTGTTTGCCGACGGCGACAAGGGTAACGCTGCCACCATGGCGAAGCATTTCGGTGAGGCCTTCGAGGCCTTGAGTGGTTTCCGCGGCGTCTCTATCGCCGCCATCAACGGCTACGCCATGGGCGGTGGCCTGGAAGTTGCACTGGCCTGTGATATCCGTATCGCCGAGGCTCAGGCCGTGATGGCACTGCCAGAAGCCACCGTCGGCCTGCTGCCATGTGCCGGCGGTACCCAGAACCTGACGGCCCTGGTGGGCGAAGGCTGGGCCAAGCGCATGATCCTCTGCGGCGAGCGTGTAGGCGCCGACAAGGCGCTGAGTATTGGTCTCATCGAAGAGGTAGTCGACAAGGGAGCAGCCCTTGATACCGCCATGGCGCTGGCCGAGAAGGTGGCTAACCAGAGCCCAAGCAGCGTGACCGTGTGTAAGCAGCTGATCCAATCGGGCCGCGCCATGCCGCGCACTCAGGCGCTGCCACTAGAGCGTGAGCTGTTTGTGGGCCTGTTCGATACCGAAGATCAGGCCGAAGGGGTTAATGCCTTCCTGGAGAAGCGCAAAGCAAACTGGAAGAACCGCTAATGACTGAGCAGACTAATAGTGTGGTCTTTCAGACCTTAGGGACCTTATCGGGTAAGCTGGTGGGCGTGGCCACCCTCAACATGGAGAAGGCACTTAACGCCCTCAACATGGAGATGGTGCGCGCGCTGACTACTCAGCTCACAGCCTGGGCCGACGATGACGCCATCGCCATGGTGGTCCTTGACGGTGCGGGTGAGAAGGCCTTCTGCGCCGGCGGCGATGTACGCGCCCTCTATCAGGCTGCCCGTGAGCTGCCGGGCGAGATCCCCGAGGTGACTCAGGACTTCTTTACCCGAGAGTATTTCCTCGATCATCTGCTGCATACCTTCGACAAGCCAGTGCTTGTGTGGGGTGATGGCATAGTCATGGGCGGCGGTCTCGGCCTGATGGCCGGTGCCAGTCACCGCGTGGTGACCGAGCGTTCTCGTATCGCCATGCCAGAGGTGACCATAGGCCTCTATCCCGATGTGGGCGGCAGTTACTTTCTCAACCGTATGCCTGGCCATATGGGCCGTTTCCTGGGCATGACCGCCTATAATATGGATGGCGCCGACGCCTTCTATGTTGGCCTGGGTAATCACTACCTGAATTCAAGTGACAAGCAGCCGCTGTTCGATGCGCTTTCAAGCATCGACTGGGAGAGCGATGTTTGCGCCAATCACGGCAAGCTCAACGCGCTGCTTGAGGCGATGTCGAGCCGCTGCGCCCAGCCGATGGGGGAGAGTATCCTCGAGCAGCATCAAGCCGAGATCGATGCCCTGATGGACGGTGAACTCAATGAGATAATGACCAGAGTGAAGGCGGTTGAAGACGCCGAGCCTTGGCTTTCACGCGCCCTAAGCACCATGCTGGCCGGCAGCCCGCTGAGTCTGCATCTGGTGTATCAGCAGTCGCTACTTGGCACTGAGCTGAGCCTGAGTCAGGTCTTCCAGTTGGAGTTGGGACTGAGCTGTAACTGCTGCTCAATCGGTGACTTTGCCGAAGGGGTGAGGGCACTGCTTATCGATAAGGACCGTCAGCCCCAGTGGCTGTATGACACCGTCGAAGCCGTTCCACAAGAGATGGTCAAGTCACTGATGACCTCGCCATGGGATCCGCAAAACGATCCACTGCGTACCTTAGGCCAATAATTTTTCAGGCAAAGCCTGAGGAAAAGGAGCAAAACATGAATACAGTTGCATTTATCGGATTAGGTAACATGGGGGGCCCGATGGCGGTCAACCTGGTGAAGGCTGGCTACACGGTTAAGGCCTTCGACCTCTCTCAGGCGGCCCTGAGCCATGTGGTTGAGGAGGGCGCCATGCAGGCGCCGAGTGCCTGCGCGGCAGCGGCGGCGGCCGATGTGGTGATCACCATGTTGCCTGCGGGCAAGCATGTGCGCAGTCTCTATCTGGGAGATGAGCAGAACAAAGGCATCATAGATGTGGTAGCCGACGGCACCCTGCTAATCGACTGTTCTACCATAGACGCCGAGAGCGCGCGTTTTGTCGCCGAGCAGGCCAAGGCCAAGGGACTCGAGTTTATCGATGCGCCAGTATCGGGCGGCACAGCCGGTGCGGCGGCTGGTACCCTGACCTTCATCTGTGGCGGCAGCGATACCGCCTTCGAGCAGGCCCAAGGCGTGCTGAATGTTATGGGCGCCAATATCTTCCACGCAGGCGGCCCGGGCGCCGGTCAGGTAGCCAAGATCTGTAACAACATGCTCTTGTCTGTACTCATGGTCGGCACCAGCGAGTCGATTCAGATGGGGATCGACCATGGACTGGACCCTAAGGTGCTCTCTGAGATCATGAAGGTCAGTAGTGGTGGTAATTGGACGCTAGATAAATATAATCCTTGTCCAGATGTGATGGAAAACGTGCCATCATCAAATGGTTACCAGGGTGGATTCATGGTTGATCTTATGGTGAAAGACTTAGGTCTGTCCCAGGAGGCGGCCTTGCTCTCTAACTCGAGCACCCCAATGGGCGCCTTGGCCCGTAGCCTGTACGTGAATCATGCCCGTCAGGGCAATGGTAAGCGTGATTTCTCCAGTATTTTTGAGCAGTTTAATAAAAAAGGGTAAGTTGATGGATTTAAAAGATAAGGTTGTTGTCATCACAGGTGGTGCCGGTGGTTTAGGTTTTGCGATGGCCCAAGAACTTGCCGCTGCGGGTGCCAAGCTGGCACTTATCGATGTGGATCAGGAGAAGCTAGAGCGCGCCTGTGCCGACATCGGCGATACCACTGAGGTGCAAGGTTACGCCTTCGACATTACCGATGAAGAAGATGTGGTTGCCGGTTTCGGTTATATCCTCGAAGATTTCGGCCAGGTTAACGTGCTGGTTAACAACGCGGGGATTCTGCTCGACGGCATGCTGGTGAAGGCCAAAGAGGGTGAGGTAACAGATCGCATGTCGCTGGCGCAGTTCCAGGCGGTGATCAATGTTAACCTGACGGGCTCTTTCCTCTGCGGACGCGAAGCCGCAGCGGCGATGATCACTTCTAAGCAGCAGGGTGTTATCGTTAACATCTCTAGCCTGGCGAAGGCGGGTAACATTGGCCAGACCAACTACGCGGCCTCTAAGGCGGGCGTTGCAGCTATGTCTGTGGGCTGGGCCAAAGAGCTGGCACGCTACAATATCCGTAGCGCCGCGGTGGCGCCGGGTGTTATCGAGACTGAGATGACGGCGGCCATGAAGCCTGAGGCACTTGAGCGTCTGGAGAAGATGGTGCCAGTTGGACGTCTGGGCCAGGCAAGCGAAATCGCCTCTACCGTTAAGTTCATCATCGAAAACGACTATGTAAACGGTCGCGTGTTCGAAATAGACGGCGGTATCCGCATCTAAGTCGTTCATTATGGTTGTGCGAAACGGGCCCAGTGCCCGTTTTTTTATGGCGACGCCTATCCTTGGTAAAGGTGCTATGTGCTAAGGCGTGCCACTTGATGTAATCTAAGGAAGGTGCGAATAAGTCCCGTGCTTGCTCTGCGTGTGCTTAAAGTGGATAGATGCAAGGCACAGTTTGCAGCGAATGGCCCTAGTCCTTCGCAAGAACTGTAACGCAGAAAATACCGCTGTAAGCCTCGCCCTGCGGGGCTTTGATAGCAACACCATTTCGGCGTTATTCAACTTCAGCAGGCCTCGGCATGCCCTCAGTTGAATGCCTTGAACTGTCGCTGCTATCAAAGCCAGAGCTGTGCGACGACTTGTTCGTACCTTCCCTAATACCAATCACGGTAGGTAAGTGATCATAAATAGCGCGGGAAAAACGGTCGAGAACAAGGCAGGATTTTTCGATAAGTAGGTATTCTACAATCAAAAAGCGTAACGCCGTTATCGGAGGTTTTAACAAGCTAGCATGATCAGTTATTTACCACGATTGGTATAACCTTATGAGTAATAAAAGAAAGATGATATGGTTTGAACAAGCAACCAAGACGCTGATGCTAATTGTGGGTGTCCTTGGGGTGGTGGTGATCTATGCTGGTTTCTTCTTTCTGCTGATAACCCAGTCTACGGCCAGCTTCTTACCCTGGTATATTCTGATCTCCCCCTGGCTCTGTATCTACTTCGGTCTTAGCGGTGAGAAGCAGAGGCTCACTCTCCTGTGGTTGCGACGTAAGTTATTCTTTTGGCATAAATTCAAGTGAAATAAGACTATGGCGCGACGGTTCAAAAACCTGACTCTGGTGCTGATCATGGTGGCCGTAGCCGCCGTGCTTTCGATGCGCCTTTTTCAGGTCGAGTCTCCCGAACAGCCCCGAGATAAGCGTAGCGGCCGTTTGATCGCCGATTACGGCAGCTGGCACTCGGTTCTATCTGCCAAGCAGGTCTACGCCCCCTCGGACAGCTTCGGCGTACTCAGGCCCATGGAGGGTGGACTCTATTTCACCCAGGCCGATGCAGGTCGCGGCGGCAAGGTGGGGGTGAATAAGCTCACGCCAAAGGGTGAGGTGGCGAGCATCATAGATCCCGAATTCGATGTGAAGAGCCGGGTGCACGAGTATGGCGGCGCCCCCGTGCTGGCCATAGGTAACAGCCTGTTTGCGGTGAAAAGTGACGATCAGCGCCTCTATCGTATCGCCCCCAATCAGGCGCCCGTGGCACTAACGCCAGCAGATACGCGTCACGCCGACTGCGTCTCTTACCCTAAAGGTTCGCGCATCATCTGTGTGCGCGAAGATCACCGCCTGGCTGGCGAACCCACCGCCAGTATAGTGGCGTTAAACCTCAATTTTGAAAACGAAGGTGAGACCCTGGTCAGCGGTAGTGATTTTTACGCCGCGCCCCGTGTCTCACCGGATAATCGCCAGCTGGCCTGGATAAGCTGGCAGCAACCTAATATGCCCTGGGACAACACTGAGCTCTGGGTTGCCGATCTCGATCCCAAGGGCGGCATCAACAACCCAAGACGCTTGCTGGCTAATCTTAAAGGCGCCATCACTCAGCCGCTCTACAGCCCCGGCGGTGAGCTCTATGTGGTGGCTGATTTTAACAACTGGTGGAACCTCTATCGCATCACGCCTGAGGGCGATGCCCTGCCTGTGCTCGAATTGGCGGGTGAATTTGCCCGGCCCGACTGGTTGCTGGGCAACCACAGCTATGCCTTCGAGTCAGAGGAGCAACTGATCGCCAGCGTGCAGACAGAGGGCAGGACATATTTGCTACGACTGCATACCCAGCTTGGGATCAGTGAGTCGATTGCCGCCGAGTTTGCCGAGATTAAACAGGTGGTTAAAGGGCCGGACGGTGTCTATTTCATCGGCAGTAAGGTAACACCGGAGAAGGGGATCTATCGCATTCGGGGTCGGGGTGTCGAGTGGGTATATGCGCCCCGGGTGACGCCCCTTGACCCACGCTATATTTCACGTGCCGAGCCTATCCAGTTCACCTCCGACATCAGTGGGCTGCCGGTTTATGGCTACTTCTACGGCCCCATGAACCCAGATTATATCGCGCCGGACGACCAACGCCCGCCGCTTATCGTCATGTTGCATGGCGGCCCCACCTGGCGGGCCAGTCTGAATTTTCGCCGGGACATCCAGTTTTGGACCAGCCGCGGCTTTGCCGTGCTGGATGTCAATTACAGTGGTAGCTCAGGCTTTGGCCGTGACTATCGTCAGAGTCTCTATGGTTTGTGGGGTAGGGCCGAGGTGGAAGATGCCATCGAGGCCGCCGATTATGTGATGGACAAGGGCTGGGTCGATGCCGACAAGGTGGCCATTCGCGGCATGAGCGCTGGCGGCTTCAGCGTGCTCTCGGCGATGGCCTTCTATCATACCTTCAAGGCCGGTGTGGTCTACTCGGGGATCAGCGATCTCGAGGCCCTTGACCGGGAGACCCATAAGTTTGAGCAAGGCTACCTGCATCACTTGGTCGGCGAGCTCAAACCTAACTCGCCCCTCTACCGTCAGCGCTCGCCACTGTATCACTTAGACGATCTCAAGGCGCCGCTGCTGCTGGTGCAGGGGGCCAAGGATCCTATCGTGCCCGCGAGGCAGTCCGAGGCCATCTACGCCGCGCTGAAACGCCGGGGCGTGCCCGTGGCCTATCTGCAATTTGACGATGAGGGCCACGGAGTGCAGAAGCCATTGAATCGCATCGCCGCGCTTAACGCCGAATTATCCTTTTATGGTCAGGTGTTTGGCTTTACGCCAGCCGATAAGCTGAGTCCACTTGCCATAGATAACGCGCTCGCCCTGGGCCATTAAAGACGGCAGAGAGACGAAGCGGAAAAGCGGCTGAAAATCGCCCGCTTAAGTTGCTAAAATCCCCCAAAGTGGCTATAGTAGCGCGCTTTAAAATATCCCTTTAGCGCAGTTTTTCATCAGCTTGTCATCGGCAGCCGATAGGGTGTTTGTTGAGTAAGCTACTAGACTCAAACAGGCGTCACTTCGCTTAACTACTATTTTCGGAATTTCACATTGATCACGACAGCTAATATCACCATGCAGTTTGGCTCTAAGCCGCTGTTTGAAAACATCTCAGTAAAATTTGGCGGCGGTAACCGTTACGGCCTTATCGGTGCCAACGGTTGTGGTAAATCAACCTTCATGAAGATCCTCGGCGGCGAACTCGAGCCAACATCGGGCAACGTCTCTCTGGACGTGAACGAGCGTCTGGGTAAGTTGAGCCAGAACCAGTTTGGTTACGAAGAGTTTAACGTGGTCGATACCGTGATCATGGGCCACACCGAGCTGTGGAAGGTGAAACAAGAACGTGACCGCATCTATTCGCTACCTGAGATGAGCGAAGAAGATGGCATCAAGGTGGCCGAGCTGGAGATGGAATTTGCCGAGATGGACGGTTACACCGCAGAAAGCCGCGCCGGCGAGCTGCTGCTGGGGGTGGGTATTCCACTGGAGCAACACTTCGGCCTGATGAGCGAAATCGCTCCAGGCTTCAAGCTGCGTGTGCTGCTGGCCCAGGCGCTGTTTAGCGACCCAGATGTACTGTTGCTCGACGAACCCACCAACAACTTGGATATCGACACCATCCGCTGGCTGCAAGAGATGCTTAACCAGCGTAACAGCACAATGATCATCATCTCGCACGACAGATACTTCCTCAACTCTGTCTGTACCCATATGGCGGATCTCGACTATGGTGAGCTGCGTGTTTATCCAGGTAACTATGATGAATACATGACGGCAGCGAGCCAGGCGCGTGAGCGTCTACTGTCTGATAACGCCAAGAAGAAGGCGCAGATCGCCGAGCTACAAGGCTTCGTGGCGCGCTTCTCGGCCAACGCCTCTAAGGCGAAGCAGGCAACCTCTCGTGCCAAGCAGATTGAGAAGATCAAGCTGGAAGAGGTTAAGGCCTCAAGCCGCGTCAACCCCTTCATCCGTTTCGAGCAGGAGAAGAAGCTGTTCCGTAACGCCTTGGTGGTTGAGGAGCTGTCTAAGGGTTATGACGACGGTCCATTGTTCAAAGACTTTAACCTGATCGCCGAAGTGGGCGAGCGCATCGCGGTACTGGGTGAGAACGGTGTGGGTAAGACCACCATGCTGCGTACTCTGATCCACGATATCCCGCAAGATACAGGTACCATTCAGTGGTCTGAAAACTCGGCCATCGGCTACTACGCGCAGGATCATGAATCGGATTTCGAAAACGACATGACACTGTTTGACTGGATGAGTCAGTGGCGTAAACCAGAAGATGACGATCAGAGCGTGCGTGGTTACCTTGGTCGTATGCTGTTCAGCTCTGACGACATCAAAAAGTCGGTACGTGTACTCTCAGGTGGTGAGAAGGGCCGTATGCTGTTTGGTAAGCTGATCATGCAAAAACCTAACATTTTGGTGATGGATGAGCCGACCAACCACTTGGATATGGAATCTATTGAGTCGCTCAACAACGCGCTGGAGATGTATGAAGGCACCTTGATCTTCGTCAGTCACGACCGCGCCTTCGTATCGTCACTGGCCACCCGCATCATAGAGATCACCCCACAGGGCGTGAACGACTTTAAGGGTACTTATGATGAGTTCCTACGCAGCAAAGGCGTAGAAGAATAAGCGATTAGGTATCTTGCCTAATAAAAAGCCCAAGTGATTAAACACTTGGGCTTTTTTTATCGCCTGACTTTTTTATCGTCTAACTCAAGTTTAACTAAACCGTGGTTACTTGGCGAAGCGATTTGCCAGATAGTCGAACACGGCGCGAATGCCGAAAGCTTCGCCGCCGATGGGGCGACCCGGTAGTTTACGGGTATTCCAGGCCATGACGTCGAAGTGAGTCCAGCTGATCTCCTCATCGACGAAGGCTTCCAGATAGAGGGCCGCCGTGATGGCGCCGCCGAAGGGCACCTTGCCACAGTTGGCTAAGTCGGCGATATCGCTGCCGGTCAGGTCAAAGTAAGGCTTGTGCAGTGGCATGCGCCACACGGGATCTTCAACGCTCAGGCCAGAGGCCGTGATGCCTGCGGCAACTTCGTCGTCGTTGCTGAAGAAGCCAGGTAGCTCAGTGCCCAGGGCGATGCGCATGGCGCCTGTCAGGGTGGCGAAATCAATCAGCAGCTCAGGCTTGTCGCTGTTGGCTTCGGCCAAGGCATCACACAGCACCAGACGGCCTTCGGCGTCTGTGTTGTCAATCTCAACCGTGAGGCCTTTGCGGGTGGTGATCACATCACCCGGGCGGAAGGCGTTGGCCGAGACGGCGTTTTCCACCGCTGGCACCAATACGCGCAGGCGTACCGGCAGCTCGGCGGCCATGATCTGATGGGCTAAGCCGATAACATGAGCGGCGCCGCCCATATCTTTCTTCATCAGGCGCATGCCGGCGCCAGGCTTAAGATCCAGTCCGCCCGAGTCGAAACAGACCCCTTTACCCACCAGGGTGACCTTAGGCGCGTCTTCATCGCCCCAGGTGAGATCGATCAGGCGCGGCGCATTATGGCTGGCGCGGCCAACCATGTGGATAGTAGGGTAGTTGTGGGTCAGCAGGTCGTCACCGACGATCTGAGTGACCTTGGCGCCAAACTCGCTTGCCAGTGACTCCATGGTCTCGCCCAGGTGCTGAGGCATCATGTCGGCGGCAGGGGTGTTGACCAGATCGCGCACGATAGAGACAGAGCGCGCCATCTTGAGTGTCTGCTCAACCAGCTCGGCATCGCGGAGCACCAGCTGAGGGTAGACCTTGTCATTGGCCTTATAACGGTCGAACTTGTAGGCACCTAAGGCCCAGCTAAAGGCCGCCAGCTTACAGGTCTGGGCATCAGCCTCCAGCAGGTATTGGCCGGCCGGTAGTTCGTTCACCAGATCGCCACACACCCAGTGGGAGTCTTTGTCATCGCTCACATAGAGCACCTGGCTGAGGTTGCCGTCAGTGCCTGGGATCAGACTGAGGCCCTTGCCCTTGTATTGGGTGCTGCCTAGCCAGTTTTGAACCGGTTTATCCTGGCCGTTTAGCCAATCGTTATAGTCATTTGCCGCGAGTAGCGTCAGTGGGATCCCTTCGGAACCAGAGAGGAGTAGTTGAGTCATTGGGCATCATCTTGTTGAGGTCAAAATTCAACTTAGATTAGCATGTCAGCCCCTCGGGGTGAAAGCGGCGCATCATTCATTGCTGGCTTTTTCGACAGCGTCCAGGGCGCGCTTATTGGCACGGGCTTCACGGCTCAGCTGGGCCTTGCGTTCGGAGAGATTGTTGAAGGAGCTGGGCAGCACCTCGACGCCGACCAACTTACCCAGTTTCACTACCACAGGAATGGTGATGGGGGCAAAGGGCAGCACGGCAAACACCCCAAGGCCCAGGCCTTTGATCAGATCCGCCAGCTGCTGGTTGGCCAGCCGTAGCTCTTCCTTGCTGGCCTGCTTCCGGGTGTAACGACCATAGGCGACCAGCATATCCTTGGTCTCCTGTTTCTCCTGGGCCAGGGCATCTTTGAGCACCAACATGTCACGTTTTAAACGTAGACCGAAGCGGCGTCGACTGATGCGCAGCACCCTGAAGGGGGCCTTATGTAATTTACGATAAATTTTCATGGCGCGATTGTCTCATAAGCCCAGCGCAAGACCTATCTTTTCCTGACACTCTTTTTGCCTTAAATGAGGCTGGGTGCAAGACGTTGCAGCAGGGTCAGGCTGCGAAGGGCGGCGCCTTTATCCTGGCTCACCATGGCCGAAACGATGGCACCTTCTTTCATCAGGCAGATAAGGTCTAACAGGGCTTCGTTTGGCTGGGAAAGGCGCCTGCCAATCAAGTCTCGAACCGCCTGTTTATGAAACTTGGCGAAGCGCGATACCTGACAGCGGCAGTCGCCACATTCGATGGCGGAGTTGATAAACAGGCAGCCGTGAAACTGACTCAGCTCAGGTACCCGGTCGTTAAACCAGTCATCCAGCGCGCTAAATAGCGCATCGATCACGCCAAGATCGTCCTGAGCTGGCGTAAGGCGCTCCTCCAGCCAGTGGATGAAGATCTGGTGACGGGTTTCGAGCACCGCCACTATCAGGGCTTCCTTACTGCTGAAGTGATGATACAGGGTTTTCTTGGCGACTCCGGAGACCTTAAGTACCTCGTTGATCCCCACAAGATTGATGCCCCGCTCGGTAAAGAGGGAGAGGGCGGTATCGATTAGTAACTGTCTCTTATCTGTCATCTTAGCCTCGCTTTTTTTATATCTTGACATCGGTAGACCAAGTTGTCTACTCTTGCGGGGTAGACAGACCTGTCTACATAAAATTCGTCTACATAAGGCTTGTCTATATAAGGGAGTTAAGAGATCAAGATGAATAAACTGGCATTTGCGTTAATCTCCGGCCTGGGCGCCGCCTTGGCCATCGGCCTGTTATCCTTTGCAGAAACCCTGCAGTCGGACATTGTGCTGCTTATGGTGCCTTTCGGTGCCACCGCGGTATTGGTGTTTGGGGTGCCAGACAGCCCCCTGGCCCAGCCGAAGAACGTGATCTTCGGTCATCTGCTGACCTGCGCGATCGGCCTCTATTTCGTTCACTATGTCGGGGTGAGCCCCTTGACCCTGGCGATCGCGACCGGGCTCGCGGTCAGCGGCATGCTGCTCACCAAGACGACCCATCCACCGGCGGGCGCCACGCCACTGTTGGTGATGTTAACCGGGCAGGATTGGAGTTTTCTGGTTTCCCCCGTGTTGTCCGGCGCCTTGATCATAGTACTTGTGGGTAAACTGATCGCCCTGATGCACAAACGCCTGGAGCGGCAGCAGCGCGCGGCGCTGGATTAGATCATCCTTTAAGCTAAGGTAAGATACAACTTTTGTGCGTAATTTCAGTAGGCTAGATTGGTATAGGCTATACTTTTCATTTGGTCATGGGTAAGCGATTTGACTTAGACCTCTATAGCTGGATGTAAACTGGACTTGGTTGAAGTCGCCCCTTACCCATGAGCTCGTCAGCGCAGGCCGCTCGGCAAAAGGATGAAGAGTGAATGCACCACCCATTTAAGCCGTTCAAAATCTATAGTCTGGCCATCTTATATGTCGTCTTTCTGGTGGGCGCCTTCTCCATCTTGATGGCCAGCATCAATCAATCTCAGCGTGACTGGAAGCGTCACACCTATGAGGCGCTGGAGAAGACCGCCTATTTCAACGACGCTATGGTGGCCCTGGGTTATGGCGGCTTTATCCACGACTTTAAGAATGCGGTGATCCGCCAGGATTTAAGCTATCTCAGACGGGCGGAAGCCGAGATAGAGCTGGGATTAGACTCGCTGCAGAAGTACCAGCAACGAGCGCCCGAGCATACCGCCGAGGTGCGGGCGATCCAGTCTGTGGTCAGCCAATATCGCCATAATCTGCCAAGGCTCAGGCAGATGCTGGAGGAGAAGCAGCCGATAGCGGAAATCGACCAAGTGGTCCTGGTCGACGATACCCCGGCCATCGAGGCGATAGAGGCCATACTCTCCAGCCATGCCCAGAGCCCCAGCAGCCTATTCGAGCAGGCCGACAGCGCCCATCAGCGGGTGAATCATATGCTGCTGGTGATCCTCTGCGCCCTGGTGTTGGTGAGCATCTTAGTGTTTAGCTTTATCCGTTATGTGAATAAACGCTTGGCGATCAAACTCAAGGGTCTCGAGGTGATCTTCCGCTGCGCCCCCAATGCCATCTTCTCGGTGAACGAACATGGCACCATCATTTCCGCCAATCGTGAGACCATGCGCCTGTTTGGCTTCTCCGAGCGGGCGCTCAACAAGATCAATGTCGACGACCTGGTGCCTAGCGCCACCAAGGAGAAGCACAAGAAACTGCGCCTCGAGTTTCAAAAATCCGACCGGGTGCAGCCCATGTCCCAGCGCAACACCATCTTCTACGGCAAGAAGCTTAACGGCGACGTGTTTCCCGCTAGCATCTCTATCGCTACCTATGGGGTGGGGGATGAGAAGCACAGCATCGTGGTGATCAAAGATCTCAGCGATGAGATGCAGTACAAGTCCCAGGCCAATACCGATCCCCTGACTAAGGTCGCCAACCGCCGCGCCATCAACCGCCAGCTGGCGGCGGCCATCAGCCGTAGCAATCGTCAGCAGACCCCGCTTGCGGTGTGTATCTTCGATATCGATCACTTCAAGGCGGTCAATGATAAACATGGCCATCTGGTGGGCGACGATGTGTTGCAGCGGGTGGCCAAGATCTTCAGCGACGCCATTCGTAAGACAGACTTTGTTGGCCGCTGGGGGGGCGAGGAGTTTGTGATCATCCTGGAAGACACAGACAAAGAGGGTGCCAAGCATTTTGCCGACAAGCTCAGGCAAGAGGTGAAGCGCCGCAGCCAAGGGATAGATTTCCCCGTGGCCATAACTTTAAGCGCTGGTGTATCAGTCTATTGTCAGGACGAGAAGCAAGATTGCCTGTTCAACCATGCCGATCAGGCCCTCTACCGCGCCAAGGAGAGCGGCCGCGACTGCGTGGTAGTGATTTAACGCGGCTAATCTAACTCTGTGTAAAAAAGTGACGGTAGAAGCTTATCCCGCCCGCATCGCCAGCAGGGCAGGAACATCCAACGGCTGCTGATAGCGGCTAAAGCGGGTTTCCTTGCTCTCTATGGTGTAGATAGACATGCGATCGGCCAGCTCGTTGCCCTCAATCCCTACGTGGGCCGCCACATGGCTGAGTTTTAGCTTATCCTTCAGGTTATCGTACAGCTCATGGGCCTCTTGGATCACGCTTAAGTTCGCTATCTCCCCCGTCTTACGGCGCCAGCCATTAGCCTTCCAGCCATAGGCCCACAGGGAGATACACTTGATGGCATATTGGGAGTCGCTGTGAATATGCACGCTGAGCCCCTGCTCAAGGTATTGCCTGGCCATCAAGAGCGCCTGATGCAGGGCGTTTAACTCGGCGGTGTTGTTGGTGCCATTGGGGTTGTAGAGTCCATACCAGAGCTCGGCCAACTCGCCTTTTTTATAGAGCGCCAGGCCAGAACCCGCCTCACCAGGATTGGGTTCGCAGCCGCCATCGGTATAGATATCGATATCGCAGTCTGGCTGCTCGCTAACGGCGGGCTTGCTTGGCTTGGATGCCGCCGGCTTAGCCTTGCTGTTAGCGCCCTTGTTTGTATTGCCGGCGGCGGATTGGCCTTTACCAGCACCAAAGGCGGCCTCGGCTTCTGCCTGGGTCTTAAACGACTTATAACGCGCGCCAGCAAAGCCATCGACCAGTGCCTTGGTCTGGGGCCAACTGGTGAAGATGCCGGTTTCGCGTCCTGCCCACACCACATAATATTTGCTTGCCATCTGTCTCTCCCTCTTGGTTTATGCGCTTAGGTCAGTCGTCTTGCTTGCAGCTTTGCAACAGCTTGACGAAGAAGGCCTCGCCCTTACGCTCGGCAAAGGCGATGTTGCGCTCGGGGATCGACTCGGGATCCTCATAGTCGGCTAGGGCGCGCTCCATGCTGGCCTCACGTATGATGTGCAAGGTGGGATAAGGGGCGCGGTTGGTGTAGTTGGCGGCGCTATCTTGTGGCTCGCCATCGAAGCAATAGTCGGGGTGGAAGCTGGCCAGTTGAAACACCCCCTCGAAGCCCTGATCGATCAGCAGCGCGTTGGCGATATCCACCAAATCCAGATAGTGATAAAAGCCTTCGAAGCCTCGCGGCAGGATAAACAGTGTGGTCTCGGTTTGCGGATGCTCCTCGAGATAGTGGCACTCGTCGATCAGCGCGTTTAATACGGCTTCCAACTGATGTTGCTCCACCACCTTGTAGCGTATGCTGTTGCGCTCCACTTCCCGGCGGGCGAAGGGGCAGATGTTGTACTTCATGATCACCTTCTCGACCCAATTCTGGGTGGCTAAGGCGACGCCTCTTTCTTCGGCGTTGTGATTGCGCTCAGTCGCTGCCACGGCTGCTCCCTATGATGCGGTTTTTGTGTGGGTTATTGAGGAGCGATCATAGGGATGATAGAGGCCACAAGCAAGAGCGCCATGGCGATGTTAAAGGCTTTTTGCTGACCCTGATGCTTAAGTAGCCGCTTGAGCGCCACGCCGAAGCCGAGCCACACCAGGGCGCAGGGCAGGGCGACGCTGAAGAAGACGCTGGCAATGGTGAGCACCTGAGGCGTTAGCGGCTTGTCCATCACGGTGAAGGTGGCGATGGCGCCGACGGCCATGATCCAGCCCTTAGGGTTGACCCACTGAAAGGCCGCGGCCTGCAGGAAGGAGAGAGGCTTTGCCGTCTGTTTGCCCTCCATGCGGCTGTTGCTGTTGGCGATCAACCAAGCCAGGTAGAGCAGGTAAGCGATGCCGACATACTTGATGATAAGGTGCAGCAGGGGATAGGCCTGAAACACGGCGCTTAGCCCAAGGCCTATCGCCAGTACCATGCAGGGAAAGCCGATACAGATCCCCGCCAGGTGGGGCAAGCTTAAGCGGATGCCAAAGTTTACCCCAGAGGTCATCAACATGATGTTGTTGGGCCCGGGGGTGATCCCCGAGGAAAAGGCAAATAGGGCGATGGCGAAAACCAGTTCCATTAACGGTGTGTCTCTAAGGTGTTTAGTCGAAGCGCTATGATCTCAAGGCTTATCTCTGCTGACCAGCAAATTTTTTCATTTCCGAAATTTCGCTATAACTTACTGTAAAAATTAATTTTGTCAGATTATCTCTGTGGTAATTTGCACATTCCTAATGTAAATCTCCTGCCGGGCACTTGCAATAATATATTGTATAAAATATAACAGTGTTGCCATAAATTGTTAACTCTGGGTTAACAAGGATGTGCTAATCGCCCGATATAACGCCTCAGAGAAGGCGAACCGGGCTAATTCAACCTGAGTAATGATCGGCCTTTAATGGTCGTTCGGTCTGGAGACCAATATGACAAATAAAACATTAGGCGGCGCTCGCCGCTTCACCCCAACCGTGCTGGCCCTGGCCTGCTCGCTACTGGCCACTCCGCTGGTGCTACATGCCCAAGATGTTCAGGCACAAGGCATGCCGGCAAAGGATGTAAAGGGCCCGCTTTCGACAAAAGCCGCGCCGTCGACAAAAGCCGCGCCGCCAACCCAGCTGGCCCCTGCCCAGAAGATGAAGCAGTCTGCCGACAAGGCCGCTGCGAGTTCTCGATTCGATACGTCTGCGCGCAAGCCCATAGGGGCACGTGATGCGGAGCAGGGCGAAGGCGTGAGGCCTGATAAGCGTGATAGCAAATTGGAGAAGGGCAGTAAGGGGCAATCGGCGCTGCCGGGCATGAAGGGCAATCAAGGCGCGACCGGGCCAGCGGCTGAGGCGGATGCCTGTAACGGTTACAGCCAGTTCGATAGCCTGAGTGGCCAGGCGCTGTACGATTTTGTTCGCCAGGCGGAGTTTTCCTGTATCTCCGAGCTCTATTCTCGCAACGATGCCACCGCGGTCAAGGTGTATCAGGCCGACAACGTGGTGGCCGTGGCGAATCTGGCCAAGGCAACGGCTGCAAGTTACGACAGCAGTACCGGCGGCGAGCTGTTTAACCTGTTTTACTTCCTACGCGGCGCCTTCTACATAGAGTATTACAACGATGATCTGAGCTATGGTGACAGCCGTGCCAGCGATGCCATGCGTGAGCTGCTGCTGGAATATGCCAAGAACCCGGCCTTTAACAGCCTGAGCGACATGCAGGGCAATACACTGCAGGAGTATTTCATCGCCTGGGACAGCTCTTACAACTACTATGATTCGGTGGCCGTGATCACCGATTATCTGAATCAGTTTAGCGAGCAGCATCTGGCGTCCTGGTACCACAGAAGCGCGCTGACCAAGGCGCTCACCACCCTGTATCGCGGCAACTGGGATGAAAAATATACCAAGGCGTCGATGGAGTATGATGCCCTGCGCGCCGCCTTGCTTAAGGTGGCGACCTCGGACTACATCATCAACTCAGAGTATGCCTTCGAGTCCTCGGATGCCTTTCACGAGTTTGGCCGTTTCTATGAGTATCAGGCCTACTGGAAACTACCAGATAGCCTGAAAACGGCCCTCAACGGCGGCGTGCAGCAATATATGGCCAAGTTTAACCGTCTCTCTAAGCAATGGGTGGATGCGGCCGGTTATCTGGATTACTACAACCCTGGCCAGTGCGACAGCTTCGGCATCTGCGGCTGGGAGGATGAGGTGGAAGCCAGCGTGCTTGCTATTCACTACAGCTGCTCGGACACTATCAAGATCCGCGCTCAGCAGCTGACGGATCAGGAGTTGCAGGCCTCTTGCGATCTCATGGGCGAGGAAGAGGGGCTGTTTCATCAGATCCTGGCGACCGGCGGCGAGCCAGTGGCGGACGACTATAACGAAGATCTGCAGGTCAATATCTTCGACAGCTATGACGACTATGACGTCTACGCGGGTATCATCTTCGGCATCAACACTGACAACGGCGGCATGTACCTGGAAGGCACGCCATCGGATCCCGACAATCAGGCACGTTTTATCGCCCACGAGGCCACTTGGACCGACGACATCCTGGTGTGGAACCTGAGACACGAATATGTGCACTACCTGGATGGTCGCTTCAATCTTTACGGCGCCTTTAACTACTTCGATGTCGACACGGGTATGTCAGTGTGGTGGGCCGAGGGCCTCGCCGAATATATCTCCCATCAGAATCGTTACGATGAGGCGATCGATATCGGCCGCAGCCAGGAATTTAGCCTGAGCGAGATCTTGTCTAATACCTATGACAGCGGTACCGACAGGGTCTATCGCTGGGGCTATCTGGCGGTGCGCTTCCTGTTCGAGCAGCACAGAAGTGATGTGGACGCGCTGTTAGTTCACGCCCGCGCCGGTGATACCTCGGCCTGGCTCAGCTATATCGACAACACTATCGGCACGAACTATGACGCAGAGTGGAACAGCTGGCTGCTGACGGTGAGCAGTAACGATACGCCGCTCGACGGTGGCATAGTGACCCCGGTCGACAGTGATGGCGACGGGGTGATCGACAGCGAAGATGCCTTCCCCAACGATCCGACCGAGTGGGCGGACGAGAATGGCAACGGTATTGGCGATAACGCCGATGCGGCCAATGGTGGTGGGCAGACGGGGAACTGCGGCGCCGAAACCATCAGCGACGGCAATATTACCCAGGAGCAGGCCGAGTGTGTGGCCGGCACAGGGGTGAACTACTACTACACCTATGTCGAGCAGGATAATACTCAGCTCTATATCACCACCACGGGCGGTGAGGGCGATCTGGATATCTACTTTAACCAGCAGACCTGGGCGAGTCCGAGCGACTATGAGGTGAAGTCACAAAATAGCGGTAACGAGGAGTCAATCAGTGTGGTCGCCAACCGCGGTTGGGTCTATCTCTCGACGGTAGCTGTGACGCCATTTGAGGGCGTGAGCCTCAAGATCAGCCAGAGCGCCGGCACCACGCCGGATAACGGTTCGCCTCAGGTAGCGGATGCCTGCCTAAGCCAAAGCCCTTATAGCTATGGCGGGGTGGAGTTTGGTCAGGCTGTGTGTGTAGCAGACGGCCATTCTAGCTACTACTTCTATGTGCCGGCCAATACGGCGGCTATCGAGATCAACACCGCCCATGGCAGCGGCGATCTGAACCTCTACGCCAACGCAGCGACCTGGGCGAGCCCGACGGCTTATCAGTTCAAGTCGGAAAACGTCGGTAACGGTGAGCAGATCCGCGTCGTTTCACCCGCCGAAGGCTGGTTCTACGTCAGCGCCGATGGTGCGCCCTCAAGTAGTGGCGCCAGTTTGCTGGTTACCCTCGAGAGCAACTAGGCACTGAGTATTTAACTAAGCTGCGCTAAGTTGTTCTTAGTTTCTCTAAGCTAAAAACGTCGGTATCTTGCCGGCGTTTTTTTATCTGTCTCGCTCAGGTTCTTATTCTCTCATCATCTTTCAACTTCTCTCATGGCTGCTGGTTTTGGTCATTGGTTTTAGTTATTGGTTTTGGCTGTCGTCGTATCACCTAGCAAGATGATTGTTAAGGTTTTGTCAGCCTAGGTTCATGATCTTTCGCTTATACTTGGTGCAATGCGATACTTGGTCCAATCCGACTATCTCTGTGAAGGATGATTCCTATTAAGGACGAGGAGACGAAATGAAATCTAGCTTGTTAAAACTGAGCTTGAACTTGGGCCTGGGCCTGTTGCTTATCACCAGCGTCACCGCCTGCAGCGTGACTCAGGAGGAGCCGCTGCAACTGTCGATGGCGCCCGAGGATCGTCTGACCCTGGTGGCCAGCGGGGATTTGAGCTTCATCCAGGGGCCAGCTAGCCAAGATGTACAGGCATTTGCCCTGCACCCAGATTTCGAGCTACTCAATGTGGAGGAAGAGGTGAAGCCGGAACAGTTAAAATCCCGCATGCGCGGCGCCATCACCGCCGTGATGCAGGCCAAGGGCTATCGACAGGTGCCTGCATCGGATTCGCCAGATCTCTTGATCGGCTATGGCGTGGCCCTCGGCGATACCATGAGCGATGGTGAGATCCTGCAGAAAGTCGGGCTAGTGCCGGGCGTCTCGGCCCAAGGGGTGGATATGCGCCGCTTCGAGAAAGGCTCTGTGTTGCTTCTGGTGTTCGACCCTAGATTGATGGAGCCTAGCTGGCGGGTGTTAGCTCAGGGATTTACCCCGTTAAATCAAGACAGCACCCTGGCAGCGCAGCAGGCCGACGAGAGGCTTGCTCGGGTGATTAATAAGATGCTCAGCGAGTTGCCGCAAACCCCTTAATCAGTCTTAGCCAGAAGCTTGTAAGGCGGTGTTCGCGCACCCTTATAGTCATCTGATTGGCCGAAGCCGATAGGATTTACTAATGTTTTTTAGGGTTAATGGGGCTTAGTAGGAAGGATTAAACTTTACTAGAAGATTAAGCTTTACTAGAAGATTAAGCTTTACTAGAAGTTAGTTGGATTATTATCGGCCTGCGTGTTCACTAAATGGAGTGCAGTCAATGTGAGCACACCAACCAGCGGTGAAGTTGGTCCCAGGCCTTATAGCAAGTCATTTATTAGATAAGGAGTATCGCCATGTTGTCATCTTTTAAACATCATCTCTCACGGGTTATCGGCATTAAGCCTTTGCCCTTGCTGGGCTCGTTCTTGATGGGCTTGTTCTTGATGGGCTTAGTGCTGCTAACGCCGCTGACGGCCAACCGGGCGCTGGCGTCCGAGTGGCGTGAGCTAGCCCAGAAGACGGTCGACTATAAGGCCGAGGTGGATAAGGTTAAGCTGGGGCGCAAGGAGCAGAACCTAACCAGTATTAAACTCAGGTGCGATCAGGGCACGGTTAATCTAAAACAGATCGAGCTCTTCATGAGCGATGGCGAGTCGAAGAAGGTGGACAATCTCGGTGTCTTGACCAAGGGGCTGTCGAGCCGCGCCATCACAGTGCCTAAGAGCGAGGGGCATCTTGAGCGAATCGAGCTGGCTTATGACAGTGTTGGCAGTCAGGCGCTGGGATTAGCCGGGGTTGCCAAGAAGGGCAAGATCACTGTGCTAGGCAAGGAAAAAGCGAGCGATAAAGAGCAAGCGAGCGACAAAGACTAGTGTTGTGAGCAAGCTAAGCTGTTAGCGCGTAAGAAAATAGAGGCATTAGCGTACGCTCTCATATGTTCACGAACGCATTCTTGCTAACACACGCTTGCTAACACACGCTTGCTAGATCTCTCACGCACGAGTCGGAAAAAAGCGCCGCCGGGTAACTGGGCGGCGCTCTTGTTTCGGTTAGAAACGTGTCTTCACGCCAAGGTTGATGGTGGTGCCAAGGCCCTTGGTGTTGTAGCCCGCATAGGTAAAGGCCTGTGAACGCGCCGAGTAGTAATCTTCATTCAACAGGTTCTCGACCCCTAGGCTGAGCTGCCAGTTATCCAATTGATAGCTGCTGCTGAGGTTCACCAGGTTGTAGTGACTCACCGGCCCTTGGGCGCCCACATACTGGCCATCGACCGTCTCGAAGCGCTTACGATCGCCCACATACAGGTAGTTGATGGCGATGTTGGCATCGTCGATCGGCTGCCAGTTGATCGAGGCGGTAAACTTAGGCGCCGAGATCACCTGGCCATCTAAGTAGATGTCCTTCTTCGTGTCCTTACCCTCGACCCAGCTGTAGCTGATGTCTGTGGCGAGATTATCCAGCCATTGGTAGGCCAGCTGCGCCTCATACCCCCAGATCTTCTGCGGTGCACGCACCGGCATGTAAACCCCGGTCGCGGCGTCATAGGCGTTGCTGGTGCCCAGCTCTGAGGTGCTGCGATACGCCGCCAGCTCATAGCTTAGCTTGTCATAGTGGCCCGAGAAGCCCACCTCATAGTTGTCGACGATCGACGCCTCTGTCTGGATCAGCGAGATATCATTAACCGTGGCCGTGCGCAGCAGGCGGCCAAGATCTGAGATGTCCGCCCCCTGTGAGAAGCTGGCGAACGGGCTGAAGGCGTCATCTAGCTGATAGCGCAGGCCCAGGTTATAGGTGGTGGAGGTGAAGTTAAGCTCGCCGCCCTTAACGTCGAACGGCACTGAGCAGGTGTCGGCGCTGCGGCACACCTTGAGGGTCTTGTAATCGTCTATGGCGATATCGACTCTGTCGTGGCGCACGCCGGCTTTGACAATCCAGTCATCATTAATGGTCAACTTGGTTTGTAGATAACCCGCCAGGTTGCTCATGTCCATCTCGGGCACCCAGATGCGGCCATCGTTTAGCGGCTGTGAGCTGACATCGTTCAGGGCATCGATACCATAGATGAAGCTTGCTGACACATTGTCCCAGTCGGCGTAGCTGTTGAGGTTGACTCGCAGGCCGCGCTTCTCTGAGCGGATTAGTGACTGGCCGCCATCATAGCCTTCGCTGGGGTTGGCCAGCGCGGCAGAGTAGAAGAACATGTTTTCGATCTTCTGGTAATAGGCGTCCAAGGTGAGCTGGGTCTGGTTGAAGAGCTCCTGATCTGTGTATTTCAGCATCAGGTTGTGGTTGCCTCGCGGCCCCTGTGGTACGCCCGGCTTAGGTTCACTGCTCTTGATGGCGTAGGTTTTCTCGCCGCTGTTGACGCTGCCGGTAACATCCATGAGATCGGCGTTTTGCTGCGCCTCATAGTAGTTGTAGGTCAGCTGCACCTGCTTCTCGCTGTCAAACTCATAGGCCAGCTTAGTGAACAGGTTTTGCGACTTGGTTTCCGACAGGCCGTAGATCAAGCCAATGATATCGCCCTCGGCGTCATATTCGAGGCCTGTCTCCTCCTCGGCGGCGCTGACCACATAGCTGAACTTATCCAGGGTACCGTCCACTCTGGCGTGGTAGCGGTAACCTGCGCTGTCTTCAAACTTGACCGCACTGAATTTACTCGAGGCGCCCAGCTCAACGCTGGCCTTGGTATCGCTGCTTGGGGTCTTGGTGATGTAGTTGATGATCCCGCCCGAGGCGCCGTTGCCATAGATGGAGGTTGCACCCTTGATCACCTCGATGCGCTCAATCGCGCTGGGATCGATAGAGCGAATGCCCAGGCTGCCGTTTCTCAGCGGGGTAGACTGAGGTACGCCGTCGATCATCACCAGTGCTTTACGGCCACGCAGTGTTTGACCGGCATTACTCGAGGTGCCTGTGCTGGGGGCCATGCCCGGCACGCGAAACGCCAGCATGTTCTGTAGTTCAGAGGTGATCAACATATCCTGCGCCAGGGTCTTGTTGTCGATCAGGGTCACCGAAGAGGGCACCTCCTCGATGCTTTCGGCGCTGCGGCTACCGGTGACAATAATGCGTTCTATGCTGGCATCGGCGGCGACGGTCGCCTGACTCATCAGCCCAAGACAGAAGAGGCTGGTGTAGAGGGCCAAAGGTGATTTCTTTAAAGGAAGGTGAGCGGGCATCAAGTTATCCTAAGGTTAAGTACGAAAAAAGGTTGAACAATAATTTGATGCGAATGATATAGATTATCATTTAAGTTTGCTCGGGATTTACATATGTTACATTTTTGTGTCGGCTAGGCTCGTGTTTGGAATTGCGTTTGGAATTGCGTTTGGCGTCGCGATTTGATTTGGCTGTTTGCTGTTGCTTCAGCTGAAGTGTTAGCTGTGGGGAAGGGGGACGGCAGTGCTGTAAGTGACATTGCTTCTAGCGGAGTGTGGCGCTTCATAACCCTGATTTCGCAGAAAGAAACTGCACCAGAGCTTATCGAAAAATTTACATTAGATTGGCGATGAAAGAACCTGCATACCTTAGATATGCAGGCGAGGGTATGCAGGCGCGGGCATCTGAGTCACGAAATCTCAGGTCACTCGGCCTCGAAGCTGACCTCGTAGGCGGTAAATTTACGCAGGTTGATCACTCCTGTGTCGAAGATCAGGTATTGCCCCTTGATCCCCAGTAGGGTGCCGCTTACAACCGGATCTTTGTCGAAGTTGTGGGAGGCTATCTTGGTGGGGAACTCGCTCACCGGATAGTCGATGGCCACTATCTCTTCATTCAACCGCTCGATGGCGTATTCGCCATGGGCCATCGCCAGGCTGTGAATATGCTGCTCAATCTGTGGCAGCAGCTCTTCGGCGTGTTGTTTCAGCGGTAAAGGGTCGGCATTGCCTTTTAGCATGGCGCGCCAGTTGGTCTTGTCGGCGATCATCTTGGCCAGCTCCACCTCGATAAGGCCAGACAGCTGACGACTGGAGACTTTAAGGATAGGCAGGCCTTGGGTCGCACCCTGATCTATCCAGCGGGTCGGCAGCTGGGTATGGCGGGTGATGCCCACCTTGAGCCCCGAGGTGTTGGAGAGGTAGACATAATGGGGCACGAAACAGTTGGCCTCGCCCCACTCGGGCTCGCGGCAGGTGCCTTCGGCAAAATGGCAGGTCTCGGGTTTCATGATGCACATATCGCAGCTCGCCAGCTTCTTCATGCAGACGAAGCAGTGGCCCTGGGAGTAGCTCTTCTTGGTCTTCTTACCGCAGTTGCAGCAGAAGATGTTACCCGTATGAACGAGCTTCATCTTGCTGCCGATTAAAGGGTTAAGCTCGACTTCATTGTCGCCCAATAGTAGGTGATAACTGGCCAGGCCTTGCTCATCGAGCCTGGTGCGCATCTTCTTCAAAGTTCCTTGCATTGCACTCTCAATTGCGTTGGAGTCATACGCCGCGGCGCCGACTCTTCGTGAATTTGTGACGAGTGTATCAGTTAACGGGGGGAAGATGAAAATGGTAGAGGCAGCATCTAGGTGCTGCCATGGGGGATATGGACATTTTCCAAAGGCTGGTGGGGGAAGGTTTGGGATGTTGGAGTTTGGGTGAATAACGTCTAGGGGCGTGTTGAGCTGTTGAGTGAGTTTGAAAGTCGTACTTTCATGGCAACCTAACGCCTGCCCGGCGGGGGGCTTTGTTTGCACTTTTGTTGTTGTAGCGTCTGGCGCTATCGTCATTGGTATATGAATTGAAGGTCGTACCGTCATAGCAACCTATCACCTGCGGCGGGCTCATGTGCAGATACGCCTGTGACACGCTGTGCGCCATCCCTGGCCGCTCTGCGGTTTCATCCCTGAAACCGAAGGTCACCGGCGTATCTACACTCGGTATCCAACGTCTCTTCGATTTGGCGGTATTGGTGTATTTAAGACGTGAAAGCTAACTGATTTTTGCACCTTTTCGAGTTAGAGTAAAAGTTCATTCATATTCTGATACCACAGATTTCCCCTACTAAAACTTATCTAAAGGGCGTAAGGAAGAGCCCTGCATCCTACTTAGGCAACATCTGGTGACCTAGCTTGCTCTATCCGTCACTAACACTCTGATTTTTCTTTGATATAACAGAATAAAGGCGGCATTATAACGATACAAAAGATGCAGGTTCGCTGTCTGAGACGCGTTATGTACTAGAGGAATTTGAATGATCATCAGCAGTAAAACGAGTGAAAAACTTCGAGACTTAATAAACGAAGAGACTGAGTATCGTTCTGGGCCAAATTTGGTTAAGTTTTTTAATGCTCTAGGTTTTAATCACTCATATGGACAAGGCTTCCCCTCTCGTTGGAAGTATACAGACGATTGTTTAGAAGCAATCAATGGAACACCTCAACTTGATAAGTGCATTAAAGCAGTATTCAATCCTGTCAATTTTATTAGACGTATTGACGAGTTGGATCACTGTATTGTCGAATTTAACCAGTATTTAGCTTTTGATAAATGGCAAGTTGTTAGAAATGAAGCTGAAATAACCTTCAAGAAGCTTCATAAAGTGGAGTTAAACGAGGATAGCGTGAAATCAAGCAGTCTGTCTGAGTCTGACTTTTTAAGTCGTGAGTTTAGTGGTTTCACTATCTCTGATTTAGGCTTAGACCCCAATGTAACTGACGTACTGAACAAACGAGTCGATGAAATTGAAAAAACTTATAGTTCGGCAGCGTACCTTTCTACGATTCTAATCGCTGGTAGTACTTTAGAAGGGGTTTTTCTTGGATTAGCTTCTAGTTATCCACGAGCATTTAACACGGTGAAGTCTTCCCCAAAAAATCGTGACGGTAAAGTTCAACCGTTTTATGACTGGACTCTCGCTGCCTTTATTGATGTGGCAAAAGATTTAGAACTAATTCAGCTAGATACCTATAAGTTTTCACATACTTTAAGGGACTTTCGTAATTATATTCACCCTTATCAACAAATGTCATCAGGCTTCACACCAAGAGAGCATACAGCTAAGATTTGTTTACAAGTACTTAAGGCTGCAATTACTGAAATGACTCAAAGTATTAATAAGCTACGTACTTAACGCGGCTAAGCTTCATTCGAATAGTGGTATACAATGAAATTAAAACACTTATTACAGCATGATTTTATAAAAGACTTTGAAGGGCTCTTAGTTACTGACTTTGAAAAAACATTATTCGTAGCTAGCCTAAGAAACTATTGTTCTCATGGAAATCCGTTGAGGTTTCACAACTTTGCTTTCTCAATGAGAGAGCTTGTTTTACGAATTATTGATCGCAGAGCTCCTGATAGCAAAGTGAAGTCTGCAACTTGGTATTCGAGAGAGAGTGATAGATTTGAAATAACTAGACGTCAAAAACTTAAATATTGCGCACAAGGAATGCTGTCAGACGCCTATCTGGATACTGTGTTGTTAGAAGATTTAAACCAGAGTATTAAAGATTACCTCAAAGAATTTAACTTCTTCAATAAATATACCCATATTACAGAAAAACACTTAAACGCTTGCCCTAAGCAGTTTTACGCAGATATGAAGTATATTATTCAGCGTTCTAGAGAAGTGATTGAAGAAATTGACTCTATGGGAAATTTAGTAGTCAATAGTATTCCTGATACCTTACAAGATCACCTATTCGACTACGTTATCAATAATTTTCCAAGCGAGCTAGACATGCTAGCACACAACGTAATAGTAGAATCTGTATCTCCAGAGGAGCTTGTGGTTACTTATCTAGAGGAAAACGGAATTACTGTAGCTGTCTCGGGTACAGTTTATGTTACTCAAGAATACGGTAGGGGGGAGGACTTTACAGAACTATATGAAAACTATCCTTTTAGCGTTTCTATTGACTTAACTGTTGAAGATCCTACTGATATTACTATTGACCAACATGACTTTCAAATTGATACGTCATCGTGGTTTGAAGCTGAAGAAGAACTTGAAACTGTAGCTTAACCAGTGTTAAGGCTTCAAGATATTATTTCTAATCTCAGTTCAGCGAGCTAGGACAGAAACTCTAGCTCGTTTATGTCTAAAAATTGAGTTAACTCGAAAAAGCACTACGTATTGATGCACATTTTTGTATTGAAAAGGCTAATTATGATTCGAGAGTTAATAGCTGCCCTTTAAGGAAGTGATTTAAAAAAATCAGCCGTTTAGGTACTTACTTCTAACTACGCGTATAATCCGTTCAAGCCGGGCATATTCAAAAATTGGGATGGCTGACCTTGCCTATTCTCACCATTTCCGTTAAGCCTTCGAGTGCTATACGCTAATATACACGCTTGTTTAGCCCGAGTTATACCAACATAATGCAAGTTCAAGTCTTGCTCCCAGTCAGGGAAAATGTACTCATTGAAATCTCCTGTGTATTGTCTGAATGGAAACACCCATTCATATAAATCCAAATGAAATACAATTTCAAACTCAAGTCCTTTTGACTTGTGTAAAGTCATCACCTGAACTTCGTTTTCATTAGGCTTATATTGCTTTAGATGGTTTGGGTTTTCCAAAACACTTTGTAGCGCCAAATGTTCAACGTCTTTCCCAGTGTGACCAAAAAGCATTCTACAGGTATGATGTAGTGCTGACTCTAACTCATCGTGGGTCACGCTTCTAACTCGCTTTATAGAGTTAATAACTTCAGCCCTAGAAACCAAAGTTAAGCTATTCGCTTTTGCTTCAAATTCAGAAACATCGCTAACTAAGAAATCTAGATTGAAACGATACTTCAAAAGATCTTGATACAGTTTGGTGATCTTTGAGTTCACAGATGACAGAGAGTCATCTGTGTACACCCTGAAAGGAATGGTTAAATGCTCAATCAAGCCTTCTAGACCAGAATTTCTTCTGACCAAAACAGCAACTTCTGAAAGTTCGACCCCAAAAGATTGTGCAGTCTGGGGAATATAATCATTTAACTGTTGCGCTAAATCCGTTTGGATCCCGTTGAATTGACGCTGAAACACTCGGATTTGATTGGTAGGTAACAGTGTCGCGTTTTGATCAAATAACCTATTTGCGTAGTTCGTAATAGAAGGATGACACCTGTGATTTACATCAATTCTGTGGTGCTGAAATGTATCTGTTTTTTCGATCAATTCATTGATGTATTTAGAGTCACTTCCTCTCCATTCATATATAGATTGATTTACGTCTCCTACCGCGATTGCTTTCAACCCCAGGCCTAACATGTTAAGAAACAATTTGTGTTGTGGTTCAGATGAGTCTTGATATTCGTCAATGTAAATAGATGTGTATTTCGAGCGAATGTATCGTCTACATGCCTCTGAGTTTTGCAATATCATATTTGCAATCACACCTATGGCTTCCAATAAAACAAAGCCTTCGCTGTAATGTCGTTGAAACTCAAGTTCTAGAACATGATAGTCTGTTGTACGTAATACAACCTTTGGTTCGGATAGATCTGGCAAGCTCTGTTTGTACGCAGCATCTAAATCTTTGTATGATATGCATTCGACATCGAGGTCAGTTTTCTCAAAAATTCTGTTCGCGAATGGAAAGATTATTTCACTCAAGCAGAAATGATCAATAGTGCCAAAAAAGCTAGATTTAGTATTAAATGCCCCCGCTTTACAACGCTTACGCAACTCCTTGCTTGCTTTCACAGTAAACGTTATGCCAATGACGCCTTGAAATTCGTTCAATCCATCTATTTCATTGCGCATTTTCTCTACAATTACAGTTGTTTTTCCGCTTCCTGGACATGCTGTAATTACCATGTTGCCGTCAGCTGAAATGGCATCAGCTTGCTCTTTGGTTGGGCTAAATGAATTGTTCATATCACCCTCTATAACTTAGCTTTTTTTACACAATCAAATAGCGGGCGGGCGAGCTCACCCTCAGCTATTTGTTTCAAGCTGTCTTTAGAACAGACTAAGAACTCTCGCATTCTTATAGCTTTTTTCTCTGCTAGGTAGGATATCGCTTCAGCCAGTTCTTCTTTACCTGTGTATGCTAGTAACTCATTTGGTAATTCATAGGATAGGTCAGTTTCCAAATCAACTTTGGCTAAGTATGCTCCGCGAGGGTTTATATGGTTAGAAATAGTGGCCCAAGTATCATCTTCCACCAAAGAAACAGATGTCGTTGTTATGTCTCGATGCTCAAGCTTCTTAAAACCAGTTAAGCTCAAGCAGCGATTTATGCCTGCTAAGTTCCTTTTTTCTTCTTTTTTCTCTGTGATTTTGAATACGTCATTGTCTGTTCTAATTACCCAAGGAACTTCTAATGCTTTTAAGACATTCACATATACTTCAAATTGAACACCATCAACAGACAGAATCGAAATGTTGTAGTAATCCAAGTTGATGTTCAATGACTTAGCTAACTCAGTGTAGAACAGCTTTTCAGATGGACCTTCCACCAATAAGACTGCCTTTGCGAAGAATGCTTCGGCAGGAAGAATACTCATTCGGTAACCAAGACTATCCCAAGATTCACTAATACAATCAGAGCAGCCATTGCTAGCGGCATAACTAGAGTTACCACGTTTAATGATGTTAATGATTGAATCCGGCGTGTACTGTTCAGTAATTTGAGGAGAGTGTGAAGTAAGAATCGTCTGGCCTTGCAATTCATTAATCAAATAGTTTGCAAGCTTTCTCTGTTGATGAGGGTGCAAGTGTGCCTCTGGCTCCTCAATACAATATATGACCACCTCATGGTCTGGGTCGAACTCTCTTTGGCTCTTAGCTTTCCATAGAGCTAAAAGAATTTGGTTATTTCGGCCATCCCCACCCAATAGCATTTTCGAGCCATTAGTTGAGGCGTTCAACTTCAAACCATCGATAAACTGCTGTACTTGTATCGAGCCAGAATCTAGATGAACCTCATAGTCATGATAGGTATGAGCAAGTTTCTTCAACTCACTATTTACTAGACTTGTAGAATCTTTTACATAGTTTAGTTTTCTTACTCTTTCATTAATGATATTTAAGCTTCTTCCTATCTTTGAAAGCTGTATCAAATCCGCTTCACGCTCATCTCCTGCTATTTCATTTTGGGAGATTTTCAGTAGGTGTTTCTTTTCTGTCTCAATGAACTTATGTAAGTTGCGTTGCGCATTAACGTATCTTAAGTTTATGTACTTCAGATAATATCTGCCTGAAACTTCTTCTAATTCTGATTCACTTTCGCCGACGAAAATCTTGTAATCTAGACTGTTCCGGAATCCGATAATCTTGAAAACGGTTTTTGCGTCATCACTAACATGACCTTTTAAAATTGAAAGAACTGCGTCTTCCTTTACTTCATTGAAACGTATAGAGATACTAAAATCATCAGCTTGTGTACCGTCATCGCGAATATGGAAGTCAGTCTCCGACGGTTCGATGTCTCGCTCTGAAAATGATTTGTCTAAGAGAAGTCTGATACCATGAACTAGGTTTGTTTTACCTACATCATTTGCTCCAATAATCAGCGTACTTGCGGAAAAATTGACTACCGCGTCAGAGAAATTTCGATAGTTCACAACATGGACTTGTTCTATTTTCATCTAGCGACTTAACCTTATATTTATCGACGGTAATAATATACATTCTGTTTAATAGCGGAATGCTACTAGTTTTTCAGAACGATAAACAGGGAGGCAAGCCACATAACTTGCAATGTGTTAGAGCTTTCCCCTCTTTTGTAACCGTTCGCGCCAAACGTCGGCTATGTAGTGGCATAGTGAATTTGGTCACTTGATTGGACATTTGCAGTAACTAAAGTTATTCGTAGGTTACTAAATTAGTAAAGCCCCTGACTCATTTCTGTCCAAAAACGAGTTAGGTTGAGGGGGCTTTATCACTAAGTTTTCATTCGATTCGGGTAAGCTGACGAGGCGTTTAAGGCTGAACTATCTGATGTAATGTCGATTTTGATACGTTACTACCAGTCATCTGCCTAGTTTGGTGTGAGACTTGATTTCTGTCGATACAGATAAAAAAAAGCCGCGGCGGGCGCCGCGGCAATGACCTCATCCAGGGGCGTTTGCCCGGGACTTTCTTCCTTACCTCAATCGATAAGCTTAGAAGCTATAACGAGCGCCAATGGAGTAACGGGCGGCGTTTTGCTGTGCTAGCAGCATCTGCTCCTCGTAACGACCGTAGACGCGTTTCTCCTCACCCAGAATATTGATGCCTTCGGCGAAGATAGACAGGTTGTCGGTGAGCTGATAGCTCACGCTCATGTCTAGCTGACCATAGGCTTCGGTGAACTGAGGGGCTGGGCCACCGGCTTCGGCCTGACCCATACCAGAGAGGAAGGTGTCACGCCAGTTGTAAGCCAGACGCGCCTGCACGCCGTAGTTCTCATAGAATACCGAGAAGTTGGCCGAGTCCGACAGGCCGGGTAGGGCGAACTGCTCATCGACGCGCTCCACGTCGTATTCTGTATCACCGTCAACCAGAGTGTAGTTGGCGGCAAAGCCAAAGCCTGTGTCCCAGAACCAGTGCTGCCAGGCAAACTCAAAGCCGTTGATGTTGAGATCTTCGACGTTGTTGGGCTTGCTGATGTTCCACTCGGCCACAGGATCGCTGCCTGACTGCGGCACGCGGCCGTTGGCATCGCCATAACCGTTGTCGATCAGCCACTGGAACACGGCCTCATCGCTTGGGGTCTCATTATTGGCGATGAGCTCTGTACGGGCTTGCTCTGCGGCGGCACCAATGTATGGGTCACGCAGATGATCGTATTCCACCGTCTCTATGGTGTTCATCAGGAAGTTTTCCACTTCCTTGTTGAAGTAACCCACAGACACATAGCTGGCATCGTCATAGTAGTATTCCAGTGACAGATCGATGTTTTGCGAGCTGAACGGCTTAAGCGACGGGTTACCGGCAAAACCGGTACGCGAACCTACCTTAGGTATAGGCGTCAAGGCTGTGGTTGCGCGCATTGAGGCCAGGGTAGGACGTGTGATGGTGCGGCTGTAACTGAAGCGCGCAATCACGTTTTCTACAATCTCCAGGTTGATATCCAGGTTTGGTAGAAACTCTTTGTAGTCATGGGATTCATGGCTGTAAGAGAAGTCGTCGGCATAAACGGTCTGCCACTCGGTTGGGTTGAGCCACACCAGCTGCTGCGCCTCTTGCTGCATCGAACTGGCGGTGACATCGGTTTGCTCGTAGCGTAGACCCGCCACGATATTCAGCGGCATGTTGTTAAATTCGCTGTCGATGTTGATCTGGATATAGGCAGCTGTGGTGTCTTCCTTGATCAGGTGGTCGTCTTGCCACGGCGCTGACACATACTCCACATCGTACAGTTGCTGTGCCTTATCCATGGCTGCCTGCTGATCATAGGTGTAGTAGTAGGGAATCAACATATCGCTGCCGCCACCGCTAAAGTCAGACAAGAAGTCTGAGCCCAGGCCGACGTAGCTGACATCGTCTTTCCACAGCCCCATGTTGCCATACCAGCCGGCGCTGATCGGGCCTGTGTAAGAGCCCTGGGCGTGGGTTTCCATCGAGGTGAAAGAGACACCAAAGTCAATGGAGGATAGTGCGTCGTTGTTCTCATTTACCCATTGGCCGTCAAACTGATACTGATTGACGTCGGTTTCATTGCGACCGGCGCGTACTCCGGCAAACAAGGAGGCATAGTGCTCGGGCAGCAGGTGTGGCTCGCCGTTAGGATTCAGAGTGCCGTAGTTGGCGCCAAGCAGCGGGATCTCTGTGCTGGTGGCATCATAGGTCTTATCGGCGATGTTGAGCGCGCCCAGGATGAAGAACTTGTTATCGGCGTTGTCACCCAGGGTGCCTTCGGCGGTGGCGTTAGAGTCGTGGGCATCGAAGCTCAGCGTCAGGTTGTCGCTCGCTTGCCACTTGATGTTGAAGCCCAGGGACTTGTTGATGTTGTCCGAGGCGTTTTGCTGCATGGTGCCAGAGTAGTCGCCGCCCACTTCGGTCACATAATCGAAGGTGCCGTTTTCATTGATATGGGCGTTGGTGGCATTGCCCGGCCCCGAGAACCACAGACCCCAGGTGTCGGCATTGGAGACATCTGAGAGCTTGGAGTAGGTGTAATCCAGTGTCATCTCTATGTCATTGCTCGGGGCGTACTGGAATACCAACTGGGCATTGGTACGCTCTCGCTCGGTATCCTGGCTGGCAAAGCCAATGTTACGGGCATAGAAGGTGTTGCCGTAGGGATTTTGGTTTTCGTTAACGACCACGGCGTTAGGGTTCAGCTCGCCATCTATATTCTGACGCCAGCCATCTATGGTGGCGCGTTTGGTGTTGCTGTCACGCTTCTGATAAGAGGCCGTTAAGCCCAGGCCCAGCGAGTCATCCATAAAGGTGTTGCTGAAAATGCCTGAGATCTCAGGGGTGACAGAGCTGCCATCTTCCACACTGGTGTCATGATGGGCTTTTACCCCAACGCTGGCCACCAGATCCCGCGTATCGAAGGGGCGGGCGGTGCGGATGTTAATAGTCGAGCCAATGCCACCCGAGCTGATGTCGGCTTTGCCAGTCTTGTAGATCTCTACGCTGCTTACCGCATCGGAGGCAAGGTTGGCAAATTCGAATGAACGGGTAGACTCACCGGCCACCTGAGCGGTGGGCATGGTGCGATTGTTTAGCAACACCAGGTTAAAGTCGGGGCCAAAGCCACGTACCGTTACCTTGCTGCCTTCGCCGTTGACACGGTCGATAGATACACCCGTGATACGTTGCAGCGATTCAGCCAGGTTAGTGTCGGGGAATTTACCGATATCTTCGGCAGAAATGGCATCCACAACACCGGCGGATTGACGTTTAAGTTCCATGGCCTTGGCCTGTGAACCGCGTACGCCGGTGACTTGGATAACTTCAATATCGCCGTCAACCGCAGGGGCTTCTTCGGCAATGGCGGGTAGGGCAGACAGCAAGCCCAGCACCAGGGATACACTGGTGGCTAGCTTTGATTTTTTGAATTCTAATTGTTGCATCAGGTTCCTCTCCCAGAGACCCTCGGCTGCGATGCAGCTCGGGACGCTATTGTTGTAAAGCTTACAGGTTTGCATACCACTTCGCCTGCAAGTATAAATGTAAGCGCTTACATAAATTAAGATGATGACGTTTTCATGTCAACCATTTGTGGGGTAAATGTTTAAAAAATGTTTACATTAGTGGTTTGGGATACTTTGAGCTGAGGAGTTTAACTCTCTGTATTTTAATTAAAATATGTCATTTTTGGCGGTTGTTAAGATTTACTGAAAATGATGTAAGCGCTTTCATTTTTTGTTACCGTTAAGGCGTTTTTTCGGGGTGTTTGTTTGGCGCTAATTTAGAGTGTGTCGACTTGAGGACCAATCTTTCGAGTGGGATTAGCCTTTAGGCTTACCTTCGTGAGGTAAGCCTTCTGAGGGGAGTTCTGTGTGTTGGATTTTATCTGGTTAAGCTATCAATTCGCTAACGACGTAAATCTATCTTGTCTCTAGGCGCTGAACAGATTCACGCACTACCAATTCGGGTTCGAAACGGTGGCTGAAGCTGACCTCGCGATTGTCATACACCTCTTTTAACACCCAATTGGCGGCCATGCGTCCCATGTCCTGTATCGGGTTGCACACTGTGGTGAGCTTGGGGGAGATGTAACGGGGGAAAGGGATATTATCGAATCCCACGAAGGAGATATCCTGCGGTACCCTTAATCCGCGCTCCAGACAGAGGGCGATGGCTCCCGATGCCATCTGATCGTTGGCGCACACCACGGCGCTGAATGAGCTGCCACGTTCGAGCAGTGCCGCCATTCCCTCGTAGCCGCCTTCTTCGGTAAAGTCGCCCTCGAAAAACAGGCTATCGTCGAAGCTCAGCCCTTGCTCTGCCAGCGCCTGCTTATGGCCCTCGAGGCGCTCCCTGGCATCGAGCTTAAATAGCGGGCCCGAGATGTAGGCGATCTGCTTATGGCCATGTTCGACCACATGACGACTGGCGAGCAGGCCGCCCTGGAGGTTATTCAGGTGTACGCAGCGCTCTTCGATGCCGTCCACATGGCGGTTGATCAGCACCACAGGGGTCGAACCGCGGCAGAGCTCCTGCAGGTACTCATTAGAGAGGATCTCGGCGTCCACGATCAGGGCATCACAGCCACGGGAGAGCAGAAACTCAACCGCGTCTTTTTCCTGGGCGGCGTCGCTGTGGCCGGCGGCAATGATCACATGCTTGTTGGCCGAGCGCAGCGCCGATTCGACTTCCCGCATCATGGGGCCATAGAAGGGACCATCGAGCTGAGACACCAGCACTCCAACGCTGTTAGAGCGATTAGATGCCAGTGACTGGGCGATGCTGTTTGGACGGTAGCCCAGCTGCGCCATGGCATCGTGTACTTTCTGACAGGTCTTCTCGCTAACCTTGCCTGTGTTGTTGACTACCCGGGAGACGGTCGCTAGCGACACGCCTGCCAGGATGGAAACGTCATAAATTGTGGCCATAAGAGCTGGCTTTCCTTGAACTGCTATGTGCCTGAATGTTTTTGTTCCAGCGCCAGACTGATCTGTGCAACCCGGTGACTGTCTAGTGTATAGCGTCGCATGATAAAGGCAACCGCGATCGACGCCAGCGCCGGATACAGGGTAAAGCAGAGCACCATGCCATCCAGGGTCTCCTGGGATTGAACGGCATCGGCCTGATAACCGTAGGCGGCCAGCAGCCAACCGGCTAAGGCGCCGCCTATGGCCAGCCCGAGCTTGATAAAGAAGATCACCGAGGAGTAGACCAAGCCCGTGGTGCGTACTCCAGTCTTATACTGGCCATAATCCACGGTATCGGCCATCTTGGCCCACAGCAGCGGCGTGCCCATGTTGATGGTGAAGTTCCAGGCGACATAGAGCACCAGCGCCAGCAGGTACTGATCGCTGGGAACAAACCAGGCGAGCAGACACAGCGCCGCGGCTATCAGCTGCAGCCGGATATAGGCCTTGACCTTACACACCTTGTCGGCGAGCTTCTTGGCCAGCCCAACCCCGAAGATGTTGCCTATCACGCCACTGGTGACGAACAGGCTGATCATCTCTTCGCGGCCGAGCACATATTTCACGTAGTAGATGGCGAGGGTGGATTTCAGCACCAAGCCGGTTAACAGGAAGATGGCGGCGGCGGAGAGCACCCGCCACTGATCGTTGGCCCATAGCGCCTTGGTAGCGGCCTTTAGGTTGTCGCGGTTGTCATCTGTGGTGAAATCACGCTCCTTGGTGCCGGCAAAACAGAGTAAGAACATCAGGGTACCTAGAATGCTCATGGCCAGTATGGTGAGCTGATAGCCCTTGGCCTTATCGCCCGCGCCAAAAAAGTCCACCAGAGGCAGGGTGAGGGCGCTGACCATGAGTCCACCCAACATGGCGAACACGAAGCGATAGGATTGTACCGACACCCGTTCGGCCGGATTGGTGGTCATCGCCGCGCCCAGTGCGCAGTAGGGGATATTGATGGCGGTGTAGGCCAGCATCAACAGGGCATAGGTGATGAGGGCGTAGATCTCCTTGCCACTCTCGCTCAGATCAGGTGTGGTGAAAGCCAACACGCTGATGGCGGCGAATGGAAAGGCAAACCATAACAAATAGGGGCGGTAGCGCCCCCAGCGGGTGTTGGTGCGATCCGCCAGATAGCCCATCAGGGGATCGGTTACCGCATCCATGATACGCACGGCCAAAAACATGGTGCCGACGAAGGCGGCGGAGATCCCAAATATGTCGGTGTAGAAAAACGTCAAAAACAGCATGACGGTTTGAAATACGATGTTGCTGGCGGTATCGCCGAGCCCATAGGCAATTTTTTCTCTGACGCTCAACATGGCGACCTCCTTTATTATTTTTGGCTCATCGCGCGCCTGTGTGCAAGCATTCTCTGATATGCCTTGGCACTGGATTTGAGGGTGCGCTGCTGGGTGTCGTAGTCCACATATACCAGACCGAAGCGTTTGCGGTAGCCTTCGGCCCACTCAAAATTATCCATTAGACTCCAGGCAAAATACCCTCTAACGTCTACGCCGTCGTCGATGGCGTTGTGTACCGCCAGCAGGTGAGACTGCAGGTAATCGAGTCGCATCGGGTCGTGCACCTCGCCATCGCGAAGGCAATCGTCCTCGGCGGCGCCATTTTCTGTGATGTAGATGGGCGGTAGGGCGAATTCGCGCGACAGGTCTTTCAGGAGCTCGGTAAAGGCGCCCGGGCAGATCTCCCAGTCCATGGCGGTACGGGGCACGTTGGCAATGCGCACATCCTCAAAGCCCAGCTCACCACCGGCCTGATAGACGTTACGGGTGTAATAGTTGATGCCCAGGTAATCCATGCTGGCCTGAATGATCGCCATGTCACCGTCTTGTACGGGGGGTTGTTCGTCGCTATCCAGTGCAGCCAGAATATCGGGATAACGCCCCTGCATCAGTGGCATCAGATACCAGAGGTTGTGATACTCATGGGCGAGCTGCGCGGCGCGCACGTCAGCTTCGCTCGGGCTGTTGGCGTAGGCGGGACTGAAGTTCAGCACTATACCGGCCTTAGCACGCGGCGCCCCTTGGCGGATCTCCGCCATGGCCAGGCCATGGGCCAGCAACAGGTGATGAGCGGCTGCCCGGCCTTGCTTGCGGCTGTTATGCCCCGGGGCGTGAATGCCGGCCTCATAGCCAAGATAGGCGCTGCAAAATGGCTCGTTCAGGGTCGAGTAGGCATAGACGCGCTCGCCGAGTGCCTGCACCACCACCCGGGTGTAATCGGCGAAGGCGAGGGCGGTCTCCCGGTTGAGCCAGCCACCTTTGTCTTCGAGGTGTTGGGGAAGATCCCAGTGATACAGGGTCACAAATACCTTGATGTTGCGAAGGTTTAGTGCGTCGATTAGGCCAGTGTAGAAGGCGATGCCTTCACGATTGACGCTGCCATCTGGGTGCAGCACCCGACCCCAGGAGATAGAGAGGCGATAGGCATCCACGCCGAGAGAGGCGATCAGGCTGACATCTTCACGCCAAAGGTTGACATGATCGCAGGCCACCTCGCCATTGGACCCATCGGCAATCTTACCCGGCTGGGCACAGAAGGTGTCCCAGATACAGGGCTGACGGTGGGCGATGTCGCCCTCAATTTGAAAAGAAGCGGTTGCTACCCCAAACAAAAAATCCTGCTGCATCATGGCGGAATCACCGGGCAGGGTGAAAGCTGGTATCTGTGTCATTGTTGTTCTTGTCCTGAATCTACCCCTTGTTTTTACCGCCTTGCCCGCCATCGATGTCAGTGCGTTCAATGATTGAGAGGGCAAAATAGGTTGACAAGGGTTAACGTAATGTTAAAAATGAAAGCGCTTACATTAATCTAGTGGCAGAACCCAAAAAGGTCAACCACCAATCAGGTTCACACAGCTCAAAGCAAGAATTTAGAGGGGAGAGAAGATGGCAACCACACCTAGCCAAAGCGTTGCGGCCACGGGGATCGACGGTGGAGCGACAAATTACCGTTTCGCTCTGGGTTCATTAACCACCTTGTTTTTTATGTGGGGCTTTATTACCTGCCTAAATGACATTTTGATCCCGCATCTCAAGGCGGTCTTTAGTTTAAATTACACCCAGGCGATGCTGATCCAATTCTGCTTCTTCGGCGCCTACTTCTTGGTGTCCGTGCCCGCGGGAGTCTTGGTGAAACGCCTGGGTTATCAAAAGGGAATAGTCGTTGGGCTGCTGACGGCGGCGCTTGGCTGCGGTCTCTTTTATCCCGCGGCTGTCTCGGCAAGTTATGGGGTATTTCTTGGTGCACTCTTTGTGCTTGCCAGTGGCATTACCCTGTTGCAGGTGGCGGCAAATCCCTATGTCACGGCCCTCGGCGCTGCCGAGACAGCGTCGAGCCGTCTAACCTTGACACAGGCGTTTAACTCTCTGGGTACCACAGTCGCGCCAGCCTTTGGCGCCATGCTGATCCTGTCGGTTGCGGCCGGCGCCTCGGCTGAAGCCGAGGCGGAAGCGGTGAAACTGCCTTATCTGCTGCTTTGTGGCATGTTGCTGCTACTGGCAGTGGTGTTTGCGCTGCTGAAGCTGCCTCATATTCATGACCAGGAAGATGAAGCACTTGGGGGAGATGCAAAGCCAGCCTCTGCTCTTAATCATCGTCATCTGGTGTTGGGCGCCATAGGGATCTTTGTCTATGTGGGCGGCGAGGTGGCCATCGGCAGTCTGTTGGTGAGTTTTCTCGGGCAAACTCATGTGGTAGGCATGGCCGAAGCCGAGGCGGCGCACTATATCGCCTTCTACTGGGGCGGTGCCATGGTCGGGCGCTTCATCGGCGCGGCCGTTATGCAGAAGGTGCCGGCGGGTAAGGTGTTAGGTTTTAATGCGGCCATGGCGGCGATATTGGTCGTGGTGGCCGTGATGAGTCAGGGCGCCTTGGCCATGTGGGCGATTCTGGCGGTGGGGCTGTTTAATTCCATCATGTTTCCGACCATCTTTAGCCTGGCGCTGAAAAATCTTGGCCCTGTTACGGCTCAGGGGAGCGGTATTTTGTGTCTCGCCATCGTGGGCGGCGCCGTGGTGCCACTGGCCCAGGGGGCGATCGCCGATGTTGCAGGTTTGTCTATCTCCTTCCTGCTGCCCGTGCTCTGCTATGCCTACATTCTTTTCTATGGCCTGAGTGGCTCTAATCCTTGTAAGGAGCGCCCATGAAACTGAGGTTATCACGTACCGCGGCTCTTATCTGTGGCGTGCTTGGGTTGAGTAGTGTTGCTACGCCAAATTTGCTCGCCTCCACAAACAATCAAGCTGAAACTGCGGGCAATAAGGCATCAGCGGCAACAAGAAACATAAGCCTCTGGCCACAGGGCGTGTATCGAGCCCCCGTGGATGCCGCACTGGAGGCCAGGGTCGATGCGCTGCTGGCCAAGATGAGTCTTGAGCAGAAGGTGGCGCAGGTGATTCAGCCCGAGATCCGCGATTTTAATGTCGAGGATATGCGCCGGGTTGGCTTTGGCTCCTACTTAAATGGCGGCGGCTCTTTTCCCGCCAATAACAACCATGCGACAGCGGGGGATTGGGTAGCACTTGCCGATGCCATGTATCAGGCGGCCATGGATACCCAATTAGATGGCATTGCTATCCCGCCACTGTGGGGCACAGATGCGGTGCACGGCCATGGCAATGTGTTGGGGGCTACCCTGTTTCCCCACAATATCGGCTTAGGTGCGACCCACAATCCGGCGCTCATCAAAGCGATTGCCGCGGCGACCGCCAAAGAGGTGCGTGCCACAGGTATAGACTGGGTGTTTGCCCCTACAGTGGCACTGGTGGACAATCTGCGCTGGGGTCGTAGCTATGAAGGCTATGCCCGGGACCCAGAATTGATCGAGCGCTATGCCCAGGCGTTTGTTGCGGGCATGCAGGGGGAGGGGGATGCCTGGCTCGATGGCGCCCATACCCTGGCAACCGCTAAACACTTCATTGGCGATGGCGGCACAGAAAATGGCGATGACAGGGGCGATACCAAGGTGGATGAACAGACCCTGATCGCGCGTCACGCCCAAGGCTATGTGGGCGCGCTGGCTGAAGGGGTACAGACGGTGATGGCCTCTTTCAACAGCTGGAAGGGGGAAAAGCTCCATGGCAGTCACTACCTGCTCACAGAGGTTTTGAAACAACGCCTTGGTTTCGATGGTGTGGTGGTTGGCGATTGGCTGGGCCATGGCTTCGTGCCCGGGTGCAGCTATGAGCAATGCGCCACGGCCATCAACGCCGGGGTGGATATTTTGATGGCGCCCGGTGACAGCTGGAAGGCGCTCTATCCCAACACCATCGCCGACGTTAAATCGGGCGCCCTGCCGCAGAGCCGTCTCGATGATGCGGTGAAACGTATTTTGCGGGTGAAGCTGCGTGCCGGGCTGTTTGACGGCATATCACCGTCGAAGAGGCCACTCGCCGGCGATGCCAGCTGGATTGGCCATCCGGATCACAGGGCCCTTGCCAGAAAGGCGGTGGCCGAGTCTTTGGTGCTGCTGAAGAACAATCCGGTAGATGGCAAGCCTTTGCTCCCCATCAAGGCATCGGCTAAGGTGTTGGTGATAGGCGAGGGTGCTGACGATATCTCCATGCAGGCCGGCGGCTGGAGCATGACCTGGCAGGGCACGGAAGTCACCAATGCCGACTTCCCCGGCGCCACCACTATTTTTGCCGGTATCGCCAGCGCCCTCAAAGCAGCCGGCGGTGAGGCGCGCCTCAGTGTCGATGGCCATGTCCCCGATGATTTCGAGCCGGATCTTGTTTTGGCAGTATATGGTGAGTCGCCCTACGCCGAGGGCAATGGCGATCTGGACAATCTCGAGTATCAGCGCGGTGATAAGCGGGACCTGGCCATGCTTAAAAGGGTTAAGGCCGCGGGGCTACCTCTGGTGTCTGTGTTTTTGTCGGGGAGACCGCTGTGGACCAATCCTGAGCTGAACGCATCGAATGCCTTCGTCGCCGCCTGGTTGCCGGGTAGTGAGGGGGCTGGTGTGGCGGATGTGCTGATAGGCGATACGAATGCCAAACCCAGGCAGGATTTTGTGGGTCGGCTGCCATTTCCTTGGCCGGCTGCGCCAGGCGATGACGGCTGGCCGCTCGCTAACGACGGTGAGAATGGTGCCGTAGGTCAGTCAAAAACGCCGCTGTTTGCACTCTGGCAAGGCATGAGTTACCAGCGCATCGAGGCGCTTGCCAAGCTCGATGAGTCCATTGGTCTGGATGACGCTCCCCTGAGCCTGGCGATTTTCGATAAGGCGATCAAGGCGCCTTGGCACCTGGCGGTTGGCGATGAGATCGGCATGCACAGGGTGGGGGCGGGTCTGTGGCAAGCGGGCGCCTGGTCGGTGAGAAGCATTAACCGTGAGGTGCAGGAAGATGCACGCCGCTTCAGTTTCGGCGCGCCGGGTAGTTTAAGTTTCCGCGACGACTTCCCTATGGACCTTCGCCGGTTTAACCACAAGAGCGCCGTGATAGGGTTTGACGCCGCGCTGGAGAAGAAACCAGCGAAAGCCGAGCTGTCGATGCAGTGCGAGGGGGCCTGTGGTAAGACATTGAACCTTGCCGACACTCTGGTGGCCGATGGTCAGTGGCGGCGTTATCAGGTGCCTATTGCCTGTTTTGCACTAGATGTGAACGCCCTTGGGCGTGTGTTTAGTCCCATGGTGCTCGCCATGGGCGCTGGAGATAGCCTGGAGCTGTCCAACGTGGCCATCGAAGAGGCTCAGGAGCGAGGCAGCGACCTTGCGCCATCATCCATTTTACTGTCTGACTGCGGTCAGGATGCATTCTAACTAAGTTATCTGTATTGGGAGAGCGGTATGTATTGCAGCGGAATCGATCTGGGGGGCACCAAGATAGAGTTGGTGACCCTGAACGAAAATGGCGAAGAGGTGTTTCGACAGCGCGTCCCCACGCCCAAGGACTATCTGGCTACCTTGGAGGCGGTCGCCGCTCTGGTTCACGCCTCTGAAATCGAGACGGGCCAGATATCTAGCATAGGTATAGGCATTCCGGGTGTGGTCTCCTCGGTTACTGGTCGGGTAAAAAACTCTAACGCCGTGTGGCTCAACGGTCAGCCTATGGATAAGGATCTGGGGGCCATGCTACAGCGTGAGGTGCGTATCGCTAACGATGCTAACTGTTTTGCGCTCTCCGAGGCGGTAGATGGTGGCGGCGCCGGTAAGGCGGTGGTGTTTGGCGTCATTCTCGGCACAGGCTGCGGTGGCGGGATAGCCATCCACCACAAGGTACACGGCGGCGGCAATGGCATAGGCGGTGAGTGGGGCCACAACCCCTTACCCTGGATGACGCCAGAGGAGTTCAACTCTACTCAATGCTTCTGCGGCAATGCCGACTGTATCGAGACCTTCGTCTCCGGCACCGGCTTTGTGCGGGATTTTCGCGCCCATGGCGGTGAGGCGGCCAGTGGTATCGAAATTGTCTCCTTGATGGCCCAGGGCGATCCAGCCGCCGAGGCGGCCTTTGGTCGTTTCATTGATCGTTTGGCGCGGGCACTGGCGCATATGATCAACGCCTTAGATCCCGATGTGATCGTGCTGGGGGGCGGTGTGTCGAATATTGACCTTATCTATGAGTATCTGCCGGCGCTACTACCCAAGTATGTGCTCGGAGGCGAGTGCGCCACGCCTGTGGTGAAAAACCGTCATGGCGCCTCATCTGGGGTTCGGGGCGCCGCCTGGTTGTGGACGCCGGGTGAAGATACTCGCTTGCCCTCGTTGGCGGCTGGCTGAAAGCGGCTTTGTCTGTGTAAGGTCAGTACTACGTAACTGACCATCATTTTTCTGTCTGTCTCACCTCAAGGATGAGGGGCTTTTGTACTTGTGTTTTTGGCGCCCAGTCTGATTGTGGCGCCTTTTTTTATGCCTCATGAATCCACTTTTCTATTATCTGCATTGCTTGCTAATCGTGGCTTGACGGCCCACTTTCCATTTTAGCGTCTTGACTGTTCTGTTTTTTATGTTGAACGAAGCGTTGTAAATGTTTAGGCCGCTCGGCAGAATAACGGATTGCCTTTGGCGTAATGGAATGGGGGATGTGTGGCAAATTTGATGTTATTGGTGGCAGCAGCCATTTGGGGCCTTGGCTTTGTCGCGCAGCGCCTGGGGATGGATCATCTCGAGCCATTTGCCTTCAATGGCCTGCGCTTCGTGATAGGCGCGCTGAGTCTACTGCCACTCATCTGGATGATGAAACGTAAGGGCAGATTAAAAGGCGTTGCCGATAAAGATTTTTTACGCCGGACTATGATTGGCTCCCTCGCTTGTGGTGGCATCTTGTTTATCGCCGCCTCCTTTCAACAGGTGGGCTTGCTGCACACCACGGCAGCTAACGCGGGTTTTATTACCGGGCTCTATATCGTGCTGGTGCCTGTGCTCGGCCTGCTGCTGAAACACAGCACGGGCACCAATACCTGGGTTGGCTGCGCCGTTGCGGTAGTGGGACTCTACTTTTTGAGTGTGGGCGATAACTTCAGCGTCTCTTACGGCGATGGCTTACAGCTTATCGGCGCCGTTTTTTGGGCCATGCACATCCTGGCGGTGGATCATTTTACCAATAGAGTGGCTCCAGTAGTGCTGGCTTGTGGTCAGTTCCTGGTATGTGCCCTGGCAAGCTTTATGGTGTCGCTGGCGCTGGAAACCACCACAGTGGCGGGCATTCAAGCGGCTTGGGCGGCACTGGCCTACGCGGGGCTGGTCTCGGTTGGGGTGGCCTATACCCTGCAGGTGCTGGCGCAAAAGCACGCCCATCCGGCCCATGCGGCCATCATCTTGAGTCTGGAGACGGTATTTGCCGCCATTGGTGGCATCTTGTTTCTCGGTGAGAGTCTCTCAGGCCGGGCGCTGTTTGGCTGTGGCTTGATGCTGCTGGGCATGCTAATAAGCCAGTTGCCGCTGCGCTATCTGGTGAAATCCAGGCACCAAAAAGCGGCATAATTGCCGCTTTTTTTCTTGCGCGATTCTTACACTAATAAACGATTACGCTCTGGTTAATCGACGATATCCAATACCACGTCGTCACCTATGGTGTAGAGGGCCTGAGTGAGGCGCTGCTCGGCGGCCTCATCTTTAACGCTCAGGCTAAAGTTGGCGCGAAACAGGGCAACGCCCGTGTGGCTGGCCGTCTCGTAATGGGTGGATAGTCGCTCGATGTTGGCGCCCAGTTCATTGATCTTGTTAGAGATATCATGTACCAGTCCGGGTCTGTCGTAGGCGACCAGAGAGTAGCGACGTATGGTCTGCGGTGCCTGAGTCTTACGGGTCTTGGCGTAGGTGAGGGTGAGGCCTTCGATGCATTCCAGATTTTCCAGCAGGGTGTCCCAGTTGGCGGCGGGGACTTCCAGTAGCAAGATGGCGGCGAAGATGCCGTCGATGTGGCGCAGCTCAGAGTCGAGCCAGTTACCGCCGTGGCGGCTGACGCTGTGGGCTATCTGTTCGACCAATCCTGGTTTATCGGCGACTTGCAGGGTGACTAAATATCGTAACATTTCGCATAGGCTCCATCAGTTGGTTGAGTGCGGTATCGCCACGCACCCCGGACGGGGCGCGGTTGAATCAATTTCCGGCATTAACAATATGAAAAGCGGCTGAAAAAGTTTAACAAGCTCCTATAATGATGACATTTTCTGGCTGTAACATTAGTGTCATCTTTGCGTCATATAATCCCGACTGTCAGAAAAGGGCTTGCCTCGATTCACTATAGTTAACATAGCAGAAACGACAATCCCAGCGAAAACTCTACTGAACAAAAATTAACGAGGTTCTTAATGGAAACTCAGGTCATTCAACCTGGTTCTACTGCAACAGATTTGTTGATGGGCAAGGGCTCCAGCAAGCGAGCATTTAAGGATAAGCTCACCCAGATAGGGGTGACTTTGGGCGGCACCATGGTGTTTGTGGCCCTTTTGCTGATCTTTTTCTACCTACTCTATGTTGTAAAGCCGATTTTCGATGGGGCAGATGTCACGCCAGTGATAAATGTCGAACTGCAAGACGCCAAATCGCCTGCACTTATGGTGGGCAGCGACGAGCAAAACGAGATCCTCTACCGCGTGTCGCAGGATGGCGGGGTCAGCTTCTATAGCGCCCTGAGTGCCAGCCTGGTCAAGCAGGAGCAGATAAATGTGCCTCAGGATGCCGAGATCGTCAGCAGCGTCGCCGGTGTACCAAGCGAGCAGCGCTTTGCCTTCGGCCTCTCAAATGGCCAGGTGATCATTGCCGGTGTGAATTTTGCGGTGACCTATCCAGGCAATAAACGCCTGATCACCCCAAGCCTGCGTTATCCGCTGGGCGCATCGCCGTTGCAGGTGTCTGAGTCGGGCACGCCGCTTTATCAGCTGGCCTTCGCCTCGGCCTCTGACAAACTCAGCTTCGCCTACCATGATGCCAATGGTCGCTGGTTCCTGACTCGCCACAACGGCGAAGAGAACATGATGACCGAAGAGGTGGAGTGGGAAGCCACTACCAGTCAGATCCAGGAGGCGCCTGCCCAGGTCGATCAGCAGTTGATGACGCCAGATCAGCGCCAGCTGCTGCTGCGCTCTGGCAATCGCCTGTACGTTTACGATATCCGCTATGTGGATGAGATCGCTCTAAGTCAGGTGATCGAGCTTGAACGTGCCAAGACCAAGGTGACAGACGTTGCCTTGCTGGCCGGCGCCAGCTCTCTGCTGGTGAGCTATGACAATGGCCAAATCTTCCAATATTTCCAGGTGAATGGCGACAAGGGTCGTCAGTATCAGGAGATCCGCGAATTTAAGAACAAGGCGGGCGTGAAGCGCATCGCCGGTGAGTTCTACCGTAAGAGCTTCGCCACCGTGAGCGAGTCTGGCGAGCTGGACCTGCTTTATACCACGAGTCAGCGCAAACTCTTCACCGAGACTTTCGATCTGGCCCACGCCACCCAGATGGGCTTTAGCCCACGTGCCAACGCCCTGGTGGTCGAGGCGGGTAACAAGCTGCATCTGTTTGCGGTGGAAAACAGCCACCCAGAGGTGTCTTGGAGCGCCATGTGGAGCAAAGTGTGGTACGAAGGTTACCCCGAGCCGCAATATGTGTGGCAGTCGACCTCAGGTTCGGATGACTTCGAAGCCAAGCTCAGCCTGATGCCGCTGGCCTTTGGCACCATGAAGGCTGCGCTGTACGCCATGCTATTTGCGACGCCGCTGGCGATTGCCGGCGCCGTCTATACCGCCTATTTCATGTCGCCAAAAGTGCGCGCCGTGGTGAAGCCGACCATCGAGATCATGGAAGCCTTGCCGACGGTTATTCTCGGCTTCCTGGCCGGTCTCTGGCTGGCACCGCTTATCGAGGATCACCTGCCGGGGATCATCATGCTGCTGGTGCTCCTGCCTATCAGTATTTTGTTGACGGCGCTGGGCTGGTACAAGTTGCCGGGTCGCTGGAAGCAGCGCCTGCCTGAGACATACCAAGAGCTGATGCTGATACCTGTTATCTGTTTCGTGGGCTGGTTTGCCTTCTATATCAGTCCGAGTATCGAAGTGGCCTTCTTTGGCGGCGATACCCGTCTGTTTATCACCAATGAGTTGGGGATCACCTTCGACCAACGTAACGCGCTGGTAGTGGGCATCGCCATGGGCTTTGCGGTTATCCCGACCATCTTCTCTATCGCCGAAGACGCCGTGTTCTCTGTACCGCGTCACCTGTCTAACGGCAGCCTGGCGCTGGGCGCAACTAACTGGCAGACCCTGACTCGGGTAGTCTTGCTTACCGCGAGCCCGGGGATCTTCTCGGCCGTCATGATGGGCCTTGGCCGCGCCGTGGGTGAGACCATGATCGTGCTGATGGCCACGGGTAACACCGCCATCATGGAGTGGAGCGTGTTCGAGGGGATGCGTACCCTGGCGGCCAACATTGCCGTGGAGATGCCTGAATCGGCTATCGGCAGCTCGCACTACCGCGTGCTGTTCCTGGCGGCCTTCGTACTGTTTATCTTCACCTTCCTGTTTAACACCATCGCCGAGGTGGTGAGACAGCGTCTGCGTGAACGCTACAGTTCACTCTAAGGGAGGCTGGCATGTTATCGATTTTTAATTTTTCGCCTGTGACGTTAAGAGGCCAATGTAATGGGTAAGTGGTTTAAGTCGGGTTCCCCCTGGATCTGGATGACAGGTGGCGCCGTGAGTATCAGTTTGATCGCCGTGTTGGGCTTGTTGCTGTTGATCGCCTGGCGAGGATTGAGCTACTTCTGGCCGGCAGATATCTACCAGTGGGAAGTGGTGGATCAGCATGGCAAGCGCTCAACCATTATCGGTGAGATCTACGATAAGGAAGAGGTGCCAACCGAGCGCCTGATCTCTGCCGGACACAAGTTTAGCGAAGACCCAGGTGAGCTGGTAACCCGCTACCTGATCAAGACGGGTAACCGTGAGTTCGTTGGCCTGGATTTTCGTTGGGTGTTGGGGACAGATATTCTGTCGCGCACCACACCAACGGATGTGGCAAAACTCGAGCGTACTAAGAACGGTGATTTCTTCGGTTATCCCATCGCCATCATTGAAGATGGTAAGCGTCTGGCGCTAGACGATGTGGAAGCCTCGTTTGAAGAGCATATCGAGCGCGCGGTCGCCCTGAGCGACAAAGCCACCACGCTGCAAAAGCGCGAGATTGGCGCGGTTAACTATGCACTTGAAAATCTACGTCTGAAAGAGCGTCGTTTTGAACTGGACAACGCCCTGACCGACAGCCGTAAGGCAGAGCTAGCGGCGGAGCGTGACAAGCTGCAGGCCGATTACAAGGTACTCGAAAAAGCCTTCTTCGACCTGCGTGCAGAGGCGGGCCGCGATGCGGTGATCGTCCGTGACATGCGCGGCGAAGAGGTGACGTTACAGCTCGATAGTATCTTGGGTGTTACTTACTCTAACCACCTTGGCATCATGGGTAAGATTGGCCACTGGTTTAGCGGCGTGGGTAACTTTGTTAGCGCCGATCCCCGTGAGGCCAACACTGAGGGTGGTGTGTTCCCGGCAATCTTCGGTACCGTCTTCATGGTGCTGCTGATGGCGGTGATTGTGACCCCATTTGGCGTGGTTGCGGCTATTTATCTACATGAATATGCGAAGAAAGGCCCAATTACTAAGATGATCCGCATCGCAGTGATTAACCTGGCGGGTGTGCCATCGATCGTGTACGGCGTGTTTGGTCTTGGCTTCTTCGTCTACATGCTGGGTGGCTCAATCGACCAACTCTTCTACCCAGAAGCATTGCCGGCACCGACATTTGGTTCACCCGGGGTGATCTGGTCGGCGCTGACCCTGGCTATCCTGACCCTGCCTGTGGTGATCGTTTCGACCGAAGAGGGCCTGAGCCGCATTCCTAGCTCTGTCCGTCAAGGCAGCCTGGCACTGGGTGCGACCAAGGCTGAGACCCTGTGGCGCATCATCATCCCTATGGCGAGCCCGGCGATCATGACAGGGCTTATTCTGGCGGTTGCCCGCGCAGCCGGTGAGGTAGCGCCATTGATGCTGGTGGGTGTGGTGAAGCTGGCACCGACCCTGCCGATCGATATGAACTTCCCCTTCGTGCACCTGGAGCGTAAGTTCATGCACCTAGGTTTCCATATTTATGATGTGGGCTTCCAGAGCCCCAACGTTGAGGCGGCGCGTCCCTTGGTTTATGCGACCTCCTTCCTGTTAGTGTCTGTGATCGTGAGTCTTAACCTGACCGCCATCGCCGTGCGTAATCACCTGCGTGAGAAGTATCGCTCGCTGGAACACTAACCTAAAACCCGAATTAATCGCGCCTGGGCTAGGCTAGGGCGCGAATAACCTTTATCCTGAAGTGATTAGGAACAGATATGATTTCGATAGATCAGTCGGTAATGAAAACAGAGACTTTAGACTTAAATAATTTAAGCAGCGAGCAGACCGCACTTGAGATCCGTAACTTAGATCTAAAATATGGCGACAAGCAGGCCCTGTTTGACGTGTCGATGAAGATCCCTAAGAAGAAGGTGACTGCCTTCATCGGCCCCAGTGGTTGTGGTAAGTCAACCTTGTTGCGCTGCATCAACCGCATGAACGATCTGGTGGATAACTGTAATATCGACGGTGAGATCCTGCTGCACGGCCAAAACATCTACGACAAGAAGGTAGATGTGGCCTCATTGCGCCGCAACGTCGGCATGGTGTTCCAGCGTCCAAACCCTTTCCCTAAGTCTATCTATGAGAACGTGGTTTACGGCCTGCGCCTGCAGGGCATCAACAACCGTCGTCAACTGGATGAAGCCGCCGAGCGCTCACTGCGCGGCGCCGCGATTTGGGATGAGGTGAAAGATCGTCTGCATGACAACGCCTTCGGCCTGTCAGGTGGTCAGCAGCAGCGTCTGGTGATTGCCCGCGCCATAGCCATCGAACCCGAAGTCTTGCTGCTCGATGAGCCAACCTCTGCACTGGATCCTATCTCGACCCTGACCATCGAAGAGCTGATCACTGAGCTGAAGGCTAAGTATACCGTGGTGATCGTGACCCACAACATGCAACAGGCGGCACGTGTCTCGGATCAGACCGCCTTCATGTACATGGGTGAGCTGGTGGAATATGCCGACACTAACACCATCTTCACCACACCGAAGAAGAAAAAGACCGAAGATTACATCACGGGTCGTTACGGTTAATTGGGCCGCTGCCAACTGAATTGCAAGAATTGATAAGGTTGAATGTCAATGGAAAACATGAACTTAAATAAACATATCTCGGGTCAGTTCAATGCCGAACTCGACGATATTCGTAACCGCGTATTGGCGATGGGTGGCCTGGTTGAGCGTCAACTGGAGCAGGCCCTGGACGCCTTAGGTAACCTGGATGCCGATCTGGCGCAGAAGGTGATTGACGGTGACCACAGCGTCAATGGTATGGAGGTCTCTATCGATGAGGAGTGTACCCGTATCATCGCCAAGCGTCAGCCTGCCGCCAGTGACTTGCGTCTGATCATCGCCATCTCTAAGACGATTGCCGACCTTGAGCGTATCGGCGATGCCTGCGTGAAGATCGCCGCCGCGGCGCTGGATAAGCGTCTCAAGAACCAGCAGCCACTGCTCGTGAGCATAGAGCATATGGGCCGTCACGCGACCCGCACCCTGCACTCAACCCTGGACGCGCTGGCGCGTATGGACGCCGACGTGGCCATCGAGCTGCACAAGGAAGATAGCAAGCTAGATAGCGAATACGAAGGTATTATCCGTCAGCTGATGACCTACATGATGGAAGATCCTCGCTCTATCCCTGAAGTGCTCGACGTACTCTGGGCAGCGCGCGCGGTCGAGCGCGTGGGCGACAGATGCCAGAACATCTGCGAATACATCATCTACTATGTTAAGGGTAAGGACGTACGTCATACCTCTTATGAAGAGATGAAGCAGATCTAAGCTCAGCACTGAGTCTTAATTAAAGAAAAGCAGCCTAAGGGCTGCTTTTTTGTGTCCGTTATACTCTCAGAAATGTTCTTCATTGCCTGCTTAAGAAAAGCAAGTTGGACAAATTTGTGCTTTCAGAATGGGAAAGTTCTCTTAGATGATAATGGTGAATTTGGAATATTTACTACTGATATCGTGATGCAGATGGTGAATCTATTGTCGAATATTCTGTATTCTTCATTTTTGTCAGAGTTATTCCCATTTTTGATAGGTTGCTGTTTTAGAAATTGCTATTAAAGTTTGCTGATTTATTACAAAATCTAGAATAATGAATTTAGATAACGTTTTATCTAACCAAATTTTTATATAGCTAAGCTAGCTATACGTTAGGGAAGTTGTGAGAGTCATGGAAGTTTCTGAGTTATCCCCATTGATAGAATCTATAAACAGTTTGTCATATCGTTTTACCTTCATGGCCGGATTATTAACGGTTTTCTATCTAACATGGTGTGTTCGCCTTTTTATGAGTTGGTTTAGAGACGATGCTAGTGATCGCCCTCCAGAATTAATTGGGGCTGATCTACTGATCGAGCAAGCGAGATATGAACAGCTTTTTAAGAAGTGCCATCGATTGTTAAAGCGCCGCCCAAACAATGTTGAGGCTCACTGGTTTATCGCTTTGTGCTATTACCACAAGTCTCGTTACGATAAGGCAAGGGATTATTTCCTTAAAACTAAAAAGGCAAATCCTCATTGGGCCGAAGGGGTAGATGTTTATTTGGGTTACATGGATAAGCTTGAAGAGGCCGATGTCGCTGTACAGCATTGATGCTTCCAGATTTGATTTTTTAAAAATTATGAGTCTTGATTATGATTGCTAAATCACTTTTGATCGGTTTAATGTCTTTGGTACTCGCTTCATGTGGCGCAACTCCTAAGCAGGAGAGTGCACCAGTTCAGGTAAATGGTTCCTCAAATATCAACAGGCCAACCTTATTCTTAGCAACACCTGAATTTGCCGGAAACCTGGACGTCGACAAGGTGGCAAACGAATGTTTTATGCTTCAGACATTATCTGATTCAATACGGGCATCGGCAGAAACCTACCAGGCTAATATCCTTGTAGATAGATCGAGAAATAGTGAAATGCCCGATGAGTACATGCTCCGTGTTACCTATATCGATGTGACGCCACATCGCTGGGTATTATTTTCCCTGAGGCCAAGTTCTACCGCGACGCTAAAAGTCGACATTGTCAGGAATGGTGAGGTGGTCAGGTCTACTCAAAAGGCGATTGGCTCAGGGGTCGCATTAGGTGCATGTGATCGGCTAGAGAAAATAGCGGAAGCAGGTGGTCGATTTGTCGCTAAGTGGTCGACGCAACAAGACTACAATTAACGGTAATTGTCATTATTCAGCTTAAAGGATAGCAATGTCATTTGTGCTTTATCAGACGCGGTGAAGCAGATCTAAGCTAAGCACTGAGTCTTCATTAAAGAAAAGCAGCCTAAGGGCTGCTTTTTTGTGTCCGTTTTTGGAGTAATTGTCTTACTTGGTTGCTAACTGCTTGATGCGTTTTACTATTTGCGCTAGTGTCCTTAGCCAGAACGGATATCGAACGAGAGAATGGCGCCGATGAATAGAGCGAAAGGCGTTTAAGCGGTTATGGCATGGACCTGTCCTCACTGCGGCTGGAAAGATAAACCCAGTCAGCACAAATATTATGCGTCGAAGGGTTTGACTCGGCCCTGCTGTGAAGTGTGCAATCCCTCATTTAAGCAGAGACTTCCAGGCCTAAGGCGAGACCTTATTATCGGCTCATTTTCAAATATCTATATGGGCTGTGGCCCCTTGGCCTCCTTGCCCTATATTCCCCTGGTGATGCTGCTACCCGTCGCCGTTTTCTTTTGGGTTCACGGGACTTTGGCCAGCGTGTTAAGCCTGCTGCTATTTTTCACAGGATGGCTTAGTAATGCTTATATCGCCACCAAGCTTGGGGAACTGATTCGCCATCGCCTGCAGCGAGGTAGGTCGATTTATGGCCTTGTGCTTGGCTATTACGCGCCTTTGTTGCTGGTGCTGGTAGCGGCGCTGATATTGGCGCCATTTTTTATTTAACAGGGAGATGTTATGGATATATACGATATTTTTCAAAACTTCAGAATCAACGATTTAGCAAGGGAAGCGGGACAGGCGAAGTCTCACGCCAGAGCCAATGAGGTCAGCTTGCAGGGCCTTCAAGATCAGATAGATCACCTCTCCATGGTGTGTCTTGCCATGTCTGAGTTACTGGAGGAGATAGGCTTTAACAAGGAGATGCTGGTCGCCAAGATCCAGGAGATCGATCTGCGCGATGGCAAGCTCGATGGAAAATTTACCCCGGCCATTCATTGCTCCGGTTGTGGTAGAAAACTAGCGCCGCGCCATGTTACCTGTCTCTATTGTGGCGCCAAGGTGAAGAGTGACTCTGTGGCGCAATCGCAACATGGTCGCTAATTTTTTATTGAGAACAAACGTCTTGGAAAGCTTAAACGATGCGCTAGCAACTTAAGCGCTAGCAAACTAGGCACTGTCAAGCTAAGCGCTAGCGAGGAGAGCAAGATGAAACGAGTCGGTAATACCGAGATTTTGTCTGTGCACAAGGCGAGCTGCCATTGCGGCGCGGTGGAGTTGGCCTTGAGTCTACCCAATGGCATACAGAAGCCCAGGCGCTGTGATTGCTCTATCTGTCGCCGCAAGGGGGCTATCGTAGTCTCGGTGACGCTAGACGGACTAAGCGTCGTTAAGGGGCAAGAGCAGCTTAAGATGTACCAGTTTAATACCCATACCGCGAAGCATTATTTCTGTGGAATTTGCGGCATCTATACCCATCATCAGCGCCGTTCTAACCCGAATGAGTATGGTGTTAATTTGGGATGTCTCGAAGGCGTGAATCCTTATGATATCGGCGAGGTGGTTACTAGTGACGGGGTGAATCATCCTGCCGATAACTAGCCTGGCTTGGGCTTCGAGCTCTGGGCTGTTTGGCGGTTTGAGCGCTACTATGATCTAAAAACAGCTTAGTTCCGACTGGGGATGGGATGATACACAAGGAGATCGGTTGTCGTGTTTGAGATGTTCGATAAGGGTATTGGCCGCAAGATAAGCGCTGGTGTCGCACTCTTGTTCGCCCTCGTATTAGCCTATAGCTTAACCAAGGGAGGCTACACGTACATCAAGGATGTAGCCCAGACTAAGCCCTTGTTTATTTATACTAATCCCGTCTGGGGGCTCTGGTTTATCTTACTGCTTGGCGCGCGCCAAAGCGTGAGCTTGTTGGTGACTGTGCTTATCTTGTTCTCCTTGCCCCTGTTTGCCGCCACCGCCTTCTATCTTGGCTATTGGCCGCTAAGCACCTATTTGATCGGCGGCGAGGTGCCGAGCCTAGGTCAGCTAAGCGATTGGTTTCTGACCTTAGCCTACGGACCCTACGGGGCGCAGTTTGACTACTTTGCTATCGCCAATCGGCTGTCAAACTTTCCTTTCTACCGCGAATCTATGTTGTTGGTAATGTGCTCTATGGCCCTAGCCATGGCGGCGTTGATTCCCACCGCCCACACAAGTTTGATTGAGTACTTGGCGGCCAGACGCGACCTGGATGAAGTACAAGTAAGCCCTTGGTCCATGTTACTGTCTTTGCTTGGTCAGATAGTGTTGATCGCCCTGTTTTACAACATTGTCTACCCGCTGTTTTCCTTCGCTGGCACTTTGCCCATGGGGCTTAACTATCTGGCGGTCTGGACACTCTTGCTTACGCCGCTATTTGGACTTGGCGTGGCGCGCTTTAATCGTCGATTGTCTGGTGAGCAAAAGCTAGGGGTCTGGTTGGTGCGTTACTTTGCCTTGGCCTTACTGACTATCTTGGTGGGGTATATCTGGGTGAATATCGATAACTTACTGGCAATTTTTGCCCTCATCAGGCAGGGCGAAAGCAAGCAGCTGCTCTCATTACTGTTTTTGTTGAGCCCTCTATTTGCCCTTTACATGTTAACTAGCGTCAGAAAGGGGAAGGCGTAATGCAGAACCATCTGACTTTAACACTAGTGGCGCTCACCCTTGCGCTGCTACAAGCCGGCTGTACGCAAGAGTCCTCATCGACTCGCATGAAAGAGTCTTCAACTGCTTCGAATAAAGAGTCCTCAACTTCTTCTGATAAAGTGTCTTCAACTTCAGGTAATGAAGAGTCCTCAACGGCTCGTATGAAAGAATCCTCAACGGCTCCGAATAAAGAGTCTTCAACAGTTTCTAAAGAAGAGTCTTTAACGGCTAACCAAGACGAGTCAAGGCTTGGTAGTGAACAGGCAAGGCCAATAACAGAGGCCTCGCTCATCGTCATCCCTGGACAGCAGTTTGGGGTTATCCAGAAGGGGGCGAATCTGGATGAGATCCGCAGCAAATTGGGGGAGGCCAATATCACCGCAACCGAGATTGGTCTAGGAGAAGGTGAGACAATTGCAGGTTTTGTGGCCTTTAAAGGTGAGTCTGAGCGCGAGTTTCGCTTTTTCTTCAATCAAGATGGCAGTATGACGGCGCAGATTAGCGCGCCCGAGAGTCGGTGGCGACTGCTTGGTGAGATAACCATTGGCACTAGCCTGAGCCAAGTTGAGCAAGTCAATCAGGGGCCTTTTAGTCTGTATGGTTTCGAGTGGGACTATGGTGGTCAGGTGACTAACTGGCAACAGGGTAAGCTGGCTCAGTATGAGCAGAGCCTCACCCTGACGTTCACGCCGCTTGAGTTTAACGAGGCTGCCATATCGCTTATGGGGGCTCGTGAGTTTAGCTCTAATGATCCTAAGATGATCGCCTCCGACCCGCGTGTCAGCGAGATCTGGGTGACGCTATGAGCCGCTTCTGTTGAAGCCCGTTGTTGGAGTGCATAAGCCTGGAGTCGTTGAGATGAGCCGGATCATTGAGGTGCTCGATTACCAAGACCATTGGCCAAGGGTCTTTGAAGCGGAGAAGGCTCTGCTGCAATCCGTGCTGGGCGATGGGGTCATCACTATCGAGCATATTGGCAGTACCTCGGTGCCGGACCTAGCGGCCAAACCCATTATCGATATCTTAGCCGAGGTAGAGCGTTTGGATGTGCTCGATGCGCTCGATGCCAAAAATAGCGAGATTGCCAAGCTGGGTTACCGGGCGCGGGGTGAGCATGGCATTGCCGGTCGGCGTTATTTTCAAAAAGGGGCAGCTCAGCGCAGCCATCACCTGCATGTGTTTCAGTCGGGAAGTATAGAGCTGACTTGCCACCATGACAGCGAGGCTTATATGGCGGCAAAGGCCGGATTTATACAAGAGACGCTGACCCTGGCACTTTGCTGCTATGGCAAGGTCTAATCTCTATGCAAGCTATCGAAATGCAACACATCTTAGTACGATTTGCGCCTTAGATTCCCTTTTGCGGCGACTATGGGTATATTGCCAGTAAATCGAGTCGCCCCATGGGGGCAAGAACAGAGATGAGCTTATGTCTACCCATCAAGGTCAAAGTAAATTAGATAAAGTATTGGCAGAGGCCCGCGAATATAAGGCCAAGCGTGAGTCTGGCTATCGCGAAAAGGCGCTTAAACTTTATCCCTGGATCTGCGGACGTTGTACCCGCGAATTTACCCACTCCAATCTCAGGGAACTGACGGTCCATCACAGGGATCATAATCATGACAATAACCCGAGCGATGGTTCCAATTGGGAGCTACTCTGCCTCTATTGCCATGACAACGAACATGCCAAGTATGAAGAGTTGATCCAGTACGGACCGACGAGTGAGACTCAGGTAGAAGCGGCGACCTATAATCCCTTCGCCGATCTTAAGAATATGATGAACAAGAAGTAAGGCTTAGGATCTACTCATTATCGGCGTCTTGCGCTGCGAGACGCTGCTCCGCCTCTAGCCACTTCTGACGGCTGATGATCTGCTGGTTTTCACCGCTTCTTCCTTGCTGTTTACGCTTGTTCACATTGTCCCAAATCTCTGCCTGACGAGCCTCATCTGCCTGGCCCCAACCGACAATCTCGTCGATGTGGCGAAAACAACCCATACAGATATCTTCTTCGTTCAAGCCGCAGCGGGCTACGCAGGGTGATTGCATCTTAACTGTTTATACTCAAGTTGTGATCTTGGCGGCATTCTAAAGTAGCTAAGGTGAGGCTTCAACCAGGGGCTGTGCTGGTGCGCCTTGGTTAATGGTGCTAGCATCTGGTTATTAGTCATTTAAATTCAAATGGTTGTGAATTTTAACGGGGTATTGTTATGGGGCTGAAATACAGATCTGTCCTCTTGGTGATCGGCATGTTGAGTTTGTCTGCTTGTTCGTTACTGGAAATTAAACTCGAGAGCGGCATAGAGCCGCTGCCGCAGGCACAACTTAACATGCGTGTTTTTAGCCGCGATTTTAGCCACACCTTCTATGCCAAGGTGGAGCAGGGGGCGGATCAGATTGCACTAAACCAAGGCGATGATCTGGCGATTAAATCCAACGTCTTGATGTGGAAGATCAACAGCGAACAGGCGCTGCAGCGGGCGATCTTTCAGGCATCCCCTGTCGCGGCAATGGTGGATACCTGGACGCTGACGGCGCAGATGAGCGCGTTTTTCGAGAGCGGCGCAGGCCAGGCGCTGTTTGGTGAGCAGCAAAGAATCGCCATCGAGGTCAGCAAGGTGTTGCAGGCAGATTTTGAGCGCTCCATAAAAGGCTTCGTAAAGCCAAACGAGTTCGAGCAATATCAGGCCTTTATCTTAGATTATGTGGCGAAGAACCCCATTACCGATCTCAGCTTCGCCCGTCACTCGGCCTTTAACGACTGGCTGGCCTATCGCAATATCAGCGAATTTGAGGCGGTGACAACCTTTGGCACCGTCCCCGAGGTGATGAGCGATGTGTCCGATCGCATGGCGATGATCGCCGAGCAGACGCCTAAGATCCTGGGTTGGAAGGCGGAGCTGTATGCCCTGCATGCCAACATCAACCCTGAGACTGTGCAGCAGACACTGCAGAGCATCAGCGATACCTCGGCCAAGTTTCAGCAATTGATGGCCCAGAGCCCAGAGATGATGCAGACCCTGGCGGTGGATTTACGCCGCGAGCTGACCCCGCTGCTGGCACAGCTGAGCGAGTCCACCGACGACAAGCTGGCTAAGCTCTCCGTCGAGCGTGAGGCGCTGGAACAGATGGTGAAGCAGGAGCGTCTCGCCCTGGAAGAGATGGTGAACCGGCAGCGCGTAGCGGCCGCGGCAGAACTCGATACCATTAGCCAGCATGCGGTCGAGCGTGCCTTTAGCGAGCTGACCAAGACCCTAAAGAGTCTGATCCTCTATCTGGTGCTCTTCTTCGTGGTCTGCTTCTTCGCCCCGTTGGGGCTAGGGGTCTGGCTGGGTAAACGCATGGCGCTTAAAAAGCTGCAGGCTTAAGATGCATATCGCTATCGCTATCGCTATCGCTATCGCTATCGCTATCGCTATCGCTATCGCTATCGCTATCGCTATCGCTATCGCTATCGCTATCGCTATCGCTGTAGCCTAAGTCGCAGCCTAAGTTGGTTGACAATTAACGCCCGGCGGTCGATCATCGCCGGCGTTTGTTTTTAGCCTTATATTTTTGTTGAAGAGTGCCGCAGAAAGTGTCGAGGAGCCAGATGTCCTATGCCAAGCAGTTTACTGCCTTAGATGACCTACTAAGTAGCAGCCGCGAGCTGTGGCAGGTTAAGGCCTTCGAGGCGGAGGCCTTGCCCTGGCAGGAGGAGTTTCCAAGACTCGCCGAGCTGCTCTGGCAGCTTGATGATGAAGAACTCGATAGTCTGGATAGCGACAGCATAGCGCTGCACGCGCGTCTTGCGCCCGCACTCGAGGCGGATCTCGCCGCTAGGGGCATAATCTGGCCCTTGTCTTTACTTAAAACTCTTGCCGCAGGGCTCGCGCCTTCTGATCTAGCACATGCAGACTTCGCAGAGCAGAGCGTCGATGAGGCCTGTGCTGGGCTGTCCGAGAGTGAACTTGGGCATTTTAGCGCCCACATCAAGGGGCGTAAGTGGCTGCAGATCCTCGCCTTCGCCGCGAGAGTCACACCAGGTGATGATGAGATCTTGGAATGGTGCGCCGGTAAGGGGCATCTGGGGCGTCTATTGGCCAAGGGGCAGTCACGCACTGTTGTGAGCCTCGAGTGGCAGCAGGGGTTGTGTGAGGCAGGTTCGCAGTTTGCCAACCAGTGGCAATTGCCCCAGCGTTTTGTCTGCGGCGACGCCCTGTCAGAATCTGCCCAACAGCTGCTTAAATGCGAGCAGCAGGCGGTCGCCCTGCATGCCTGCGGCGAGCTGCATCTCAGTCTGCTGCGCGGCGCGGCCAAGGCGAAAACCCGCGCCTTAGCGGTGGCGCCTTGTTGTTATCATCTGATAAGTGACAGTCACTACCAGCCGCTGTCGAGTCTCGCCCAGAAGAGCCAATTGTTGCTCAGTAAACACGATCTGCAGCTGCCACTGCAACGCTCGGTTATCGCCAATGCCAAGGCGCGGGCGCTGCGCCTTAAAGAGGTGGCCTGGCGCCTGGGGTTCGATAGCCTGCAACGGGATGTGACCGGCAGCTGCCACTACCTGCCGATACCCGCGGTGAAGCAGAGCCAACTGAGCGGTAGCTTCAGGGAATTTTGCGCTTGGGCGGCTGAGCAGAAACAGGTCAAACTGCCCGAGCAGTGGGACGAGGAGCATTATTTAGATAAAGGGTTCGAGCGCCAGCGCCTGACCCGGCGCATCGATCTGGCTGCGCACCTGTTTCGTGAGGCCTTAGAGCTCTGGCTGCTGCTCGACAGAGTCTGTTTCCTGCAGGAACAGGGCTATGAGGTGAGCCTAGGCGCCTTTTGCGATCATAAGGTGACGCCGAGAAATGGATTGATCCTGGCTCGCCTGCCAAGCTGTTCATTGCCAGATTAGAGTCTGCCAGATTAGCGACTGTCAGACTCACGCCCGCAAGATTGGTGCTTGTCTGATTAGTACTGCCAGAGTCGCTTTTTTAGCCACTTAATGAACCAAGAATCGGCTGACGAGCTTTTTAGGCACTTAGCTTCTAGAGAAGAAACCAGCGGGCGCTGTCATAAATTTGCCAATTGATGTCGAAAAAAGCCGCCCTATGGCGGTTTTTTATTGAATCATTCGCCGTTTCTTGCTCAAATGGCGGGTTAACACTGAAAGATAAAAATTGGCCGAATAAGTGCCGATATAATGAGCGAAACAGAACGGTTTCATGAAATATTCTCGCGTTTTTATAAATAGTCTGGCCTATGAGCTGGCACCTGAAGTGGTTTCGACTTCAGAGTTAGAGTCTCGATTAGCTCCCTTGTATCAGAAATTCAGGATCCCTATGGGGCAGCTCGCCGCATTGACCGGGATCCATGAGCGTCGCTGGTGGCCGAAAGGGCATAGATTGTCCGATGGCGCCCTGGCGGCGGCGCACAAGTCTATCGAGGAGACGGGGATAGATGTGGCCGATCTCGGCGCCGTGATCTATACCGGTGTCTGCCGCGATCAGCACGAGCCGGCGACCGCCTGTCGTATCGCCGCCGAGCTTGGGGTGTCTAAGGACACCGCCATCTATGACATCAGCAACGCCTGTTTGGGTGTCCTGTCCGGCATTCTGGATATCGCTAACCGCATCGAACTGGGTCAGATCAAGGCTGGCCTGGTGGTTTCCTGCGAGTCGGCGCGTCATATTGTGGATATCACCATAGACAACATGCTGGCCGAGCCCACGATGCAGAATTATGCCCAGTCGCTGGCGACCCTGACCGGTGGCTCTGGCGCCGTGGCTGTGCTGCTTACCGATGGCAGCCTGCCGCTTAAGAGTGAGCGTCAGCATCAGCTGCTCGGGGCGAGTCACCTTTCGGCGCCCGAACATCATAATCTCTGTCAATGGGGATTACAGGAAGCGGGCACTCAGCTATACCGCGAGTTTATGCGCACCGACGGTGTGGCCTTGCTTAAAGAAGGGGTCGAGCTGGCTCGCCATACCTGGGCGCATTTCCTCGAGCAGCGTAACTGGCTGGTGGAGCAGGTCGATAAGGTAATCTGTCATCAGGTGGGGGCCTCGAACCGTAAGCAGGTGCTGAGCGCGCTCAATATCCCTCAGGAGAAAGAGTTCCCTACCTATCAGCTACTTGGCAACATGGGCACAGTCTCACTGCCTGTGACGGCGGCCATGGCACACGACCAAGGTTTCCTGCGCAAGGGCGATCAGGTCAGTTTCCTCGGTATAGGCAGTGGTCTCAACTGTATGATGCTTGGACTCAAGTGGTAGAGCGCCCTTCATCTTCTTACTGACAGCACAGCATAGGGGCGACGCCGAGGGGCGCCGCCCACTTAACGCATAATCATAACAGGTACCCCCATGCTCGATTCGTTATTTCCTTTTAAACGCAATTACTTAGATCGTAATGGTCACAAGTTGCAATATGTGAATGAAGGCCAGGGTGAGCCCGTGGTCATGGTGCATGGCAACCCGAGCTGGTCTTTCTATTATCGCAATCTGGTGACGGCGTTGAGTCCGAATCATCAGTGCATAGTGCCGGATCATATCGGCTGCGGTCTGTCGGACAAACCAGACGATGCCGGTTACGACTATACCCTGAAGAATCGTATCGACGATCTGGAAGCCTTGCTGGATCACCTAGAGGTGAAAGAGAAGATCACCCTGATCGTTCACGATTGGGGCGGCATGATAGGCATGGGCTATGCGGCCCGTCATCCCGAGCGGATCAAGAAAATCGTGGTGCTCAACACTGGCGCCTTTCATCTGCCAGAGGCCAAGCCGTTTCCTTGGGCGCTGTGGATCTGTCGTAACACCCTATTGGGCACAGTATTAGTGCGCGGCTTTAATGCCTTCTCCTCTATCGCCTCCTATATAGGGGTGAAGCGCGCGCCTATGCCAAAGGCGATACGCGAGGCCTATGTGGCGCCGTTTAACTCTTGGGCGAATCGTATCTCGACCCTGCGCTTCGTGCAGGATATCCCGCTCAAGCCCGGCGATCGCAACTATGAACTGGTGAGTGAGATCAGTGAGAAACTGAGCCAGTTTAGCCAACTGCCTATGATGATCTGCTGGGGGCTCAAAGACTTTGTATTCGACAAACACTTCCTCGATGAGTGGAAGCGTCGATTCCCCGAAGCCGAGGTGCATGAGTTTGCCGACTGTGGTCACTATATCCTGGAAGATGCCAGCGATGAGGTGGTAGCCCAGGTGCAGCAATTTATGGCGCGCTAACTCACGTACTAACGTAAAAACGGTCACGCATTAACGTAAGAAAGGGATAAGGCGGATGTCAGAGACGATTCAAGTCGGCGCCAATGTGTGTCGTCATCTCAACCGGGCGGCCAAAGAGGCCCCCAATGAGTTGGCGGTGGCGGTGCAAAAGGCCAGTGGCGTCTTGAGCAAACAGCTTAGCTATCAAGAGCTGAATTTTGCTGAGCTCGATGCGATGAGCGACATCCTGGCCCACGGCCTGTATGCCTATGGCATCAAACGCGGCGCCAAGACGGTGTTGATGGTGACGCCGAGCCTGGAGTTTTTTGCCTTAACCTTCGCCCTGTTCAAGGCTGGGATAATCCCTATCTTGGTGGATCCAGGCATGGGGGTGAAAAACCTCAAGCAGTGTTTTCAAGAGGCCGAGCCCGATGCCTTTATCGGGATCCCCAAGGCCCACCTGGCCAGACGCCTGTTTGGCTGGGGCAAGTCAAGCCTGACTCACCTGGTGACCGTCGGCGGCAGCAAGCTGTGGGGCGGCACGAGCCTGGAGCAGCTTAAGCAACTGGGGCAATGCAAGGGACCTTTCTCTATGGCTCAGCTCGACTGTGACGAGATGTGCGCCATCTTGTTTACCAGTGGCAGCACGGGCACCCCTAAGGGCGTCGTCTATTCCCATCGCATGTTCGAGGCGCAGATCAGCGCCCTCAAGCATGATTATCAGATAGCGCCCGGTGAGCGGGATCTCGCCACCTTCCCGCTGTTTTCCCTGTTTGGCCCGGCGCTGGGCATGGCCTCGATCGTGCCTGATATGGACGCCAGCAAGCCGATCACCGCCAATCCAAATTACATCTTTGCGGCCATCGAGCGTTATGCCTGCACTAACATGTTCGTCAATCCGGCGCTTATCGAGCGCTTGGGGCTGGCGGGCACTTCACGGGATAAAAAGGTAAAACTTGGCAGCCTGAAACGGGTGATCTCGGCGGGCGCCCCGGCGACCATTGCATCTATTAAGCGTTTCAGTGAGATGCTAACGAGTGATGCGCCGGTGCTTAACTCCTACGGGGCTACCGAATCACTGCCGCTGAGCATGATAACCAGTCACGAGCTGTTTGATACTACCGAAGTTACAGACAATGGCGGCGGCATCTGTGTCGGCAAGCCGATAGATGGCGTCAGCATGCATATCATAGAGATAGATGAGGCCGAGATCCCAACTTGGTCGGCGGATCTCTGCCTGCTAAGGGAGCAGATAGGCGAGATTGTGGTGCAGGGCCCCATGGTGAGTGCCAGCTATTATCGGCGCGATAAGGCCACGGCCCAGGCGAAGATCTTCGATGACCAGGGTCAGCATTATCACCGAATGGGGGATCTGGGTTATCTAGATAATCAAGGACGCCTGTGGATGTGCGGTCGTAAGGCCCACAGGGTTGACTGCAGCGTCGATGGTCAGCCGCGGCGTTATTTCTCTATCCCCTGCGAGCGTATTTACAACACTCACAGCGACATCAAGCGCTCCGCCTTGGTGGGCATAGAGGTAAAAGGGGAGATGCAGCCCTTAATTTGTCTCGAGCTGGAGCAGGGGCTGAGCTGTAGCAACGCTGCAGCGCTTTATACCGAGCTTAGGCTGCTGGGCGAGGCCCATAGCCAGACCCAGGGGATCACCCGCTTTCTGATCCATCCGGGCTTTCCCGTCGATATTCGCCATAACGCTAAGATCTACAGAGAGAAGCTGGCGGTGTGGGCGCAGTCCACCTACAAGGAGTGATCGCCCGTGAGCATCACCAAGCATTCTAATCACACAGACAGCGTGAATCTGCTCCCTGAAGAGCTTGAGGCGCTGACTCAGCTGGCGGGCCTTAGCCGTCATGCCTTGGTAACCGGCGCCGGCGGCTTTCTGGGTAAGGCGATCTGTCAGCGCCTGATAGCGGTGGGCATCGAAGTGACAGGCTTTGCCAGAGGGCATTATCCCGAGCTTGAGGCCATGGGCGTTAACATGGTGAGCGGCGATATCTGCGATCTTGACGCATTGACAGACGCCATGGCGGGCTGCGACCTGGTTTTCCATGTGGCCTCTAAGGCCGGGGTGTGGGGCAGCAAGGAGAGTTATTTTGCCCCCAACGTGCAGGGCTGCGACAACCTGCTTAAGGCCGCTGTCGCCCATGGTATAGATAGCTTCGTCTATACCAGTACCCCGAGCGTGACCTTTGCCGGTGAAGATGAATCTGGCATAGACGAGCGCGCGCCCTATGCCAGTCGTTTCCTTAACTATTATGGCGAGTCCAAGGCGATCGCCGAGCAGAGGGTGACGGCGGCAAACGGCACCTCATTGTCGAGTGCTGATTCTCCCTCTGAAGGCAAGCTAAATACCGTATCCCTTAGGCCTCATCTCATCTGGGGGCCGGAAGATCCTCATCTGGTGCCTAGGGTGATCGCCCGCGCCCGAGCCGGTAAGCTCAAGTTGGTGGGTAAGGCGGATAAGCTGGTGGATACCATCTATGTCGGCAACGCGGCCTACGCCCATATTCTGGCGGCCCTGACCCTCAAGCAAAACCCGCAGCAGTGCGCCGGAAAGTGTTACTTTTTGAGTAACGATGAGCCCATTACCATGAAGGCTATGCTCAACAAGATCTTGGCCTGCGCCGAGCTGCCCAAGGTCGAGAAGCGGGTACCCGCCAGCGTCGCGTATCTGGCCGGCGCCCTGTTAGAAGGGGTCTACGGCCTGCTGGGGAAGCGCGATGAGCCCATCATGACACGCTTCGTAGCCAGACAGCTCTCTACCAGTCACTATTTCGACATCTCTGCGGCCAAGCGCGACCTTAACTATCGCCCCTTGGTTTCGATCGATGAGGGAATGGTACAGTTAAGCGACTGGCTGAAGCGGGAAAAAGTATAAGATTAAGATAGGCGAGATGCTGGCAGCCTGATCAGGATGCCGCTTCCTGCATGGCGGCAATCATCACCTTGGCAATCTCATCGTAATAACTTGACCAGGCCTGCTCGATAGCCGGGCTGGATGCGTCTCGCAGACAATCCTGAATCGACAGCAACAAGGCGGCGTGCACCACCTCAAATTGGCTGATAGTGACGCCGTAATCCAGATGCTTTCGTCCCAGCTCCTCTAGCTTAGGCTTGACCTCATTGAATTGATGTACCTTGGCGACGGCCGTGGTGATAAGCTCGTTGAAATGATACTCGAATACCGGCCGCTCGCTCTGGAACATGGGACGGATCAAGGGCGCCATGGCGAACAGGCAATCGTAGAAGTGCGAAGCGAAGTTACTGTTTTGCCGATTGATCTCGGCAAAGGATTTTTGAATAAGCTGTTTTTGCTCGTCGGTGAGAGGCATAGCTTTCCCGGTTTTCTGAGTTGAGCCTGTCGAGTGCGATTCGATGGAGCGCCAATCAGCGCGCTGAGACTTAAGCGAATCGGCACGCCTTGGCTAACTATAGCTCAGCGGGAGTTGAAGGGCGCAATCTTGTGCCCTTGAAATTAGAAAGGAAAGCTGGGTTACCCGTGGCTGATAAAGCCCGCGTCATCGCCGTTCGATGCTTTCGCATTAGCCCAGGCGATGGCGGCGACCTCCAGCATCGCCTGGGTGAGGCGGCTAAGCTGCTGCGCGCTAATGGTGTAAGGCGGCATGATATAGATATAGCTCGAGAAGGGGCGAACCCAGACGCCGCGATCCACAAAGGCCTGTTGCAATGCTGCGGTATTGACGCTGCGGGTCATCTCTATCACGCCAACGGCGCCCAAACAGCGCACCGCTTTTACCCCGTCGATTGCGCTGGCGGCTGCTAACTCCTGTTTCATCTGCCGTTCGATGGCGGCTACCTGCTCGGGCCACTGGTGTTGATTGATCAGATCCAGGCTGGCACTGGCGGCGGCGCAGGCCAGCGGGTTACCCATGAAGGTAGGGCCGTGCATGAAGACGCCGGAGGGGGAGTCGCTGATCCCCAAGGCCACCTCGTCACTGCACAGGGTGGCAGCCAGAGAGATGTAACCGCCGGTGAGCGCCTTACCCAGACAGAGAATATCCGCCTCAATACCTGCATGCTGGTAGGCAAACAGTTTGCCGGTGCGGCCAAAGCCTGTGGCTATCTCATCTAAGATCAACAACACCTTGTAGCGATCGCACAGGGCACGCAGTCCTTTCAGATAGTCGGCACTGTAGAAATGCATGGCGCCGGCGCCTTGCATGATAGGCTCTATGATAACCGCCGCTATGGTCAGGTGATGGGCTTCAAGCAGCGACGCCATCGCCTCGAGATCGTCAGCTATCAAGTTTTCACCGAAGGGGGTCTTGGGGGCAGGGGCAAACAGCTGCTGAGTCACCGCCTCGCCAAACATGGTATGCATGCCGCCTTCGGGATCGCACACGCTCATCGCGGCAAAAGTATCGCCATGGTAGCCATGCTTTACCGTGAGTATTCGCTGCTTGTTTGGCGCGCCGCGTCCCTGCCAATATTGCAGTGTCATCTTCATCGCCACCTCGACGGCAATCGAGCCCGAATCGGCCAGAAACACCTTGGTAAGATTCTCGCTGGTCATGGCAAGCAGCTTCTTGCTCACCGCGATGGCGCTGGGGTGGGTGATGCCGCCAAACATCACATGGCTGAGGGTCGATAGCTGTTTCTGCATCGCCTCCAGAATATAGGGGTGGCCGTAACCGTGTACACAGGCCCACCAGGAACTGGTGCCATCGATCAGGCGTCTGCCATCTTCCAGGATCAATTCACACCCCTCGGCCGACACCACACCATAGGCAGGAAGGGCCTGAGTCATGGAGGTGTAGGGGTGCCAGATATGTTGTCGGTCGAATTGATGGTCGATCTGAGAGTTAACAGACATAAAAAATCCTGATTAATTTTTAACCGTTAGTAAACCGGTTTAACTGGTTGGCGTTGACAGATTAAGGCCTAAGGGTATGCTAAGCAAGATAAATGTCGCCGGAAATCAAGCATTCCGGCTCAAAATAGCAACTTGAAGGTTGGTAATCAATGTCCGAAATAGCCTTACGTCACGATTGGCAACGTGATGAAATTGAAGCACTTTTTGCGCTACCTATGAATGACCTGCTGTTTAAGGCCCATAGCATTCATCGCCAGCATTTCGACCCTAACGAGGTGCAGATCTCACGCCTTCTGTCGATCAAGACCGGCGCCTGCCCAGAGGATTGCAAGTACTGTCCTCAGAGTGCCCGCTACGATACCGGCCTTGAGAAAGAGCGACTGATTGAGATTGAGAAGGTGCTTACCGAGGCCCGCGCCGCCAAGGCCGCCGGGGCGTCACGCTTCTGTATGGGCGCCGCTTGGCGTAACCCCCACGAGCGTGACATGCCGTATCTGAAGGATATGGTCAGCGAAGTGAAGGCCATGGGCATGGAGACCTGCATGACCTTGGGGATGCTTAGCGAATCCCAGGCCAAAGATCTGGCCGACGCAGGACTGGATTACTACAACCACAACCTGGATACCTCGCCAGAATACTATGGCGATATCATTACCACACGTACCTATCAGGACAGGCTCAACACCCTGGATAACGTGCGCGCCGCCGGCATGAAGGTGTGCTCTGGCGGTATCGTCGGCATGGGCGAGCAGGCGAGCGATCGCGCCGGGCTGTTACAGCAATTGGCTAACATGGCTAAGCATCCCGAGTCTGTGCCCATCAACATGTTGGTGAAGGTTGCCGGTACCCCATTTGAAAACTTAGAGGATCTGGATCCGCTAGAATTTGTGCGCACCATCGCCGTGGCGCGTATCGTGATGCCATTGTCACGGGTCCGCCTGTCGGCAGGGCGCGAGAAGATGACGGATGAGCTACAGGCCATGTGTTTCTTTGCCGGGGCGAATTCCATCTTCTACGGCTGTAAGTTGTTGACCACGAGTAATCCGGAAGAGAATGAAGACATGACGCTGTTTAAGCGCCTTGGGCTTCATCCCGAGCAGGGTAAGGCGGGCACGGTCGAAGAGGATAAAGCGGTATTTGCCAAGGCGCAGGCCGTTAAAGACAAGGCCTCACAGCCTTTCTACGATGCGGCGGCGCTTTAACTCGTCCAGCGAGTAAGTCCATATGAGCCGGCTTCAGCAGAAAATCGATGAAAAGATGCAGCGCGCGGAACAAAGCGGGCTGCTCAGGCGTCGTCAGCAACTGACTCAGTCGGTTGGCGGTGCTAACCGTTTAGTGCATCAGGGAAGCATCAAGCATAACTTTGCCAGCAACGATTACCTGAGCCTGAGTCAATCGCCTGAGCTTATCGAGGCGCTAGGTGAGGGCGCGAGATTATACGGCGTCGGCAGCGGGGCCTCGCCCTTGGTCACAGGTTATAGCGATGCCCACGCGGCGCTCGAGCAGGCGCTGTGCGAGGCTACCGGCCATGAGGCGGCCTTGCTCTTTAGCAGCGGCTTTAGCGCTAACTCTGCCTTGATGAAGACCTTGCTGGACAAGGAGAGTGTGGTGGTGGCCGATAAGCTGATCCACGCCTCCCTGATCGACGGCCTGCTGGAAAGCGGCGCCCAGTTAAAACGCTTCGCCCATAACGATTTGGGCGCTGCCAAGCGACTGGTGGAAAAGCTTCAGCCGCTGGTGGTGGTGACCGAGAGCGTCTTCAGCATGGATGGCGATATGGCGCCCATAGATGAGCTCTACGAGCTGACACAGGCAAATGATGCCTGGTTGATCGTCGATGATGCCCACGGTTTTGGCGTCCTGCCCCTGGGCGGGCACAACAGGGTCGATGCCAGCTGCTGTGATATTCAAATCGTCACCTTCGGTAAGGCCCTTGGCTGCCAAGGTGCGGCGATTTTAGGCTCGCGCGCCTGTATCGATTTTCTGGTGGCCCACGCCAGGGACTATATCTATTCCACCGCCCTGTCGCCAGCCAGTGCCCATGTGGCCCTCAAGGCGGTGAAGTTGATTAAAATCGGTGAGCGCAGAGACAGATTGGCTCAGGTGATTGAGACATTTAAGCTGGCCGCAAACGCGAGGGGGCTTAGGCTGCTTGGCAGTCATACCCCGATACAGCCGCTGGTGGTGGGGGATATCGATAAGCTTGCCAAGGTCAACCGTGAACTAAAGGCCGCGGGCTTCTGGGTGGGAGCGATTAGGCCACCGACCGTGCCTCAGGGAAGTGCCAGGCTCAGGATCACCTTAAATGTGAATCATACCCAGGCAGATATCGAGGCCCTGGCCGATCAGCTGCAGCAAGCCTTGCGAGATTAAGCGGCATTTTATTTTTCCAGAGGAAGTCTGATTCTGTGTGTAGTGAATTAGCCAAAGATGTGCCTACGAATATGTCGAGTAAGATGCCAAGCCCAATGCCCAGTTCATTGCCAAGCCTAATGTCCAATTCAGTGCCAAGCGAAGTGCAGAATGTGCCGGGTAAAGATTGTATGAAAGAGGCGATTAGTGAAGACAAGATAGCGCGGCAGTTCTCCCTGGCGGCTAAGCACTATCAGGAGCATGACAAGGTGCAGCGTCTCAGCGCGCAGAGGCTGAGGGCCAAAGTGGCGCCCGTCGGACGTTTGTTAGATATCGGTTGTGGTCCAGGTACAGATTTTTCCGCGGCGCCAGGTCTTAATGAGGTGCTGGGGCTGGATATCGCCCCCGGTATGCTATCGCAGATGCTCGAAAGTTTTCCTGGCTACAAGGCGCTGTGCGGCGATGCCCAGGCGTTGCCCCTTGCCGATGCCAGCATAGACACCCTTTACTCAAACCTTGCGCTGCAGTGGTGCAGCGATATTAATACGGCCATAGGTGAGCTTGCCAGGGTGCTTAAACCCGGCGGTCGATGTCATCTTGCCATCGTTGTCGATGGTAGCCTTTCTGAGCTCGATGCGCTCGGGCTCAGGGTCAACGCATTCGAGCAAGCCCAGACGGTGCTTGATGGCTTTAGTGATTCCCATTGGCAAATTGAGTACCAGTCGGTAGAACCGCTGCGGGTGCATTTCGACGATCTTAAGACGCTGCTCTATTCCATCAAGGGGGTTGGCGCCTCTGCCGCCATGGGCAGCGCTGTCTCCCAAGGCTCAGATGATACCCATGGCTCAGTAAGTAAGCCGCTACCTAGGCTTCGTGGGCGTCAGGATTGGTTGGCCCTCTGTGAGCGCGCCGAGGCAATGCGTCAGCCAGAGGGACTTCCCTTGACCTATCAAATCTTATTTATTCATGCGAGCCGCAGAGGCTAGTTAAGGAAAGGGTTCATGCGTTATTTCATCGCCGGCACAGATACCGACAGTGGCAAGACCTTGGTGGCTTCCTCACTCCTCTATCTGGCGAGCAAGCAAGGTAGCACCTTGGGGGTAAAGCCCATCGCTTCAGGTTGCGAGCAGACCTTAGAGGGGCTGAGAAACAGCGATGCCCTGGCATTGATGGCCCAGTCTAATGTGAAACTTGCCTATCACAAGGTGAACCCCTTTGCCTTTAAGCCTGCCATCGCGCCCCATATCGCCGCCGAGCAGGTAGGCGTGACCCTTAATGCGGATCTGGTCACGGCTCACCTTGAGACGCTACCATTTGATGAGGTGGATTTTGCCTTGGTTGAGGGGGCGGGTGGCTGGCGTCTGCCGCTTAACCATGCGCTTCGCGTTCAGGGTAAGCTCAATCCACAGGCCTTTCTGTCCACAGTGGCAATCGATCTGCAGCTGCCGGTGATCTTGGTGGTTGGGGTCAAGCTGGGTTGCCTCAACCACGCGCTGTTGACTCAAGAGGCGATTCAGGCCGATGGGGTAAAGATAGCTGGCTGGGTGGCAAACTGCGTCGATCCCGAGATGCAGGTAACAGATGAAAACCTCTCGGCGCTTACTGCCTTGATGGACGCGCCATGTCTCGGTGTCATCCCACATCTTACTGAATGTTCTAGCCAAAACGCCGCGCAATATTTAGAGCTTACCAAGCTGGCGCCCGGTCAAGGTTAGCCAACTCTCGTATCAATAGCGCCTGTTGAATGAGAGCCTTTGATTAACAAAACACCACTCTCTGATTACTGGAGGAATTATTAATAAAGATTAACGGCTTATCCCGCCAAAGCCGATAAATTTAAGATTGGCTTAATATAGGGCTTCTAGACTCCACGCCAAGGTCTACACTTTTTGGCGTGGCTGCGCACTCAATCGTACCCACCAAAAATATTTTTACGTTCAACCCTTGAACTCTGACTTATCGGACATATTATGTCGTTAAGAGAGGCTGATGACACATAGGGTGTCTCATACAGGGCTTATAGGAGCTTACATGAAACGTATTTTCTTATTGATCGCGACAAACATGGCAATCTTGCTGGTCGCTTCAATTGTGATGTCTATTTTAGGGGTTAACACCTCGACCATGGGCGGGCTATTGGTCTTTGCCGCCATCTTCGGTTTCGGCGGCGCCTTTATCAGCTTAGCGATTTCTAAGTGGATGGCGAAGAAGACCATGGGTTGTGAAGTGATCACCACTCCACGCGACAACATGGAGCGCTGGTTGGTTGAAACCGTTGCGCGTCAGGCTGAGCAGGCGGGTATCAAGATGCCTGAGGTGGCCATCTACCAGTCACCTGAGCTAAACGCCTTTGCCACAGGCCCGAGTAAGGACAACTCTCTGGTCGCCGTCAGTAGCGGACTGCTTTACGGCATGACCCAAGATGAGATCGAAGGCGTATTGGCCCATGAGGTGAGCCACGTGGCCAACGGCGACATGGTGACCCTGACTCTGATCCAGGGCGTGGTGAACACCTTCGTGATCTTCGCGGCCCGCGTGGTGGCGAGCATTATCGACAACTTCGTTGCCAGCAACGACGAAGAGGGCGAAGGCCTGGGCATGTTTGCCTACATGGCAGTCGTCTTCGTGTTGGATATGCTGTTTGGTATCCTGGCATCTATGATAGTGGCTTACTTCTCACGTGTTCGTGAGTTCAAGGCCGATGCCGGCGGCGCTCAGTTGGCTGGTAAGCATAAGATGATTGCGGCGCTGGACAGATTGCGTCAAGGCCCTGAAACTGGTGCCATGCCAGCACAGATGGCCGCCTTTGGTATCAATGGTAAGAAGTCGATGGCCGAACTGATGATGAGTCATCCGCCACTGGAAAAGCGTATCGAAGCACTGCGCGCACAATAATCGATTGTCGATTGATAAAACGGGAGCCTAGGCTCCCGTTTTTTATATCCTTTATTTGCAGTTGCGGTTTTGCCTTTTTGAGCGGCAACGAGAAATGCTCATTTGCATAGCCGTAGTGTGATGTGGATCATGTTTATCTGTGAGTATGAGGCTTGCGGCATAGATATTTGATTAAGTGCACATTTTTAACGAGTTGCTATTGTTAGTATGCCCGCAAGAGAAATTTGCCTATTTGCAAAACCTTAGCTATTTTAAGCTAAGTTGTGCAATCAGGAACAAGGCAGGATGGGACATAACAACTACACCCACATCGCCAAACATAAGAGAGGAAATTATCGTGAGCAATAAAATTCTAAGTGCGTTATTTGGTGCTGGTTTGGCGGCGCTAGCCTTGTCTCCAGTGGCAATGGCTGAGCCTCAAGAACTTGCAGAGATGCATGCTGAGATGGAAGGCTGTGAAGCGTGTCACGCCAATGGTGAACCATCTGCCGATGGTGCTCACGAATTTGAGCAGTGCCAAAGCTGTCACGGTACGCTAGCCGAGATGGACGCAGTGCATAAGCCACACGACGGTAATCTGATGTGCGCCGACTGTCACGCGCCACATGATTCAAACGTGGGCGATCGCCCAGCCTGTGATAGCTGCCACGACGATGGTCGCACCGCAGACTCTGTATTGAAGAAATAAGATTTTCATTACAGGATAATCGACAAACACCGGCAACTTGCCGGTGTTTTTATATCTGCCATCTGCAACTTTATCTCTGTTCTATTACTCGTGACTGGAATGTTAGCCAGATTTGCGAGTTCAACTCTCCATTTATCATTAATCAATTCCATTAGCCCATGCCAACGGTGCTCAGTTTCTGCCAAAAGGCGGGTATATGGCTGATAAGCCTTCATTAGCCTGCGGGCTTTATCGCCGCCCTCATCTCTAGATCCAATCTTTTGAGATTTTCCATTAGTAGAAAAGTATTAGGCCTGCTGCCGGAATAGATACTTTGTCTAGCGGGACTTAATACTCTTTGTGGACGTAAGTCCTTCGTCTTAGATAGATAATCTTGGCCATAAAAACAGATAGGTGCGCCACGGATGGAAACAAATTTGATGCAAGCAGTCTTTAAGGCCGGGCATTTTGCCTGGCGTCAGGCAATCAGCCGATTGTTCTTGTTAGCGATGCTTTTTGCTGGCTTGCCTGTGTGGGCAAATGATCTCAGTAGTCTTGATGAGTTGGCCCAGGGGGATAATGCTAGCATCATGCAGCTTGGGGATGCGCTGCAGGCCGATATTACCCAGAGCGGCGACGCGAACCGCGCCTTGTTTACCCAATTTGGGGTGGCCAACAGCGCTGAGTTGCAGCAGCAGGGGATCGGCAATCAGGCGTATCTGCTGCAGCAAGGGGAGGCGATAGAGGCCAGCCTGCTGCAGGTTGGGGTCAACAACAGTCTGATCGCCAGTCAACTTGGAGCGAACCTGTCTCTGGTAGCTGAGCAGCGGGGCAGCGATAACCAGGCCTATGTGCAACAGAGCGGTTATGACAATGAGGTCAGCATCTATCAAAATGGTTCGGGTCATGGGGTGATAGTAACCCAGTGGGGGAATGCACAGCGAGCAAGTGTGACTCAGGGTTATCGTTAGGGAAGGTGCGAACAACTCGTCGCAAAGCCCGACAGGGCGAGGCTTACAGCGGTATTTGCTGCGTTACAGTTCTTGCGAAGGACTAGGGCCATTCGCTGCAAACTGTGCCTTGCATCTATCCACTTTGAGCACACGCAGAGCAAGCACGGGACTTATTCGCACCTTCCTTAGCAGTAAGGCGGTGAAAGATAAGGTGAAGGGATCTCACCTCAAACAGATATTCTGATAGGGCTTGATAAAATTGGCGCAATTAAGATGTTATTTTTAATTCTATAGTTGTTATTATATGTGTCGGTTTAATGGAATACGCTTATAACTAACGACATGGAGTGAGCAGGATGTTCAAAGTGATTAATTGGGTAGTGGTATCGCGATCGCAACTGTTGATAGATCTGTTGGAGACGCGTTGGCCCCAGGAGTTTCTGGTTAAACTGGCTAAGGTCACCCCCGAGAGTGTTGAAGTGACTATGAGTGAAGGGAATTACTCTTTGGTCGTTATCGATCTCGCCACCATAGATGTGCAGCGTGCCTACCAGGTACAAAAGCAGATCGAGAAGCGCCACAGTGCCCGCGTGGTATTCTTGCACTATCCGAAACAGATAGATGCAAGATTCTTAATTTCCCCCATTACCGCCGCCGTCTTTTATGGCGATGCTTCCCTTGAGCATATAGGCAAGGCCTTAGCCAATGTGCTACGCGGCCAGACGGTGATCCCCCATGCTTTGTTGTCGGCTTCTGCGGATCAGGAGCAGCTCGACGGCGCCGATAACCTGACGATTCGTGAGCGAGAGGTGCTGCAGGCATTACTCTCGGGCAGCACCAACGTGGATATCGCTAATCAGTTGTTTGTCAGCGAGAGCACCATCAAGACGCATCTCTATCGTGTGTTTAGAAAGATTGGTGTCTCAAGCCGTGGACAGGCGATTGCCTGGGCACAGACTCATCTGCATGAGGTTCAGCAGTGAAATACCTTGGCCGCTTTCTCCTGTTAGCGGCCTTCTCGGCCCCTGTTTATTGTCAGGGGCCGATGCCGATGAAGACAGCAAGCTGGCGGCGCAAAGCACGAGTGATGTGCCGCCCAGGCTGGAGTCTGATCTCATCGACGGACTGATCCTCAACCGCGCGATGACCCGTGTCGGACACAGATTTTATCGTGAATTTGTCGCCGCCTATCGAGATATCGGCGGCATGACGGAGCACGGTGGACGCCCATTCATACCTTATGCAGGATAGTTATCCTGTTTAGCTTACATGCCTATAAAGCGTACTTTCGGGGTGTTTAAATTAATCTATGACAAAGCTGCTTGAGTCGAAACTGGGTTATACCTTGAACGTGGATGAGAGTCGCTATGGCATCGGCCATCAAAAGTGTCATATATATTGATGGGCTATGGTAACAAGGAAGGTGAGTGGAATTTAGCCGAATAGCCTAGTTAGCTTCATAGTACCTTGTTACAAAAATTTGCTTAAAAGATCATTTTGCGACCAAGAAACGTATATTATTTATACCGCGCTTAATCATTTGTCGTACTTTCGGTTTATTCTTTCGAGATCATGAGTACGACTTTTTGACTGCGATTCTTATTTGCAGTTAGAAAAATGTCAACGCATGGTTAATGTGACTAATCTTATATATTTTAATCAATTATGAGATATTTTTGCTTCTGGCTATTTAGAGATAGCCCATTTTTGTGTACAATTCGTCAAGTTTTTGACTTGCTGAATTAGTACGATGAAGAAGTTAGCATTGTTAGTTGTGTTAGCGCCGCTTTATGCACATGGAATGGCGCCTTTTGGGCTGGACTGGGGCGAGGATGTCAGCCAGTATGGCGAGGTCAAACGTCAGGGAGATGAACTCAGGGTAGAAACCCATGCGTTACCCAAACCCCTTTCTTTAGCCAATGATTACGAGCTGTATGCAGACACGCAACATGGATTGCTGAAAGTGACCATGGTTAGTTACAAGTATGGCTTGTATGATGATAATTTAAATGAAGATTTCAATTTTATTAAGCAATCGCTGATAGATTCGGGTTATCAGACGACAGAGTTTATTGCCAATAAGATGAATTCTTATCAATGTGTGCTTCAGGGGACCTGTTCGGGCAAGCGCTGGTATGGCTACATGGAAGATGGTACCAATGTGTCATTGGAACAGCTGGCCAAGACCCGTCAAGATGCCTATCTCAAGCTGACATTCAAGGCGCCCAAGCTACTGCAGATAGAAGCCGAGCGCGAGGATCTCAAGCAGCTCAAACAGCAAGATAAGATGAACAGCGATAGATTAGCGTTCGATTAAATAGTCGCTAACATCGATGCGGTGAGCGCCTGTGTTCAGGGCAGTGCTGCCAATCACGCCGCCTACTTTCATAGCGCCCACTTGGTTATTCAGGTGGGCTCTTTCTTTCTCCGAGCTAAAAAATCATCACTCGTGGACTGAGTTAACTCCTTTATTTATATGATGGATCACAAACAGCTTATTTGTGAGTATACTGACAGGATTAACGTCATATCGAGGATAGTGCAATGGCCGAAGAGACCATTTTCAGTAAAATTATTAGACGCGAAATTCCCGCCGATATCCTGTACCAAGATGAATTGGTCACCGCCTTTCGTGACATTCAGCCCAAGGCGCCAACCCATATTCTGATCATCCCAAACCATCTGATCCCGACGGTTAACGATGTCAAGGCATCGGATGAGAAGGCCCTGGGTCGTATGATGACGGTAGCGGCCAAGCTGGCCGATGAAGCCGGCATCGCAGAGGATGGGTATCGTCTCATCATGAACTGCAACAAGCATGGCGGTCAGGAAGTCTTCCATATCCATATGCACCTGTTAGGCGGTGATTTCCTGGGGCCGCTAGTGTCGCGTTAATCCCAGATTATTCTTGGACTGTGTAGAGTAATGAAGACAAACCCTGATTTTTTCCCGCTGACCGACTTGGCGACCCGATTTGTCGGTCAGCTAGTGCAGTGTCGCCGACTTGGGCTCAGTGTGCTTGAAGCCAGCGAGCAGCATGTGCTGATCGAGCTGCCCTACAGCAGTGAGCTTATCGGTTACCCAGACACAGGCGTGATACATGGCGGGGTGATCACCACCCTGATGGACACCGCCTGCGGCACTGCCGTGGTCTGCAACATCTTCGATAAGTACAAGTCGCTGGAGTTGTCGCCGACGCTGGATCTGCGGGTCGACTACATGAAACCTGCCGAGCCCAACAAGAGTGTCTATGGCTTTGCCGAGTGTTACAAGCTCTCTTCGAGCGTGGCCTTTACCCGCGCCATCGCCTATCAGGATTCTATTGACGATCCTATCGCCCATGCGGTGGGCTCTTTCATGCGTATCAGCCCCGAAATGGTGGGTGACGCCTTCAGACAGGCCTTGATGGGAGAGGGGAAATGATCATGGTCACGCCAGAAGCCAATCAGGCATTAAATGTTAAAGATATCGTCAAGAAGGCCACGGAGCTTAACGATTTTGGTCACCTGCTGGCGCATGTTCCTTATGCTAAGTTTATCGGCATGCAGGTGGCGCGCTTCGGCGACGAGCTGGTATTTCAGCTACCGAAGAAAGATGAGAATATCGGTAACCCAACCCTGCCGGCCATTCATGGCGGGGTGATCGCAGGATTCATGGAGATGTCGGCGATCGTGCAGCTGATGGTGTTTATGCAAACCACCAAGGTGCCAAAAATCGTCGATTTCTCTATCGATTACCTGAGGGCGGGCCACCATAGAGATAGCTTCGCCGAGTGTAAGATCACCCGTCAGGGACGCCGTGTGGCGAACGTAAACATCAACTGCTGGCAAACCAACCGTAAGGCTTTGATTGCCACCGCCCGTGCCCATTTTCTGATTGAATAGATGTTAAGGCGCAGCGTAAGGAGAATAGTGATGAACAAAGGATTAGTGTTAGGCTGCTTGTTGCTGGGACTGAGCGCCTGTGCGCCTCATACCGGCGGCATCATGACCAGCTCCACTGGTGAGGTTCGGGTCGATAACGGCTCTTTCCACTCAGACGTGGATGTCAGCGCGGTGACCACTCAAGCGGAGGCGGGTTTCCTGCGGGCGCGCGGCACCATTATCAGCAAGTCATCAAAGGATCTGCGCCTGCAATATAAGTTCACCTGGTATGATATCAATGGCGCGACGGTAGAGGATGAGGGGGTGAGTTGGAAGTCCCTTAAGCTTCACGGCAAACAGCAGATGCAGGTGACGGCGCTGTCCCCCAATGCCACCGCGGTGCGTTGTGAACTCTATGTGCGCGAGGCTATCTCCAATTAAAAATCGCTTTCAGGAATGAGTCGAGCGAATGATTTGATGAAAACGTCAGCAATGCTGGCGTTTTTTTATGGATCACGCGCAAATATTGCGTTAAATATGTCAACTCTTTGTATGAGTCATGTATAATCGGCCTCGCCAAGGGGTGTTAACGCCAAGCCATAGCTTAGCGATTGACTGAGATGTCCGCGGGACGAACCCTTAGAACCTGATCCGGCTAATACCGGCGTAGGAATGGGCCACATCACTAGATTTAACACAATCTGTCTGTGCATTCTTTCTCGCTTTCTTAAGTGCCGGATCTCAATATTGATTTGAGGTCCTATGTTTACATTAAAATCTTATTCACCCATCGCCCTTGCCGTTGCGGCGGCGTTAACTCATACCAGCCTGATGGCGAGCGATACGCCGCCAGCCAACGACGAGATGGAAGTGATTGTCGTCACCTCCGATTTTCGCCAGTCTAGCCTGGACAAGATGCCCTCTAGCATCAGCGTCATAGATCAACAGCAAATTGAGGACGAGGGCGCCCAGCACTTTGAAGACGTACTCAACGGCATCGCCAACTTCAACTGGTCAGGCGGCAGCTCGCGGGCGAAATATTTCCAGATCCGTGGCGTGGGCGAGCAGGAGGAGTACCAGGGCGCACCTAACTCTTCGGTTGGCTACATCATAGACGACATCGACATGTCGGGCCTTGGGATGATCTCCAGCATGTATGATCTGCAGCAGGTCGAGGTGCTCCGTGGTCCACAGGGTACACGCTATGGCGCCAACGCCTTAGCCGGTCTCATCTACCTTAAGAGTAACGATCCTACCTCGGTATTCGAGCATGGCGCCGAGGTGCAACTGGGTGACGATAACCTTCGCACTTACAGTGGCTTCAGCTCTGGCCCTCTAAGCGATTCAGGCAAGCTTTTGTATCGCGTATCGCTGCAGCAACATGAGCAGAACGGCTATCGCGACAATCTTTATCTGGGCCGCGACGACACCAACGGCAGAGATGAATTTACCGGCCGCATCAAGCTGCGCTGGTATGCCACAGACGATCTGGTGGCCGATCTCAGCCTGATGCACGCCGACTTTAACAACGGCTACGATGCCTGGACACTGGACAACAACGGCTTCGATACTCTCACAGATGAGCCGGGTGTCGACAAGCAGCGCACCACGGGTGGCTCGCTTAAATTAACCTACTCGGGCGCCGACAGTTTCGAGCTGGTCTCACTAAGCTCAATGGCCCAGAGTGATACTCACCACGGCTACGACGGTGACTGGGCCAACCCTGAGTTTTGGGCGGCCCGCAGCTGTGAGGGTGAACCTTGTCAGTACGACTACACCTGGAACAAGCTGGGTGACAGAACCACGCTGTCTCAGGAGTTTCGTCTAAGCTCCACCGAGGCGGGGCGTATCTTCGATGGCAGCACCGACTGGTTGGTGGGTGTCTATGGTCTGAGACTCACCGAAGACAACGACACGCTCGAAGTATATAACGGCTGGGAAGACAGACTGCTTGCCGAATATGAAGCGACTAATTTGGCAGTTTTCGCTCAGTTAGACAGCGACTTAGGCAATGGCTATGCACTGTCAGTGGGTGCCCGTCTGGAGCGCCGCGAGAGCGATTACAGCGACTCGGACAAAGATGCTTTCGAGCCCTCAGAGAACATGTGGGGCGGTCATGTTGCCCTGAGCAAGACACTTAGCCCAGGTCAACAGGCCTATGTCCGTATCGCCCGTGGCTACAAGGCGGGTGGCTTTAATATGTCATTGCCGACTTCCTTGAGCGATAAGAAGGAGTTCCAGGCCGAGACTCTGTACAACTATGAGCTAGGCCTCAAGTCAGAGTGGCTAGATGGCGACGCGACCACACACTTCTCGCTGTTTTACATGGACAGACGCGATCAGCAGGTCTCTGCCTCACAGCAAAACCCCGACGAGCCACAGAAGTTTATCCTCTACGTCGAAAATGCCGGTAGCTCACACAACTACGGCGCCGAGCTGGAAGCCAACTGGTATGCCACTGATAACCTTAAGTTATACGGCACGTTAGGCTGGCTAGAGACCGCCTACGGCGATTACGCCTACCAGGATAAGTACGGTGGGTTGGTTGATCTCACTGGCCGCGAACTGGCTCACTCACCTAATTTTACCTATAGTGCGGGGGCGACCTATCGCAGCGATCTGGGCTGGTTTGCCAACCTGACCACCAGTGGTAAGAGCGAGTTCTACTACTCAGACAGCAACGACTCTAAGTCAGAGCCCTATACTATCTTCAATGCCCGAGTCGGCTACGAGACAGAGACCTGGTCGGCTTATCTCTGGGGGCGCAACCTGTTTGATGAGAAGTATGGCGTGCGCGGCTTCTATTTCGGTAACGAGCCGGATAACGGCTGGGCCGATAAGCAATATATTCGCTACGGCGATCCTCGCCAGTTAGGCGTCACTGTCAACGTCAAGTTTATGTAATTGGCGCTTTGCTGTTGCCAATCGTTGTAGGGGCGGGCAGGACTCGCCCCCTTAAGGAGTTAAGATGAAATTAACCGCTGAAATCAGCATGTATCCCCTCAAGGATAGCTATATCGATCCCATCAAGTGGTTTATCGGCCGGGTTGACACATATGCCAATATCGAGCGCCGCACCAATGCCATGGCCACTCAGGTGTGCGGCGAATATGGCGAGGTGATGCAGATGTTGGCCACCGAGATGGAAGCCGCTCACGAGAAGTGGGGCAAGGCGGTCTTCGTGGTCAAGTTTATCGGTGGCGAGCTGGACCTGTCCCATCAGGAATAGGGCCTTAAGGCGCAATTAGGGAGCGACACACATCCTATGATAGATTTCTGGTCCGCATTGGTTAGCACCTTGACTCAGGCCTTCGAACAGGCCAATGCCATGACGGCGTGGGAGGCGGTTGCCGTGGTTTTGGCGCTGGCCTATCTGGCGCTGGCGATGCGCGGCAACATCTGGTGCTGGGCGGCGGCCTTTGTCAGCACCGCCATCTACACTCTGCTGTTTTGGGAGGTCTCCCTGCTGATGGAGTCGCTGCTCAACGTTTACTACATGGCGATGGCTGGCTACGGTTTCTGGCTGTGGCGCTATGGCGGCGGTGAAGATCACGGGGTCGAGGTGGTCAGCTGGTCGCTTGGGCGGCATCTCTACCTGATCGTCGCGACAACTGTGGTTTCCTTGGTGGTCGGCCACCTGATGGCGACCCACACTCAGGCATCGTACCCTTATCTCGACGCGGCAACCAGCTGCTTTGCGGTGATGACCACCTATCTGGTGGCGCGCAAGGTACTGGAGAACTGGCTCTACTGGGTGGTTATCGATTTTGTCTCCATCTACCTCTATCTCAACAAGGGACTGATGCTGACCTCTATGCTGTTCATCTTGTATGTGGGCATGGCGATAGGGGGTTATTTCCTATGGCGTACCAGTATGCAGCAGCCAAGTCAGGGCGACTACTCCTATGACTAGGCCGAGTCTTGTCCTACAGTTAGCCGAGGCTGAGATCTGATGTCGGCTTATGGTAGTGCTGGCGTGAATAGCACCTTGCTAGCGCGCCTGAGCGTTAGCCTTCCCGAGGCGGTTAAGGTACGGCTCTCAGAGCTTGGCTGTCCACTGGATGAGAGCACACAGATACAGGTGCTCTCGCGGGGACTGAGCAACCAAAATTATCATCTAAGCCGCGATAACCAGCAGCTGGTGCTGCGGGTCAACAGTCAGGCCAGCAGTCAGATCAGCGCCCGCGACCATGAGGTGGCCAACTGGCGCCTGGCAGAAGAGCAAGGTCTCGCGCCAGCGCTCTTGTATGTGGCGCAGGGCAATAGTTGCTATCTCAGCCGTTTCATCGACACAGGTGAAGATTGGAGCCGTTTGATGACCGCCAATCCCGCCCATCCGCTGCAGGAAGAGTGCGTCAGCCGGCCAGATGCCGAGGGGTTGCTGCTCGACCTACTCAAGGGGCTAGCTCAACTGCCGTTGCCCAAGAATCCCATTTCGGTGACAGAGCAGTGGCAGCGCTACTTTGGCCAGCTAGAGATGATTGCCGAAAGCCTAGATGCGGCGAGCACAGATAACGCAGGTCTTGATGCGGCAGGCAGTAGTGATCTGCCCATATCCTATCTCGAGCCTTGGAAGACGCGATGGCAAGCGCTTAAGAAACACCAGGGGCGGGTCGATGCGGTGCTCGAGCAGCTTAATGCCTGTGAGTTGGCGCCCCAGTATAGTCACAGGGATCTTAATCCCCATAACCTTCTGATGAGCCAGGGGAAGCTCTGGTGTATCGATTATGAATACGCCTGTAGCTCCCACCCCTTGGTGGATCTTGCCAGTGTGCTGGCAACCCACAGGCTCTCTAGTGAGCAGCGCCACCGGCTGCTCCTCGGCTACCTGAATGGCCATCCCAAGCTCAATGACAAGGCGCTCGCGGCCATTCCCAGCGCCCTGGCGCTTTACTGGTATTTCGCCGCCTGCTGGGCACTGCTGATGGCAAGTCAAGGCGAGGGCCTATTGAAGCAGACTGTGCAGAAGACAGTGCTACAGTCAGTGGAGAATGCACAGCCGCAGAAGCAGGGCGAGTCAGATGCCAGCCTGCCACACAGCGTGAGCGACTACCTGCAATGTTTCGATGACTTCATGGTGCTGGTGGGTTAACGCGTCTTTGGTCGTCCGACTCTGTTTCCGACTTGGTCAATCCGATTCTGTAATTCTGACTCTGTTGATCCGTCAGGGCTAACGCAAGGCTTCTTGTTGCGTTTATCTCTTCTTGTTTATTTCATTTCGCAGAGGTCATAGTTTTTCTTACCTTTGTTTATTCTTGCTGAAATTTAAATGATTAGCTAAGGGTCTATTAGGTAATGACAAAATAATGAGAGAGTGAGGTTATGCAGAAACTGTACGCTAAATTTACCCAGGGGATCGCCCAGCTCGACGGCGTCGCCGCCTTGGCACTTAGGCTCTATCTGGCGCCCGTGCTGATGCAGGCGGGTTACAACAAGCTGTCGCACTTTAGCGACACGGCGGCTTGGTTTGGTAACGCCGAGTGGGGCCTGGGTCTGCCCATGCCCGAGGTGATGGTGGCCCTGGCGGCCGGCAGCGAGTTTGTCGGAGGCTTCTTGCTGATTCTGGGCTTGGCCACCCGGTTGATCTCTATTCCCTTGATGGTCACCATGGCGGTGGCAGCCTTTAGCGTGCATTGGAAAAACGGTTGGTTGGCCATCGCCGATCCCAGCTCCTGGCTGGCCAACGAGCAGGTGATGGCCTCGGCGGAGAAGCTCGCGGCGGCCAAGTCGCTCTTGCAGGAACATGGTCACTATGAGTGGCTGACCTCCTCGGGTAACTTTGTGATCCTCAACAACGGCATCGAGTTTGCCATCACCTATCTGTTAATGCTGTTTGCCTTGCTGATCATTGGCGGCGGACGTTACACCAGCCTGGATTATTGGATCGCCCGCAAGTATCAGCCCAAGGCTTAACCCTGCGCCATCGAGTGTAAATCCCACTGTTTTGGTGGGATTTTTTTTGCCAATTTGTTACCCTCGAGGTCGGTATTAATGACAGGATAATCTTTGTGGATGCGATCGAACTTCTGTTGACTCGGCAGTCTTGCCCCAGACTAGTCGCCCCGGCGCCCGATGCGGCGCAGCTTAAACAGATCTTAAACGCCGCGGTGCGAGTGCCGGACCATGCAGGCCTCACCCCGTGGGAATTTATCGTCGCCGAGGGCGATGGCCTAACGCGCCTGGCTGACCATTTTGTAGAGGCGATGGAAAAGGAGGGTGGCGATGAGGCAGCGGTCTCTAAGGCCGCCAACATGCCGATGCGCGCCCCCATGGTGGTCACTGTAGTGGCTAAGGTAACCGAGCACCCTAAGGTGCCGGTACTCGAGCAACATATCGCTGCGGGCTGCGCCTGTATGGCGATGCAGCAGGCCGCCTTCGCTCTTGGACTGGGCGGTATTTGGCGCACCGGCCCCTTGGCCTTTAATCGTCATCTGCATCAGGCCTTGGGTCTGGGCGAGCAAGATCAGATAGTGGGCTTCCTCTACCTGGGCACGCCCGCGGTGAAGGCGCCGTTAAAGCCGCAGAAATCGGCCGACTCTGCGGTGCGTTACCTCTGATAAGGGTGATAGCAAACGAAATTGTGAAGCCAGGTACTATAGCTTCGACTTTGGTCGGGTTTACAGGGCATTAAAAACTGGCAAAGTGATCAGGAGCCTGCATCCTACCTATGCAAGGTTTTCACCCTAAGTGATTGTGTTGCCCGCTTGCTGCGGGCATTTTTTTGTCTGTCAAAAGAGGGGAGCCAGATGTTGCCGCTAACCCCCATCCTGAACGCCATTTCTATACTCTTATCTTACTTTTACCTCTATTCCTATCTATACCCCCACACCCACATTCAGGTTCTCGAACCAGTCGAGGAACTGCTTTACCTGAGGGCCGCGAAAGATCCGACCGTGCTGAGGGCAGAGGTATTGAATATCCAGCTTACGCACCCGCTTTATCCAATCATTCTTGGCACGGTTTGATGGCATCCACCTCTGATGAAAATAGGCCATCTTGGCGCAGTGTTGCTCGAAATCGTCCACATAAATATCGGCCTGGGGATCTTCCAGCGCCGCGCCGATATCGCCGCTCATCAAGACCTTAGTCACAGGGTCATAAACATGAAAGTTACCCGAGGCATGCAGGTAGTGAGCGGGAATAAACTGCAGCTCAACTTGATCTAGGCTCACGCTGCCGCCATTGTCGGCGATGGGCTCGTAGCTGATGTTATTCATGCCGAAATGGCGGATGAACCCCTCCCATAGCCAGGGAGAGTAGAGCTTGGCCTTGGGCAGGGTCTGATCCCACAGGCCGAGTGACGAGATGATGTCCGGATCCTGATGAGAGGCAAACAGATGGGTCAGCTGGCTCAGGGGGATATGCTTGACGATATTGGCCAGCATGGCCGCAAACAGCTCAATGCCACCGGGATCCATCAACAGGGCATGATGGCTACTCACCACCATGTATTGGTTGGTGTCGATGATCTTATCGGGTTTTTCGGGGTCGCGACCGAAGTAGAGCCATTTGTGGGTAGGGGTTTCGATGATCAGCTCACTCTTCATGGTGCGACTCCTTGTCGTTAGCTTTTGGTAAAAGGGGGGATCAGGGGGCTGTGTTGCCAAACAGGGTAATGGCATGGTCAACCCGACGGCGGATCAACTGGGCCACATCATCCACCCGGTTTGCCACGTCGTTGAATATGGTCTGGTTGGCGGTATCGACCCGGCAGGCCTCGATGCGGCAGATGGAGGCCAGTATGTTGGCGGTGCGCAGGTTGCGTTTCAGCTCAAACAGCTGGTTTTCCATCTTGTCGATCAGGCGATCAAACTCCTGTTGTAACTTGCTGTGGTGGGCCTGAGTCGCGGCAACGGCCGGATTGATGGTATCGCCATAGGGCGCGCCATTGGCCTTGAGTTTCGCCAGCTGAAAATGATTGAGTGCGACTGCCGCCCGGGCTGTCTCTGTGGCGAGACGACTGGCCTGGTGGGCCAGTTGATTGATGTCGGTGGCCGCTTTCATGGTGTAGGAGGCCAGATCGTCGATAAAGCCGGTTAACGCCTTGAAACCGAGCGCCGCATTGCCCACCCGCGCCGAGGCTGCCTGGGCATTGCTGGCGGTGAGATTTATCTGTTTGCAGTAGCTAAGTGTCTGATTGAGCTCGGCGGCGACCACTGCCGCAATGACATGATATTGACTGATTTTCGGCGCGTGTTGTGTCATTAGAACCACTTCCTATGTAGAACCAATCACAGTATAGTCGAGATCACCCAATGCGAAAGTGACCTAGGGGCTGTTGACCTTTCCTGTTTGTTTCTGCAGCAGCTTTTAGGTGATTTATACAAGGCGGAGTCAGTGTAGTGTAGTTGTTCTACATAAGCTGACGAGAACGAGGTAGAAATGGCCTACAAATGCTGCCCAACGGGTTCATCTAAACGCATCCTGCTCTTTGTTGTGTGCAATTCACATAGCGCAACTATGCTTCTTTGCCCCACGCCGCGAGCAAAACGCGTTTAGATTGAACAGAAATTAAACCTGAAAGATAAACAGCCCCTAGGAGAATGAATTGCTTACCCTAGAAACAGAGCGTCTCGTCTTACGTGAAATGACAGTAAAAGACGCCCCCTTTATGCTGACCCTGCTCAACAGTCAGGGCTTTCTCGATAACATAGGCGATCGCGGCGTGCGCACCCTGGTCCAGGCGGAAAACCACCTCATCGAGGGGCCGATCAACAGCTATCAGGAACATGGCTATGGCATGTACTGCATCGAGCTCAGGCAAAGTGGCGAGCCCGTCGGCGTGGCCGGGCTGGTGAATCGAGAGCAGCTGCCTGGTATCGACCTTGGCTATGCCCTGTTGCCGGAATTTTTGGGTAAGGGCTATGCGGTCGAGGCCAGCCGCGCCGTGCTTGCCCATGCTAAGGCGCTCGGGCTCAGCAGCCTGCTGGCCATAGTGAAAGAACATAATGGCCCCTCGCGGGCACTGCTTGAGAAGCTCGGCTTCGAGTGTCAGGAGCTTATTGCCTGGGGCGAGGGCGACGAGGTATTACTTTACAAGATAACACTTTAATTAAATTGGCTATTTTGTTAGCGTGTGTATTAGCAATCTCGTGATCTAGCTTGTAAACAAACTCAGAAACTATCTGGTCACAGTCTTGTAAAAGCAGTCTTGTAAAAAGCAGTCTTGTAAAAAGCTGTCTTGTAAAAAGGTCATCGCGAGTAAACAGGGCCGCAGGCTAGACAGGCAATTTCATCTATCGGTCATATGGCTTTGTTATAACAAACCCATTGGAGCATCAACATGAGTCAGGACGCATTGAGAGGCTGTTTAAGTGGTGAGCGTGTGGTGTTAGAGCCGCTGCAGGAGGAGCATATTCCCGCCTTGTCCATCGCGGTAAGCGACGGCGAGCTGTGGAACCTCTGGTACACCTCGGCGCCGCATCCCGATGAGATGAAGACCTATGTCGAGCAGGCCCTGGCCAGCGAGCAGCGCGGTGAGGCCTTGGCCTTTGCCGTCAGAGACAGGCACTCGGGGCAGATTGTTGGCTGTACCCGCCTGATGTCATGGGATCAGACCCACAGACGCATAGAGATAGGCCATACCTGGTATGCCAAGAGCGCCCAGCGCACCGGGGTCAACAGCGAGTGTAAACTCCTGCTGCTCACCTATGCCTTCGAGACCTTAGATGTGATTGCGGTAGAATTTCGTACCCACTGGCACAATCAACGCTCCCGTGAGGCGATCACCCGCCTAGGCGCCAAGCAAGATGGCGTACTGCGCAATCATCGCATTTTGAAAGACGGCACCATAAGGGACACTGTGGTCTACTCCATCATCGCCTCAGAGTGGCCAAGCGTGAAACAAAACCTTAAGTTTCGAATGCGTCAGTATCTAGAAAACCAATAAATTAACCATAATATCAGGGAGGATAAATGTCGGGAGAATTACGCAGGGCTAGTTTGGAAGATGCGGCCGTTGTCGCGGGTCTGTTTAACGAATATCGTCAGTTCTATGGTCAGGCGAGCGATATTGACCTGGCCAACAAGTTTATCAATGCCCGACTGGCTCGCAAGGATGCGGTGATCTTCTTGATGTTAGATGCCCAGGGCAATGGCCTGGGCTTTTGTCAGCTCTATCCCAGTTTCAGCTCTATCCATGCCCGCGCCAACCTTATCCTGAGCGACCTCTATGTCACCCAGCATGCCCGCTGTGTAGGGGTAGGGCGGCGATTGATGACGACCGCCATCGATTATGCCAAGGCCAAGGGGATCGCCTCGATCTTTCTCGAAACCCATAAAGATAACCATCAGGCCCAGGCCCTGTATGAGTCACTCGGCTTCCAGCTGGAGCAAGAATTTTTAGGCTATAACCTTGATATTCAGTGACATCTAAAGTAGAAATGGTTCAAACTCATTGCTCAAGGACAGTATTGATGCGCAAGACTCTTACACTTTCGCTATTCGCCCTCATGGCCAATAGCGCCGTTGCCGCCCCCTCAGAAGCCGAATTGGCATTTAACAAAGAGGTGCTGGAGTGCGCCGCCTATTACCAAATCGCCTCAGAGACCATTTCAGGCATGAATGCGCCGCAGATGAAGCCTGTGGGCGAAAGATTAAAGCAGTCTGGCGCAGATGCCGTGACGCTGGCGAAGAAATATCAGGACGCCGATAAGGTGGAACAGCAGCTAGCGGCCACCGTCGCCGAGCAGAAGGCCAGCCTGCCGAGCAATCACAACCTGGGTAGCCTGATGAACCGCTACAAGGGCCCTTGTCAGAAGCTGATGGCTAACCCACAGGAGCGTCTGGACTACTGGATCATGGCGACCATGTAAGCGCTTCTGTCACAGACCAAATTTCAACAAAAGAGTGCGCTGGCGCACTCTTTTTCGATCATGCATGAAACAGGGAATCGACTAGACTGGTCTAGGTAGGAGTGATCTTTACTCGCCCGTTTTCATGGAGACTCGATGAACATCTATTTTCTCATCGCCGGCATCATTGCCATCTTGACCTGCGTCGGCCATTTTACCCTGGGGAAAAAACGTTTCTTAACCCCTATGCTTGAGGCGGATTTCGATCCCATCGCCAAATCTGTCATGCACTGCGTGTTTCATTACATCTCGGTATTTCTGGTGCTCTCGGCGCTGGTGCTGTTGGCCTGTTCCTTCTCCATGGTCTCAAACATGCAAAGCTATGGCCTGCTGCTGTTTATCGCGCTGAACTTCGTGCTGTTTGCCATCTGGCAGATCTACATAGGATACTTTGCGGAGATAAAGGGCGCATTTCGCTCCCTGTTTCAGTGGATCTTCTTCGCCCTAGTGAGCGCCTTTACCCTGGCGGGAATTTTTCTGGATTGATCCTGACAGTGCATCTGGGAGAGAGCTAAGGTTTAAAACTTGATTTAGAACTGGTGTGCCACTGGCTAAGAACTGGGCTTTAAATCTGGATATGAATCGGGCTTTTAATTCAAAAGCAGACATCTTGGGATGACTCTGGCATGCGCCGCGGGGTGAAAGTGTCGTCCCAAGATGTAATGGCAAGGTGCAAACTTAGCGCGTGTTAGGCTGAGGTTGTTCACCTTAGGTTTGTCGCTTTAAATTCTTAACTTGAGTTTATTCACCCAGTGGCTCACTCGGCTCATAGCAAGAGTTGCTCGCCTGACAATCAGTGACCTGGTTGCTGAGATAGTTAGCATTCAGCGGCGGCTCATCATTTTTAAAGCTGGCCCACTCGCTCTTGATGGTCGACAGCCAGCCATCTTCTTCCTCCGCACCCAAATAGTTTGATACGTCGACAAAGGTCAGCCAGAAGGCATAGGCCACGATGGAATAAATTGTAAAGCGGAACATGATTTTCACCCTGGTGTCACTAAATTAGAAACGCACTATACGCCGCTTTTTTTAGGAAATAAACTGTCAATGTTTTGCCGCTTTCCTGTGTATTGCTCTGCTGTGTAACTATTTGTATTTAATGGTTTAAAATTTATTAAGTGCTTGCTTATGTATGTAAAAATGACGCTGTCATTTTATTAGCAAAGGATCTATTTTTTGACTCTGTTTGAATGGGAAGTGGGGGAGTTGGCATTGTTTTTGATAAGCGGTTTGGGGGCTGAGGTGGGGGTTGAGGTGGTGTTTGTTGGTGGTGAATTAGTGAGCGATTTCGGCGCTCATTTTGTTAATTGTCAGTCCAGCGTATGCCTGCATTCGTGTCTACATGGTGGAGTTGAAGGCCGTATCTTCATGGTAATCAATCGCCTGCCCGTCTGGTGTTGTACATGGAAGCACTAATGTCCTGATCAGAGGGATGTGAACATAGGAATGCGAAAGAGCAGAAGTGTACATATGTTGCAATTTTGTTTTCTTTGGCGGTGAATTCGTGGTATTCAGTTTGCCTGTGCACCAAGGTTACGCGGTCATCCTTGATGAAATCCAAGGAAAACTCTGTATTTCGCACATTTATTTTCAATTAAATTATTGACTTACACTGGGGCTTTTTAGTTAGTCGCACAAAAGGAACTTGGATTGACTCATTTTTTGGCAAAAAAGGCCATTTGTGGAAATGACCAAATCAATCCTTCCTTGCCGATGCTAAATCGTTACAACGCCCAGGAAAAAGGAAGCTCAAGGGGAAACCGAATGTCTTTATCACCAGCTTTTTTAAGCCGGATCCATCGTCTGTACACAGGGTTGAGGAATTTCGCCCATTCATCGAAACCGGCACTCATAGTGCTGGCCTGCTCCATGGGCGCACTGCAGGGCTGTGACGGTAGTGAAAACGGTCCGACTGCGCGACTTACGGCAATGGAATCGTCTAACGTGCCCGGCCGAATGGAACTCGATGGAAGTTTTTCCGTTGCAGGCGGTGAGAGAAAACTGGTTGCTCATACTTACACAGTAAAAAACCTGGATACGGGCGAAACCGTCTATGGGCCGGTTACCATTCAGGGCGGGCCTAACCGGGGGCCGCTCAAAGTCCACCCCTACGCCGATACCGCCTCAACCAATGGTGTCAAAGACGTTTCGGGGAACTACCAGGCGACGCTCACCGTCATGGACGATGTGGGCCAAATGCACACCGCAGTGACAAATTTCGAACTGGGTGGAGCGGTTTCGTACGCTATCGAGGACTGCGATGCAACCTGTTCTCTTGCCCCCGGCAATTCAAACCAGGTGGTTTGCAGCCTAAATACCAGCTGTAATCAAGCGGTTTTCTGGACCAACATTGCAACCCAGGCAAGTCCCCTCAACAGCGCCATAGATGAGAATACAACCTTATGGATACAGGCTATCGGTGCCGGAGGAGGTAACGGCACTAACAATTCAGTAGGTGGCGGGTCGGGAGAAGGCGGTAAAGGAGGCTTTGCACAGATGGTAACCACAGGCACCGAGTATGGAAATATTTTCGGCAACGCGATTTTCTACTACTACTTGGGGCAAGCGGGAAGTCACGATAGCAGCGGAGGGGCCGGAGGCGCTGCCACGATCGTGACAAGCTTTGAGCCGGACGGCTCCCTGCCGCACAATGAGATTGTTCTGATCGCCGGCGGTGGTGGTGGTGGCGGCGAGGGCAGCGCCTTCTACAGCGGATCCATGCAAGGTGGCGGCGGTGGCAACGGTGGCTTCGCGTATTCAAGCCAAGTTGGCAAATCGGCAACCGGCGTAGGCGCAAACGCCTTTTACGATGGCCTGCCATCTTTGGATGGGTCTTGGTTCACCAATACCAACGGCATGGGCGGGGGCGGAACCGATTGCACGGAAGGCGTGGCCTGCGGGGGCGATGGCCATAATGGCGGGTATCAGGGATTCGGCGGAGCGTCGGGAGGTTCGGGTTCTGAAGGATCAAAGGGCTGGATAAACGCTGGTCCCAATCTGGCGGTCAATGCTGGCAAAGGTGGTGAGGGCGGCAACCCGGCCACCTGCGGCGGTGGCGGTGGTGGCGGCGGCTATGGTGGCGGCGGCAGTGGTACCGTATATGGCACGGACGCTTCTGGTGGGGATGATTACCGATGCTATGGCGGAGGCGGGGGCGGTAGTTACGCGATGCCTTCAACCAGGACGGACAGCAAGGCCCCGACTTCCTATGCAGGAAACTCCGGAAACGGTGAAGTGCTTTTCATCTTCAACACCAATCCCTCATAGAAGGTGCCTGATACATGCTGGCTTGAAAAACATCAAGGCTAGCAAGTCGACTAAAGTCGTTTGAGTCATTTGTCAAAAAGCAACTAATAAATAAAGTGTCGCCTAGCCGACACTTTATTTGGCTGCTTAACAAGCCCGTTGCTTTATTAAGTCAATTGCTCGGATGCGCACAGGCAGGAGGGGCGCTCGCCTACTCAAAATCTACTGACAAACCTCCTGGAAGTACCAATGTCGTGATCACAGGGATGTGAAGGAACGACGTATTTGCACCGGGTGTTCTACGTCTCTTTGATTTGGCTTCATTTGATGTGAGTAGGAGGACTAGATGAGTGTTCGGCAGGTTGCCAAACTCTACTCGCTAGACTGCGCATCTATACGGGGATAATGGGATTTTGCAAGAAAGGGCCTCTTTCGCTTCCTACTATGTAATCTTGCGGTTCTCGCTTTGTTTTTTGAAAATTCGTAACTAATTGATTAATTTTAGTAGAAAAATGAGCATCAGCCATTTAATAGGGAGTGGTAGAGGTCTCGCCCTTTCTCTCAAATAAGCCAAGTCTCGCTTTGTTTTCGGCTGCTTATTTCTCCTTGTTATGTAATGCGGTTGTTGATATAAATTTCAGATATTTAAAAAAATTTGTCGCGATGTACATTAGTAGAAAGTGATTTACATAGGCGGCATTCTCGCTAATAAGCGTTATGTGTATTGGGAAAATTGTGAGAATGACTCGATTTTGGGATATCCAATTAGTTTTAGATAGTACGTACACCGAAGAAGAACAAAAAACTGTAATTGTGAATTCTAGATCTATGGTTCATTTCATTGAAAGGCTCTTATACCCACTTAACTTTCGTAGCAAATTTTCAAGACTAGTTATAAATTGCTCTAAGTTACCAGTAGAAACTGAGTTTAGCCTGGGAAAAGATTCTGCGATTGCCTATGCTAATATCTCACAAGATTTAGGATGTTTCATTCACTCAGATGATGAAAAGTATTTAGCTTTCGAGAAAATTCTCAAACATGGTTTTGAGGTTGCTGAAAAATATGTTGAGTTGCCTAAAGCAGAAGTGTTTGATGCCATAGAAAAGTTTAAATCCGCTGGCTTCATAAACGAATGGGTTCATATTGAAAAAACTTGGAAGCGAAAAGGAGTCACTTGCATAATTGAGTGTCATCATAAATTGAATACTTTCCAACTAGCTCAAAAAATTTATAAATGTGACATATTGGTTCAAGACTCGATTATTGCTGAATCTATGCCTAGGGAGTGGTTGTTCAATCAGTTACTGGGAAAAGTCATGCTCAAAGAGGGGGGCAAACTTATTTATTCAGTTAAATCTGAGATTTTATCAATTTTCGATCTTGATACCAATAAATTAGAAATATTTGGTTCAGTTTAAAATACACATAACAAGTGCCTAAACCAAAGGACGCAAAACAGCAGGCTTGCGCTCCTTCGTCGCTAATTATAGCCTGCTATTTTGCGCCGGTTAGGCAAGCGTTATGTGTTTCGTGAATCAGGTGCATAAAACAACCAAATTGAAATGTTGATAAACAAATATAGATAAGGAAATCAGAGTGTTTGGACAAATTTTTGTTTTTATTATTGGGGTGTTCGGTGTAGTTATGGGTTTGATTGAGGGGGATTACCTCTGGGCTTTGGCTGGTCTAGTTATGGTACTTTCTGGTATTCACCTGATATACAAAGTCAAAACAGGTAAAAACATTTGGGACAAAAAAACACATAACAAACGCATTAATGAATGGGCGTTATCTCATAAAAATTTTTATTCGAAACTGACAGGTTAGAGTTAAGGCTTTAACTCGAAAATGTCCAAGGATTTTTTAAAGCTAGGCTGTCCAGTAATGTCAAATCGAAGAGACGATAGATACTGGTGTAAACACATTTGTGACCTTCCGAGGCAAGGCCAAAAATGTTCCCGGCATTTCTTGGCTTTCCCTCCTTCCCTGGAAGTCAGATGTCGAGGTAGAGCTCACATGGAAGTGCTCGTACAACATCCTTGTCTAACGGCCAGTTCGGCATCCATGCCTCTCGTTCGTATGCACGAAGCTAGGCTTCACTCACCGTGTCACAAATGTGTTTGCACATAAGCCTGCCGCAGGCAATTCAAAATCATGGAGGTCAACGCTGCCGTCCGCGAAGGAAAACCTACGCAGGCAAATGATACAAGCCAACAAGCCAATACCTTTATTCGACGGTTTACATATTCTTGTTAAAAATGACTTTAACTATGGTTGAGTTTTATTGCTCAAAATAGTGGAGGCTGGCGGTTTACTGAGGGCGTCGAGTGACTAAGAAGCGAACCTGTCTAAAGCCAGCTAATTAATCATTGAGACTAGTTCGGATGACGCAAGATAGCGCTAGACTCTGGGGAGTCTAACGCTATCTTCACGCTTAGGGTAACGCTTGGTTTAAGAGCGTTTCTTCCACAGCATCACGCCGGCGACGATGATCACCAGGGCGATGATGGGGAGTAGGTCGTTGAGGTGGTGGAACAGACCTATGCCGTTGTGCCCTGGGTGTGCCCAGGCCGCCGCAGGAAGAAGGCTAGCGAGTAACAGTAAGGCTTTTTTCATTGTAATACTCCATTTATGTTTGGTTTTATTCATCGGTTTCCAGCTCTAGTTGCATCAGCAGCAATTCTTCCCCTTCGATGATACGGGTCTCATAGCTGTGACAACTAGGACAAATGACACTTCGTTCCTTGATGGTATGAGTGCTTTGGCAAGCCTGGCACTCGAGCACCAATTCCTGATGTAGAATCTCCAGCTTCGCCTCTCTGGCGCGTCCCTCTAGCTTGAAGGTTTCAAACGCGGTCGCCAATAGGGCGGGTTCGACGCCGCTGAGGACGCCGATCTTTATCACCACCTTAGTGATCCTGCTCGCCTGATTGGCGATGGCATGCTGTTCACACTGTTCCAGCAGGGCGGTGACAATCGAATACTCGTGCATTAACAGATCCTTGGCAGCAGTTCACCCTGGGGCAGATCGAGGTAGCGGCTGCTGCCCCATGGGGTCTTGAGGACCACTTTACCCGGATGAGTCTCTTCCACATGACCTATGATGGCCGCCTGCTGGCAGTGGCCGTAGCGTTGGATGATCTCCAGTGCACCGTCGGCGATTTCACCCGGCACCGCCAGAATAAAGGTGCCTTCGTTGGCCAGGTCGTGGGGCTCGAAGCCATAGAGCTCACATAAGCCTTTTACCTCGTCACACACGGGGATCTTGCTCTCTTCCACATTAATGCCAACGTTTGAGGCGCTGGCCCATTCATTAAGCACAGCAGCCAGGCCACCACGGGTAGCGTCGCGCATGGCGTGTACCTCTATGTTGCAGGCGATCAACTGCTCGACCACGGGCCAGAGGTTGGCGCAGTCGCTGACCAGCTCAGATTCCAGGGTGAGTCCCTCGCGGGCCATCAAGATGGCGGCGCCGTGACGGCCGATATCGCCTGAGACGATAATGGCATCACCGGCTTGCAGATTTTTCACCGAGATCTGCGGCTTCAATACGCGGCCGACCCCGGAGGTGTTGATAAACAGGCCATCGGCGCAGCCCTTAGGCACGACTTTGGTATCGCCGCAGACGATACGGGTGCCGCTCTTGTGTAGCTCCTCGGCCATGCTATCGACGATGGTTTTCAGATCCTTGATGGCAAAGCCTTCTTCTATGATGAAGCTGCAGCTCAGGTATTGGGGTTCGGCTCCCATCATGGCCAGATCGTTGACCGTGCCCGCGATGGCGAGTTTGCCTATGTTGCCACCGGCAAAAAATAGCGGCGAGACGGTGAAGGAGTCTGTGGTGAAGGCGGCTTGACCTTCGAAGTGGAGCAGGGCGGCGTCTTCTTCACTCGCCAAAATCGGGTTGTTGAAGGCCTTGAAGAAGATCGACTTGATCAGCCGGTTCATCTCCTTGCCGCCACCGCCGTGACTGAGTTGTACGGTTTTTTCGTTGTCGGCCATGATTAGACTCCGTTATACCGGTAATAGGCGTTGCAGGCGCCTTCCGAGCTGACCATGCAGCTACCGAGGGGCGTCTCTGGGGTGCAGCCGCGACCGAAGACCTTACAGTCTTTCGGCTTGGCGATGCCTCTTAAGATGTCGCCGCACTGGCAGGCCTTGTGATCGTCGATATCGGCCACGTCCAGCTTGTCGCGATAGATCACCTCGGCGTCGCGGTGGGCATATTCGGGCCTTAGCATCAGCGCCGACTCATTCAGCGGTCCCAGACCGCGCCAGCGAAAATGCGGCCTGACGGTGAGGTACTGATTGACCTTTTGCTGGGCGTGCACGTTGCCTTCCTCGCTCACGGCGCGGCTGTACTGAACGTCGAGTTCGGCGACGCCTTCGACCTTCTGTTTGACGATGCGCAGGATAGATTCCATCACATCCACAGGCTCAAACCCAGATACCACCACTGGGGTGCCGTATTGGGTCTCGGCGGGGCGGTAGAGCTTGGCGCCGGCGATCACGCTCACGTGAGCCGGGCCGATAAAGGCATTCACCTTGGCCTGGGGATCGGCCATCACAGCGTCTATGGCAGGTGGCACCAGCACATGGTTGATATGAAACAGTAGGTTATCTAGCCCTTGTTGCTCGGCCTGCTCGATAAGCACGGCGGTCATGGGGGTTGAGGTCTCAAACCCTATGGCGAAGAAGATCACCTGTTTATCCGGGTTCTCCTTGGCAATGGTCAGGGCGTCCATGGGATCGTAGAGCGGGCGGATATCGCAGCCCTTGGCCCTGAATTCGGCCAGGCTGCCTTTTGAGCCGGGTACGCGGATCATATCCCCGAGGGTCACCAGGATCACACCGGGCTGAGAGGCCAGGATGGCGGCGTGGTCGATGCGCTCTTTCGGCATGACACACACGGGGCAGCCGGGACCGTGAACAAATTCGATGTTGTCTGGCAACAGCTGGTTAAGGCCATATTTCATGATGGTATGGGTATGACCGCCGCACACCTCCATGATGTAGATGTTGCCCTCATGCTTGGCGGCGTGCAGGGCGATCTCCTTAGCCAAGTTGTGTATGGTTTCAGGATCTCTAAAGCCCTGATATAGCTGCTTGAGCGCTATCATGCCTGGGCCTCCTGCTCATTCATCTTGGCGACGATCTCCTGATACAGGGCCAGGCTCTGCTCGGCGTCTGCCTTGTCTATCTTGTTCATCACGAAGCCGATATGGATCAGCACATAGTCGTCGAGGGCCAGTGGCTCCTCCATCAGATGGCTGCTGACCTTGCGCTTCACCCCCAGGGTCTCGACCGTTACGGCCTGCTCCTCGGGGTGGAGTGCTACAATTCTTGAGGGGATGGATAGGCACATGGTTACTGGCTCCTGTGGGTGTTTAGCCAGTCGACCACGGCGCGCATGCTGTCGCCATCCTTGATGGAGGTGGTGATCACTTCGGCCTCTGGGTTAAGGCGTTTCACTTGGGCCTTGGCTTCCTCGACGCTGAAATCGAAGTGGGGCAACAGGTCGGCCTTGGTGATCAATACCAGATCTGCCTTGCGGAACATTACCGGGTATTTCTCTATCTTGTCGTCGCCTTCGGGTACAGACACCAGCACTATGTTGAAGTGGGTGCCCACATCGTAAGAGGCGGGGCAGACCAGGTTGCCGACGTTCTCCACGAAGCAGATATCCAGGGCCGCCAGATCCACATGATGTAGGGCATCGTGCACCATGAAGGCGTCCAGGTGACAGGCGGAGCCGGTTTGGATCTGGAAGGCGGGAATGCCCTTGGCGATGAGGCGGTCGGCGTCACGGGAGGTCTCAAGATCGCCTTCGACCACGCCATAGTTAAGCTCTGTGTACTCCTTGAGATGCTCTAGCAGTGTGGTCTTGCCGCTGCCAGGGCTGCTCATCAGGTTGAAGGCGGTGATATTGTGGGCCTCGAAGTGGGCACGGTTGTGGGCCGCTTCGTGATCGTTTTTATCGAGGATCTTATGGATGACAGACAGTGTCTTCTTGTCGTTGAGCTGGGGATTGCTACGCAGGGTGCCGTGGTCGTGATGATGCCCGTGGCTGTGCTCATGACCGTGCGCGTGGCTATGCTCGTGATCATGTTCATGGCTGTGGTGATGGTCGTGATCATGGTGATCATGATCTCGAGTGATAGAGCAGCCGCAGTCTTTACACATAATGAACTCCAAAAAATCTAAGGCGTTAATGCCATTTTGCGCTAGGGGCCCGGTGACTTCATTGACCCGGGTCAGTTTTAGGCAAAATCCTGTTAATCAAATTGGCTCAAGCGCTTATCGCAGGGCGATTTAGGGCGCGGCTTAAGCCGAGTTAATGTTTGTGTATGGCGTACCAGAGTTGCCCCAGGGCAATGCCGCCATCGTTAACCGGTACCTGGTGCGAATCGAGCACCTTAATCTTAGCCATCTCTAGGCGTTTACGTGTCTCGCTGAGTAGATAGCGGTTTTGAAATACGCCGCCGCAGAGCGCCACATCTAAGCCGCTATGCTTGCTGGCGCAGTCGGTGACCGCCTGGGCCAGCGCGTTCATGAAGCCGCGGGCGATAAGGCTTATGCCTTCGGGTTTGTGCTGCCATTTGAGCAGGGCATCCACCATCTGCGCCCAGAGGGCTTCTAGTTGCCATACGCCGTTTTTCTCACTCAGGCTAAAGGCCAGATCCGCCGCCGCGAGCTCGCTTTCTAACTGGGCCTCGCTGACCTCATTGGCCTTGGCCTCGATCAACATGCCGGCCTGACCCTCAAACTGGGTGGTCTGTATCAGGCCCAGTAGGCAGGCGGTGGCATCAAACAGACGGCCGATGGAGCTGGTCATCTGGGTCGCGACGCCTTTCTGCCACAGGGTATGCAGGTTGCCGATGAGGCTTGCTGGCAGTCCCTCAAGCGATGCCAGTGGCAGCGCCTTAATTTCATCTGGCGAGTAGCGCGCGAACAACAGTGCCAGCATGATGCGGCGGGGATCTTTAATCGCCTGCTCGCTGCCGATCAGCGCCATGGGACTCAGGTGGGCGACGCGCTTGAAACCTGAGATATCGGCTAGCATGGCTTCGCCGCCCCAGAGTTGGCGCTCATCCCCGAGGCCCGTGCCATCGAAGCTGAAGCCCAAAACCTTGTCGACTCTCTGATTGACGGCCATGACGCTGAGGATATGGGCGTAGTGGTGCTGCACCTGAGTGTAGGCGATGGCTTGCGCATCCTTTTGCCGCTGGGCCCAGATGGTCGAGGCGTAATCGGGGTGCTTGTCGCTCACTAGGTGTTTGGGGCTGAACTGGTACAGGCGCTTAAAGGTCGCCAGGGTGTCGATAAAATATTGCTCCGCCTCCAGGCTGAAGAGGTCACCTATGTGCGGGCTGAGCACCAAATTGTGATCGAAGCCGAAGGCGATGCTGTTCTTCTGCTGGGCGCCAACGGCCAGCGTCTCTTGGGGGACTTCCTCGGGCAGCGCCAAGGTTAGCGGCGCATAGCCCCGCGCCAGACGGATCAGCTGCAGCTTGTCATCCACCATCTGCACCACGCTGTCGTCACAGCCGTTAAGGATCTCGCGGTTATGATCCAGCACGGCATCGACCACCTCGCCCAGGCGCTCGAAGATCTGCTCGCCGTGCGTGATGATGGGCTCGCCGCTGCGGTTGGCACTGGTGGCCACGAGCGGGCGGTTTAGCCTGCTGAGCAGCAACTGATGCAGCGGCGTGTAGGGCAGAAACAGCCCGAGTCTGTCGATACCGGGGGCCACGGCCGGACTTAGGGTGTCGCTGCTTAGCGCATCGCGACTGGATTCATCTTTATTGAGCGCCTTTTGCAGCAGGGTGATGGGCCGCTCGGCGCTTTGCAGCAGTTGCCACTCGGCGTCACTGCCGCAGGCCAGTGTCTTGGCCATGTTGAGTGAGGCGCACATCACGGCGAAGGGCTTAGCCGGTCTCTGTTTGCGGGATCTTAGCTGCATTACCGCCTTATCGTTGGTGGCATCGCACACCAGATGAAATCCGCCGAGCCCCTTGATAGCCAGGGTCTTGCCCTGGGCCAGCAGCTCGACGGCCAGGTCCAGCGCGGCGTTACGCTCACCAAGCAGACGCTTATCTTGTGCCAGCAGGCTGAGCTGCGGGCCGCATTTAGGGCAGCTCACCGGCTGGGCGTGGTAGCGCCTGTCCAGCGGATTCTGATAGGCCGCCGCACAGGCATCACACATGACGAACTCGGCCATGGCGGTGTTGGGCCTGTCATAGGGCAGGGCGCGGATCAGGGTATATCTGGGGCCGCAGTTGGTGCAGTTGGTAAAGGGGTACTGGTAGTGACGGTTGCCGGGGTCCATGATCTCATCGAGACACTCCTGGCAACTGCTCTTGTCGCTGGAGACGGCCACCACCGCCTTGGCATCCGCCTGGCTGTGCACTATCTCGAAGCTGTCGCACTCTTCAAGCGGCAGTGCTGTCTGGCTCAGGCTGTCGATGCGGGCAAGTGGCGGCGGCGTCTGGGTCAGGGCCTCGACAAAGGCGTTAATCGCCGCATCGCTGCCCTGCAGCTCCACCGTCACGCCTTTACTGTGGTTGAAGGTCAGGCCCAGCAGACCAAGCTCAGTCGCCCAGCGGTAGACGAAGGGGCGAAAGCCGACCCCCTGAACGATACCCGTTACCGCCAGCCTGACACGCTTGGTCGCCTCGATGGACGCTTGAAGTTTGGCAGACATGCTACAGCCTACGTTTCTTGAGCAGCAGGGCGCCGATAGCATGATTGTTGCCATCGATCTCCAGCAGCTGGTTGTGCTTGAGCGGGAAGTTCTTGCCGACCCGCAGGGCGACCCGCTGACACAGTAGGGGGTTAACCCACTCGCTACCGGCAAGGGCCACCGACTTGACCCCAAGGTTGAGATCCAGATGCTCAATCCAGTTCGCCAGATAGTCGGCGAAGGAGTCGTGCATGCCAAAGGCCAGTTTCTGGCTGTCTCTGTCGTCGGCCAGACGGAAGCTGATCAGGCTGCCCAGCGTCTTACACCAGTTGAGGCTGCGATAGGCTTCGCCGCGGGTGAGCGGATAGTCGATGCGCGGCGAGTTGCTGCCGCGATGGGCCATGGCTGCGGCCATCAGGGCGTCGTTGAGATCGCCAACGCTCAAGGAGCGGCTCTCGAGACCGAGTATCACCGCGCCTACCGCCCACAGGGCGCTTAAACTATGGCGCTCATTGGGGAGCTTAAGGTCCAGCAGCCTGAGATAATCTTCGGGATAACGCTGCTTGAACTTCTCCAGCACCTTGCGCTGAGGGCTCTGCTCCAGCTGATGATAGATCTCATAGCCGTTTTCAGGCAGCTCGGGCAGGGCAAAGAAACGCTCGGCCTCGCACTTGCCATCTAAGGTGTAGATCTGCCCGCCATGGTCACGGCTGAGATAGATGATGGCGCTGTTCTTATCAAGGCCATGCTCGAGATTCACGCTGTGCAGGGCGCACAGGGCCAGGTCATCATCGCCCAAGATAGCAGGCGTCATGGCGCCGTGGCGGCTCTTGACGTCACAGCCTTGTTCCAGCAGGTAGTGGCCGCCCTGTTTATCGCTGTGGCTGGCGTAGTAATAGGTGTCATTGCCCGCCAGCAGCACAGTCTCATGTAGCGGCTGCTTGGGGGAGTCGATGCGCAGGCTGCTTGGCGCATTCGTGTGGATCTCGGCCCATTGACCGTCGATATAGGCAAGCGCCTCGCCTTGGGCAGGATCGGTTAAATAGACCCAATCTGTGCCGTGCTGTCGCAGATGCTCGGCCAGGATCACCAAGAGACGATTGTAGGCGAAGCAGAGATCGTAAAGCGGCTGGGCGAGTTTTGGATGATCTTTGATGGGCCGTACGCAGATGAGAGGCTTCTCTATGCTCGACAGCGCCAACACCTGAGGATCGCTGAGGTGGAACTGGGCATTGAGGGTGTTGGGATTACAGATAAGCAGGCGAGGGCGCTGACTGTTTTTATTGGAACTGCTTTCATCGGGATTGTTGTCAATCGGGCTCAGGCTTAGCCGAATGCCGCCTGCCAGGTCGAGTTCGCCCTGGGTCATCAGGCGCTGATACATGGCCTGAATGTCGCCTGCGGTCAGGCCGCGATAGTCTTGATGAATTCGGCGCTCGCCGTGGCAACAGTCGCAGGCAAGATCCAGCTGGCCAAACTCTGGCGCCTGATTATCACCAAAGTGCGGCGCGCACTGCTGACAAAACTCCTGCACCAGTGGCTGGATCGCCAAAGGGGTCTTGCTGCCGGTCGGCGCGTCGATCAGGGCGATGCGGGAATCGGTGAGCCATACGGAGATCAGAAAATCCTGGGCGATATCATCGGCCAGAGCTTCCAGCTCGCTCTGTTTGCCCTCGGCCTCGATAAAATAGGCGCCGCCCTGGTAACCGACGTGGATATTTAGTTCACCATAATTTAGGTATCGGTTACATAAATGCGCGTAAAGCGGCACCTGCCGTGAGCAGGTAAATTCAAATTTGATTGTCTTCATCTAGGGTTACACCGCGCTTATAAGAATCTGGAATGAGCGTTTCAATAGCCAAGTCGTTGATCCGTTCGATCTCGAATCCGAGGGACTTGAAATGGGTGAGTATTGTCGTTTCCATCAGGGGAACGGCGGCGGCGACACGTGGGGTGAGCCCCAGTGTCATAGGTTCGAGTACGGTTGGCGTGCAGCCAAGTACGAAAGTTTTAGGTCTGTCTCCGACCATCTCCATCATGGTCAATGTTTGTAACATCTCCACCTCGTGTGCGCTTCCTTGCCAATCGATCTCGCTGGGAGCCTTGTCGAAATCGAAAAAATAGACCTCTCCTGGTCCGACGCCGTGGGCGTTGACCGTATCTACCACCACAAGATAGTCGTATTTACAGATAATGGGAATTAGCCCTTGGGCTAAGGTGCCACCATCCATCACATCGAGTTGATGCGACGGATGGCTAAAGCGATAGTTTTCTTGGAGGTAATTGACAAAATGTACGCCGATCCCTTCATCGGCGTACAGCACATTACCAATACCGAGTAACAGTATTTTCATGGCGCCCTTATTTAGTGCTTCTTAGGATGGTAGTCATAGCCAGAGACGATGGAATCTACCGAATTATGTTTAAATCTGATGCCGGTCCAAACCGCCATATAGACGTGGATCACCACAAAGATAATAAACACCCAAGTAAAGTAATGGTGCCAGATCCTCAGCTGGGCCAGGCCGCCCATTGCGCCGGTCAACCAGGCAGCAAAGTCGCCTAACATGCCGCCAAGGCCGAGATGATAGACGTTGGCGTACAGTGCCAAGCCTGTGATGCAGATTAGCGCTGCGATCACTGACACGGCAAAGTAGGTGACAAACTGCAAGGGACCATACACACCTTTCTTGTCCAGGTGTCCCATCCAGAGATAGGACTTAAGCTGCACTATCCAGCTGTTGATGCTGGTGACGTCCTTAAAGGAACGCCGCTCAATGTCGCTCTTGCTGAAGAAGAACAGGTAGGCCCTGGCAAGCGTGATGGCACACAGCACGAAGCCGAAGATCAGGTGGGCAAATCTTATCCACCCTTGTACCAACACATCCGTGCTGCTCGGCGCCACCAAAAACGGCCAGGCAATATAGAAGCCTGTTATGACAAGAACCAGTATGGAGAGCGCTCGCAACCAGTGGAAAATCCTGATCGCGGCGCTGAAGATAAAGGCTCTCTCATAGGGTACATTTGTTGTAGCCATGAGTTGCTCCTTAGTTATTGCCGTTTGGGTCGATACGGAACTCACCCAGATCCTGGCCCTTATAGTCCATCACATGTACCGAACAGGCCATACATGGGTCGAACGAGTGGATGATACGTATCACTTCCAGTGGTTTGGTTGGGTCTTCCAGCTTGAGGCCCAATAGGGACGCCTCATAGGGACCTACCTTACCGGCGGCGTCCACAGGGCCTGCGTTCCAGGTGGTGGGCACCACAGCCTGATAGTTTTCCACCAGACCGTTTTTGATGCGGATCCAGTGGCTGAGCATGCCGCGCGGCGCCTCGATCATGGCGTGACCCACATACTCTTTGCTTGGGTCGATCTCAGGCTTCACATAGGTCGCCTCATCCACAAGCAGGTTGTCGATCAGGGCGTCGAAGGTTTTCAGGCCTTCTTCGGCCACGATAACGGTTTGCAGCATGCGCGCCGCGGTGCGGCCAAGCGTGGTAAACAGGGCTTCAACCGGTAGGCCAGTGGCTTCCAGCAGACCGTTCACCGCATCGACCACCACCTTGTTGCCGCGGGCATAGCTGACCAGCAGGCTAGAGAGTGGACCCACTTCGACTGGCTCGCCCTGATAGCGAGGTGATTTCACCCAGCTGTACTTGCCGTCGCCATCCAGTGTCGGCAGCTTACCGTAGACTGTGTCGCGCTCCACAAAGCCTGTGTAGTTAGGGATTGTGGTGCCTTCATAAGGATGCTGTGGCTCGCTTGCGTCATACCAGGCGTGGCTCACATCTTCCTTGATCAGATCTGGATTGATGTCGGTGACATTGGCCAGATCGCCATTCATGATCACGCCTTGGTCGAACATGTACTGACCGTCGGCGAGGACGAAGTCGTTGGTCGCAAGGAAGTTCTTCACGTTGACGCCGCCGAGCACACTAGGCTCGCCGCCGAAGGCTTCGGCCGCCATGACGATATCCGCCTTATAAGCGCGGTGAATAAAGTCGGTCACGATGGCGTGTTTCTGTTTCCACTCCTGCAGGCGGGCAGGGCTTAACATGTCACGCACCGAGGTGACACCACCGACGACCAGCGACTGAGGATGCGGCTGCTTACCACCGAAGATGGCCAGCATCTCGGCCGCAACGCGCTGTACTTCCAGTGCTTTGAGGTAGTGCGACAGGGCGATCAGGTTTTGCTCTGGGGTGAACTTATAGGTGCCGTTGCCCCAGTAGGCGTTGGCGAAGGGGCCAAGTTTACCGGTTTCGACGAAGCCTTTGACGCGCTCTTGTACGGCGCGCAGCTCACCCTCGCCGGCAGCGATTGGGTTGTGGGTATATTTCAGGGCCACCTGTGCGGCGGCGGCCGGATCGGCACTCAGCGCAGAGACCACATCCACCCAGTCCAGGCCGTGGAGGTGATAGAAGTGCACTATGTGGTCATGCATATAGAGCGAGGTCTGCATGAGCGAGCGCAGGTATTTAGCGTTCAGTGGGATCTTCACCCCTAAGGCGTTCTCAACCGCCTCGGTACCACATCGATAGTGTGAATAGGTACAGACACCACAGATACGTTGAACGATAAGGCCCACATCCATCGGAGTGCGTCCCTTGAGGATCACCTCGATGCCACGCCAAAGGGTGGAGGAGGACCAGGCTTTTTGAACAACATTATTTTCGTCGACTTCGACCTCGATGCGCAGATGGCCTTCGATTCGAGTGATAGGGTCGATAACTACACGTTTGCTCATTGAATTAGTCCTCCTTCGAATTGGCAAATACGCTGGCAACAGCATGAGCGCCGATACCTACAGCTGTGGCACCCAAGATCACTGCGCCGACGGTATCGGCCGTTGCGTCCAGCCCGTGAAGGAGCTGTCTGCCAAGGGGTTTTTCAAAGTCGGCCATGTCGTCCCAGAAGTTAGGCTCGGAGCAGCCCATACATCCGTGACCTGCAAGCACCGGCCAACTGGTGTGGTGATTGAATCTTTCTGTGGGGCAGTTGTTATAGGTATAAGGCCCTTTACATCCCACTTTATAGAGGCAGTAGCCCTCTTTCGCGCCTTCATCGCCAAACTGCTCGACAAATTCGCCCGCATCGAAGCGGCCGCGACGTTCACAGTTATCGTGTACCCGTGCGCCGTAGGCCCACTTAGGACGGTTAAACATGTCCAGCGCAGGCAGTTTGCCGAACATGATGAAATACATCAGGGTGCCAACAATGTTCTTCTCACTTGGTGGGCAGCCACCTAAGTTAACCACTGTCTTATTCACTACCTTATCGACGCCCTTGGCACCGGTTGGGTTAGGAGCGGCGGCCTGCACGCCACCGAAGGAGGCACAGGTACCGACAGAGACGATGGCGGCAGCGCCTTCGGCCGCATGCTTGATGATCTCAAGGCCGGTGTGACCCTTACAGCCAACGGTGAGGAAGGCACCGTTGTTTGCTGTGGGGATACCCCCCTCGACGGCCAGCAGGTAGTTACCCTTGTAGGTTTCCAGTGCGTGTTCCAGGTTTTCTTCGGCTTGCCAACCGGCGGCGGCCATCAGGGTTTCATGGTATTCCAATGAAACATGGTCGAAGATCAGCGAGTCGAGGTTAGGGGTGTCTGCACGCACCAGAGATTCGGAGCAGCCAGTACATTCGGCCATGTGCAACCAGATCAGTGGTACGCGGTCCGCCAACTCGGCGGCTTCAGCGACCAGTGTGCTAAAGGGAAGCGGCAACGCCAGCATAGCGGTGACAGCGGCGCTCCATTTCATAAAGTCTCGGCGGGTGATTCCATGCTCTTCCATCTTGTCTTGCAATGTCTGAGCATGACGAGGCGCCAAGCGACGTAACTCTTCGAGGCGTGCTTGGCCTTGTTGATATAAGGCGGCATGTGTGTCCATGGTTAACCCTTTGTTTTCATTTTGATGCGAAAATGTAGTGGCACGATTCAGTAACTAAGTTTAGGCCTCAAATTCGGCGCGAATGTTGATGTATGTCAACATTTATAAACCTTGTGATCCGCAGGGGCATTCCACCTTCTATAGCTATGAGCTGGATCAAGTTTATTTAAAAATATGGGTCAAAATGTCCCACTTTTTGACGGCACTTGATCCGCTTCAAACTTTACGTCTGTTGCATAAATGTTTGTTTTGTATGCTTATAAATAAAATTGGTTAAAACTTCGGCTTTTTAGACCAACCTTAATTACACTTAAGGTGCGGACACGATTAAGGAGTCAGAATATGGAATCGATGAAAGTCGTTGATTATATGGACCGCCAGCCGGTGTTATTACAGGCAGACATGACACTGGCGGCCGCGGTCGAGAAGCTGCTCTCACAAAAAAAACTAGGCGCAGCCGTGGTCGATGCACAGGGTCATTTAGTGGGGTTTTTGTCGCAACAAGATTGTTTAGCCGTGATGCTTAAGAGTACCTATCACTGCGATCTCACCGCCAACGTGAGTGACTGCATGCGCACCGATGTGCTCACCGTCACCAAGGATGAGCCCATCATCAGTTTGGCGGAGCAGATGCTGTTGCCTAAGCCTAAGATCTATCCTGTGATCGACCAGGGCAGGGTGGTCGGCATCATAGACAGGAATGCCGTACTAAGGGCGATCAACACCTCTATGCAGGAGTGTTATCTTAAACCAGCCTAAGTCAATGCTTATGTTCACCTTTTTATCGACAATACCCTGTGGTGTCTGTCGATAATAAAGGTGAACAAATTCGCCCGTTTGAGGCGATTTTCCATATCAAAATGGTGCGTTCCTTGGTAGGATCCCTGCTTTGTGTTTTGCTATATGGGTTTTTCCTTTGAATTCGCCACGTCACCCCCTGTCTCATGCCTTCCTCAACCAGTGTTTTCAGGCCGATGCCTCTCGCATCAAGCGCCGCCTTCATAGACTGAAAAAACAAGCCGATGGCGAGCAGAAAGATGAGGCGCTGGCCCAGTTAGAAGAGCAGGCCATTGCCGCCGCTGCTAAGGTGGAGAGCCGCAGGCAGAATCGCCCGGCGATCAACTATCCCGACGCCTTGCCCGTGTCGCAAAAGCGCGGCGAGATAGCCGAGGCGATCGCCAATAACCAGGTGGTGATCGTGGCCGGTGAGACAGGCTCGGGTAAGACGACTCAGCTGCCGAAGATCTGTCTCGAGCTTGGCCTGGGCACCCGCGGGCTGATTGGCCACACCCAGCCAAGACGACTGGCCGCCCGCAGCGTGGCGACTCGTGTGGCCGAAGAGTTAAACAGCCCACTGGGCGAAGTGGTAGGCTTTAAGGTGCGTTTCGCCGATGCCATCAAGCCGACCTCTTACATCAAGCTGATGACAGACGGTATCTTGCTGGCGGAGCTGAGTTCAGACAAATACCTGGATCAGTACGACACCATCATTATTGATGAGGCCCACGAGCGAAGCCTGAATATCGACTTCATCCTGGGTTACCTCAAGAGCGTGCTCAAGCGCCGTCCGGATCTCAAGGTGATCATCACTTCGGCCACCATAGACGTGGAGCGTTTCTCTAAGCATTTCAATAATGCGCCTGTGATAGAGGTGTCGGGCCGTACCTATCCGGTGGAGACCCGCTACCGTCCGCTGGTGGGCGAGCAGGATGAAGACTTAGATCTCACCGATGGCATCTTCGCCGCGGTAGAGGAGCTGATGGCCGAGGGGCCGGGGGATATCCTCATCTTCCTCAACGGCGAGCGCGAGATCCGTGACCTGGCAGACCAGCTCAATAAACAGCAGTACCGCGACACCGAAGTGTTACCCCTGTATGCGCGTCTCTCCTATGGTGAGCAATCCAAGGTGTTCAAGAGTCATCGCGGACGCCGTATTGTGCTGGCCACCAACGTGGCGGAAACTTCGTTGACGGTTCCCGGTATCAAGTATGTGATCGACCCGGGTACAGCGCGCATCAGCCGCTACAGCTATCGCACTAAGGTGCAACGCCTGCCGATCGAACCTATCTCCCAGGCGAGTGCCAACCAGCGTCAGGGCCGTTGTGGCCGTGTGGCGCCGGGGATCTGTATTCGTCTCTATGATGAGGCGGACTTTAACAATCGCCCCGAATTTACCGATCCCGAGATCCTAAGAACCAACCTGGCCTCTGTCATTTTGCAGATGCTCTCCATCGGCCTTGGCGACATCGAAGGTTTCCCCTTTATTCAGCCGCCTGATGCCCGCTATATCCGCGACGGTTTCCTGCTGCTGGAAGAGCTGCAGTCGGTGCGCAAACACAAGGGGCAGTTGCAACTCACGCCACTTGGACGTCAATTGGCGAGTATCCCTGTAGATCCGCGCCTGGCGCGCATGGTGGTGCAGGCCAAGGAATATGGCTGCCTGCATGAGACTCTGGTGATCACCGCAGGCTTGTCGATCCAAGATCCCCGCGAGCGCCCAATGGATAAGAAGCAGGCCGCCGATGAGGCCCACAGACGCTTCAACGATAAGGACTCTGACTTTATCGCTTGGGTGAAGCTGTGGGATCACATCAAGGAGCAGCAGAAAGCCCTGTCCGCCAGTCAGTTCCGCAAGCTGTGTAAGCAGGAGTTTCTCGCCTATCTGCGCGTGCGTGAATGGCAGGATCTCTATACTCAGCTTCGACAGGCGGTGCACGACCTCAAGTGGAAGCTCAACAGCGAGCCCGCCGATTATGAGCTGCTGCATAAATCTTTGCTGACCGGTCTGCTGAGTCATATCGGCTTCAAGGATAAGGACAACGAGTATCTGGGGGCGCGCAACCGCAAGTTCTTCGTTTTCCCCGGCTCGCCCTTGGCTAAGAAGGGGCCTAAGTGGATCATGGCCGCCGAGATGACCGAAACTTCGCGTCTGTTTGCCCGCTGCTGCGCCAAGATCCAGCCGGAATGGGTCGAGCCGCTGGCCGGCCATCTGGTGAAGAAAAGCTATGTAGAGCCCCATTTCGAAGCCAAGCAGGGCAGTGTGGTGGCGCTGGAGAACCAGCAGCTCTACGGCCTGACCATAGTTAATCGCCGCCGGGTGCAGTATGGCCCGGTAGAGCCGGTGGAGGCCCGCGAGATCTTCATTCGCAGCGCCCTGGCCGAAGGGGAGCTGCGCACCAAGGAAGCCTTCTTCGTCAACAACCGCGCCCTGATTGACGATATCGAGGCGCTGGAGCACAAGTCCCGCCGCCGCGACATCTTGGTGGACGAGCAGGCGCTGGTGGATTTCTATGAGACGCGCATCCCCGAGGGGATCTACAACGCCCCTAAGCTGCTGACTTGGTGGAAGCAGGAGAAGAAGCGTCAGCCGCATCTGCTGGACTTTGAACGTGAGCAGCTGATGAAGCGCAGCGACGAACATATCTCGGCGCTGGACTTCCCCGACAGCTGGCATCAGGGCAACTTTAACCTGCCGCTGAGTTATCACTTCGAGCCGGCGGATGCAGATGACGGCGTGTCGGTGCATCTCCCCGTCGCGCTGCTTAATCAGATAGAGGCCCAGGGCTTCGACTGGCTGGTGCCTGGCCTGCGTGAAGAGAAGATCACCGCGCTTATCAAGTCCCTGCCTAAGACATTGAGACGTAACTTCGTGCCGGCGCCGGATTATGCCAGGGCCTGCTTGCAGGCGATGGCTAATACTAACAGCAGTAGTGAGATGAGTCTGCTGGATGCCATGTGTAAGCAACTGCTGCGCATGAGCGGCGTGCGTATCTCGGTTGATGATTTCGACCTCTCGCAGCTCGCGCCCCATCTGCTGATCAACTTCAAGGTGGAGGATGACAAGGGTAAGTTGATCGCTCAGGGCAGGGAGCTTGAGCAGCTAAAAGATAAGCTTCAGGGCAGGGTAACCCAGGCGATTCGCAACGTCGCCGAGAGCGGCATAGAGCAGAGTGAACTGACCCAGTGGAGCTTTGGTGACCTGCCAAAACAGTATGAGAAGAAGCGGGGTAACTTCCAGGTGAAGGCTTTCCCTGCGCTGGTGGACAACAAAGACAGCGTGGCCATCAAGCTGTTTGATGACGAGCATGAGGCCGGCCGCTGCCACAAGGCGGGCCTGCAGCGTCTCTTGCTGCTCAACATGCCATCGCCGGTGAAACACCTGCAGAACACCCTGCCCAACAAGGCCAAGTTGGCCATGTACTTCAACCCCTTTGGCCAGGTGCAGTATCTGATCGACGATATCCTGTCGGCGGCGGTGCAGCAGCTGCTGGATGAGAAGGGCTTAGATGTGCGCAGCGCCGAGCAGTTCGAGCAGGCTAAAGATCTGGTGCGTCAGGATCTCAACCCCACGGCGGCCAAGATCGCCCTGCAGGTGGAGGAGATCTTGACCCTGTATCAGAAGGTGAAGAAACGCCTTAAGGGCAAGATCAGCCTGGATATCGCCTTCGCCATGAGCGACATTCAGACCCAGCTGGATAACCTGGTGTTTAAAGGTTTTGTCGAGCAGTGTGGTTGGCAGCGACTTTCTGATTTAATCCGTTATATCAAGGCGATAGATAATCGTTTAGATAAGCTGCCCGTGGATCCTAACCGTGACCGCCTGCACCTGCACAGCATCAATAATGTGCAACAGACCCTGGCGGCTCAGCTGGCCAAGGTGCCCCGCAGTGCGGCCGTGCCCGAGGCGCTGCAGGAGGCTCGCTGGATGATAGAGGAGTATCGTGTCTCTTGTTTCGCCCAGGTGTTAGGTACCGCCTATCCCATCTCGGAGAAGCGTATCCTCAACCGCATCGCCGAAGCCTGATTGTTGTCATAAAGACTGAAGAAGCACCCGCAACGGGTGCTTTTTTTAACCCCACAAAATTCCCCTCTACCCCCATTGATATATTTTTACGATTTAGATCACATTTTGACTTACGAAATCGCCATTTTATGACTATGTTTTAGTTGTTCATGAATAGCTAATTTATTCATTTTGTTGCTTTCTCAATCGAAATACGTGTCTAGGAGAGGTGATCTGGGTTTTATCTGTGACAAAAGGATGATCCAGATCAAACCTGCATGAAATTTACCGATTTAGGGGTATACAGAATGTTAAGAATTTATTGATACCATAAATAACAGGAAGAAAAGTATGGTTATAGCGTTTGATTGCTCTATATCAACCACTGACTAACCAACTTTATCTGCTATGAAAACCGGCATGACCCGTTGGAGGATGCATGAGTTCCACACCTAATGAAGAGAAAAGTTTAGAGCTAAAAATATTTGTGTTTCTAACCGTTTTTCTTGCTCCCCTGCTGTCAGTGTTACTCGTTTCTGGTTTGGGCTTCGCTATCTGGTTTAGTCAGATATTTACCGGCCCGCCAGGTGCAGGTTAACCCACTGTATTCGAACAATTATTAAGAGTGTAAATGTCAATGAGCAATGAACTTCACGTCACCAGTTTAGTGGTTCAGGTTAAGCCTGAGTTTATGTCCAGTGTCAGACAGACAATCATGAAGATGGAAAATGCTGAGTTGTCTGTAAACGATGAGGTCAAGCTGGTCGTTGTGCTGGAAGGCATGACCCAGAAGGGCCTGATGGCTGACATTGAGACGATCAACAAGATTGAGGGCGTGCTGTCCGCAGCCATGGTGTATCACCAGAGTGAAGTGCTTGAAGAGGTTGAAAAATGAAGATGAATCGACGCGAATTTATGAAGGCAAATGCGGCCATGGCCGCTGCCTCAGTGGCTGGTTTGGCCTTGCCTGCAACGGCAAGCAACCTAATTACCAGTTCAGAGCAGACTAAACTTGAGTGGAACAAGGCGCCATGTCGTTTCTGCGGTACAGGTTGTTCGGTCATTGTCGCGACACGCGACGGCAAGGTAGTTGCGACTCACGGCGACGCCGAGAGCGAGGTAAACCGCGGCCTGAACTGTATCAAGGGTTACTTCCTGTCTAAGATCATGTACGGCAAGGACAGACTCCAGACCCCTATGCTACGTATGACCAATGGTAAATACGACAAGCATGGCGAATTTACCCCTGTGAGCTGGGACACTGCCTTCGATACCATGGCAGAGAAGTGGAAAGCCACCATCAAGAAGAAGGGCCCAACCGCAATCGGTATGTTCGGCTCAGGCCAGTGGACAGTATGGGAAGGCTACGCCGCCTCTAAATTGATGAAGGCCGGTTTTGGCTCTAACAACATCGACCCTAACGCCCGTCACTGTATGGCGTCTGCGGTAGGTGGCTTCATGCGTACCTTCGGTATCGATGAGCCTATGGGTTGTTACGATGACATGGAAAACGCCGATGCCTTCGTGCTCTGGGGTTCTAACATGGCCGAGATGCACCCCATCCTCTGGAGCCGTGTTACCGACCGTCGTCTGAGCGCGCCACACGTTAAGGTGTCTGTGCTATCGACCTTTACCCACAGATCTTTCGACCTGGCCGATCTCGGTATCGTCTTCACGCCGCAGACCGACCTGGCCATTCTGAACTTTATCGCCAACTACATCATTCAAAACGATGCGGTAAACTGGGATTTCGTCAACAAGCACGTTAACTTCCGCAAGGGTGAAACCGACATCGGCTATGGCCTGCGTCCAAGCCATCCGCTGCAGCAGAAAGCCAAGAACGTTAAAACAGCCGGCAAGTCTACGCCAATCGAATTTGATGCCTTCAAGGCCTTCGTTGCCGATTATGACGTGGCCTCTGTCAGCAAGCTTTCTGGCGTGCCGGAAGACAAGCTGATTGAACTGGCGAAACTCTACGCCGATCCAAATACCAAGGTGACCTCATTCTGGACCATGGGCTTCAACCAACATACCCGTGGTGTATGGTGTAACAACCTGATTTATAACATTCACCTGCTAACAGGTAAGATCTCGACGCCGGGTAACAGCCCATTCTCGCTGACCGGCCAACCATCTGCCTGTGGTACCGCCCGTGAAGTGGGTACCTTCTCGCATCGTCTGCCTGCAGACCTAGTGGTGAATAATCCTGAGCACAGAAAGATTGCCGAGAAGATCTGGAAGATCCCAGATGGCATCATTCCGCCTAAGCCTGGCTACCACGCGGTAGAGCAGAATCGTCGTCTGAAAGATGGTGATATCAATGCCTACTGGGTACAGGTAAACAACAACATGCAGGCCGGTCCTAACATTAACGAGGAAGGTCTACCTGGCTATCGTAACCCAGAAAACTTCATCGTGGTGTCTGACGCCTACCCAACGGTGACCACACAGGCCGCCGACCTTATTCTGCCAACCGCCATGTGGGTGGAGAAAGAGGGCGCCTATGGTAACGCCGAGCGTCGTACCCAGTTCTGGCATCAGATGGTGAAGGCACCGGGCGAATCTCGCTCAGATCTTTGGCAGTTGATGGAGTTCTCTAAGCGCTTCACCACAGACGAAGTCTGGCCAAAAGAGGTGCTGGCGGCGAACCCTCAGTACAAGGGCAAGACGCTGTTCCAGGTACTCTACCAGAACGGTAACGTAGATAAGTTCCCACTGGAGCAGGCCGATCCTAAGTATATGAACGATGAAGCCAAGCACTTTGGTTACTATGTTCAGAAGGGTCTGTTTGAAGAGTACGCTACCTTCGGTCGCGGCCATGGCCATGACTTGGCTGACTTCGATACCTACCATGAGGTGCACGGTCTGCGCTGGCCTGTGGTTAACGGTAAAGAGACCAAGTGGCGCTTCCGCGAAGGCAGCGATCCTTATGTGAAACCAGGTACAGGCTTCCAGTTCTACGGTAAGCCAGATGGTAAGGCGGTTATCTACGCACTGCCATACGAGCCTGCCGCCGAGTCGCCAGATGAAGAGTTTAACCTCTGGTTATCGACCGGTCGTGTGCTGGAGCACTGGCACTCAGGTTCTATGACCCAGCGTGTGCCTGAGCTGTATCGCGCCTTCCCAGATGCCGTCTGCTTCATGCATCCTGAAGACGCCAAGAAACGCGGCCTGCGTCGCGGTGATGAGGTGAAGGTGGTGTCACGCCGTGGTGAGATCAAGACACGCGTCGAGACCCGTGGTCGTAACAAGCCGCCTGTCGGTCTGGTCTTTGTGCCTTGGTTCGACGCCAGCCAGCTGATTAACAAGGTGACGCTAGATGCGACGGATCCTTTGTCTAAACAGACTGACTTTAAGAAGTGCGCAGTTAAAGTAGTTAAGGCATAAGGAGAATCACCATGAAATCATTGAAACTTGTAACTTTGGCGACTCTGGTGACTCTCTCTGTCGGCGCGACCTTTAGCTGCATGGCTGCCAGCGTGCCCGATGAGAAGGTTGCCACCCTCAGGCAGGCGCCGCTCGACACTAACCCGACGCCGCCTGTGATGCAAAAGGTGCGTAACACAGACGTTAAGCAGGTGCGTAACTATCCGATGCAGCCGCCGGTGATCCCCCATAAGATCGACGGCTATCAGATAGACCTGAAGGTGAATAAGTGTATGTCGTGCCACGCCCGTAAGCGTGTTGGCGACTCACAGGCACCTATGGTGAGTGTGACCCACTACATGGACAGGGAAAACAACTTCTTAGCGGATCTTTCTCCACGTCGCTATTTCTGTACTCAGTGCCATGTGCCACAGCTGGATGCAAAAACCTTGGTAGGTAATGACTTTATCGATATCGACCACTTGATTAAAGCTGAAGCAGCTAAGCACTAGGAGCGGCCGTATGTTAGATAAGTTGAAAAAAATCTGGCAGGTGTTAAGAAAACCCAGCGTGCATTTTAGCTTAGGTTTTCTTACCTTAGGCGGCTTCGTCGCGGGGGTGATCTTCTGGGGGGGATTCAACACCGCCCTGGAAGCCACCAACCAAGAAGCCTTCTGTATCGGCTGTCACGAGATGGAAAATAACGTGTATCAGGAGCTGAAGTCGACGATACACTTTACCAACCGCAGTGGTGTGCGTGCGACCTGTCCGGATTGTCACGTGCCTCATAACTGGACAGATAAGATAGCCCGTAAGATGCAGGCCTCGAAAGAGGTGTGGGGTAAGATATTCGGCACCATCAACACGCGTGATAAGTTTGAGGCCAAGCGCCGTGAACTGGCAGAGCATGAATGGGCACGACTCAAGGCCAACGATTCGCTTGAATGTCGTAACTGCCACAATTTCGACTACATGGACTTTACTCGTCAATCGACACGTGCGGCCAATATGCACTCCACATCATTGGCCAGCGGCGAGAAGACCTGTATCGATTGTCATAAGGGTATTGCTCACCACTTACCTGATATGAAAGGGGTCGAAGGCTTCTAGTTAAGCCTGCTAGTTGGGCATTAGCGCTTTAGACGCCATCTCCAAGTAAAAACGCCAGCATTCATCTCGCTGGCGTTTTTTTATCTTTTTTCTAGCAGCTTAGGACTGCACCGAGTCGATGATCAGCTCCCTGAGCCAGCGATGGCTGGGGTCCAGATCGAAATGTTTATGCCAGAGCAGCACATAGGTGCCGGGTACCATCTGTGTGGGGATCGGCAGTGATACCAGCTTAAACTGCCCCATCATCACCTTGGCGTATTTGGCGGGCGAGCAGAGGATGAGATCGCTCTGCTCGCACAGCTGCATGGCGCTGTTAAAATCGGTGAGGTTGACCGCAATGTCCCGCTTGAGGTGCTTCATCTGCAACACATCATCCAGCAGCCAGTGGGAGATACCGCCGAAGGTGACCTGTATGTGGCGATATTTGAGGAATGTATTGAGGTTCCACTCTTCATCAAGCAGCGGGTGTCCCTCGCGTACCAGACAGAGGGAGTGATCCCGAGTCAGCTCGACGTAGCGCAGGGCGCTCGGCAGATTATTAACATGCTGCAAAGAGCGATCATCCCATTCTCGGCAGGCGATCCCCAGATCGGTATCGCAACGCAGCAACCGCTCCATGCTCTCGTTGTGCCAAGTCTGACTGTCTATGGTGATCTTTGGTGCCTGCTTGAGCAGCTTAGGCATGAAGTGTGGATAGGTCAGCGAGTAAGCGGTCTCTACTAATTCGAGCCGAAAGCGTCTGTGGCTCTTGGAGGGATCGAAGTCGCTGGGTCGGGTGAGGGAGGAGACCTGACTCAAGATCTGACGGATCTCCGGTCCCAGCTGTTTGGCCTTAGGTGTTGGACGCAGGCCGTGAGCGGTCCGCTCGAACAGTTGATCATCGAATGAGTCTCTGAGTTTGTTAAGCTGTTTGCTCACCGCTGATTGGCTTAGGTGCAGGCGTTCGGCGGCGGCCGTGACGCTCTGCTCTTCCAGCAACACCTCCAGCAGGGGAAGCAGGTTAAAGTCGAATGCTTTCAATGGGAATTCCGGTAGAGGATGGCTTTAACTATTGTCATGATAGCCAGCTGGCAGGTTTTTAGGTAGCCCTATCTCAAAGTTTGCCATTGGCTATTTACCTTTAGCCATGGAGTTGGTTATGCTCGGTGATTCCCACGGCGTTTGCCTTTGGCTGTTTATGCCTAACCTGGAATTATTCTAGCGCTGTGGAAATAAGTTGGACGCTGACCTATTGTCGGTCTGGTAATGTTAATGGAAGTGCTAGTGTGAACTAGTGCGCGGCGTGAGGATTCGCTCATGCCAAATCAACGGAATTTGTAAAGATGAAAAAGATACTGCTTGTAGGTTTGACCTCTCTGACTCTATGTTCGCCGCTGGCCTTTGCCAGAGATGATGTCGGCAACTATAACATCGCCTCAGTGCTTAATTCAGATGCGGCCAAGGCCAAGCTGGGCAGTGATGTCAGCTTCTACTTTGGCGAGCAGGCCTATGGTGAGCCGCTGCAGAAACTGGGTGAGCTGAAGACCAACAAGAAGACTAATGCGTTTAATAAGTCAGATCAGGAAGCCTGCGAATGGGTCTTCCTGTCTGCGATGATTGCCCTTAAAAATAGTGCGCTGAAGCAGGGCGGTAACGCAGTGGTGAATATCAAGTCTAACTATAAGAACAACCTGACCTCGAGCGAAGAGACCTTCCAGTGCGGCGCCGGTGCCCTGATGGCGGGTGTGGCGCTGACCGGTGAGGTGGTTAAGCTGGCCGAGGGTGCTAGTTCTGATAGTGCTAATGCCGAAAACGTTAGCCCCGAAACTGTTAAATAACTAGGTTGATAGCCAAGGCCCGTCTTGAGTTATGATTCTTGGTTTAGGGCTATTGGGTTGAGGCTTTTCGTTAAAAATAATAAAAACGCCAGCAGTTGCTGGCGTTTTTTGTGCTTATTGATTAGTCGCTAACGATTAGGTATTCGCTTAGGCGCGCATCGCTTTCTCGCCGCGGCACAGACCGACCACACCTGAGCGAGAGACCTCAATCACCTTAGTCACCTCGCCGATGGCGGCGATGAAGGCATCGAGTTTATCCGAAGTGCCGGCCATTTGAATGGTGTAGAGCTCAGAGGTGACATCCACTATCTGACCGCGGAAGATATCGGCGGTGCGCTTCACCTCCTCACGACCCGCGCCCTTGGCTTTCACCTTGATCAGCGCCAGCTCACGCTCGATATGGCTGGACTCGGTAATGTTGGACACCTTGAGAATGTCGATCAGCTTATGCAGCTGCTTCTCAATCTGTTCCAGCACTGCCTCGTCGGCCACTAGGGTAATGTTGAGTCTGGAGAGGGTGACATCGTCCGTCGGCGCCACCGTCAGGCTCTCGATGTTGTAGCCTCGCTGGGAGAAAAGGCCTACCACGCGGGATAGGGCGCCGGGTTGGTTTTCGAGTAATACAGAAATAATTCGACGCATTAGCTTTTCTCCGTCTTGCTTAGCCACATTTCATTCATCCCGCCACCGCGGATCTGCATTGGGTAGACGTGCTCTGTCTCATCGACGCTGATGTCGACGAAGACCAGCTTGTCCTTCATGGCAAGGGCCTTCTCGAGCCCGGCTTCCAGCTCGGCCGGGTCGCTGATGGTCATGCCTACGTGGCCGTAGGCCTCGGCGATCTTGGCAAAGTTAGGCACTGAGTCCATGTAGGAGTGGGAGTGACGACCCGAGTAGATCATATCCTGCCACTGCTTCACCATACCGAGGAAACGGTTGTTTAAGTTGATAATTTTAACCGGCGTATCGTATTGCAGCGCGGTGGACAACTCCTGGATATTCATCTGGATCGAGCCATCGCCGGTGACGCAGATAACCGTCTCGTCCGGCATGGCCATCTTCACCCCCATGGCGGCCGGCAAGCCAAAGCCCATGGTGCCCAGGCCGCCCGAGTTGATCCAGCGTCTTGGCTTGTTAAATGGGTAGTAGAGGGCGGCGAACATCTGATGCTGACCCACGTCCGAGGCCACATAGGCATCGCCATTGGTCAGCTTGTGCAGGGTCTCGATCACCTGCTGTGGCTTGATGCGCTCGCTGCTCTTGTCATAGGCCAGACTGTTGCGACTGCGCCACTGATTGATCTCGCTCCACCAGTAGTCGATGGCGCCTTCATCGTTTTTCATCGACGGCTCATCGTCCAGCAGGGCCAGCATGTCATCGAGCACGCTATCGGCCGAGCCCACGATGGGGATATCCACCCTGACCGTCTTGGAGATAGAGGAGGGGTCGATATCTATGTGCAATATGGTGGCGTTGGGGCAATATTTTTCCACATTGTTGGTAGTGCGATCGTCGAATCTCACCCCGATGCCGAAGATAAGGTCGGCGTTGTGCATCGCCATGTTGGCCTCATAGCAGCCATGCATACCGAGCATGCCGACGCTGTTGGCGTGGGTGCCGGGAAAGGCGCCCAGCCCCATTAGGGTGCTGACCACCGGCAGGCCGAGTTTGTCTGATAATTTAAGGATCTGCTGGTCTGCGCCCGAGATCACCGCGCCGCCTCCCACATAGAGTACCGGCTTCTTGGCCTTTAACAGGGCCTGCAGGCCTCGGCGGATCTGTCCCTTATGGCCCGTAGTCGTCGGGTTATAGGAACGCATGTTTATCTCATCCGGATATTGGTATTCGTGCAATATCTGTGGGTTGAGACAATCCTTGGGAATGTCTACTACCACAGGGCCGGGGCGACCTGTGGAGGCGATATAGAAGGCCTTCTTGATGATGGCCGGAATATCCTTGGCGTCTGTCACCAGGAAGCTGTGTTTCACCACGGGGCGGGAGATACCTATCATGTCACATTCCTGGAAGGCATCATTACCAATTAAGTTGCTGGGGACCTGTCCCGAGAGCACGACCAGCGGAATAGAGTCCATGTAGGCGGTGGCGATCCCTGTGATGGCATTGGTGGCGCCTGGGCCAGAGGTGACCAGCACCACACCCACCTTGCCGGTGGCGCGGGCATAGCCGTCGGCCATGTGCACGGCCGCCTGTTCGTGGCGCACGAGAATATGTTCTATGCCGGATTTTTGGTGCAGGGCATCGTAAATATCGAGTACCGAGCCACCTGGATAGCCGAAAATGTGTTTAACGCCTTCATCGATTAATGATCGGACGATCATGCTGGCGCCGGAAAGTTTTTCCATTGGTGATCCCTCTTAAGTTACCGCGACGGTATGCAGTATCTTGATACAGCGACGGTAATCGCTCTAAACATAGAGTCTGGAGGGTAATCCAGACTCGCGCTTCACCCAAAAGCGGTCGGCTTGGGGTGACTGTTGCCAATGAACAGAATTTCATCATATTCAATAGATGAATGAATTCAAGCCTTTTATCAGCAAAGTTTGCCAAGTTGAGCAAAACTCACGTTCGAGGTGAGATAAGCATTGGCCGAAGTGGCGGTTTGATGGGATTTGAGCGCCGCCATTAATCTTTAATCGGGCGATGTAGACTTTAGTCTCAGAAGACTATTTTGTGGCATCGCCGCCCAATTGAGTCATCGGGCGGCGGTTATCTTAGTGGCCTAATGGCTAGCTTGATGGTGAATCTAACGTAATCGTGGCGAGTTAATACGGTAATTGACGTATCAGCACCGTTAGCCCTGTCTTTGCTGTGAATGCGCCAGGAACTGGCATAGGCCCACTAGCAGCACGGCGCCTAACATGAGCGCCGAGAAGGGCACAGCAGTGCCTGTGTAGAAGAGCGCCAACAGGGGGCCGGCCAGGGCGCCAAAGCCAAATCTCAGGGTGCCGATCACCGCCGTCGCCGTGCCGGTTTCTTGCTGAAACTTCATCAGCACTATGGCGTCGGCATTGACCGACATCACGCCCAGGAAACCCATGAAGGGGATGAGCGCCGCCACGGTAAAGTGATAGCTAAGCCCCAGCAGGTTAACGCTTAATAAGCCGATACCGGCGACGGCCGCCAGCAGGGTGGCCACTTTTAGCATGCGGCGAGAGCCATACTTGACTACGATGCGGCTGTTGATCACGTTGGCCAGCATCAGGGCGCCGACATTGGTGCTAAAGAGAATGGCAAACAGGCTCTTATCCAGACCAAACACCTCCATGTAGACGAACGGTGAGGCGGTGAGGTAGCAGAAAAAGGCAAACGAGGTCATCACGCCGCTGGCGATATGTAGCTTGACGCCAGGCTTGGTAAACACCACGGCATAGGCGCCGAAGAAGGAACGTTGACTGCGGCCGCTTGTTTGCGCGTCGCTGGGCATTCTTAGCTTGGTCAGTACCAGGATAAGCAGCAAGCTGGCGTAACAGGCCAAGATGAAGAAGATCAGGTGCCACTCGCCCAGCTCGAGGATCAGGCTGCCCATGGTGGGGGCGATGAGCGGCGCCAGCATCATGATCAGGCTGACATAGGACATCCCCTTGGCGGTGTTCTTGCCATAGACCTCCTTGATGTAGCCGGGCACCACCACTGTGGCGGCGGCGCCTATAAAGGCCTGCAGGAATCTCAGCCCGAGAAACACCTCCACGCTAGTGACGAAGGCCAGTGCCAGGCTGATCAAACCAAAGCCGGTTAAGCCAAGCAGCACCAAGGGGCGGCGGCCGATACGGTCGGCGATGGGGCCGAAGGTGAGCATGCCAAGGGCATAACCCGCCAGATAGAGACTGAGGGACTGCTGCACAGTGGTGACGCTGGAGTTGAAGCTGCTGGCCAGGGTCGACATGGCCGGCAGGTACATGTCGATTGCCAGCGGCGTGATGGCGACGATGGCCGATAACATGGGGATCAACAGGGCCAGATTGGGGATGCCCTGGGGTTGGCTAAGCTCAGATGACGGGATCGACGCTTTGTTCACTCATACCTCTTGTGACCGAATTTAAGACAATTTGTGGGGGTGATAACAGGTGATGGGGATGTTATCTGGGAGAAGAACGATTGTACGGGATCTCGCCTCGCGTTGGCCAATGCTTTATTGCGCTTAGGCTAATGCAAGGCGAGCCGATTTGTAACAAAACCTTGCTAGACGGGCAAGGCCCCCTAGTCATCTAACCTGGGTTAAAGCTCTGACTGAAACGGCAGGTCCAGCTTGCGCTGACTCACTCGCTCGTTGCCTATGGCGCTCACCATGTAGTTGCGCTCCACCTTGGTCCAGTGCTCGCTCTGATCCGTTGGCGGCTCCGAGCAGATGATGATGCAGGCCTGCTCACCCTCCTGAACTTCTTCCGTGTGGGGGATAAATTCGATCCCCTCCTGGCATTCGTTAACCTTGCCACGACCGAAGAAGAGTGAGGCGGGTTTAACTCCCTCCAATGTGGCGAAACGGGTCACGACCGTGTGTTTACCATCTGTGACGGCAAAGTTGATGAAGGCGTTGGTGTCGGCGCCCGCAGCCTTACGTAGGCGCATGATGCAGGCGATAGTCGCCTCCATCGCGTTTTCCAGCTGACTCAGGCTGGCTTTCTCGGCAAATTCCAGCATGTCCATGAAGAGGGCGAAGGCATATTCTGAGTCCGTGTTGCCCTTGATCAAGGCAAAGGCGCGATCCGAGAGCTGATTGAGCAGCTGACGACGGAACTTATCGAACTGATCCAGGCGGCCGTTGTGCATCCACAGGTAATGCATGCAGGAGAAGGGGTGGCAGTTGGCCTGGCTGACCGGCATTCCCTTGGAGGCATCGCGCACGTGGGCAAAATAATGCTGAGTCTCTACCTTCTCGGCGATCATCTTAAGGTTGCGGTTACTCCAGGCGGGATCCACGTTGACGAAGGTCGCCGGGATAGGATCATCCTGGGTGGGATACCAGCCCAGGCCAAAACCGTCGGCGTTGGTGGGCACCTTACGTTTCTGGGCGTATTTGCTCTGCATCACCAGCGAGTTGGAGGCCTTAAAGATCAGGGGGGACATCAGCGCCTTGGGGCCGCTATAGGTTAAAAATCTGCACATGGACTCATCTATCCGAAATCATACCGACTCAAAATTTAGCGCGAATCACGCGGGCGACAAAGGGAAATTTACGCACTAGGCTAATTTTCGCGTCGCCTGTCGTTAAACTGTCATCTTCACGTCATGAATTCGTCTTATCTCCGTCTTAGCTTAGCGCAATTTATAGCCTATTTATCCGCCTCTTGGCGGTTCTTACTTAGGCGTACTCAGGGCAAGCAAAAGGATTAGGCAATGAATAACAAGATGAAAAAAACGGCGATAGCTTTGGTCATGGCAACTCTGGGTCTGACGGCCTGCAGCGGCGATGACGGCAAAGATGGTACAAATGGCAGCAATGGCGCAAACGGCGCGAGTAGCCTGGTTGCATTTACCCAGTTGCCAGCGAGTGACCTTGAATGTCCACTCGGTGGACAGATGATACAGACAGGCCTGGACCTCAATGGCAATGGCGTGCTGGATAGCGATGAAGTCAACGCCGAGCAGACTCAATACCTTTGTCGTGAGACGGTGTCTGGGCTTAGCGCCGAGCTGGTGGGGCGTTATGAGTCTGGCGTCTATGGTCAGAGCGCCGCCGAGATCGTCGGTTTTCATGTGGCGAGTAAACGTATCTTCGTGGTAAACGCCCAGAGCGGTAAGGTGGATATCGTCGATGCGGGCAACTTAGCCGCAATCCCGGTAACAGGCAGCGATGCCCTGGTGCTCAATAACCTGCCTAAGCTGGCTGTGCTGGATGTGGCGCAAGATCTTGGCCTGGCTCGTCTTGGCGGCGTCAACAGCCTGGCCATACATGGCGATCTGCTGGCGGTGGCAATAGAGCGCGGCGATGAGGCGGGTAACAGCAAGCAGGGGATGGGCTATGTCGCCTTCTATCGCATCGATAGCGCCGGAGAAGCCAGCCTAATCCATGGTGTCGAGGTCGGTGCGCTGCCAGACAATGTCGTATTTAGCCATGATGGCAAGCAAGTATTGGTGGCCGGCGAAGGTGAGCCGAGTGATGACTACAGCGTCGATCCGCTCGGCACGGTGGCGATAATAGCCGTGACCGATGGTATGCCGGCGACCAGCGCGACCTTACTGGATTTCAGCGACTTTAATTTGGGCGGCGCGCGCGAAGCCGAGTTTTCCAGCGACATCAAGATCAACGGCCCGGGTGCCAGTCGCGCGCAAGACTTGGAGCCTGAATATATCAGCGTATCGCCAGACGATAAGCTCGCCTATGTCAGTCTGCAGGAAAACAACGCCATCGCGGTGATCGATATTCCAAGCAAAGAAGTTAAGGCCATCTGGCCCCTCGGCTTTAAGGATTTTGGTTTAGGGAAGAACGCGATCGATGCCAGCGACAAGGATGACAGGGTCAATATTCAAGCCTATCCGGGGGTGGTTGGCTTGTATCAGCCCGATACGATTGCCAGCTACCAGTGGCATGGCAGCGACTTTGTGGTAACGGCCAACGAGGGGGACTCTCGTGACTATGGCGGTTTCTCCGAAGAGGTGCGCGCTGGCGACCTCACGCTCGATGCTAATCATCCGCAGTTTGCCGCGGCCCAGGACAAGACGCAGCTGGCGCGCCTCAAGGTGACCACCTCAATGGGAGATGAAGATGGTGATGGTGACTTCGACAAGATAGTGGCCTACGGCGGTCGCTCATTCTCTATCTGGGATCAAAACGGTCAGCAGGTGTTCGACAGCGGCAGTGATTTCTCCCGCATCACGGCAGCGTTGCTGGGGATGAACTTCAACAACAATAACGAAGAGAACAAGGGCGACAGCCGCAGCGACGATAAGGGCGCCGAGCCCGAGGCGCTGGCGATTGGCGAGATTGAGGGTAAGCGCTACGCCTTCATCGGCCTGGAGCGCACCTCTGGCTTCATGATCTATGAGATCACCAACCCGTTTGCGGTGAAGTTTGTCGACTATGTGGTCAATCGTGATTTCGAGGTCGGCTTCGAGATCGATGGCAGCGACATCACAGGTTCGCCTGAGGCGGCGGGAGATCTCGGCCCTGAAGGGATGAGCTTCGTGGCCGCGGCCGACAGCCCCAACGGTAAGCCGCTGTTGATCATAGGCAATGAGGTGAGCGGCAGCACCAGCGTGTATCAGTTGTCGCTGCAGTGAAATTCGGAAGAGACAGATAAGGAAGGAAAAAGGCGCCTGAGGGCGCCTTTTTTGTGTGCTCCCGGTTAGTTTTCTAGCAGTGAGAAGCTCTCACCGCTGTCGAGCCAGGTGGGGTATTTCTTCATGATGGCAGTAAAGACTGGGCTATCTATATGATTGGCGAGCCAAGCGCGTACCTTAGGGTAGGGAGCGTGTTGCCACCAGGTATTATCCACGTGGGCAAACTGGCGCACGAAGGGGAAGATGGCATAGTCGGCGAGGGTTGGAAGGTCTGCCATCAGCTGGGCATGTTCGTTCAGCCTGGCTTCCAGCCTGGCGATAAAGTGCTCGCCCTGGGAACGATAGTCTTCTTGCGTCTGCTCTGGATGGCGATCGGCGTACTTATACTTATCCAGCCAGGGCTTAAATTCATTGTCGTTTTCACTAATTAGATCCATGGCCGCTTGTTGCTGGCCAGGCTCATGGCTGAGGAGCAGCGCTTCTGTCTTGTCATCTCCCTCTTTGGCCTTCTTACCGAGCGCCCACAGCATGATCGACAGGCTCTCGTCGATCACGCTGCCATCTTCTAGGATAAGCACAGGCACAGTGCCCTTGGGGCTGGCCGCTAACATGGGCTCAGGCTTATGTTTGAGGACTATCTCTCTGAGCTCCACCTCCTGGCCAGCGAGAAAGAGGCCCAGGCGGGCGCGCATGGCATAGGGGCAGCGACGAAACGAATATAATATGGGGTAGGCCATGGGGTCTCCTTGATTGCTGGCGCTATTCTTCATGGCTTTGCCCTAAATCGCAACCCCGAAAGGCGTTTAGTCGTTTTGAGTAAGCGGCCGTGCAAAGCGTAATAAATACCCTTACTTTTTCTATCTGTTTGTTTAACTGTGATTTAGGTAGAATTCGCCTCCATTTTGCGCGCCATGTCACTTATGGTCATCCTTAGGTTGAAAGCGCGTCTATTCATGCACTGGGGATTAAGCCTCAGCGAGCAGTTTAAGAGGTTGATATGTCTCAGTTTGTAGTATGTGCGTTATATAAGTTTGTCTCCCTGCCGGCCTTCGAAGCCCTGCAGCAGCCATTGCTTAAGGAGATGGAATCTTTAGAGATCAAAGGAACTTTGCTGCTGGCCAGCGAAGGGATTAACGGTACGGTTGCCGGCAGTCAAGCGGGGATCGATAGTCTACTGGCCTGGTTAGACGCCCAGCCAGGACTGGATAACATCGTCTACAAGTTATCATTCGATGATGAGATGCCTTTCTATCGCACTAAGGTCAAGCTGAAGAAAGAGATAGTCACCATGGGAGTCGAAGGCATAGATCCCTGTAAGGTGGTGGGCACCTATGTGAAGCCTAAGGACTGGAACAAGCTGATCTCAGATCCCGAGGTGCTGCTAATCGACACCCGTAACGACTATGAGGTCAACATAGGCACCTTCAAGAATGCGGTCGACCCTAAGACCCAGACCTTCAGGGAGTTTCCCGACTATGTGAAGCAAAATCTGGATCCTAAGCAACACAAGAAGGTCGCCATGTTCTGCACCGGCGGCATTCGCTGCGAGAAATCTACCGCCTACCTCAAAGAGCAGGGGTTCGATGAGGTGTATCACTTAGAAGGCGGGGTGCTTAAGTATCTGGAAGAGGTTAAGCCCGAGGAGAGCCTCTGGGAAGGCGAGTGTTTCGTGTTCGACAATCGCGTGTCGGTCAACCATCAGCTGGAAAAGGGAGTCTACGACCAGTGTAATGCCTGTCGTCTGCCTATTACCGAAGAAGACAAACAAAGCGAGCATTATGTTCAAGGCGTGAGCTGCCCACACTGCATCGACAAGTTGTCTGACAAGCAGCGCAAGCGTTTCGTCGAGCGTGAGCGTCAGGTGCAACTGGCCAAGTCACGCGGCGAGAGCCATATCGGAAGCGATGTGAAGCAGGTGATCGAGGCGCGCCGTCAGGACAAGGTCGAGCGCAAACAGCGCCAGCACCAGGAAGGCTAACTGATCGGCTCTGATTTCTGCACGATTGTTTGGGCGAAAAGCCAGAACAGCTTCTATACTTAAAGGGCTGCTAGAGATGAGTTGCATCGGGCGACCTGTCTGCTTGACGAGCAGTATTGGCGAGGATGTAGATAGCCTTTCAGTTTTTAGAGTCTGAGCCAATGTATTCAGAGTAAGAAGCAAAGGCGAGTGTTGTGTTATGCAATGCTCGCTTTTTTATTGGCTGCGTTGGATTGACTGATTTGGGTGAGTAGAAGAGAAGTCAGTAGCTGCGTTTGAGCTAGTTGCCCTGAACCAAGCGCCGTGCAGGCTAAGACGTTAGGTGCTGATTAAGACGTTAGGTGCTGATTAAGACGTTAGCTGCTGGTGACCATCAGCTTGTTTGTCTTTATAGCTTTGCCCTGTGTCCTTTTCTCTTCGGTGACATATGCCGAGAAACCCGCTATATCCAATAGTTTTCATTGTTTAGACTTCTACCGTCTACCGTCTACCGTCTACCGTCTACCGTCTACCGTCTACCGTCTACCGTCTACCGTCTACCTTCTACCCCTCAGTTTTTCTAATTCGCTTTTCCGTTTTCACTTATTTCCTATTAACTCACCTAAATTCATTATTCTCAGGCATCTGGATGGGCGAGGGCGTCAGGCGACACAGTTCTTGGATGTAATTTATTTTCATCTCACCATTTACTTAGCCTGCTAAACAAATATAATGCTTAGCATGCTAAGTATTATATTTGTTTGCGTCACAATGCCTCGAGGAGGGTCAAGATGGCAGCAGAAAATCGAGATTGGGCCGAATCGTCCAATGCGGAGCGAGTCGCTAGGCTCGCCAGGCTTTGGCGCATGGTCGCCGATGCCGAGCTTGCCCCATTGGGCTTGACCCATAGCCGCTGGAGTGTGCTTTGGAAGCTCTATCGCATGGGCCAGCAGACCAGTCAGAAAGATCTTGCCGAGGCCCTCGAGATAGAGCTGGCGTCTTTGATGCGCACCCTGAGTCAGCTGGAGCAGCAGGCACTTATCGAACGTCACTGCTGCGAGCATGACAAACGCGTGCGGCGCGTCTCCTTAACCCAGGCTGGCCAGGATCTGCTGGCCTTTATTCGTCAGCGCATTATCGATCTGCGCGCCGAGCTTTATCAGGGAGTTAGCCCAGAGCAGCTCGAAGCGTTCGAATTTGTGCTCAACCGTATCAGCGAAAACGCCGTAAAGAAATTACACCCCACCGCCACAGATAAAGAGGAAAAGTAGAAAGCATGACACCGGATCAGCAATTTGCCCGTTTAGTTAAGTTTGCCAGCATCGGCTTCATTCTGCTGTTTGGTTATTTCCTGGTGGCCGACCTTAAGATGCCGCTGACCACCCAGGCGATGGCGACGCGCACCATTACCCAGGTCGCGCCTCAGGTGAGTGGCCGAGTCGTCTCGGTACAGGTCGCCAATAACCAGAAGGTGAACCAGGGCGATCTGCTGTTTAGCCTGGACGCGACCCCATTCCTGCTGGCCCAGGAGCAGGCCGAATTGGCTTTGGAGCAGGCGAGACAAGATAACGCCGAGTTAGATTCAGCCATCGCCGCCGCGACCGCCGAGGTGAGCGCAAAAGAGATCGCCTACGCGCTCAAGCAGCGTGAGGCCAAACGTATTCAATCACTTTATGCCAATCAGAGCGTGTCGCAGCAGATGATCGATCAGGCCCAAACTGAGGTGAAAGCCAGTCGCTCCCAGCTGCTGGCCGCCAAGGCGCAGCTGGCTAAGGTAAAGACCCTGAGGGGATTACCGGGCGAGGATAACCTCAAGCTGCGTCAGGCCAAGAATCGTCTGTCTCAGGCGCGACTTGCCCTGAGTTATACCCAGATCCGCGCAGAACACGATGGTGTGGTCACCAACGTGCAGCTGGCCTCGGGCAACATGGTGAATCAGTCGACGCCCGTCATGGCGCTGCTGCTGGATAATGTGGATGTGATCGCCGATTTTCGTGAGAAGAACCTGCGTCACATAGTCCCGGGCGCGACTGCGCTGGTGGCCTTCGATGGTCGCCCTGGTGAGCTGTTTCAGGCGAGCGTCAGCAGCGTCGATGCCGGTGTGAGTCAGGCCCAGTTCGATGCCAATGGACGTCTGGCGACGCCAACCGAGTCAAACCGTTGGGTGCGAGATGCCCAACGTTTCCGTCTTCACCTGGAGCTGGCACCCGATGTGGCCATATCCCTGCCGGCCGGCGCCAAGGCAACCGTGCAGCTTCAGCCAAGCAATGTTATCTATCAGCTGTTTGCCAAGGTGCAGATCAAGTTTATCAGCCTGCTGCATTACATCTACTAGGGGCGAAGCGTGTTAATTCGTCATCATCCCTTAAGCGCTAACGATCTGCGCCAATGTCTGCGTATCGCGACCGGCGCCACCTTGGGCTTTCTCAGCTGCAAGGTGCTGGAATTTAACTATGGGGTCTTCTTTACCGTTCTGCCCATGTTGATGCTGGGGGTCTTGCCTAAGATGTCGCTGCATGCGGTGCGGCAGGTGATGGCCTCGTCCGCCATCGCCATCATTGAGGTGGCGCTGCTGGCCGAGTATTTGGGCTCGCACCCGATAGTGATGTCCATGGTCGCTTTTTTGCTGTTTCTCTATCGTTTTGCCTGCATGTCCCGCGGCAGCCTGTTTCTGTTTGGCGCCACAGGGGTGATCAGCCTGAGCATCATGCTGCACTTTGCCAGCTACCCGGATACTGATTTGACCGAGCTGGCGATCAATAACTTCATGGGCTGTGGTTTTTCCGTGCTTATTGCCTACCTGATGATGTACCTGTTTCCCGACGTCGATGCACGGGCGCCTATGGCTGCCATGCCTAAGGCGCCCCATCGCATGCGTCACGAGGCGCTGATGGGGGCGACTATCGCCACCATCTCCTTCGCCGTGTTTCAGGTGTTTGATCTGCGTGATTCTCTGGCGGCCCAGGCGACGACATTGTTGTTACTCTTTCCCATGCACTGGAACGGCGCCCTGGGATATGCCAGACGCCGCGCCGTAGGTACCATTCTCGGGGTGGCCTGTGGTCTCTTGATGCAGCTGCTGCTCTATACCTGGGCTCACGAGCTGGTGCTCCTGTTGCCGCTGTTCTGGTTGGTGACCCTGCTGTTCAGTCAGGCTCATGTGACCGAGGCGATGGGCTCTGGGGTGGGATTCGGCGCCATGACCACCATGGGGACCCTTTATGGGCAAAACCTGACGCCGGCTAACGATCTCATCTACAGCAGCCTCTATCGCGGCGCGAGTATCTTAGGCGCCATCGTGCTGACCCTGATGGCCTGTTACTTGGTGCATCTGCTGCTTAACCGCTTCGAGGCGACCCGTTTCGGTCATTAGTCCTCCGTTTTCTTTGCCGGGGTCTCTTCCTGGTCGCTAACCCGGTTTAGCACTCCCTTGAGGAGATCCATCGGCAGAGGGAAGAGGATGGTCGAATTCTTCTCGCCGGCGATCTCTGTCAAGGTCTGCAGGTAACGCAGCAAGATGGCGTTGGGCGACTTTTTAAGGTTCTGCGCCGCTTCTACCAGCTTGGCCGAGGCCTCCATCTCGCCCGAGGCGTGGATCACCTTGGCGCGACGGATCCGCTCCGCCTCTGCCTGTCTGGCGATGGCGCGCACCATGGTCTCGTTGAGATCCACATGTTTTATCTCCACGTTAGAGACCTTGATCCCCCAGCCGTCGGTGCGGCTGTCGAGGATAGACTGAATATCGGTGTTGAGCATGTCGCGATTGGCCAGCATCTCATCCAGCTCATGTTGCCCGAGTACCGAGCGCAGTGTGGTCTGCGCCAGTTGTGAGGTGGCCTGCAGAAAATCCTCCACATTGATTATCGCCTTCTGGGCATCTATCACCCGAAAGTAGATCACCGCATTGACCTGCACGGAGACGTTGTCGCGGCTGATCACATCCTGAGTCGGTACATCCATCACCACGGTGCGCAGATCCACCCGCACCATCTGTTGCACCAGAGGGATCACTATGATGAGGCCTGGGCCCTTGACCCGGTAGAAGCGCCCCAGCATGAAGATCACCCCGCGTTCATATTCCCGCAGGATCTTGAAGGTGCTGATCAGCAACGACACTAGCAGGAAGACGAGGGCGACGAAGAAGAGCTGGGTATTGTAGGCTAAGGCTTCCATATAAACCTCCTAAGGATTGTCTGAATCGGGCAGCGTCGCCGCAGGGGTAACGATAAGGGTAAGTTTGTCGCGCCCAAGTACGACAACCGTCTCGCCCGTCTGGGTCTGGGTATCGGATCTGGCCTGCCAACACTCGCCGCCCAGGGTGACCAGGCCGTACTTTTCGAAGCCTTTCACCACTCGAGCGCTGGCGCCGATGAGCAGATCGTCACCGCTGACGTTGGCGGCCTTACGCGCCTTCCACAGGCTGGAGAGCACCCAGAGAGAGAAGCCCGAGGCGGTGACCGTCACCGCGGCGATAAGCGGCAGCGAGATGGAGAGATCGCCGCCCTCTGCATCGATAAGAAACAGCGAGCCCAGGGCGAAGGCCGCGATACCACCCAGGCCCAAAATGCCGAAGCTGGGCACCATGGACTCGGCGACGATGAGGGCTATACCCAGCAGGATCAGTCCAAGCCCCGCGTAGTTGACCGGCAGCAGCTGAAAGGCGTAGAGGGCGACCAAGAGGGCGATGCCGCCGGTGATGCCGGCGACGCCTATGCCAGGGCTGTAAAACTCCAGCAGCAGACCATAGATACCGATCAACATCAGGATATAGGCGATGTTGGGATCGGTTATGGTGGCGATGACGCGATTGCGCCAGCTCTGCTGATGGGGCGTTAGACGCATCCCGGCCAGGGACAGGCGCTTAGCCTTGCCATCCACCACCACGCTAAACCCTTCGAGCTTGGCAACTAACTCTTGGGGATCGGCTGCCATCAGGTCGATCACATTTTGGGCCAGTGCCTCATCTGAGGTGAGGGTGGCGGCATCGATAACGGCGCGCTCGGCAAACTCGACGTTCCGGCCTCTCAGGTTAGCCAGTGAGCGAATATAGGCCACCGCATCGTTGAGCACCTTGTGGGCCATGGCATCCTTGTTGTCCTTTGGCGTTGACTCGGGAGTAGACTGACCAGCACCATCCTTTTGTGCTGCTCTATCCTGGGAGCCAGATTCTTTGGGATCAGACCCAGAACCCGAACCCGAACCAGAGTCCTGGGGTGACGAGGGCATTCCAAGCTGCACTGGCGTGGCCGCGCCTAGCGTGGTGGCGGGGGCCATGGCGGCGATATGACATGCATAGAGCATATAGGTGCCGGCGCTCATCGCCCTGGCGCCTGGCGGGGCTACCAGACAGGCGATTGGGATCTTGGAGGCGAGGATCGCCTGATTGATGCTTCTGAGACTGGTGACCAGCCCCCCGGGGGTATCTAGCACTATCATGATAAGCTCGGGTCGCTGCTCAATCGGCAGGCGATTGGCGTGGTCTATCTCCTCACTTAGGTATTCGCCTATGGCAGGGCCTATGGCGCCGCTAAATTGCAGCAGGGGGATGGATTGGGGCGTGGTTTGCCGCGCGGACTCACTGTTTTCCTCTGCGGCCGACACGCTCTTACCCAGGCTCAGCGCGATTAGCAAGAGCAGGAGGATAACACTCAGTGAACGTCGGTTTAAACAGTGCATAACGACTCCCAATATCCCTTTAAGTTTAGTCGATTTCCCATGGGCGATATTTGCGTCGGCATTGGCGGGCGCTTTTGTCGGTGCTTGGGTGGTAGGTATTTGAGTCGGCCGCTTGTCTTTTATGCTGAGTGTGTTATTTTGCTCGGCTTTTTCATGGGCGGGAGCGCTTTGCATGTTTGTTGGATTCGATTATGGCAGCGCCAACTGCGCCGTCGGTATTATGGATGGTGAAAGGGTGCAGCTGCTGCCCTTGGCGGGGGATTCTCACTACCTGGTATCGACCCTATATGCTTTCGACCGAGAGTTGATTGCCGAGGCCGTCTATCAGCAGCTAGCTGGTGAATTGAAGGCTGATTATGCCAAGCTACGCTCGGCGCAGTTGAGCCGTGCCCGTCATGCCCGTCAGGCGCTGGATCTCGACGGCGATGAGCAGGCGGTGTTTGTCGGTGAGCAGGCGGTGGCCCATTATCTTGAGATGCCCGAAGAGGGCTTCTATGTGCGCTCGCCCAAGTCTTTCCTGGGCGCAACCGGTCTGCGAGCGGATCAAATAGCCCTGTTTGAAGATATCGTCACCCTGATGATGATGCATATCAAGAGCTTGGCGGATAAGCAGTTGGGGGCTAAGGGAAGAGCCACCCATGCGGTGATCGGTCGCCCGGTCAACTTTCAGGGGATAGGCGGCGAGGAGAGCAACCGTCAGGCCGAAGCCATCCTGGCGCTGGCGGCCAAACGGGCCGGTTTTATCGAGGTAAGTTTCCTGTTCGAGCCCCTGGCGGCGGGTATGGATTTCGAGGCCAGTCTGAGCCAGGACAAGACAGTGTTGGTGGTGGATGTGGGCGGCGGCACCACAGACTGCTCTGTGGTAAAGATGGGGCCCTCTCATATCGCTAAGGCGGATCGCAGCGAGGATTTTCTGGGTCACAGCGGCCAGCGTATTGGCGGTAACGATCTGGATATCGCCTTGGCGATGAAGGCTTTCATGCCTCACCTTGGGCTGGGGTCTCAGATGGTCAATGGCCTGCCTGTGCCAAGCCAACCCTTTTGGAATGCGGTTGCGGTTAACGATATTAGCGCACAGCGTGACTTTGCCAGCCTGACGACCCGCAAGATGATCGAGGAACTGATCAAGGATGCCGAGCGCTCGGATCTGCTGTCGCGCCTGCTCAAGGTGCAGCGTGATCAGCTCGGCTATCGATTGGTCCGCAGCGCCGAGGGGGCGAAAATTGCCCTGTCAGATAATGTGGCCACTCAATCGAGTCTGGACTATGTCGATGCGGCGCTGACAGCCGAAGTCGATCAGCAAGGCTTCGTTGATGCGATCGCTCAGCCTGTGGGCTTGATCCAAGCCTTAATGGCGGAGGCGATGGCTAAGGCAACAGATAAGGCAACAGATAAGGCAACAGATAAGGCAACAGATAAGGCGCAGGCCGATATTATCTATGTCACTGGCGGTACGGCCAAGAGCCCGGCGATTTACCAGAAGATTGCCCAGATGTATCCTGAGACTGAGATAGTGGTCGGTGACCACTTTGGCAGTGTGACCGCCGGACTAACCCGCTGGGCGCAAAAGGTTTTTGGCTAACGCAATAAGGTGTTAGGGCGTTAAGGCAATAAGACCACAAAACAACGAGACAACAAGGCAAAAAGGAATGAAGATGAAAGCTTGGATTGGAATCATGTTTGTCGCAGCAACAAGCCTGCTGGCGGGCTGCGGCGATGATGTAGGCAAGGTGAGCCTGGGGGTCTTTACCACCAAGGATGTGATCATCGAGGCCAGGCAAGATCCTAAGATCCCCGGCGTGACCTGTCATATCAGTCGTATCGAGGCGAATCTGGACTTTGCCGATCCGTCGGATATGGGGATCGCCTGCCGTCAGACCGGACCGATTTTGCCTGCGGATCTCGCCAATATCGACAAGAGCCACGGCGGCGAGGTGGTGTTTAAGGCCTCACTGAGTATCTTGTTCAAATCCCTCAAGGTGAGACGCATCTATGACGCCGACAGCCAGACGCTGATCTATCTCTCATACTCCACCAAGGAGACAGATGGCAGCCATAAGCACAGCCTGTCAACCGTGCCCCTGTATGGTACCCAGGCCTGGCAAGCGCCTGCGACTCACTAGCGTGAATCGGAAAAACCTGCAGGTAATCAAAACAAAGAAAACGCCGTCATCTGACGGCGTTTTTTATGGTTAATCCCCACGCTTATTCAGGCGAGGCGCTAGTCGCTCTGGCCATCCAATACCGCGTTGTAGCGGGCGAAGCCGGCCTCAAGATCTTTGATGAGATCTTCAGGATTTTCCAGGCCCACATGCAGGCGGATCAGCGGCTTGCTGTTGTCCCACTGGGTGGCGGTGCGCAGCTTGTCGATGCCAAATACGCCCAAGATCAGGCTCTCGTAGCCGCCCCAGGAGAAGCCCATCTTGAAGTGATGCATGCCTTCGACGAAGGCAGTGATCGCCTTGATGTTGCCGCGTTTGAGCACGAAGGAGAAGAGGCCGTTAGAGGCGCTGAAATCTCGCTTGAAGAACTCATGCCCGGGGCAGGAGGCAAAGGCGGGGTGGCGCAGATGATCCACCTCTGGGCGTGTGGCCAGCCAGTTGGCGATCTCGAGGCCATTCTTCTCATGCTGGGCCATGCGTACTCCCAGGGTGCGCAGGCCGCGACTGGCGAGATAGATATCATCCGCCGAGGTGCACTGGCCCATGAGGTAGCTGTTTTCTCTGAGCTGGTCCCAATGAGCCTGGTTTGCGGTGGCGGTTCCCAGCATCACATCCGAGTGACCGACGATATATTTGGTCGCCGCCTGGATTGAAATATCCACCCCCAGCTCGAAGGGGCGGCAGTTGATGGGTGAGGCCCAGGTGTTATCCAGCATGACCACCAGGTTGTGGCGATGGGCGATGGCGCTCAGAGTCGGCACGTCCTGCACTTCTAGCGTGATGGAGCCCGGAGATTCGAGAAACAGTACCTTGGTATTGGGGCGGATAAGCGCCTCTATGCCATCACCTATGAGGGGATCATAGTAAGTGGTCTCTATGCCGAAGCCCTTGAGTAGCTTGTCGCACAGATCCCGGGTCGGTTCATAGGCGGTATCGACCATCAGCAGATGATCACCCGCCTTGAGGAAGGAGAGCAGGGCGCCTGAGATGGCCGCCGAACCTGAAGGGTAGAGGGCGGTGCCTACGCCGCCTTCGAGCTCGGCGATGGCCGCCTGGAAGGCAAAGTGGGTTGGGGTGCCTCGGCGACCATAAAACATCTCGCCGTTGGCGCGGTTCTTGGTGGCATGACGCATATCCTCTATGGTGTCGAACACCACGGTGGAGGCGCGAAACACCGGCGGGTTGATCACTCCCTTGCTCCACTTCTTGTCGCGGCCGACGCTGACTATCTTGGTCTCTCTTTTCATCCCATACTCTCGTGTTGGCAACTCAATGCAGCCATCTTAACATCTATACGGCTAAATGAAAGTGAGATTTATTGGAGTGTTTTCCCTTTTAGTGTGGAGGTTACTGCGCCTCCAGCGGCAGACGGATATGGATAACCACGCCGGTGGCCTGACCATCCTGCATCAGGTTTTCGGCGCGTATGCTGCCCTTGTGAAAATCGGTGACCAAGCGGGCGATATAGAGCCCCAGCCCCAAGTGAGGCTTGTCCTGTGCCTTCTGGGCGCGCACAGACACCATGGACTCGAAGATCTGCTCGCCCATGTTGGCGGGCAGCGAAGGCCCCAGGTTACTCACGCTCAGCAGTGCCTGTCGGCCCTTGGCCTTGAGCGACACCTTAATCGGCGTATCACTCTGGCTGAACTCGATGGCGTTGGCGATCAGCTTGTCCATCAGCTGGGCGATATACTCAGGCACCCCGCGCATGGTCATGGGGTCTTTGTCTATCTCCAGCTCAAATACCTGATTGGCATAGGTCATCTGATAGCCCTGCATACAACCTGAGATCACCTTGGAGAGGGGGAAGTTGTCCACCTCGGCGTCGGTCAGCGCCTCTTCGAGACGGGTGGCCTCGCTCATGTTGTTGAGGATCATGTTGAGGCGGCTCACCCCTTCGTGGGCGCGATCTACATACTTCTGGTGTTGCGGCGGCAGATCCTGGCTGTTGAGGTGCTCGAGTGACGAGCGTACCACGGCGACCGGCGTGCGCAGCTCATGACCGAGGCGCGACGACATGTTCTCCAGATAGTGGGTATATTGGCTTAGTCGGCCGACTATGCTGGCGAAACTGCGGCTGAGATCGCCTATCTCGTCGCGCACCTTAGAGCCGACAATCGCCTTTCTGATCCGGCCCTGGCTGTCGATCGCTTGCTCGGCATCGTCCCTTAGCTTACGAATGCGACTGGAGATGCTGGAGGCGAAGAAGAAGAGCGCCAGGGTGCCCATGCTCATCACGGTCAGGATCACGTTAAACAGCTTCTCCAGCGCCTTGTTGCGTAGGGTGCGAATGCCGTGGGTGGTCTCCTCGGCGATCACTACGCCCATCACGGTATCGTCGATCCAGATAGGGCTGGCGGCGGCGAGGATCACCGCCTTGCCATCTGGGCTGAGGCGCCAGGTGGAGCCAAACTGACCGGCCAGGGCCTTACGGATATGGCTACCCTCCAGCACGGTAGAGTCTTTGAGCGAGTCGACGAAATGCTTAGGCGGCGTAGTCAAAATGCGATAGTAGAGCGGGTGCAGGAACTGCTGCTTGAAGCGGCCCCAGAAGGTATCCGGTGTCTGCTCGGTTGCCGTCTGCGCCCATACATTGGTGCTGCTGTAGATGTCGCCGGATTTCGCCAGTACCCGGCCGTGACGATCCACCACCCAGATCCGCGAGCTGTTGTGGCTCATCCCCTTGATGATGCTTTCGATCTCCGGCGAAGGCACCAGAACCGTCCCCAGCTTGGTGACATCATCTGTGGCCGAGGTGCCGACGATCGCCTCGACGTTACGCACTTTTCTGTCGTTAACATCGACGATGGCAAAGCCCAGCTTGCTGCCCACCATCTCAAGCGGCATCCTCAGCTCGATATTGTAGCCTTTATCTGTCTTCAGCCATTTGCCCTGGATGCGCACCTCTGGGGTGACTGGCTGGGACTTGCGGGGATCGGCTGGCAGCTCGAAGGCGCTGATCCAGCCGTCGCGTATGGTGGCGACGATATAACGGCGGAACTGGCCGTCGGGCGCCAGGGTGGCGATGGCCAAGTGATCATTGTTGTCGATGCGCAGGCTGTTGGTGCCGCGGTAGATCACCTTAGGATCTGTCACCTCGAAATAGCCATAGAGGTAGCCGGCATACTTGCCCACCATATGGGTGAAACTGATATTGAGTGGCTTGCCGTCATCGGCCTTGAATAGCTGGTGATCGGCGCCATAGGTCACCGCGCGGTGGCGGTTAGAGGCCCATTCGCCCAGCTTGCCATCCAGATGGATAGGGCCGGTTAGGGGATAGGCGTAGAGATCCCGCCCCTTCTTCACCTGTGACAAGAAGCTCGCCTGCTTGTCGAACAGCTTGGGACGTTCATGCAGGGCGGTGGCCAGGGCCTGGGTGGTGCCTTCCAGGGTCTTTTCCTGGCCGTGGCGCAGGTATTTCTCCATCTCCCACACATATTGATAGCCAAGCCAGGGCAGGCAGAGCAGGAACAGCGAGAGTACGGCGACCTTAGTGCGCAGGCCGATGGGCAGATTAAACATGCTTAGTCTTGGGTATCCCAGCGGTAGCCCATGCCGTAGACGGTATCTATGCAATCGAATTCTGGGTCTTGGCTGATAAATTTCTTACGGATCCGCTTCACGTGGGAGGTGATGGTGCTGTCATCCACATAGATCTTGGCGTCCTGCATCAGCGCCTGGCGACTACGTACATGGCCTGGGCGTTTGGCCAGGGCGTGCACCATCCAAAACTCGGTGACCGTCAGCTCGATAGGCTGCTGCTTCCAGTACACCTGGATGCGGTTGACATCTATGGTCAGGTTGCCGTGTTCTATCATGCCATCTTGTGGGTTGGCACCATTTTGGATGTCCGAGCGTCGAAATAGCGCCGCGAGGCGGGCGATCAGATGGGGGAAGCTGACATCCTTGCTCAGATAGTCGTCGGCGCCCAGCCTCAGGCCGCAGACGGTGTCGAAGTCACTGTCTCTGGCGGTCAGAAAGATGATAGGCAGGGTGTTCGACATGGCTCTGAGTGACTGGCACAGGGTAAAGCCGCCATCTATCTCATCTTCCAGGCCGATGTCGATGATTGCTAAGTCAGGCAGACGCGTGTTGAAGGCCTCCATGGCGCTGGGGCGGTTGGCGTACGCCTGCACAAAGTAGCCTTGCTGCTGCAGCACCTCTTTGTAGTTTTCGCGGATAGCCGCCTCATCTTCAACTATTGCAATACGCTTCATGATCCATCCATTACAGCTTAGGGTTTCTGGAGTGTGACTATACAGCAAAATATTCGGGAGAAAAGTGGCTCGGGGTAAAAGCCATTTTCTTGCCACATTTGGTCTGCGCATCGTCATTTTTGCACCCCGGACTTGCCATTTCACTCAGGTTTAATGACCTCATCGACAGGAACCACAGGGTTCTTATTCACCAATCCATGTCAACTTGAGGATTTTCCCATGAAGAAGCAGATCATTGCCGCATTAATCAGTGTTTCGTTATTTGGCAGCTCAATGGCTTTCGCTGCCCCCGCAACTCAAGCGACTCAAAGTACAAGTAACAGCTCGGCCGATGAAGAGGCGCTTATCGGTGTGGGCTCTGGCATAGTGCTGGGCGCCGTGGTTGCCGGCCCTGTGGGGGCGATTATCGGCGCCTTCACCGGCGGCATGATAGGCCAGACGGTAGCCAACGACAGCGAGATCAAACAGCAGCAGGCCACGTTAGCCGAACAGGAGAGCCGTATGATGGCGCTCAAGCAGCAAAATGAAGCGCTGCTGACGGTGCAGCAGGAGTATCAAGAGGCCAAGGTGGAACTGGCACAGCTTAGACAGCATCAAGGGACCCGTTTGGAAGAGCTGGCCTTGGGGCTCAACGTCCAGTTTAAGACGGGATCATCTACCGTCGAGCCACACTTTCAGAGCCTGCTCAACGAGGTGGCCGATGCCATGGCGATCTCGCCGCAACTGAAATTAGATCTCACCGGCTACGCCGATCGCCGCGGCGACAGTAGCTACAACCAGGCCCTGTCCGAGCAGCGCGTAGCCGAGGTGAGAAGCTACCTGGTATCCAGAGGCGTAGATGAGGCCCGTCTGGATGCCAAGGCCTATGGTGCCAGCGCGCCGGTGAAGGATGAACAGAGCTTCGAAAATGACTTCTTCGATCGCCGCGTCACCATCAAGTTGCTGCCTGGCGATACCGCCCTGGCATCTAACTAGATCCCGCACCATGAAGCAACGCGTAAAAGGAGAAGTAAGATGTTGCCACGCCCGCGTCTCAGGATGAACCAGACTGACCTTTGCCCCCCGAGGGGGGCGCTTTTTTCTCGCCAGCGTCTGGTGCTCGCCGCCTTGGTGTTCAGCGTTAGCGCGATTGGTTCGACTGCTCCCGCCTTCGCGCTTATGGGGCAACCGGCCGGTGTCAATGTGACGGCTGCGAAATATGGTGAGCAGCTGCACCATTTCGATCTGCCCGCCGCCGATGAGCCCATTTTAGGCCAGGGGCTGATCGAGTATCGCTTAGATGGCGTTCAGCTAACGAGCGAGGTGCCCGCCACGGCCCTTGCCGTGGATACCCAGGTGCAGATGAATATCTCTGGTTGGATCAATCGGGTGTCGGTAAAGCAGGTGTTTGTGAACGACAGCGAGCATTGGCTCAATGGCCGCTATCAATTTCCGCTGCCTCACGATGCGGCGGTCGACAGCCTCAAGCTGCATATCGGCCAGCGGGTGATAATCGGTGAGATCCAGCCCAAGGCTGTAGCGAGGCAAACCTTCGAACAGGCAAAGGCCAGCGGCAAGAAGGCCAGCCTGGTGAGTCAGCAAAGACCCAATATTTTCACCTCAGAGGTGGCGAATCTGGGCCCGGGCGAGGCACTGGTGGTGGAGATTGCCTATCAGCAGCAGGTGCGTTATCAAGATGGCGAGTTCAGCCTGCGTTTTCCAACGGCCATCACCCCGAGATACTTTCCCAAGGGGCAGGCTCTAGACTTAGAACAAGCATCAGTTGACGATGCACAAGGACTTAACGCCCTTAATGAGGGGGCACAGAGCGATGAGCAGAAGCTCTATCTGGATGTGGTACTGGATGCTGGCATGGCCATCAGCCGACTGGAGACCCCCTATCATCAGATGCGCCAAACCCAGCTTGGCGGTACTAAGATAGGGCTCAATCTCACAGCCAACCTGCGACCCGATCGCGACTTTCTGCTTAAGTGGCGCCCGCTGCTTGCCGAGCAGCCAAGCGCCGTGATGTTTGCTCAGCTAGGCAAGACTCACGAACTCAAGAATCACGAATTCAAGAACCAGGAATCCCATGCACCTTCACCGGCAGGCAATGATGAGGCGGTGAGCGAAGCGAAAGCGAATCAAGCGGCAGAGGCGCAAGCGAGTGATAAAGAGGCGAAGGACAGTTACGCCCTGGTAATGCTGATGCCGCCCCAGGATAAGGCGAGGGTGCGCCTGCCAAGAGAGCTGACCCTGGTGATCGACACCTCGGGCTCAATGACGGGAGATTCGATCGCCCAGGCCAAGTCGGCCATCTTAAATGCCTTAGCCGGTCTTGGCAGTCAGGATACCTTCAATGTGATCGCCTTCGATAGCAGCGTGCGCAGCCTGTCGCCGGTAGCCTTGTCAGCCACGGCCGCCAACCTGGGCAAGGCCAATCTGTTCGTGCAGAGTCTGGAGGCCGATGGCGGCACCGAGATGGCCCCGGCGCTGCTGCGGGCCTTGAGTCAGCCAGAATCCCGCGTGTCGCCCATCTCATCGGCAGAGCGTTTGAAGCAGGTGGTATTTATCACAGACGGCGCCGTGGGCAATGAGGCCTCACTGTTTGCGCTGATCGCCGCCAATATCGGCCGCCAGCGGCTGTTTACCGTGGGCATAGGCGCGGCGCCCAATGGCTACTTTATGGAGCGCGCGGCCAGGGCGGGGCGGGGCACTTACACCTATGTGGGTAAGATAAGCGAGGTGGATGCCAAGATAGGTGAGCTGCTGGAGAAGATTGAATCGCCGCAGATCAGCGATGTGACTCTGACGCTGGACGATGGTTCGATTCCCGATTATTGGCCGGTGCAGATAGGCGATCTCTATGCCCATGAGCCCATCATGGTGGCACTGCGACTCACGCCCGCGCAGCGGGCGCGCAGCGATGCCCTGATCATCTCGGGCGATCTCGATGGCAAGAACTGGCAGCACCGCCTTGCCTTGACGGGGGGCGATAAGCCCAGAGGGATAGATCTTATCTGGGCGCGTAACCAGATAGCCAGCCTGCAGCTGAGTAAAAACGCCAAGAATCAAGGGGCGATAAAAGAGAGCGTGACCCGATTGGCGATGGATTATCACCTGGTTAGCCCTTACACCAGCCTGGTGGCTGTGGATAGGACGCCATCACGCCCCGAGGCGATGGATGCCATGGAGCTGTTTAAACCAGCCCCTATGCCGATGCAAAATCAGTGGCCGCAGACCGCCACCGAGAGTCGTCTCTACTTGGCACTGGGCGCCATGATGCTACTGCTGATCGGCGCCTATTGGGTGAGTTATCTGCCCTGTCTGCGCGGGCTTTGGCGCAGACGCTTGGAGGCCTGATGATGAATCGTCGTAGACGCCTGGGACTCAGGCATGTTTTGCTTCTGACCGCCTTGATGGCGGCGATGACACTGATCTTTAAAGGAGGCTATATGCAAGCCAAGGCACATTTTGCCCAGTTCCTGATTGAGCGGGCATGGGACAGAACCTTAGCGGATCGCAAGGCCCATAAGCCCTGGAGCTGGGCCGATACCTACCCGATCGCCAAGCTGCACTTTGAGGACGAGCAGGGGCGGCGTCGCGGCGCGCCGCTGTATGTGCTGGCGGGTGCCTCCGGGCGCAATCTGGCCTTCGGACCCGCCGCCATCCTGGCGGATAATCAGATCAATCATTGGGGCAACACGGTTATCGCCGGTCACAGGGACACTCATTTCGCCAGACTCGAGGGGATCTATCCGGGTCAGGTGATCGCCCTGCAGGATGCCTCGGCAGAGACCATAAGTTATCGGGTGCTGGGGACTAAGGTGGTGGATGAGCAAGACACCGCGCTGCTTGCCCAAGAAGATGCGCTGCGTCTGACCTTAGTCACCTGTTATCCCTTCGACAGCCTGGGCGGCCAGAGTCGTCAGCGCTTCGTGGTGATCGCCGAGCCCATGCGTAGTGAGGGTGCGGGAGAAAAGGCGGGAGAGAAGACAGGGGATAAGGCGGGAGAGCAGGCGCTGGCAACGCGTCTGCCCGCATCGCCGGAAGCGCCGATTATCTCTGAGGAAACTGAGTTATCTAATTTACCTCAGTCGCCCCAGCGATATCAGTCAGCTCAGTTACGTCAGCAATCGGGGCGACTGCAATCCTAGTGACTAACGTTCACAGATTAGCCTTTAGCGCTCTCAGATTAGGGATTGGCACTCTCAGATTAGCGATCAGTGCTCATCGAATCGGGATCAGAGCGGCATCACCCGATTTCGCCCCAGGCGTTTGGCGTCATAGAGGAAGCTATCTGTGCGCTCGATGAGCGACTCGAAGGTGTCTTTCGCCTGCCATTCGCTCACCCCAAACGAGGCGCTGACCTTATCGATTGTCTGATGTTTGCGTCTGTCCTTGAGGGAGATCTTCTCAAGCGTTCGACGCATGGCGTCGGCCAGATGGCGCGCCTTGCGTTGATGGCTGTTTGGCACGATTAAGGCAAACTCTTCGCCGCCATAGCGGTAGAGCTTGACCCCGTCGCGGCAAGACTCGTTGAGGCGCTTAGCTACCGCCTTTAACACATTGTCGCCTAGATGATGGCCATAGGTGTCGTTAAAACTCTTGAAGTGATCCACATCGGCCAAGATGAGGCAGGTGCCTTCGGGGGACTGAGCCAGCAGGCCCTTGAGATCTTGGTCGAAGGCGCGGCGGTTGAGGGCACCTGTGAGGGCGTCATGATAGACGTCCTGCTCTGAGCGTTTCAGCGCTTCTCTAAGCGCCGCGATCTCTTCCTGAGCCTTGTCGAGGCGGCCGGTAAAATACTCTGTACTCTGGCGAATGTCGTCTGACTCCTTCACCAGATCCCGCACCAGCCCCAATACCTTCTCCAAGCTCAGCCCCTCTTCCTCGATGCGATTGAGGCGGTTGAAGTTACTGTCGACCCGCTGTTGAAAGACGGTGGCATCCTGGTTGGTATCCTTGATCGATTGCGACAGCTCTATGGTCATGGCCTCGAGATTCTGGCGCATGTTGAGCACGTTGACCTCGTTGGGATCGGCAATATGTTCGCGGTAAAGCAGCTCGGCAGTGACCGGCGGACAGGTGTTGTACTCATTGACTATCCTGTCCATCTTGGTGATGAGTTCGGGATTTTGCTGACCTACGTAAGCGTACCAGAGGGCATAGTTGGTGGGTGTCGTCGGGATCTGATGCTTTAACATCAAGGGGACGGCTCTCTTGAGATTGATTGCGGCTTCGCGCAGCAAATCTTTGCTCATATCGACTCCTGGGTAAGCTGGTCTGGATGGCGGCTCGCAAATCTGGTGGCTACTAATAGCATAGCCACCAAAGTGACGCCTTGTCTCTCAATAATAGAGAGGCCTAGTTAGGACTTTGTTGATTTGGCGCCCATTTTAGCCAAGTGGGATCCAGTTTGCTCTGCAGGCTAAAGACCTGATGCTGGCCGATACGGTTATTGGCTGTGGTGGGGGATTGAGTCGCCACGCCTATACCGCCGGCGATAATGGTCTCAAGGGAGCCGGTTTCTATCTGCGCGCCGGAGAAGAGGCCGAGATCTACCTTGATGCCGGAGAGATCCCAGAACTTGCTGCTTTGGTTGACCAGGTGGCTATAGCCCTTGGCAATCTGCGCCGTCATCTCTACCTGAGTGCCCGTAGCCGAGAGTTGCACCTGTTTGACTTCGCCAATCTTAATGCCGCGGAAGATGATAGGCGTGCCTATCTTGACCGAGCCCAGATTGTCATCCACCAGGGTGAAGGTGAGCGCTTCCTGATTCAACAAGGTGGGCGATTCGACGCTGCCCATAAAGTCATGCACCTGATTGCCACTCTGGCCTGGTAGCACGGACACATAGGGGCCAGTGATCAGGGTTTCGGCGGCGGAGACGCCGGAAAGCGAGATGTTGGCATCGACGATAAAATACTGGGCATCGTCTGCCAGGAAAGGCGCGGCGTAGTCGCCATAGAGGTAGGCTTCCACACTGACGCTGTGTAAGTCCTGTGACAGCTTGACCCGCTCCACTTCGCCAATCTGGTGCCCCTGATAGCGGATAGGTGCGTGACTGCTCAGTCGGGTGCTGGCATCGAACTCTATGCTAATGGGAGTTGCCTTGGCGCGGGCCAAGGTCTCTGAGCCATAGAGGTGGCTCTGATTGCCGATATCATCTTGTTCCAGCAGTCCAAGGGAGACGCTACCCTTTAATGCGCCTTCCAGCGGCGCCACGTCAACCTTAACGCCATTGAGGCTGGCATCGACGCTTAGCGCGCTGTTACGCCAGAAGATGGTGCTTGGCTTAACCAGAGAGGCGAACTGCTTGTCGATACCCAGCTCGATGGCAAAGTCTTCGCTGCTGCCGCGCCAGTTGACTCCCTGCACCTCACCGATCTGCATCTTCTTGTAGTAGATGGGGGAGTGGGCGGCGAGACCGGCACCATCTGGGCTACTCAGCACTATCTTGAGGCGATTCTGCTTGGCGAGATAGCTCTCGGCCTGCTTAGCGTTGGCAAATAGCGGGAGATTTGCCTTAGGGTTAACCGTCTTCTTGCTGCGGCCCTGTACCAGGCTGATGGCGCCCTTGGTGAGTGTGGTCAGATCCCTTGTGTTTACGCTCACGCCATCAAGCGAAGCATCGATGGCCAGGGCCGATTCAGCAACGAAGTAGCTCCCCTGATGGATAAGCTTGGCAAACTCGGGCCAGATCTGGATGCGGTAGGCGAGACCCGAATAGTCAGGTTTGAACTCGACACTATCTACCTGACCTATGGGCAGCTGTTTATAGCGCACTTCGGCGCCGGCGCTGATCCCCGGGTTCTCCTCGGCGTTTAGGCTGAGCATGAGTGGCGATTGCGAGTGTTGCGGTGCCTTGGCCAGCAGTGGATAGCTGGTCTGGTGCTCGCCGCTGCCCGGTAGGAAGGCTACCACATTGCCAGTCACCAGGCGGCTGGCATGCTTGATGCCGCTGAGGGAAAGTTCGGCGCCTTCGAGCCAGAATTGGCTGTCTGTGCCTAACAGCTCGGCGTATTGGGTGGCGATGCTGGCATCGAAGCGCACACCCGAGTCGGTTAGATGAGTCTGGGTGATCTGGCCGATACTGATGCCGCGATAGACGATGTCGGCGCCCGTGCTTAGGCTATCGGCATCGTCGGCCGTGAGGCTAAAGGTGATGCCACCGAGGGCATGTTCCTTATCTTCGAAGATGGTGAAAGTCTGATTGACGCTAGCCTGTTCGCTGCTGCCCTGGGATGAGAAGCTGACGCCGCCGGCGAGGATAGCCGACAGGCTCTCTGTTTTGACCTTGATGCCTGAGAGCGAGGCGTCCAGCGCTAGGCCCGAGACGTTCCAGAAGCGTGAGTCTTGCTTCACCAGATGGGCATATTTTTTCTCTATATAGGCATTGAAGAGGATGCTGTCGTCGTTCACCAGGCGGTAGCTGACTATTTTGCCAACCGGGATCTGACGATAAAACACCTGGGAGCCCACATCTAAGGAGCCAAGCGATGCGCTGGTGAGTTCTATCATCAAGCCGTCTGAGCCTGGCGCCACAGGCGGGGCCTGATCTTCGGCGGTAAATTCGTTTTTGTAATCCCCTTCGCCAGGTTGAATGGCGATATAATTGCCCGAGAAGAGGGCGTCTAGCCCCTCGACGCCGGTGATCGAGGCCTTTGGGGTTACCAACCAAAACTTGGTCTCATCGCGCAGGAAAGGTGTTGAGCGGTAATCCATCAGCAGATCTACGTAAACGCCCTGAAGCTGGTCGTCGATACTGATATCAACAACCTTACCCACGGTGAGGCCCTGATACCTGACCAGTGTCTTACCCACATCTATCCCCGTGGCGCTGGGGAAATGAATGCGCACCTCGACGCCGGATTCGCGAATACTCTTGATACCCAGCCAGGCCCCCAACGCCAAGGCGATCAGGGGAAGTAGCCAGATGGGAGAGAAGAGTTTTTTCTTAACGACTTTTGGTGTTTCAATTTGTGTCATCTTTCGATTCCAATCGGTCCCAGAGTAAACGCGTGTCTAATACTTTTGCGGCCAGTTGTGTCAGCAGGATCACCAAGGCAAAGGCGGTGGCTGCCGGCGCCGGTTTAGCATCCCAAATCTGTCCCATGTTAATGAGCGCCGCGGTAATGGAGATCACAAACAGATCCAGCATGGACCAGCGGCCTATCCATTCGATGATATGAAAGCCGGCCATGAGTGTCCTTTTTGAGATCGGCAGGCGATAGCTGATCGCTGTAAGATAGAGCGCCAGACCAAAAATCTTCAACATGGGTACTAAGATACTGGCGGTAAACAGAATAATGGCAATAGGTAATAGGTCTAGATGCACCAGATGGTTGATGCCGCTGAAGATGGTGTCCTGGCGTACCTGCCCCTGACTGGTCATGATGGTGATGGGGTAGAGGTTGGCCGGAAACAGCAAGATGGCGGCGGTGATCAGCAGCGCCCAGCTTTTCTGTACGCTGGTGCGATCCCGGCTCTGCACCGCCTGTCCGCAGCGCGGGCAGTTACCCTGTTCCAGATGGCAGAGGAACTTGCAGGTGGGGCAGTTGGTTAGCCCCAATGATTCGCCCTGGGGAGGCCTGCTGAGCTTACTCATCCAGCACACTCCACATATGTTCTATGTCATATTCCCGCTGCATGAAGATCACCATGATAAACAGCATGGTGAAACAGAAGGTGCCGATACCGAAATAGAGGTCGGTGTAATCGGAGAGCTGAAATACCGAGACGAAGATGCTGATCATATAGATCTCCAGCATGGAGAGCTGGGCCAATAAGCTGTGCTGTTTCAGTAGCTTCTTATAGATGTTGCGAAAGAAGGGTACCTTGAGTCGGTATTTGACAATAAGTACTTGGGTCAGAATCGATAGAATAAGCAGGCCGGGGGCAATCACCGCTGCAACTAATACGGCGATGCCCACCACCCAATAGCCCTGGGAGGCAACGGCCATGGCGCCGCCGGCTATGGTAGTGGTACGAATACTGCCCAGGAAGTGCATCTCCAGCACTGGGAAAAAGTTAGCGGGAAAATAGAGCACCAGCGCCGTGATACACAGGGCCAACATGCCGTTGATGGAGCAGTAAGGGGTATCATAGAGGTTAGTGTGGCAGCGAGGGCAGAGGGCCCGCACACCCGTTGGCAAAGCGCGTTTTCTCACGACCAGATCGCAAGCACGGCAGAGAACGATACTCTTATCTAACACCTCTGTTTTCATATCTGTTCTGGGGCGCTTCCTGTCATCTAAGGCCATAGCAAGAGTGCAAATTTCTTGATATAGACCAGTAATCTATTGCCTATAAGATATTACTATAGTCAATCTATTGAAATACCTAGGGCCTATTGATCTTTGCTGTTTGTTTTTGCAGCAATTTGTAGGTGGTTTATACAAGGCAGAGCCTGTGTTGTGTAGTATTCTACACCAACGGGCGATAACGCAGTAGAAATGGCCTACAAAAGCTGCCCAACGGGTTCATCTAAACGCGCGCTGCACTTTGTTGCTCGCCATTCACATAGAGTAACTATGCTTCATGACTCTCGCCTCGCGCAAAACGCGTTTAGATTGAACAAAAATTAAACTTGAAAGATCAACAGGCCCTAATAAGGTGGCTCCCAAATCCGGAGCCAATAGTTGCGCAGATTCTAACAGATAAAGTTTGAGACTTGCATAAGAAGTTGTATTTATGAGATTCTACAACTGTATATAAAAACAGTGTGAGGGCGGATATGGCAGTTATAACGAAATTTGTCGTAGTCAGAGAAGGGGTGGAGAAGATGACATTCACATCTAAGAAGGAGGCGGATGCCTACGATAAGATGCTCGATATCGCGGATAATCTTCTTCCTTTTATCGAGCAAGTTGATTTAGGCTTAGATGAAAATGCATTGGAACAACTCTGTTTCTACATGGCAGAACATAAAGATCAGCTCATGGGACTCTTAAAAGGTGGCGCAGTGACAAAGGCTGCACCGGCTAAGAAACCTGCGAAAAAAGCAGAATCAAAAGCTGAAACGAAAACATAAATTGTTAGGAAATTTGTATGAGTACACCTTGTTATACGACGCTTACCCGTCAAGTTGAAGCCCTGTTTAGCGGCGAAGACAATCTCGTTACCGCGATGGCGAACTTCTCGGCGCTGCTTAACGAGCATCTGGATGATATTAACTGGGTCGGCTTCTATATGCTGCAAGGTGAACAACTGGTTTTGGGCCCCTTCCAGGGGAAAGTGGCCTGTACCCGTATTCCTATGGGTAAAGGGGTTTGCGGCACTGCGGCCCAGAGTAACACCACCCAACGCATCGCAGATGTCCATGCCTTCGACGGCCACATCGCCTGTGATGCCGCTAGTAACTCGGAAATTGTCATCCCGCTGCGCCGCGACGGTCAGGTGATCGGCGTGCTCGATATCGATAGCCCTTCATTCTCTCGTTTCGACGAGGCGGATCAATTGGGGCTAGAGTCCTGCGTAAAAAGTCTGGAAAAGGCTTTATTTGCTTAAACTACAACCAATTTTGCACAATTGATGGTCGCTTTCGTCTGGCGCGCCCTTATAATAGGCCGCTTGATGAATTCAAAAACACGCCGTGACATTTTTCATTAGTTGAAATGAATACATGGCGTTTATTGACTGTAATTGATAAGGTATGTTGGATTGTGTGGTCGCCGCCCTGAGGCAAATAAGCGACCCGATGTCTAACCAATATGAACGACACGCCAGTGCCGACGTTAACCCGGCGAGGTGGTAGTCCCTTTTAAACTGTGGAAGTAATGATGGAATCAACAGAAAAGTTGACCGACACCAACGCAATTCTTGCGTATTTATATGAAACATTTCCTTTATGCTTTATCGCTGAAGGTGAAACTAAGCCTCTAAAAATAGGATTGTTTCAAGACTTGGCTGAAAGGTTAGCTGATGATTCTAAAGTCAGTAAAACGCAATTAAGAATCGCCTTACGCCGTTACACCAGTAGCTGGCGTTACCTGAAAGGGGTTAAGGCTGGGGCACAGCGTGTCGATCTCGACGGCAACGAGTGTGGCGAGCTGGAGCAAGAGCATATCGACCATGCACAGGCTACACTGAAGGAGAGCCAAGAGAAGGCTAAGGCAAAGCGTGCGGCGAAAGCGGCAGCAGAGAAGACAGATAAGTCTGGTCCTAAGCCAGAGAAGAAAGCCTTCAAGAAGCCACTGCCTAAGCGTAGTAACAAACCAGCGCCAAAAGCGGCTAAGCCACAGGTTGAGGCAAAGGATTTAACCCCGGCAACACTGACTGAGTTGAAACCAAATCAACGCGTGAGTGTCAAACTAGGTAAATCGCCTGTTGCAGGTGTTGTCCTGGACATCAAGAAAGAAGATGTTCAAGTACAGTTAGATTCAGGATTAACGGTAAAAGTCCCGGTAGAGCATATCCTGTTATAACTGTTCATCGTTTAAAAGGAGTAACTTGTTGATGCGAAAACTCACTCTGGCAGCATCCATTGCCAGCATCTTTGTAGGATTCTCGGCATGGGCACTGACGCCCAGTATTCCATCTAGCGAGTTGCCCTCTCTAACGCAAGAGCCGCAACATAAAGTAGCGAGTAAGCGAGTGACGGGTCTGTTCACTCGCGCCCATTATCATAGATTCGATCTGGACGACGCCTTCTCTGAGCAGGTGTTCGACCGCTATCTTAAGCAGCTTGATTATCGCCGTAATGTCTTGCTTCAGAGTGATATCGACAGTTTCAAGCCTTATGCGACTCAATTCGACGACATGTTGAAAAGCGGCGATCTCACTGCCGCCTACAAGATGTTTGATCTGATACAGCAGCGTCGCTACGACCGTTTTGCCTACGCCTTATCCTTGCTCGACAAGGAGATGGACTTTAACGTCCCCGGCGATAGCTATCAATACGACAGAGAAGATGCCGCCTGGCCAAAAGATGAGGCTGAACTCAATGAGCTGTGGCGTCAACGGGTCAAGTACGATGCCCTTAACCTTAAGCTGACCGGCAAGAACTGGGATGAGATTGTTAAGGTGCTCGAGAAGCGCTACAACAATGCCATTAAGCGTTTGAGTCAGACCAAGAGTGAAGATGTCTTCCAAGGTGTGATGAACGCCTTCTCTCGCAGCGTCGAGCCGCACACCAGCTACCTGTCACCGCGCAACGCCGAGCGTTTCCAGATGGAGATGAACTTGAGCCTGGAGGGCATAGGTGCCGTGTTGCAGATGGATGATGACTACACAGTGATCAAGAGCCTGGTTGCTGGCGGTCCTGCGGCCAACAGCGAAAAGCTGGCGCCGGAAGATCGCATCGTGGGTGTCGGCCAGGAAGGTAAAGAGATCGTCGATGTGATCGGATGGCGACTGGATGATGTGGTCGAGCTGATCAAGGGGCCTAAGGGCAGTAAGGTCGTGCTGCAGATCCTGCCTAAGAAGGGCGGCTCTTCTGCCAAGCCAATCGATGTGACCATAGTGCGTGACAAGATCCGCCTAGAGGATCGCGCCGCGACGTCTGAGGTGATCGAGCCGGAAACCGGAGATTACGCCGGCCGCAAGGTTGGGGTGATTAAGATCCCTGGTTTCTACATGAACCTGTCTCAAGATGTCACCAAAGAGCTGGTTAAGCTAAAAGAGGCCAAGGTTGAAGGTGTGGTTATCGACCTTAGGGGTAATGGTGGCGGCGCATTAACCGAAGCGACACTGCTTACCGGCCTGTTTATCGAGCAAGGCCCAGTGGTACAGATCCGCGATGCTAACGGTAAGGTGTCGCAAAACCGCGATAACGACGGCCGTGTGACCTATTCTGGACCGCTCACCGTGATGGTGGATCGTTACAGCGCCTCGGCATCTGAGATCTTCGCCGCCGCACTGCAAGACTATGATCGCGCGCTTATCGTAGGTGAGTCGACCTTTGGTAAGGGCACAGTGCAGCAGCATAAGAGCCTGGGCCGTATCTATGATATGTACGATAAACCTATCGGCCATGTGCAGTACACCATCGCCAAGTTCTACCGCATCAATGGCGGCAGCACTCAGCTTAAGGGCGTGACGCCGGATATTCCATTCCCGAGTGCACTCGAGCCGGGTGAATACGGCGAAGCCGAGGAAGCCAACGCACTGCCTTGGGATAAGGTGCCAGTGGCTCAGTACGGTACGCTTGGGGATATCACTCCAGAGCTAGTGACTAATCTGGACTCGCGTCACCAGCAACGTATCAAGAAAGACGTTGAATTTGGTTATATCGATCAAGATATTGCCGAGTTTAAGAAGAGCCACAAAGAAACCAGCGTGTCTTTGGTTGAGAAAGAGCGCATAGCCGAGCGTGAAACCAACGATGAGAAGCAACTTGCACGTCTCAACGAGCGGCGCGCCGTGGATGGGCTCGAAGCGCTTAAGTCTTTGGATGACGCCGAAGATGATGTGAAGGCGCCGGATGCATTTCTGGACGAGACTGTCTATATCACACTGGATCTAGTGGATATGGAAAGAGTGGCTAAAAACCAGGCGAAATAATATTGAGCCAAATTTTTTAAAAACGCGCTATTGGCGCGTTTTTTTATAATCTTTTCAGATGAGGGAATCTTAATGGCACAGGTTAAGGCCAAATATTTAAAAGACTATCGCGCACCAGATTTCACTATTACTCAGGTGGACCTCTCCTTTGTGCTCGATGGTGCCAATACTCAGGTGACTGCGGTCAGCCAAGTAAAGCGTCTAAACGATGCTGCACACACCCTTGAGCTGGACGGTGAAGGCTTAAGCGTTAGCCAGCTGTTGGTCGATGGTAAGCGTCATGATTATCGCGTCACCGAGGGGCAGCTGTGTATTGAAACAGACTTAGCGGACTTTGAACTCACCATAGTGACCAAGCTGGATCCCGAGGCCAACCTGGCGCTGGAAGGCCTATACATGTCAGATGGCGCCTACTGCACTCAGTGTGAGGCGGAAGGGTTTAGACGCATCACCTATTTCCTCGATCGCCCCGATGTGCTGGCGATTTACAAGGTGCGCATCGAAGCCGACAAGGCGGCGTTTCCTTACCTTCTGAGCAATGGTAACCGTGTCGATTCGGGCGAACTTGAAGGCGGACGTCACTTCGTCTGTTGGGAAGACCCTTTCCCGAAACCTGCTTATCTGTTTGCCTTAGTAGCGGGTGATTTCGATCTGCTGGACGATAGCTTTACCACTAAAAGCGGCCGTGAGGTTGCGCTGCAGGTCTTCGTCGACAAGGGCAACCTGCACAAGGCACACCACGCCATGGCATCGCTGAAGAAGTCGATGGCCTGGGATGAGAGCCGCTTCGATCTCGAATATGATCTCGATATCTACATGATAGTCGCCGTGGATTTCTTCAACATGGGGGCCATGGAGAACAAGGGCCTTAACGTGTTTAACACTAAATATGTGTTGGCAGATAAAGACTCGGCGACTGATGAAGATTATCACGGCATCGAGTCTGTAGTGGGCCACGAGTATTTCCATAACTGGACGGGTAACCGCGTGACCTGCCGCGACTGGTTCCAGCTGAGTCTGAAAGAGGGCCTGACGGTGTTTCGCGATCAGGAATTCAGCTCAGATGTGGGCTCGCGAGCGGTCAACCGTATTCATGCCATCAAGGTGATCAAAAACCAGCAGTTCGCCGAAGACAGTGGCCCAATGGCCCATGCCATTCGTCCCGAGTCTGTGATCGAGATGAATAACTTCTATACCGTAACCGTCTACAACAAGGGCGCAGAAGTGATCCGCATGATGCACACCCTGCTCGGTGAGCAGGGTTTCCAGGCGGGAATGAAATGTTATTTCGAGCGTCATGATGGTCAGGCCGTGACTTGTGATGATTTCGTCGCGGCGATGGAAGATGCCAGCGGCGTGGAGCTGACTCAGTTCAGACGTTGGTATAGCCAGTCGGGTACCCCTGAGCTTTCGGTCGCCGAGCGCTATGACGCCGAAAAACAAGAATATCGTCTGAGCCTGCGTCAGCATACGCCGCCGACGCCGGAGCAGAGTGAGAAATTGCCGCTGCATATCCCACTCGATCTAGAGCTGCTTGGCAGCGACGGACGCTCGCTACTCAGTCAGGTCTTTAGCATCACCGAGGCAGAGCAAGAGTTGGTGTTTAGCGGCATGAGCGAGCAGCCAGTGCCTTCGCTGCTGCAAAATTTCTCGGCGCCGGTGAGACTTAACTTCGACTATAGCGTAGAGCAACTTATCCACCTGATGCGTTATGCCAGCAGCGAGGTGGCCAAGTGGGAGGCCTCGGCCGCACTCTTTAGTCAGGCGGTTTGGCAAAATGTGGCCCACCTTAAGGCGCAGAAGGCGATGTATGTCGATCCGCGCTTGGTCGATGGGGTGAAAGGCTTACTGCTCGATGAGCAGCTAGATCAGGCATTGCTTGCAGAGGTTCTTAGGTTCCCAAGCCTGAATACCCTGGTAGAGCAGGTGACTAGTGTCGATCTCGACGCCCTGGCTGCGGCCCGCGAGTTTATGCTCGAAGAGATCGCCGCTGGCTGTGAAGATGAGCTACTTGCGCGTTATCGTGAGCTGAGTCTGTTAGATGATGCCGGGGCGAGAGCCCTGAAAAATGCCTGCCTCGGTTTACTGCTGCACACTTCGGATGCTCATCAAGGCCTGGCCCAGTGCCAATATGAACAGGCTGGCAACATGACAGATAGCCTGGGTGCTCTGGCTGCGCTTAACCTTGAGCAGTCTGAGCTGCGCGCCAGTCTACTGCAAGACTTCCAACAGAAGTGGGCCGATACGCCGTTGGTGATGGATAAATGGCTGACGCTGGAGGCATGCTGTCCGGGTGAAGATCGCTGTGATGCACTGCGAGAGCTGACCCAGCATAGCGCCTTTAGCTTTGCCAACCCTAACAGGGTACGCTCCTTAATCGGCGCGTTCGCGGCGGCAAACCCAGAGGTGTTCCATCGTATTGACGGTAGTGGTTATCGCTTTCTGACTGAAGCTATCATTAAACTCAATACCTTAAACCCACAGGTGGCTGCACGTATCATTACGCCGCTGATCCAATTTAAGAAGTTTGATGAAAAGCGCCAGCAATTGATGCGTAGTGCTCTGCAGCAGATTTTGGCCTTGCCGGATCTGTCGAAAGACCTTTATGAGAAGGTCTCTAAGGCCCTGGCTTAGGTGTTGGCCCGGTTTCTGGTTTAGTTATTGGTTTAGCCGTTAGCGAATCGTTAGGCTGAGTTACCTTAAACAGATAGTCTAAGAGAGTAGGGCGAGGTGCTTGGCATCTCGCCCCATTTTAGAAAGCAAATTATGATGATATTTACCTTTCCCATGCAGGTGAGTTACCAAGAGTTTCTTAATTATTATCAAGGTAGTATCGATAAGATTGAGGTGAAAGACAGCTCAGGTAAGACCCTCTGGATCCACGCCCGCCACTTCAGACCCTTTCTGACCACCTCAGGCATCAGGGGTTACTTTCGTCTGCAACTCGATGATGAAGGTAAACTGGTTTCTCTGACCCAACTTTAAGATTTTTAGAGTATATACTTCAAACGGGCGATTTCGATTCATCAAAGGCTTAGCTTGCGATGACATAAGTTTAATTGCCTGTTTATGCTTGCTTTTTCAACGGGCGTTTTTCATCTGGTACGACTTGTTAGAATAGATTTAAATCGTGTGTTTGAATTTATGTAAGCCCTTTAGCTTAAGTGTACAAATCTCAAGGTAATTTTCTGTTTTTTCGCCTTGCTCATCACCCCTAAATGCTGTAACAATGGTGTTACCTGTACGCTAACAAGATGTTGGCCACCATTCCTATAACAAAGAATCCAGCAGGTTACGGAGAAGAGCTAAAATGAAAAACGTTAAAAATGGCTTTAACAAGTCAGCGCTAGCTTTGGGGATCGTCGCAGCGTTGAGTATTGGAGCGACTACGGGCGTGCAAGCCGTGTCGTTCGATTGGGGAGAAGTTCAAGGTTCGTTCGATTCAACATTCAGTGCCGGTGCAAGCTGGCGTGTTGAGGAGCGGGACTGGAATAATCAGATCGGTAAGGTGAATCACCCGCGCTTTGACTGGTCAAACTATACCGCATTCGGTAACACCAAATATACTTCGGCCGAGATTTGGGCTCAGCCGGGTTCCTACTCGAGTAATGGTGACTTGAGTAACATGCTCTACTCTCAGGGTGACGTAACCTCTATGGTGTTCAAGGGATTGCATGAACTATCACTCAAGTATAAGAATTTCGGCCTGTTTGCCCGTGGCATGTATTTCTACGACCAGAAGGCCAATAACGGCAGCTATGGTTATAGCGATCCGATAACCGGCAAAGAGTATGACCCTTGTGCCGACTCCGAGGCCTCTAAGGTACAGTGTAAAGATGTGCGCCTGTTGGATGCTTTCATCTATGGTGATTTCGACTTTAACGACGGTGCCAACCCACTTAGCGTTCGTATCGGTAACCAGGTGGTCTCTTGGGGTGAAAGCACCCTGATCCCGCACGGTATCGGTGTCATCAACCCGGTGGATCTTAACATTCTCAATGCGCCGGGCGCCGAGCTTAAAGAAGCCTTCAGACCTCAGGGGATGATCTGGGCGTCACTGGGGGTGACCGAATCGCTGTCGGTAGAAGCCTTCTATCAATATGATTGGGAACCCGTTTGGGTGCCGACTCCTGGCTCTTACTTCTCGACAAATGATTTCGCCGGTTACGGCGGTTATTCGCAAAATGCGCAGCTGGGCTTCAACGCCAACCCGGATATCAATCTCGACTTCTTGATTGGCGAGTATCAGAAGCTGGCGGCTATGGTGGCATCGGGTCAATATGATGCGGCGACACTGGGTTCATTGGCACTGGCTTATCCGACTAAGGTGACCCTGATGCAAGATCAGGCGAGCGCCAGCGACTCGGGCCAGTACGGTATCAAGCTAGGTTACTATGCCCCTGAACTGGGTGAGACTGAGTTTGGTTTCTACTATATGAACTATCATAGTCGTCGTCCGCTGATCAGCGGCACCGCGGCTAACTTTACCCAGGAAGCGATTGGTAAAGACTTAGCTACCCTGGCAGCCCTTGGGGCAACTGGTGGTACGGTCGATCGTCAGACACTGCTGGGTCTAGAGACCTTCTCTAAGGCACAGATCGAATACCCAGAAGATATCAAGCTCTATGGCTTTAGCTTCAACACCCTGATTGGCGACACTTCTGTGGCCGGTGAGATAGCTCACCGTCAAGATGAGCCACTACAGATAGATGACGTTGAACTCCTGTTTGCCGCCATGCCACAGCAGCTGGCCAATGCAGGATTACGTCCAGAATTTGATGGCATCTCTCAGGTGAAAGGAATTGGTTCTGGTGAAGCCGCCGAAGGTTATATCCGTCGTGATACGACTCAGGCACAGGTGACCTTCACCCATCTATTTGGTCCAACCCTGGGTACCGATAACCTAGTCATGTTGGCCGAGGTTGGTGGTGTGTGGATCCACGATATGCCAGGCTTCGATGAGCTTCGTCTCAATGGCCCTGGCACTGCGCGCTCTGGCGGCAACCCAAATATGCCTGGCATCATAGAGGCAGTACACAATGGTCCTGAGACTAACCCGTTCCCAACAGATTTTGCCTGGGGTTATCGTCTAGTGGCCAAGGCCGAATACAACAACCTGTTTGCCGGGGTCAACATGGCGCCGCGCATCATCTTCTCGCATGATGTTGACGGGATCACACCCGATCCTATGTTCCTGTTCACCGAGGGTAAGAAGTCCGTCGCTATCGGCGTGAATTTCGATTATCAGAGTCGTTGGGGCGCAGATTTCTCCTACAACTCCTTCTTCGGTGGTGTTGGCACCACTAATCTGATGTCAGATCGTGATTACGTGTCGTTCAACATCAAGTATTCAATCTAATTCACAAGGACAATAAGAATGAAAAAACTAACACTATTGTCGGCAGCTGTGATCGTCGCATTGACCGCGCCAACAGCCTTTGCAAAAGTATCAGAGGCCGAGGCGGCCAAGCTTGGCACCGAACTTACGCCGCTCGGCGGTGAAAAGGCGGGTAACGCAGATGGCTCTATTCCTGCCTGGGATGGCGGCATTACCAAACCTGTTGCGGGTTACGAGAAGGGGATGCATCATCCAGATCCTTTCCCGGGCGATAAGATTGAATTTACCATCACTAATGCCAACAAGGCGCAGTACAAGGATAATCTGACCGAAGGCCAGCTCAAGCTGTTCGATCTCTATCCCGATACCTTCAAGATGAATGTTTATCAGACACGCCGCACAGCCTCTGTGCCGCAGTTTGTCTACGACGCCACTAAGGCCAACGCTTCGCGCGCCGAGTTAGTGGCCGACGGTAATGGTATCTCTGGCGCCTCAATAGGCGTGCCTTTCCCGATCCCACAGAACGGTCTCGAGGCTATCTGGAACCACGTGCTGCGTTTTCGTGGCGTAGATGTGGAAACCGCCCGTAGCCAGGCGGCACCAACCGCATCTGGTAGCTATACCTTGGTGGAAACTGCCGAAGAGATCCGCTTTGAGTACTCTCGTCCCGAGATGACTCTGGATAAGCTAAAGGAGTCGAACACCCTGTTCTACTTTAAGCAGGTGGTGACACAGCCGGCGCGTCTGGCGGGTACCGCACTGTTGGTGAAGGAGACCATGGACCAGGAGGCGCTCCCGCGTCAGGCCTGGACCTATAACACAGGGCAGCGCCGCGTACGCAAGGCGCCAAACGTCGCCTTCGATACACCGGGTACTGTGTCTGATGGTCTGCGCACAACAGACGATTTCGATATGTTTAACGGCTCGCCAGTGCGTTATAACTGGGAACTGTTAGGCAAGAAAGAGATCTACATTCCTTACAACGACTACAAGCTGCACTCAGATAAGCTCAAGTATGAGCAGATCCTGAAACCTGGCCACATCAACCCAGATTATGTGCGTTGGGAGAAACACCGCGTATGGGTGGTCAAGGCTCAGCTGAAGGAAGGGATGCGTCATATTTACAAGACTCGCGTCTTCTACCTAGATGAGGATTCTTGGCAAGTGTCTATGGCGGATATGTACGACAACCGCGATGAGCTTTATCGCGTCGCCGTGGCACACGCCATCAACTACTACGAAGTGCCGACTCACTGGACCACACTCGAAGTGATCCACGATCTACAATCTCGTCGTTACCTGGCGATGGGTCTGGATAACGAGGGTCGTATGTATAATTTCGATGCCAAGTTGAGCGAAGCGAACTTTACCCCAGCGGCATTGAGACGCGCTGGTATTCGTTAAGCGCTTATACCTAGGCACTTATTATATTTAAGTATTTAAGTATTTAAGTATTTAAGCCTAGGTACTTGTGTATTAAGGACTAGTTCATTAAAGAGTTAGCGTAGAGGGGCCTGTTGGCCCCTCATTTCACGAAAGGAAGTTTGTATGTGGTTTAGCATGCTTCGGCTTGTCGCTTTATCTTCACTCTGTTTTGTCACCCTAGGCGGGGCCCAAGCGGCAACCGAGGTGACAGGCTCCGATATTCAGCCGCTGGCGACGCACTCCCTGGTATTGGATATCGCCAAGCAGGGCGAGACCATGATTGCCGTAGGCGATCGCGGTCATCTGTTCCGTTTCACTGATGGCTGGCAGCAGGTGAGTTCACCGAGCCGTGCCTTGCTGACCAAGGCGACCCTTTTAACGCCAGAGCTTGGCTGGGCTGTGGGCCATGATGCCACCATCTTGCATACCCAAGACGGCGGTAACAACTGGGTAGAGCAGATGCGCTCTCCCGAAATTGAAAAGCCGTTTTTGGATGTGCTCTTCTTCGATACCGACCACGGCATCGCCATTGGCGCCTATGGTCTCTTCTACCGCACCCAGGATGGCGGTAAGCAGTGGCAGCAAGAGTTTCACACCGAGCTTTTGTATGAAGAAGATCAGGCGTATCTGGATGAGTTAAAGGCGGAAGATGAAAGCCTTTACTTGAAAGAGCGCAGCACCTTACTGCCTCACTTTAATCGCGTGGTGCGCCTAGCCGATGATCGCCTCTTAATGGTGGGCGAACTCGGTTTAGCGGCCCAGTCACAAGATCAGGGCCTCACCTGGCAGCGCATCGAATTCCCCTACGAGGGCTCGCTGTTTAACATTTTAGTGGCTAAACAGGGGATCTATGTGCTCGGGCTTCGCGGTCACCTGTTTAAGAGCGAAGGGGATCTCGAGCAGTGGCAAGAGATTGAGCTGACCACTAAATCGACCCTCAATGGCGGAGTGGTGCTGAGTGACGACAAGGTCAGGCTGGTCGGCAACGGCGGCGTGGTGATCGACGTGGCCAGCGATGATAGCGTGACTATGGTAACGCAGCGTCAGGGGGAAAACCTGGTGGCTATCGGTCAGGATAAAACGGGTACACTGTGGATTGCCGGTACCAAAGGCTTAGTTGCATTACAACAAGAATAATAAGGCCCAGGCATGTTAGATAAATTAGTTAATGGATTAGAATCCTTCCTGTTTCGGCAACGGGCCTATGTGATATTCGCCTTCTTGCTAGCAACACTGTTTCTTGGCTTCCAGGCCAGCCATCTGAAGATGGATGCGGCGTTCGTTAAGAACATTCCGCTCAATCATAGCTATATGCAGACCTACCTGAAGCATCAGAAGCAGTTTGGTGGCGCCAACAGCATCATGGTGGCGGTAGAAGACACCAGTGGCAACATCTTCAACCCCAACTTTTTCGATACCCTAAAGCAGGTACACGATCAGTTGTTCTTTATCCCTGGCGTCGATCGTGCCCAGGTGAAGTCGCTCTATTCACCCTCGACCCGCTTTACTGAGGTGGTGGAAGATGGTTTTGCCGGCGGTCCTGTGATCCCGGCGGATTTCTCGACTACCCCTGCCGGGCTTGAGGTAGTGCGCAGCAATATAGAGAAGGCCGGTATCGTTGGGCGTCTGATCGCCGAAGATTATTCTGCGGCCATGGTGACCGCGCAGCTGATGGACTTCGACCCTCAGACTGGCGAGCCACTCGATACCCTGGCCTTTGCCAGTCAGCTCGAGAAGGAGCTGCGCGGCCAATATGAAAACGACAAGATAAAGATCCATATCATTGGATTTGCCAAGATGGCCGGCGATGTGGCCGAGGGTGCCAAGGGCGTGGTGCTCTTCTTCGCCATCGCCATCTTAGTAACTGCCGTGATGGTGTATCTCTTCTCCCACTCGGTCAAGCTAACCCTGCTGCCGCTGGTGTGTAGCCTGGTAGCAGTGGTTTGGCAGCTGGGTCTGCTTACTGTGGTGGGCTTTGGCTTGGATCCTATGTCGATTCTCATTCCCTTCCTGGTATTTGCCATCGGGGTGAGCCACGGGGTGCAGATGATCAATGCCGTCAGGCGCCGTGTGGGTGAGGGGGAAACCACTAAGGCCGCTGCCGCGCTGGCATTTCGTAGCCTGCTTATCCCAGGCGGGGTAGCGCTGCTCTCCGATACCGTGGGCTTCATGACTCTGCTGGCTATCGATATCGGTATCATTCGCGAGCTGGCCATCTCGGCCTCCTTGGGTGTGGCGGTGATCATCCTGACCAACCTGGTGTTGCTGCCACTACTGATCTCCTTTACCGAGGTCAAGGCGCTGCCGACCAAGTCTAACGGTAAGGTGGATGCGCTCTGGCGTAAGCTCTCTAATTTCGCGACGCCCAAGTATGCGGTTATCGTGTTGCTGGCCACCGTCGCCCTTTATGGTGTGGGCCTGCAGCAGGCAAGTAAAATGAAAATCGGCGACCTGCAAGGCGGCGCGCCGGCGCTGCATTTTGACAGCCGCTACAATCAGGACACCTTCTATATTACCGATCACTTCTCTATTACCACAGATGTGATGACGGTGATCGTCGAGGCGTTTCCCGAGGCCTGTACCTACCATGATGTGCTAACCCAGATAGATGAGTTTGAGTGGTTGGTGGCTAATACTCCGGGGGTTGAGTCGACCGCGAGTCTAGCCTCTATCGCCAAGCGGGTTAATGCAGGGTTTAACGAGGGTAATCCTAAGTGGCAGGTGCTGCCTCGCACCACGGCGAGTCTGGTCCAGGCGGTAGGGCAGATCCCGACCACTTCTGGCCTACTGGATGGTAACTGCTCTGTGATGCCTGTGTATCTGTTCCTTAAAGATCATAAGGCGGAGACCATAGAGCAGGTGATCGACAAGGTCAAGACACTGTCGGCCAAGATGGACAACGATAAGCTTAAATTTAAGCTGGCTTCAGGCCCGGTTGGTGTGATGGCGGCGACCAATGAGGCGGTGGCCGAGGCGCAACTGCCTATGATGCTCTATGTTTATGGCGCTGTGTTTGTGCTCTGTCTGATAAGCTTTAGATCGATTCGTGCGACGGTGGCGGTGATCCTACCGCTCTATGTGGTATCGACCCTGGCGCAGGCGCTGATGACGCAGCTCGATATCGGTCTGGCGGTGAGTACACTGCCGGTGATCGCCCTAGGTGTAGGGATAGGTGTGGATTATGGTATCTACATCTTGTCGACCATGGCGGTCAAACTCAGAGATGGCATGCCAGTGCAAACCGCCTATCATCAGGCGCTTATTGAGCGGGGCAGCGCGGTGATCTTCACCGGTCTGACACTGGCGATTGGCGTGAGCACCTGGTTCTTCTCGGCACTTAAGTTCCAAATGGACATGGGGATCCTGTTAACTTTCATGTTTTTAGTGAATATGTTGGGGGCAATAATTATTTTGCCCGCGATAGGCGCGGTTTTCTGGCGTAAGCCGCGATAGTGAGCTGAAAGAGAGAGCATTAGCTCTCTCTTTTTTTGCATAGTTACGCTCACTTTACGATTGTTTTTTCATCATGCACATCAATAGGGCCGCAAAACCCCGGGGGATGAGGATCTACCACTAAAATAGTTCTCGAAAATTGGCACATTTAGTAATAAACTTCGCGCTATGACTTAGGTCACATAATTAGATTTGGCCTGTCATATGCTCAAGCATCCATAAAATTACAAAAACGCTGCCATAGACCCTAAAGGAAACAGCAACATGGCCTTGAAAGATGCAATGCCTTCAGTACTACTCGAGAACGTAGTCAGCCTAATTCATTCGAAAGTTCCCAATACACAAGCCAAACAAGTTGAACAGTTCGCAACTTGTATTTATGCCCACATGTCGAAAGATGACTTGCAACACCGCAATGACAGTGATCTTTACGGCGCCGTCCTCAGCCTTTGGAATGCCGCGAACAAGACGCCAGTTGGCGAGACCCATATTCGCGTGTTTAACCCGAGTCAATCTAAGCATGGTTGGAAATCATCCCACTCAATTATCGAGGTGATTCAACCGGATATGCCTTTCCTTGTTGACTCTGTAGGCATGGCGCTTAACCGCATGGGCATCACTACCCACATGATGCTGCACACGCCGTTGACCGTGAAGCGTGACCAAGGTGTGATCACAGGTGTTAGCTACAATGACGACAAGGACGAGAGCAACGACAAGGTTGCCGTATTCCTGATCGAAGTCGACAGACTGAGCAGCGACGCCGATATCAAGAGCCTGGAAAAAGAGATTCAATCTGTATTGGGTGACGTGGCTGCATCGGTCAACGACTGGCAGGCGATGTCGAACAAGCTGAGCGAGACCATCGCCGAGCTGCCCAGCCGTCCGTTCCCGGGTGAGAAGCGTGAGCTCGATGAGGCCATCAACTTCCTGACCTATCTGAACAACCATCATTTCACCCTGCTGGGTTACCGCCGTTACGACCTGCACAAGGTTGAGGGCGATCTCGAGCTGTTGCCGGTCAACGAGACCAGCTTAGGCCTGATGAACGTACCGGGTAAGCCTAAGAGTTCTAAGGGACTCATGCTTTCTAGCCTGTCAGATACCGCACGTAAAGAAGCACTCGACAGCAGTCTGCTGATCCTGACCAAGAGCACAGAGAAGAGCCGTGTTCACCGCCCAGCTTATGTCGACTATATCGGCATCAAACGTTTCGACGAGCAGGGTAACGTTATTGGTGAAGACAGATTCATCGGCCTGTACGCCTCAAACCTGTATAACCGTAGCCCACGTGAGATCCCGCTACTGGCAGAGAAGATCCAGCGCGTACTGGACGACTCTGGCCTGACGCAACATTCTCATGACTACAAGGCTCTGATGCATATTCTGGAAACCTTGCCGCGTGACGAGATCGTTCAGGCACGGGAATCTGAACTGGCTAGCATGGCCCACGGTGTACTCGAGATGCAAGATCGCGACAAGCTTAAGCTGTTTGTGCGCAAGGATGGCTTTGGTCGTTTCCTCTCTTGCCTGGTTTACGTCTCAAAAGACAGATACAACACTAAGCTGCGTGAAGATACTCAACGTATTCTGGCGCAGCACTTCAACACTAAAGAAGATGTTGAATTTACAACTTATTTCTCTGAGTCTACGCTTGCGCGTACTCACTATATAGTCAAAGTCGATAATAATATTACGGATGTAGATGTGGCTGCCATCGAAAACAATCTAATTGAAGCTGCGCGTTCATGGGAAGACAAGTTAAACACAGCGCTGATCACTGCCCAAGGCGAAGAGTCTGGCAACCGTTTGGTCAAACGTTATGTGAACGCGTTCCCACGCAGCTACAAAGAAGATGTGTTGCCTAGCTCTGCCGTGGTGGATATTGAGCACTTAGAAGCGCTTGATGATGATCACAAGCTTGGCATGCTCTTCTATCAGCCACAGGAAACCGCGCTTAAAGACAACAAGGTTCGCCTGAAACTCTTCCATAAAGATGAGCCAATCCATCTGTCTGATGTATTGCCTATGCTGGAAAATTTCGGTCTGCGTGTGATCAACGAGCGTCCATATGAAGTGATGACCGCCGATGGTTCTACCTTCTGGATCCTTGACTTCTTGATGACGGTACAAGGCGCGGCGGTTGATAACCTGGCAGATAGCCAAGATAGATTCCAGACAGCTTTGTCACAGGTATGGCGTAAAGAGCTGGAAGATGACGGCTTTAACCGTCTGGTATTGGCGACGGGTCTGTCTGGCCGCGAAGTGTCAGTGCTACGTGCCTATGCTAAATATATGCGTCAGATCGATGCCACCTTCAGTCAGGCCTACATCGAAGAGACCTTTAGCTGCTACCCACAGATCGCCGATCTGCTGGTGAAGATGTTTATCCGTAAGTTTAACCCTAAGCTGAAGACTCGTACTCTGGCTAAGTTTGTTGAACAGATCGATATGCGTCTGGAAGATGTGTCTAGCCTGGATGACGACCGTATCATTCGTCGTTACCTGGATCTGATCAACGCCACGCTGCGTACCAACTTCTATCAAGTGCTGCCAGACGGTAGCAACAAGCCATACGTGTCATTTAAGTTCTCGGCAGAAGAGATCCCTGAGATGCCACGTCCGCTGCCTAAGTTTGAGATCTTCGTCTACTCACCAAGGGTAGAGGGTGTTCACCTGCGTGGTGGCAAGGTTGCCCGTGGTGGTCTGCGCTGGTCTGATCGTCGTGAAGACTTCCGTACCGAGGTACTGGGTCTGGTGAAAGCACAGCAGGTGAAGAACACAGTTATCGTACCTGTGGGCGCCAAGGGTGGTTTCGTCTGTAAGCAACTGCCGACCGAAGGTGGCCGCGATGCCTTCTTCACCGAAGGCCAAGAGTGTTACCGCCTGTTTATCCGCGGTCTGCTGGATATCTCTGACAACATCGTCGAAGGCGAAATCGTTCCGCCGGCAAACGTGGTTCGTCACGATGAAGACGATCCATATCTGGTTGTGGCGGCCGACAAAGGTACCGCGACTTTCTCAGATATCGCTAACGCTATCTCTGAAGAGTATGGCTTCTGGCTAGGCGACGCCTTCGCATCGGGTGGTAGTAACGGTTACGACCACAAGAAGATGGGTATCACGGCGCGCGGCGCGTGGGAATCGGTTAAGCGTCACTTCCGTGAGATCGGCATCGATTGCCAGACCACAGATTTCACCTGTTTGGCTATTGGTGATATGGCCGGTGACGTATTCGGTAACGGTATGCTGCTCTCTGAGCACACTCGTCTGGTGACGGCATTTAACCACATGCATATCTTCATCGACCCGAATCCGGATGCGGCCAGCAGTTATAAAGAGCGTGCACGTCTGTTCGAAATGCCACGTTCAAGCTGGGAAGATTACAATAAAGACTTGATCTCTAAGGGCGGTGGCATATTCCTGCGCTCGGCCAAGTCGATCACCCTGACGCCAGAAATGAAGAAGATGCTGGATACCAAGAAAGCATCTATGACACCAAACGAGCTGCTTAAAGAGCTGCTGAAGATGAAGGTGGATCTGATCTGGAACGGTGGTATCGGTACCTACATCAAGGCGACCAGCGAGACGCACGCCGAAGTGGGTGACCGCGCCAACGACGCGCTGCGCGTCAACGGTAACGAGGTTCAGGCCCGTATCATAGGCGAGGGTGGTAACTTAGGTTGTACCCAGCTGGGTCGCATCGAATACGCCGCCAACGGTGGCCGCATGAACACCGACTTCGTGGATAACGTGGGTGGTGTGGATTGTTCTGACAACGAAGTTAACATCAAGATCTTGCTGAACGCCATGGTGGCCGAAGGTGAGATGACGGTGAAACAGCGTAACCGTCTGCTGGTTGAGATGACTGACGAAGTCAGCCGCATCGTACTGCAAGACTGTAAGGATCAGACCCGTACCATCTCTGTGACTCAGGTGCGTGGCGCCGAGCAGTTGAAAGAGCAGATCCGCTTCATCCATTACCTGGAGAAGGAAGACAAGCTAGACAGAGCGCTCGAGTTCCTGCCAAGTGATGACGAGCTGGCAGAGCGCCTTGCGAACGGTAAGTCACTGACTCGCCCAGAGCTGTCGGTACTGGTGGCCTACGCCAAGATGGTATTGAAAGAGCAACTGCTCACGCCGGAAATTACCGACGATTCATTCTTGAGCCAGCTGCTTATCGAATATTTCCCTCGTCAGCTACAGGAGAAGTACAGCGAGCGTATGGTTACCCATCCGCTGCGTGCCGAAATCATTGCCACCTCTTTGGCCAACGAGTTGGTTAACGATATGGGCTTGAATTTCGTTCAGCGTATGCAAGATGAGACAGGTGCCTCAGTCGCCGAAGCCGCTATCTGCTACACTATGGCTCGTGAAGTATTTGGTTTAGCTGAATTAACTAAATCGATCACGGCGCTAAACGGTGTGGTACCTGCTGTGGTTCAGGGTGAGATGCTGCATCAGTTGCGTCGTAATCTACGCCGCGCGTGTCGTTGGTTCTTACGTCATCGTAACCGTAACCAAAGCATCGAGCAGGTTGTGGCCTTCTTTAGCCCAGTGTTCCAGGAACTTCGTCAGAACGTTCATCAGTATCTGGTGGAAGATGAAGTTAACGGCATCCGCGCCGAGATTGCAGCGCTGGTGAAAGAAGGAGTTCCAGAGCAGGTGGCGACCGATGTCGTCAACATGAGCACGCTCTTCTCTGCACTGGACATCTCACAAATTGCCGAGCTGGAAGACAAGCCAGTTGCCTTGGTTGCCGAGACCTACTACAAGTTAGGTGCTCGTATCGACCTGCACTGGTTCCTCGAGCAGATAAGTGCCCAGCCTGTGGCTAACCACTGGCAGGCGCTTGCGAGAGCGGCATTTAGGGAAGAACTCGATTGGCAACAACGTTCACTGAGTTCAGCGGTGTTACGTACTTGCCCATCGGTTTGCGACGCTGACGCCATTATCGATCAGTGGGTCGAATCCAATCAGGGCTTATTGGAGAGATGGTTCCACATGCTTGCAGACTTTAAGACCTCGCAGACCCATGAGTTTGCGAAGTTCTCAGTCGCCCTACGTGAGCTGAATCTGTTGATCCTTCATTGCGAAGGTCAATCGTAAAAAATAAAAATTAGTCATGAGCCCTGGCAATCGCCGGGGCTTTTTTCGGTCTAGGAGAATGCATGTTTTACAAAATCGCACAGAAAGTGATGTTTCAGATGGATCCAGAGAAGGCCCATAACCTTGCTATAGGCAGTCTGAAATCAACTGCGAATTCGCCATTAAACTGCTTTTATGCACAGAAGCTGCAAGCGGCCCCTGTCGAGTTTATGGGATTGACCTTTCCAAATCCTGTCGGCTTGGCTGCCGGTATGGACAAGGATGGTGAATGTATCGATGCGTTCCACGCCATGGGATTTGGCCATGTGGAAGTGGGCACGGTGACTCCGCGTCCACAGCCTGGTAATGATCAGCCGCGCCTGTTTCGTTTAAAGCCGGCCAAGGCGATTATCAATCGCATGGGCTTTAACAATAAGGGTGTCGATAATCTGGTCGCTAACCTTAAGGCAGCCAAGTCTGGCGCCATGGTTGGGGTGAATATCGGTAAGAACAAGGATACGCCGGTAGAGCAGGGCAAAGAGGATTACCTTATCTGTATGGAGAAGGTTTACCCCTATGCAGCCTATATTGCGGTCAATATCTCATCGCCAAACACACCAGGCCTGCGCAGTTTGCAGTATGGTGATCTGCTTGATGATCTATTGGGATCACTAAAAGCTAAGCAGAAAGATCTTGCCGAGCGTCATGGAAAGTATGTGCCGATCGCGCTGAAAATTGCGCCGGATCTTGAGCCTGACGAGATTGAGAAGATTGCCGAATCGCTCATTCGCAACGAGTTCGATGGTGCTATCGCCACCAACACCACGCTTACGCGCGATGGGGTGAGCGGCTTGGTGAATTCTAACGAAGCCGGTGGACTAAGCGGTAAGCCTTTGAATTCATTATCAACAAAAGTAATTAAGCAGTTGGCTGATTGCCTGAAAGGTCAGGTGCCCATCATAGGGGTTGGCGGTATTAACAGTGCTGCCGACGCGTTAGATAAACTTGATGCGGGTGCAACCATGGTACAAATTTATTCTGGTTTTATTTATCGCGGACCAGAATTAATTAAAGAGATCGTCGATGCTTATCGCGTAAAAAGTAAATAAGATCTTATTTTAGATCTTAAAACGATCGCGCGATCTTATTTGGATCGCGTTTGATCGCGATAACGTGTTGTAATCTATATCATATTTATAATATTTTTTTTGATATTGGATGAAATATCATCTATTATCGAGCTGTATTAAAGTATATAGGTACACGTTATGTTATTAATGCCACAAAGGGATTGGCAATGGATATATAACGATTCGTATGGGGTTTTAAGCGTTTCGTTAGGTTCGGATATGGAATTTCTGACTCCCTATAAAACGAAAGCACTTATTCCTGACGCCTTGGCCACCACGGAATTTAATGTCGAGCACGCCAAATTCTATATAGAGTTTATTGAGCGTATTGGTAAGTCATTAAATATAGCCGACGCGGTGAAGGTACAGCTGGCGCTTAACGCCACGGCGGCCCATTTTCTATTAAAACCTCAGATGCCTAAGTCGTGGTTTTTTGAGGCATCTGCCGTCTGTGTATACAGTGAGCTGGGCAAGGTGTTTCAGTTGAAATGCCAAGGCGAGGTGGTGCAAGTACTAGTGGTCGAGTCTAACATTCAGGCATCCCTGGTTATGTTGTTATCGCCTGAATTGCACCTGAGCGACAGTAAGGCGATGCGCCAATTCGATTGCATTAAGGTGATGAACGATAGATTGCATCCGCTAAAGGCCAATCGTCAGATAGCCGCGGCTTAATAACGCTAAAAGCGAGAATAGATTCATTGAATGGGGAGCGACTGCTCCCCATTTTTATGTCCGCTGTTTGATCTATTTATTTTATTGCGATGACCGAATCTAAATCATTTCTTCGATCTATGATGTTTTTTCATCTCTTTTTCTTTATTTTCCCCGTCTTTGATTAAGCTGCTATGTGCTCATCAAATAGGCACTCTTGATTTTATTCATCTGCACAAAACAATGGAGAGAATGAATACTCGCTAAGCAATAATGCTTTTCTGTCTGTTTTTTGATCACACCTTTAGATTAGAGCATTGGGTAGAGGTCTAAAAGAGAGTCATATTAAAGCTTGTGAATATTAGGGGGATAATTACAACTGCAGCGTGTTTATTGACTTGGATTTTGATAAAGGTTTCTTTAAAGCGTGGTGAAGTAGGTCAGAGGTCTTTGTTGATTACTGAATGCTGATCACCGATTACTGATTGTATAGAGAGTTCAATCTGACGAGTAGCCAAACTGCTTTTTTGCATTGATTAAGTTAGGAAAGAGGGGAATTGTTTACGTAAGAATTTGGATACGGGAGCCGGATTGGAACTGGGCGGCATGCTGTCGACGACCTTGGAAGCTAATATCGCGAGTTGAGCCAGGCGAGCTACGCTTGAGTATGTATAAAAGGGTTTAAATCTGAAATTGGTTGCGGGAGCCGGATTTAAACCGTGGACCTTCGCTGCTTGTATAGAGAGTTGAGCCCGACGAGCCGTTTTTCTCTTGGTTAGGGAGCTAATGATAATGGAGAGTTTTTACATAAGAAATTGGTTGCGGGAGCCGGATTTGAACCGTGGACCTTCGCTGCTTGTATAGAGAGTTGAGCCCGACGAGCCGTTTTTCTCTTGGTTAGGGAGCTAATGATAATGGAGAGTTTTTACATAAGAAATTGGTTGCGGGAGCCGGATTTGAACCGACGACCTTCGGGTTATGAGCCCGACGAGCTACCAAACTGCTCCATCCCGCGTCCGTAAGAAACGCTGTAGTTGTTTTGATTCTTGCTACGAAAGAAATTGGTTGCGGGAGCCGGATTTGAACCGACGACCTTCGGGTTATGAGCCCGACGAGCTACCAAGCTGCTCCATCCCGCGTCCGGATGTTTACTCTAACCCCTGTTGCGCCAACAGCTCAGTTGCTGTGTAGTACTCAGTGCGTCAAAGCGGGGCGAACTATATCGACATGGCGGAGCCAATGCAAGTAACGATTACAATTTTCGCATCAAGCGTTTATTAATCCGACAATGTGCTGGCTTATCGATCAAGCCGGGAAATTTTAAACCTTCATTTGGCAGAACTTTTTATCATTTAATCTGAGGACAAGGTATAATGACGGATTGATTTTTGAAGTGTGTCTATCTATCCATGTTGAATTTTTTTGCCGCAGCCCCAAGAGGCTATGAGTACGCCCTGTCGTTGGAACTGGCAGAGCTTGGCGCCGCCGAGATAAAGGAAAGCGTTGCCGGCGTCTATTTCTCTGCTCCCCTTAATCTGGCTTACCGTATAACCCTATGGTCGCGACTCGCCAGCCGTATCATTCTGGTGATCTACAAGGGGCCCTGTGAGAATCCCGAGCAGCTCTATAATGCGGCCTACTGCATCGATTGGCAGACCCATTTCTCCAATAAGAGCAGCTTCAGCATAGATTTTCATGGTGTGGGTGGCTTTATTAAGAACTCACAGTTTGGCGCGCTTAAGATAAAAGATGCGGTCGTTGACCGTTTTCGTGACGATGGCTCTCCACGTCCCGATGTGGCCCGTGTCGATGCCGACTTTAAGATAGATGCTCATTATCGCCGTGGCCAAATTACCCTGGGGATTAATTTCTCGGGGCCTGCGTTGCATCAGCGCGGTTATCGCTCCACCACGGGGGAGGCACCGCTAAAAGAAAATCTAGCGGCAAACATGCTGGTGCGTAGCGGCTGGCAACAGGCGCCTAAAGATCTGCTCGACCCTTTCTGCGGTAGTGGCACCATTTTAATTGAGGCAGCCATGATGGCCTGCGATATAGCCCCAGCGTTGCAGCGTCGTCGTTTCGGTTTCGAGCACTGGCTACGCCATCAAGAGGCCGACTGGCAGGAGCTGCTCGCTGAGGCCAAGACCCGCGCCTCTATTGGTACCAAGCGCTGTGAGATCAAGTTTTATGGCTCGGATATCGATTCGCGTCTGGTGGCGCTGGCAAAACGTAACGCGCAAAACGCTGGTGTAGCCGAGCTTATTGAGTTTTCGGTATCTAACGCCCTCAATGTGACGCCGCCGGTGGAGCAGGGCTATCTGATCACCAACCCGCCTTATGGTGAGCGTTTGGGCAATGTCACTTCTCTGTTGCAGCTCTACTATCAACTGGGTGATAAACTCAAGGCCGAATTTGGCGGCTGGCAGGTGGCTGTGCTCAACAGCGATATCGAACTCCTCTCGGCCCTTAAGCTGAAAGCCGACAAGCAGATGAAGATGTATAATGGCGCGCTCGAGTGTGCCTTTAACCTCTATACTCTGCATGCCAACAGCACCCGTCGTCTCGACCCTAGCCAGGTGTTGAGCCAGGGCGGTGAGGTGAGTGAGGTCGCCACGGCCTTTAGTAACCGTATCAAGAAAAATCATAAGCAGCTGAGCAAATGGGCTCAGCGTGAGGGGATAGACAGCTATCGCCTCTACGACGCCGATATTCCCGAGTACAATGTGGCGGTAGATATCTATCTGGATCATGTGGTGATCCAGGAGTATTCGGCGCCCAAGTCGATTCCCGAGGCGGTGACTAAGCGTCGTCTGACCGACGTCTTACTTGTACTGCCCCAAGCCATCGGCGTTAACCCCGATAAGATTATTCTAAAGACCCGTGAGCGTCAGAAGGGCACCAACCAATACCAGAAGCTGGATACCACAAAGCTCGAGCTGGTTACCACTGAGTACGGCGCCAAGTTTAAGCTTAACTTGAAGGACTACCTGGATACAGGTCTTTTCTTAGATCACAGACTGACCCGTAAGCTAGTGGGCGAGAAGTCGAAAGACAGAGACGTGCTTAACCTGTTTGCCTATACCGGCAGCGCCTCGGTGCACGCCGCCCTGGGCGGAGCCAAGTCGGTGACTACGGTCGATATGTCTAACACCTATCTCAACTGGGCGCAGGACAACTTCGAGCTGAATGGCCTTAAAGGCAAGCAGTATCAGTTTATTCAGGGCGATTGCCTGCAGTGGATAGATGATTGTGACCAACAGTATGACCTGATCTTCATCGATCCACCGACCTTTTCTAACTCCAAGCGCATGGAAGATTCTTTCGATGTGCAGCGCGACCACGTCAAGCTGTTGAGCGCACTGGTGAAGCTGCTGCGTCCGGGCGGGGAGATACTGTTCTCCAACAACAAGCGAAAATTTAAGATGGATAGCGAGGCGCTCAGCGCCCTTGGTTTATCGATCACTAACCTGGATAAGCAGACGCTGCCACTGGATTACAAGCGTAATCCGCATATTCATAATACCTGGTTGATTCAGCATGCCTAAGACCAGCGGCTATATTCTTTTTCATACCGATGCCTGCCACCTGTGTGAGCAGGCCCAGGCGCTTATCACGGCGCTGAATATCGATTTTGTCTTGCAGGATATCTGCGATGACGAGCAACTGGCGCAGCGCTATGGCGTGCGTATTCCAGTGCTGCTGCGTAGGGCCGATGACGCCGAGTTAGGCTGGCCTTTCGACAGCGAGCAGTTGCAACAATTTACAGGAGCATAAATTGAGTCTGGTTCGTATTAATAACGGCTCATTGGCCTATGGCTACACCCCCTTATTGCAAAACGCCGACTTTACCATAGAGCCGGGCGAGCGCGTCTGTATCGTGGGCCGTAACGGCGCCGGCAAATCGAGCCTGATGAAGGTGATTGGCGGTGAGGTGTTACTCGACGATGGCGAGTTTAACATTGCGACCGACGTTAAGGTTAGCAGACTGCAACAGGACCCACCTAAGGCTGAGCAGGGCACGGTTTACGCCTTTATCTCGGCAGGTTTACAGGAGGTGGGCGAGAAGCTCGAGCGTTACCATCAGCTGTCTCACGATGTTGCCCACGTTGACGCCCAGGAGATGGAGCGCCTGCTTAAGCAGATGGAACGTCTTCAATCGGATCTCGATCATCTCAACGGCTGGCAGCTTGATACCCGCATCAATCAGACCTGTGAACTACTGGGACTGGACGCCGATGCGAGCCTGGCTAGCCTGTCTGGCGGTTGGCAGCGCAAGGTGGCACTGGCGCGCGCACTGGTGAGCGAGCCGGATCTGCTGCTGCTTGACGAGCCGACCAACCACCTGGATATCGATACTATCGAATGGCTGGAAGAGTTTCTGCTTAACTATCGTGGCGCCATCGTCTTTATCAGTCACGACCGAGGCTTCATTCAGCGTATGGCGACCCGTATCGTGGATCTCGACCGCGGTGTGGTGACCTCCTGGCCCGGTGATTATCAGACCTACCTCGATGGCAAGGCAGAATGGCTCAGGGTAGAAGAGGAGAAGAACGCTCAGTTCGATAAGAAGCTGGCAGAAGAGGAAGCCTGGATCCGCCAAGGGATCAAGGCGCGCCGTACCCGTAACGAAGGCCGCGTGCGCGCGCTTAAAGCGCTGCGTATGGAGCGTATGGAACGTATCAATCGTCAGGGCGGCGCTAAGATGGCTGTGGCCGATACCGAGCGCTCGGGTAAGCTGGTATTTGATATCAAAGATCTCAACTACAACCTGCCAGATAAAAATCTGGTGAAGAATTTCACCACCTCTGTGATGCGCGGCGATCGTATCGCCCTCATCGGCCCTAACGGCTGTGGTAAGTCGACCCTGATCAAGCTGTTGATTGGTCAGCTTGCGCCTCAATCCGGCGAGGTGAAGGTGGGCACTAAGTTAGAAGTGGCCTATTTTGACCAATACCGTGAGGCGCTTGATCCGGAAAAAACCGTTGAAGACAACGTAGGTGAAGGCAAGAAGACGGTGACCATCAATGGTCAGGACAGGCATATCCTCAGCTACCTGCAGGACTTCCTGTTTTCACCCATGCGCGCCCGCACGCCGGTGAAGGCACTTTCCGGTGGGGAGAAGAATCGATTATTGCTGGCGCGTCTACTGCTAAGGCCGGCAAACCTGATCATTCTCGATGAACCGACAAACGATCTTGATATCGAGACCTTAGAGTTGCTAGAGTCGCTGTTGACCGATTATCAAGGCACCCTGTTATTGGTGAGTCACGATCGTGCCTTTATTGATAACACGGTTACCAGCTCTTGGTGGTTTACCGGTAACGGCGGCTGGAGCGAATATGTCGGCGGCTACCAAGATGCCGTGGCCCAGGGGGCAAAATTTTATTCTGAGGAACCAGTTGCCAAGGACGCTGTCCAACCCAAGGTTGCCGAACCGGTTAAGCGCGAAACCAAGGTGGCTACTAAAGCAGAGAAGAAACTTTCTTATAAATTACAGAGAGAACTCGATGCCTTGCCTGCCAAGATGGAGCAACTCGAAGTGGAGATCGAAAGCTTGCAGGCAGTTATTAATGAGTCCGATTTTTATACTCAAGCACAAGATCTGGTCAGCAGCCGATTAAATGAATTGGCTGAGCTGGAGCAGGAATTAGAAGTGTGTTTCGAACGTTGGGAAGAGCTAGAAGCCCTCAAATAGACGATAGAATAATAGGAAAAGTACATGAAGTTGAAGTTTGATAGAGCCATCTCTTTAGTCGCCGCCGGAGTGATCACCGCGCTGCAGACGGCTCATGCTGCACCTGTCTATGAGATCCAGAATATCGAAGACTATGATCTTAATGGTACCTTAGAGTCGACCATCAACGGCTACGGCATGTTCGTTAATCAGCAAGATAAGATGGTGGGGATCTCTAAGGGTAAGAAGAAGCTTGAGGTTGACGACGAGACTGGTGGCGCCATCGATATCGAAGATGGTATTCCGCCCGAGCAGCTTGTGACTTACTCAATAAATAAACCTATTATTGCCAACAATTTCACTTTTAACGCCGATGGCAATGGCGCCAGCGGCAGCTGGATCCCAACCTTCGATTCGGTTTTTGGCACTACCCATCCGAAAGATACCGATGAAGACCAGCCGGAGACCATTAACTCGATCAATGCCTACTACTATGGCATTAACAATAATGGGATCAAGGTAGGTGCCTATACCGCGCCAGAGCAGAAAACCGAGTTTACTGGCGAGCGCAACGACAATAACCAAGATCAGGAATATTGGTACTACCGTGAATTTGAGGAGCGTGGATTCCTTAAGACTGCCGAAGGGGCAGATATCGCCCTGGTACCACCCTATACCGTTTACAGCAAAGACGATACCGATGTGGTTGTAGGCGGGGTCTCTGTGGCGGCAGCCATCAATGACAATAACCTGATCACAGGTTATGCGACCACTGATCTGGCCAAGACGAGTCAAACCCGTGTCGATAACTGTATTACCGGTGAAGATTATCCTATCGATGTCTGCGTACAAAACGATCAATATCCAGACAGAAATAATGTGCGTCGTATTGTTTATCAGACACGCGCCTTTGTGTGGCTGTTCGATGGTACGGACGTGACACCGACAGAGTTGCCTTTAGGGCTTGAATCGACTTCTGATAGTGCCTTTACAGCTCAAGGCCTTGGTATCAACAGCGAGGGGCTAGTTGCTGGCCGCTCTCATGTTTATCGTAACAATAACAAGGATAAGCTGGCGTTCGATGCCGCCTATTGGAAGAAAGATGCCCAGGGTGATTATCAATATCACTGGGTGAAGATGACCAACGATCAGCTGTCATCTGTTGCCTATGACATCAACGACAATGGCATTCTGGTGGGCAGCTACCGCCGCTATATCGAAGGTTATCAGCGTGATAAGTTCTTCTATCTGGACACCAACGCTGAAGACCCAACCTTCGTGACGCCGAATGATTTCTATACCGTGATGTCTGATCGCAGTTCGCGTCCACGAGACATCAACAATAAAGATCAGGTCGTGGGTTTCGTCGAGGTTACCAGCGAGAAAGAGAAGCCACGTATGAAGGGCGCCTTCCTATATGATAAGGCGAGCGACGAGTTTAACGTTATCGACGATCTCCTGGTGTGTGAATCAAAGGGCTATGTTAAAGACGATGCCGGCAAGTGGACTCGTAACCAAGTTGAGGTAGTCGACGGTGATGGTAAGACCCTTTACTACGATAGTGAGATCCGCATCGTAGAAGCCAACAGCATTAACGATGATGGCACCATAGTAGGCACAGCCTTCATTCGTAAGCCTTCTTATCAATATGATGAGGAAGGCAATCTAATAATTGGTGAGAACGGTAAGCCACTGTTTTCACTCAATGCCAACGGCCAGCCGGTAACCGCTTATCTGCCACGTATGGTCGTGCTTAAGCCGACCACATCGGGCACGGCGTGTGAAGTGGAAGAGACAGATAACTCGGGTAACGGTAGTTATAAGCGTAAAGGCGCCGCCAGTTTTGCCTGGTTGTTGCTGCTGCCGCTGGTCTGGTTGAGACGTCGTGTTCAGGCCTAAGGATTGTTAGAACTTATCGAACTAAAAATCGGGGCTTATGCCCCGATTTTTTATTAATAAGGAACTCATGCGTTTAAAAGATAACCATCTCTAAAGGCGAATTTTTGATTGATCTCATGATAAAAAAGTTCTATTTCTATGGATGAGGCTTCGGCCTTTAGGATTTGAGAACAGAGGATGCTTGCATGAAAAGACAAAAAAGAGATCGTCTCGATAGAGCTTTTTCAAAGGGATTCCAGGCCGGGATAGGTGGCCGCTCGAAGGATAACTGTCCTTATTCTACTTTAGACTCTAAATCACACTGGCTTGGAGGGTGGCGCGAAGGCGTCGATGGCCGTCTCAGCGGCCTGTTCAACAAGTGATTTAGCTGTTTGCCCTCTGTTAAGAGGGCATTTTCGTAAATGAGCTATCGCAAATCGCTTAGAAGCTAGAGGTATCGGTAAAGATACCGACTTTTAAATCCGTCGCCGAATAGATCTCACGGCCGTCGACTTCCATTACCGCATCGGCAATACCCATCACCAGCTTTCTGTAGACCTTACGCTTGATGGTCAGCTTGTAGGTAACCTTCTTAGCATCGGGTAGTACCTGGCCGGTAAATTTCACTTCACCAACGCCCAGCGCGCGGCCCTTACCTTCGGCGCCTTCCCAGCCGAGGAAGAAACCGACCAGCTGCCACATGGCGTCTAGGCCCAGACAACCAGGCATCACGGGATCTGTCTCGAAGTGACAGCCGAAGAACCAGAGTGATGGATCGATATCCAGCTCAGCAACAATTTCACCCTTACCAAACTCACCGCCGTCATCGTTGATCTTAGTGATGCGGTCTATCATCAACATGTTGTCGATAGGCAGGCGAGGCGAGTTGGCGCCAAATAGGTTACCGTGCCCGCAGGCGACTAATTCTTCTTTACTGAAACTGTTTGCTTTATTCATTGTTAACTTCACTCTAGCAATTTGAGTCGCCAAGGTTAGCTAACACGTGTACGCCAAACAACTCCGATCAGCTAGAAAGTTTCAATTTATGGAGCAAGTTGGCAAAAAAGGATCGCTCTTCATCTGGATAGCCGGCGAGTCCCTCTAATCGCGCCTGTACCATGCCATACAGGCTTTCCTCGGGGAATTGACCATTATCGTCGCGGCTGCCGGCTGGCTTGTTCATCAAGATGGCTACCGCCTGATCCGTATGTTCGACCTGGTACAGGTGAAACTCTTTTGCCTTGACGGCGTTTATTACGGCTGGCGCCAGGTTGAGTTGCTGCACGTTAGAGGCTGGGATGATCACTCCCTGAGTGCCCGTGAGTCCTCTACGTTGACACAGGTCGAAGAAGCCTTCGATCTTCTCGTTAACGCCGCCAATGGCCTGTACCTGGCCAAACTGATCTATGGCGCCGGTGGCGGCGATACCTTGCTCTATTGGCTGCTCGGCAATGGCCGACATCAGGGCGCAATATTCTGCCAGTGAGGCGCTGTCACCATCGATCTCCTGGTACGACTGTTCGAATACTATGTTGGCATTAAGATGCAACGGCGCATCCTTACCGAAGATACGGTAGAGACAAGAAGTGAGGATCATCAGACCCTTGGCGTGTATGTTGCCGCCAAGTTCCGATTTACGTTCAATATCGGCCACCTCGCCGTCGCCATAGTGCACGGCGGCAGTGATCCGTGCTGGCTCACCATAGGTGTATTCGACGGCATCCAATACGGTTAGGCCGTTGATTTGGCCTATCATGGCACCTTGGGTCGGCAGGTTGATGAAGTTGTCATCAAAGCTCTGGGCTGACAGGCTCTGAGAGGCGTTGTGGCGCGTCTGGTGACGGGCGAGGGCTAGGGCTATATTCTCACCGTTAATTTGCTTGCTCTTGCTGTAGAGGCTGGCCTGTACCATGAGCTGACTGATCCCCAGCGTCTCCAGACTTAGGTGGCGCTGATGATCTGCCAGGCGGGCACTGTAATTAAACAAAGGCGCGAGCGCCGATTGTTCCAGCGTGAGCTGGTTGGCATCCGCCAGTTCGACTAAATAGTTGCCATAGTCGAGTTCGCTAAATTCATTGAGATCTATCTCATCCACCAACTCACCGAGCAGGGGGAACGCCGCGGGAAAGTTACGTTCTTCCAGATAACTGATGCTATATAAGGTGCTGCTGCCTACCAGGATAATCTTGCTGTGCAGGGGAATTGCCGGCCAGCCTGAGTGCAGTTGATATTCACCGCGATGGGCAGCCTCCATTACCAGTTCCCACAGGGCTTCACGCTTCCACAGCGACTCGGCGCAGATAAACAGGTAATCACAGTCGGCCATGGCGCCCGGATGATAGACATTAGGGTTATGGGCATCGAGATGGCCTATGAGATCCCTGCGTCTAATGGCGCCGCTCAGATAGCGATAGGGTTTACTCGCGCTGCATAGGCACTCATCACCCGCCTCGGTTTGCCATGCCAGGCTGGCGTCTGGCGCCAAACGGTTAAGATAGTGTGTCGCTCTGTGTCCCTGATAGTCGACCAGGGCTGAAATGAGGGCGAGCCTATCGATACCGCTCTGATCGGCCAGATACATATGCTGGCCGCAGGCCTTGGCTAACAGGTTGAAGGCGTCAAGTGTGCGTTCCTGGCCAAGGAGTCGACTGTGTAAGTTAGGCTTAAGTTGGTCGACTTGGGGTAAGTTAAATTGGGGCGATAAAGCGGCGGCGTCGATGGAATGTGCGATCATTTCTGGGGTGAATTATTGAAACATGGGCTGATGTTAGCACAGTTTGGCGACGGCTCGACTTACTTTCGCGTTAGTTTCGCGCGAGTTTCACTTTCGTATAACCAAATGCGGCTGTTTATCTGTCCGCATTCTTGTGGGTATAAGTGTGGGTGTAAGTGTGGCCGTATGCGCAGGCGAATGTGCAGGTTTGGCTTGGAATTCGACTCCCATAGAGGTTAATGATTTCCGCTTATAAAACATTTTGTCGACAATCAGGCTGTTTAAGTAGCATTTTTAGTTTTTCTTTAAACAGAGGCCTAAGTCACATCTTTTAGGCATTAAGAACGCGATTCACAACAGCGATTAGCCCTCTTTATTCAAATCGAATTGCCTGTTTAATGACCGCTTGCTCGTTGGGTTTTATCAGTCGATCAAATGCAAGGCGTTAAGACTTTAGTCGAAACAGACCTCTTTTTGTCGACAATTTTCCGGTTTTAGCTTGAGAAAGTCGATTGTGACGGCTATATTGTCGACAACTAATTGTTTGACGGCGATCACATTCACCATGACCCGATACAGCCAAACCCCCGTGACAACGGCAGATAAAACCTTTTATCAACTCAGGCAAGACATTGTCGAAGGGGTCATTGCTGCGGGTGCCAAGCTAAGTGAGACAGAATTGTCGACAACTTATGGTGTCAGCCGAGCAGTGATCCGCGAGGCGATCAATCGTCTCGAGTCTTGTCATATCGTCGAGCGTCGGGCTAACGTTGGCGCGAGGGTGGTGGCGCTCAGTGAAGAGGGGCTACTGGCCTTGTATGAGATCCGCGAATCCCTCGAGGGAATGGCCGCACGTCTGGCGGCGAAGAACATGAGCGATGAAGAGGTAGCGGAGCTCGAAGCCCTGCTGGTCAGCCATTTTCAAGACGTCAAACAGGGTGAATCCTATTACCAAGAGGCCGGCGATGTGGACTTTCATTACCGCATCATATTGGGCAGCAAGAATAAGCACCTTATCTCTATGTTGTTCGACGGCATCTATCATCTGGTGCGTATGTACCGTGTTCAGCTCGGCATGGCGGGGCCTAGAGTTACCACCGCCTATGACGAACACAGGCATATAGTGCAGGCCATTGCCAATCGCGATCAGGAGCTGGCCGAGATGCTGATGCGCAGACATATCACCTATTCAAGAAACAACATCAGAAACAAACTCTCATCAATTCAGTCATAAGAGGAAGCGAGCATGAGCGCAGGAAAGAAATTCCGTCAGGCCTTGGCCGACAACAAGCCATTGCAGATCGTCGGAACCATTAATGCTTACACGGCCATGATGGCCAAGCAGATCGGTCACAAGGCGATCTATCTCTCTGGTGGTGGGGTAGCCAACGCCTCTTATGGTCTGCCGGATCTGGGGATGACCTCGCTAAACGATGTGATCGTCGACGTGCAGCGCATCACCTCTGCCTGTGATCTGCCGCTGCTGGTTGACATAGACACAGGTTGGGGCGGGGCATTTAACATCGCCAAGACTATCAAAGATATGGAGAAGGCGGGCGCCGCGGCCGTGCACATGGAAGACCAGGTCGCTCAGAAGCGTTGTGGGCACCGTCCTAACAAGGAGATCGTCTCTGTTGAGGAGATGGTGGATCGTATCAAGGCGGCGGTCGATGCGCGCACGGATCCTGACTTCTTCATCATGGCCCGTACCGATGCCTTCGCCCAGGAAGGACTGGAAGCTGCCATCGAACGTGCCAAGGCCTATGTGGCTGCTGGTGCCGATGGCATTTTCGCCGAGGCAGTAAAGACAGAAGAGCATTACCGCGCTTTTGCCGAAGCCTTAGATGTGCCTATTCTGGCCAATATCACAGAATTTGGTCAGACGGAGCTGTGGAATCGCGAGCAATTAGGTCAGTGGGGCGCGGCCATGGTGCTCTATCCATTGAGCGCCTTCAGAGCCATGAATAAGGCGGCAGAGAATGTATATCAAACCATTCTGCGCGATGGCGACCAGAAGGCGGTACTCGATATTATGCAGACCCGCATGGAGCTCTATGACTATCTTGGTTATCACGCCTACGAGCAGAAGCTCGACAGCCTGTTTGCCGAAGGTAAGAACAAGTAATACAGCATGGCCCGCCAAGGGCGGGCCAGATTGACAGCATACCCCCTACAACCTAGATGATGCAGTACTAGGGATAGACAAAAATATAATAGGAAGACGTTATGGTAGATAAAAAATTAGGCGGCGCCGGATTACGTGGACAGAGTGCTGGCGAAACGGCGTTATGTACAGTGGGCAAATCAGGCTCAGGTTTAACCTATTGTGGTTACGATGTGTCGGATCTGGCCGATAATGCCACCTTCGAAGAGGTTGCTTACCTGCTATTTAATGGCGAGTTGCCCAATGCGGCGCAGCTGGATGCCTACAAGAGCGAGCTGATGTCGATGCGCGACCTGCCGCAGACCCTCAAAGAGGTGCTGCAGCGCATTCCTGCCGATGCCCATCCTATGGATGTGATGCGTACCGGTTGCTCTTTCCTGGGTAACCTTGAGCCAGAGACAGATTTCAGCCAGCAGAACAAGGCGGCTAACCGTCTGCTAGCGGCGTTCCCTGCCATCATGTGCTATTGGTACCGTTTCAGCCATGACGGCGTCGAGATCGATTGCGTGACAGACGAAGACTCGCTAGGCGGTCACTTCCTTAAGCTGCTAAATGGCAAGACGCCATCGGATCAACATCGCCGCGTGATGGACGTATCGCTGATCCTCTATGCAGAGCACGAATTCAACGCCTCGACTTTCACCGCGCGCGTCTGTGCATCGACCCTGTCTGACATGTTCTCTTGTATCACAGGTGCTATCGGTTCGCTGCGCGGCCCACTGCATGGCGGTGCCAACGAGGCAGCGATGGAGATGATCCAAAAGTTTAGCTCGCCAGAAGATGCCAAGGTGCAGATGGCTGGCATGCTGGAGCGGAAAGAGAAGATCATGGGCTTTGGTCACGCCATCTACCGAGAGTCGGATCCGCGCAACGTGATCATCAAGGCATGGTCTGAGAAGCTGGCGAAAGAGTTTGGCGATACCTCACTCTACGATATCTCTGTGGCCTGTGAAGAGTATATGTGGGACACCAAGAAGCTGTTCTGTAACGCCGACTTCTTCCATGCGTCAGCCTATCACTTCATGGGGATCCCAACTAAGTTGTTCACTCCTATCTTCGTCTGCTCACGCCTAACCGGCTGGGCGGCTCATGTGATGGAGCAGCGCGCCAACAACCGCATCATCAGACCGAGCGCGGACTATATCGGCTCTGCGCCGCGTAAAGTGGTGCCAATCAGCGAAAGATAAGCCTAGATACCAGCCCCTCTGACTTTAAAGGCTCAGGGGCTGTTATGGTTTGCTTGCTTCAACTCTTAAATCGTTTGGATGATTTTATGAACTCTCTACATCGTAAACCGCTTCCCGGCAGCGCGCTCGATTATTTTGATACCCGCAGCGCCGTCGAGGCCTTAAGCGCAGGCGCCTATGACAAACTGCCCTATACCGCTAAGGTGCTGGCAGAAAACCTGGTAAGACGCTGCGACCCCGAACTGCTTAACGACGCCCTCAGTCAGCTCATCGATCGTAAGCGCGATCTCGACTTCCCTTGGTACCCGGCGCGCGTGGTGTGTCACGATATTCTCGGCCAGACGGCTCTGGTTGACTTGGCAGGCCTGCGTGATGCCATCGCCGAGAAGGGCGGGGATCCGTCCAAGGTTAACCCTGTGGTGCCGACTCAGTTGATCGTGGATCACTCGCTGGCGGTTGAACATGCGGGCTTCGAAAAAGATGCCTTCGAGAAGAACCGCGCGATTGAAGATCGCCGTAACGAAGACAGATTCCACTTCATCAACTGGACCAAGACGGCCTTTAAGAATGTCGATGTGATCCAGCCCGGCAACGGCATCATGCATCAGATCAACCTGGAGAAGATGTCGCCGGTGATCCAGGCCCGTGACGGCGTGGCCTTCCCCGATACGCTGGTGGGTACCGACAGCCATACGCCTCACGTGGATGCGTTGGGCGTTATCGCCATAGGCGTGGGCGGTCTCGAAGCCGAGAACGTCATGCTGGGTCGCCCATCCTACATGCGTCTGCCGGACATCGTCGGTGTCGAGCTGACGGGTAAGCGTCAGAGCGGCATCACGGCCACGGATATCGTGCTGGCACTGACTGAGTTTTTACGCCAAGAGAAGGTGGTTTCAGCCTATCTTGAGTTCTTCGGTGAAGGGGCTGCGGACCTCACCCTTGGGGATCGCGCTACCATCTCCAACATGACGCCTGAATTTGGCGCCTCGGCGGGTATGTTCTATATCGATCAGCAAACTATCGACTATCTCACCATCACGGGTCGTGATAGCGAGCAGGTCAAGCTGGTGGAAAACTACGCCAAGACCACGGGTCTGTGGGCCGACAGCCTGAAAGACGCAGAGTATGAGCGGGTGCTGACCTTCGATCTCTCCAGCGTTGTGCGTAATATCGCCGGTCCTTCTAACCCGCATCGCCGCGTGGCAACCAGCGAGCTGGCCAGTCAAGGCATCGCCGGTGTGGTTGAGCAGGACGAGAAGCTGATGCCGGATGGCGCTGTGATCATCGCCGCCATCACCAGCTGTACCAACACAAGTAACCCAAGAAACGTAATAGCAGCGGGCTTGCTCGCCAAGAAGGCCAATGAGCTTGGCTTAGTGCGTAAGCCCTGGGTGAAAACCTCTTTCGCGCCTGGCTCTAAGGTGGCCGAGCTTTACTTAAAAGATGCGGGGCTTCTGCCTGAGCTGGAGCAACTAGGCTTTGGTATCGTAGGTTTTGCCTGCACCACCTGTAACGGCATGAGCGGGGCACTTGACCCTGTGATCCAGCAAGAAGTGATCGACAGAGACTTGTACGCTACCGCCGTATTGTCGGGCAACCGTAACTTCGACGGTCGTATCCACCCCTATGCCAAGCAGGCGTTTCTGGCCTCGCCGCCATTGGTGGTGGCCTATGCTATCGCGGGTACCATCAGATTCGATATTGAGAAAGATATCTTAGGTCAAGATGACAAGGGCGAGCCGATTCGCCTCAAAGATATCTGGCCGAGCGATGAAGAGATCGATGCCATCGTCAAGGCGAGCGTTAAGCCGCAGCAGTTTAGGGATATCTACACCCCTATGTTCGACCTGGCGGTGGACTATGGAGAGGATGTGAACCCTCTGTATGATTGGCGTCCACAGAGTACCTATATTCGTCGTCCTCCCTACTGGGAAGGCGCGCTTGCCGGTGAGCGTACCCTGAAGGGCATGCGTCCGCTGGCGGTACTTGGGGATAACATCACCACAGATCATCTCTCGCCTTCAAACGCCATCTTGGCTAGCAGCGCCGCCGGCGAATACCTGGCGAAGATGGGCCTACCCGAGGTGGACTTTAACTCTTATGCGACCCATAGGGGCGACCACCTGACGGCCCAGCGTGCGACCTTTGCCAACCCTAAGCTGATCAACGAGATGGCGTTGGTGGACGGTGAAGTCAAGCAAGGCTCACTGACTCGCCTCGAGCCAGAAGGTGAGGTGATGCGTATGTGGGAGGCGATCGAGACCTATATGGATCGTAAGCAGCCGCTGATCATCATCGCCGGCGCCGACTATGGTCAGGGTTCGTCCCGCGACTGGGCGGCCAAAGGGGTGAGACTGGCTGGGGTTGAGGCGATTGTCGCCGAAGGCTTCGAGCGTATTCACCGTACTAACCTGGTGGGTATGGGCGTACTACCGCTGGAGTTCAAGGCCGGTGAAAACCGTCACACCTATGGCATCGACGGTAGTGAAACCTTCGATGTGATTGGCTCGCCGACACCTAGGGCAGATCTGACGCTGGTGATCACCCGTCAAAACGGTGAGCGTGTCGAGGTGCCTGTGACCTGTCGCTTAGACACTGCCGATGAGGTACTTGTCTATCAGGCAGGCGGTGTGTTGCAGCGCTTCGCGCAGGATTTCCTCGAAGCGAACGCCTAAGGGCAGTCAATAGTGGGTAGGGCGATTATGCCTTGCCCGCTTTTTAAAGGGTAAGCCAATGAAACAGATGAAAATTCCGGCAACTTATATGCGCGGTGGCACCAGCAAGGGTGTCTTTTTTGCGTTAAAGGATCTGCCTTTAAATGCCCAGCAGCCGGGCCCGGCCCGTGATGCTTTATTGCTTCGGGTGATCGGCAGTCCAGATCCCTACGGCAAGCACACGGACGGCATGGGCGGTGCCACATCTAGTACCAGTAAGACGGTGATTCTGGATAAGAGTCAACGCGATGATCATGACGTGGATTACCTCTTCGGTCAGGTGGCCATAGACAAGCCGTTCGTCGATTGGAGTGGTAACTGCGGTAACCTGACCGCGGCGGTGGGCGCCTTTGCCATCACCCAGGGTTTGGTGGATAGCGCTAAGATCCCAGACAACGGCACAGCCGTGGTGAAGATCTGGCAGGCCAATATCAACAAGACCATCATCGCCCATGTGCCTATGGTCGATGGTGAGGTGCAGGAGCTTGGGGAATTCGAGCTCGACGGTGTGACTTTCCCGGCGGCAGAGGTGCTGGTGGAGTTTGTCGACCCCGCCGATGGCGAGGGTGATATGTTCCCTACGGGCAATCTGGTTGATAAGCTGGAGGTACCGGGCGAACCTGTCTTCGATGCCACCTTTATCAATGCCGGTATCCCTACCATCTTCCTTAAGGCGGAGCAGCTGGGTTACCAGGGCACTGAGTTGCAGGAGGCGATCAACGGTGATGCGGCCGCGCTTGAGCGCTTTGAAACCATACGCGCCCACGGCGCCCTGCAGATGGGGCTGATTCAGTCTCTCGAGGAGGCTGCTGGTCGTCAACACACGCCCAAGATCGCGTTTGTTGCTCCGGCTAAGGCCTATACCTCCTCTAGCGGTAAGCAGATCGCTGCAGATGAGATAGACCTGCACGTGCGCGCGCTGTCTATGGGCAAGCTGCATCACGCCATGATGGGAACAGCGGCGGTGGCCATTGGCACGGCGGCATCGATTCCCGGCACCTTAGTCAATCAGGCGGCGGGCGGGCAGGCCCGTGAGAGTGTGCGTTTCGGTCATCCCTCAGGGACCCTCAAGGTGGGCGCCAAGGCAAGCGAGCAAGATGGTCGCTGGCAGGTCGAAAAAGTCAGCATGAGCCGCAGCGCGCGCGTGCTGATGCAAGGCTGGGTCTGTGTGCCCGAATCCTTGGGGTAAGACAATATTCACTCAATAAAAGGATGCCCCGGCATCCTTTTTCGTTTTCAGATGATAGTGCTTTAGTATGAAGGGCAGCTAGGACTTAAGGTTGAGTGCTATAATTGTTCCTTAAGCTTCGCGGCGAATAAAAATAGTTCACTTATAATTCATATGCTTAGTTGCACTTAATTTCCGCTTTCTTCTTAACCCCATTTGGGATAAATTACAATCTGTTGCCGACATGCCGTCTATGTGGGCCGAGTATTAGCTGAAGGGTAGATTGAAGTTGATTTCTGTATTTTTAGTTGATGACCATGAGTTAGTAAGAACAGGAATCCGCCGCATCCTAGAGGATGAGCGCGGTATCAAGGTTGTCGGCGAAGCAGGTGATGGTGAATCTGCCGTGCAGTGGTGCCGTAATAACGAGGCTGACGTGATCCTGATGGACATGAATATGCCTGGCATTGGCGGACTCGAGGCGACACGCAAGATCTTGCGCTATCAGTCCCATGCCAAGATCATCGTCTTGACCATACATACAGAAGATCCTTTCCCGACCAAGGTAATGCAGGCGGGCGCCTCCGGCTATCTGACCAAGGGCGCGACGCCTCCCGAGGTGATACAGGCAATTCGTCAGGTGGCTCATGGCCAGCGTTATCTCTCGCCGGAGATTGCCCAGCAGATGGCTTTGAGTCAGTTCAATCAGTCGGAAGATAACCCGTTTAAGTCCTTGTCTGAGCGCGAATTGCAGATCATGATGATGATCACCAATGGTGAGCGGGTTAGCGATATCTCTGAGCAGCTCAATCTGAGCCCTAAGACGGTCAACAGCTATCGTTATCGCTTATTTGCCAAGCTTGGGATCAGCGGTGATGTCGAGCTGACCCGATTGGCGATCCGCTACAAGATGTTGGATACCGGCCAGTTCTAGTGTTAACCCGCGTGACTTTTATGGCCTCGATGTGACAGATAGCTTTAATGCGACCCAGTTTTTAAAAACCGTTTCCTCCTCTGCCGGCGTTTATCGCATGTACGATGCACAGGGGGTCGTCATCTATGTGGGCAAGGCCAAAGATCTCAAGAAGCGCCTCAGCTCCTATTTCAGGCGTAATCTGCCTAATGTCAAGACTCAGGCATTGGTGTCTCACATTGCCAATATCGATGTGACTCTGACCCCCAGCGAAACCGACGCGCTGATCCTGGAAAACGATTACATCAAGCAGTACATGCCCAGATACAATGTGCTGCTTAGAGACGATAAGTCTTACCCCTATATTTTTCTGAGTGGCCACCGTCATCCAAGGCTTGCTTATCACCGCGGGCCTCAGCGGGAGAAGGGGCACTATTTCGGTCCCTATCCCAACGGCGGCGCGGTGCGCGAAAGCCTGCATCTGATGCAGAAGCTATTTCCTATCCGTCAGTGTGACGATCTCTACTATAAGGCGCGCTCCCGCCCCTGTTTGCAATATCAGATCGCCCGCTGCAGCGCCCCCTGTGTGGGTAAGATAAGCGATGAAGATTATGCCGAGCAGGTAAAACTCGCGAGCCTGTTCCTGCGAGGCAAGGATCAACAGGTGATCGCTACCCTGGTGGGCAAGATGGAGCAGGCGGCTATGGACCTTAATTACGAGGAGGCTGCCCGCTATCGCGATCAGATCAGTGCGCTTCGCCGCGTCGCCGAGCAGCAGGAGGTGTCCAACGATTCTGGTGACATGGATGTGATTGGCGCCTACTACGCCTCTGGCATCGCCTGTTTCCATCTGCTGTTTATTCGTAACGGTAAGATCTTCGGCAGTCGCAGCTATTATCCTAGCGTGCCGGACGAGACTGAGGTCAGTGAGGTGCTGCGCGCCTTCATGTTGCAGTTTTATCTGAATGTCGACAGTCAGCGCACGCTGCCGAGGGAGATAGTGGTCAGCCATGAATTTGAAGATATCAATGAGCTGGAGGAGGCAATTGCTCAGGCCTCCAATAGACGCCTGCTGATCAAGACCAAGGTGCGCAGCGAGCGCGCCAGTTTCCTGCGTATCGCCGATGCTAACGCCAAGAATGCGGTAGAGACTCGTCTGTCTCACCAAAATACCGTCGAGGAGCGTTTCTTACTGCTGGAAGAGGCGCTGGAGCAGAGTCAGGCGATCAATCGCATGGAATGCTTCGATATCAGCCATACCATGGGGGAGAGCACTGTGGCTTCCTGTGTGGTGTTTAATCGCGAAGGACCGAGCAAGGGAGAATATCGCCGCTATAATATTTCAGGGATCACCCCTGGAGACGATTACGCGGCGATGAAACAGGCGATCGGTCGACGGTTCGATAAGATAGAGGCAGACGGCAAGATCCCCGACATCCTCTTTATCGACGGCGGCATGGGACAGCTGAGGATCGCCCAGAAGGTGGTAAATGAAAAGTTTGCTCACCTGGATGTGGCACCGACGCTCATCGGTGTGGCAAAGGGGGAGGGGCGTAAACCCGGACTCGAGACCCTCATCTATGGCGAGAACGAGGTGGCCTTTAGTCTACCGGCTGATTCCGGCGCGCTGCATCTGATCCAACATATTCGCGACGAGTCACACCGCTTCGCGATAACCGGCCACCGTAACAAACGCCAGAAGACCCGCAATACCTCGACGCTCGAGTCTATCCCTGGGGTGGGACCTAAGCGTCGCAAGGCGTTGTTGCAATACTTAGGTGGTTTACAGCAGGTTAAGGGGGCCAGCGTAGCGCAATTGTCTAAAGTGCCGGGCATTAGCCTAGAAATGGCACAAACAATACATGATGCGTTGCGAGGGTGAGAAAATTAAGGCAAGATTGGCGCTGCTTATAGATAATTGGTTTTCACATGCCGTTTAATGTACCGATAGCTCTCACATTTTTTAGATTAATATTACTACCTGTTTTTGTAGTGCTTTTTTATGTGCCTTACACCTGGTCACCCTTTGCGGCTGCGTTCGTATTTTGGCTGGCGGCGGTGACCGATGCACTAGATGGCTATGCGGCGCGAAAATTACAGCAATCGACCCGTTTCGGTGCATTCTTAGATCCTGTTGCCGACAAGATCATGGTGACCACGGCGCTGGTGCTCTTGGTGGCCGAATATAAGAGTATCTGGCTGACCCTGCCGGCGCTGTTTATGATTGGTCGTGAGATAGTGATCTCAGCGCTGCGTGAATGGATGGCCGAGATTGGCAAGCGCGGTGCGGTTGCCGTGTCTTGGATAGGCAAGTATAAGACGGCGGCGCAGATGGTGGCGATCATAGGCCTTATCTGGAAGCCTAATGAGTTTCTGACTTATACGGCGATGGCACTGTTTTACGTGGCGGCTATTCTGACGTTTTGGTCCATGGTGAGCTACATTATGGCCGCCTGGGCGGATCTCACAGACGAATCGAACAATTAAAATGCAATGCGATCACTTAGTGTCCAAACAGTGCATTAAGGTGAAATAGGGCGTTGACACTTGAGGGTAAATCGGTAGAATGCCAATCCGCAGTCAGGGGAAAGCTCGTTAAGACTCTGACGCGGAATAAGATGAAGTAAGCGACATTAGCTCAGTTGGTAGAGCGATACCTTGCCAAGGTATAGGTCATCGGTTCGAACCCGATATGTCGCTCCAATCTTAACCTAAGGCGCGATGGCAGAATGGCTATGCTGCGGATTGCAAATCCGTCGATCTCGGTTCGACTCCGGGTCGCGCCTCCACTTTATGTTTTAGTGCAAATATGCGGTAAAACACACTTTGCCCGAGTGGTGGAATTGGTAGACACAAGGGATTTAAAATCCCTCGCTGGTAACAGCGTGCCGGTTCAAGTCCGGCCTCGGGTACCATCAATTGATGACAAAAAGGCCTCAACGTAAGTTGGGGCCTTTTTGTTTGTTCACTAAAAAACTTCTATTTAATTAATAAAAATCATGCACCTATCGCATTTTGCACTTTTGCCTGCTGGGATTTTGCTAAAGGCGTAATACAATTATTTGAAGAATCGTTTTACAGCATTCTTTTAATGCATTGCTTATTAAGGTCTTGAATCGAAATGCGTAGAGTAAGCGGATTTACCCTGATTGAGTTAGTGGTGGTAATTGTCGTGTTGGCGATACTGGCCGTGGTTGCCTTGCCGAGGTTTATTTCGGTCGGCCAGGATGCCCACGACAGCGCGGCGAAGGGAACGTTTGCCGCCTTTACCTCGGGTGTGTCCCTCTATCACAGCTGCTGGGCGGCTGCGGGGGCGAGTGGTCATGTGGTGGATCTTGCCTGCTTTGGTGATGGTACTATCGATTCGACCACAACAGGCTACCCGCTGGGGCAGACAACCCAGGCAGATGGTAACAATGGTACCTTGCTGCAAGGGGAGTTCTGCCGTCAACTTTGGGAGGGCTTGTTAGATAATAATGACTACCAGTTGGCGCAACATGGTGATGCGGCGTTTGGCGGCGGTAACGATATCGTCTATTGGTTCTCTGGTGGCGAGATCAGTAATAGCAACACCTATTGTTACTTTAACTATATTCGCGACAACAGAGCAAAAGGCAGTGAAAACTGGCAGTTAAGGTACTATCCTGGCACGGGCAAAACCTTAATCACACGTTCGACCCTCAGCTAGTTCGCGTCCTAGCCTTCTTTTTCAAAATGCCTGGTTTGTTAGGACCGGGCATTAGCTTATAAAAAATCCGTCTTTAGTCGCCTAGGTTGCCCTGTCAACTATGAGCCATAATTATCCAAGGAGGTTTTTATGGCTTTGAGACGCATTTTCATATTGCTTCTGCTGTGTTGGTCATGCTTAGGCGTTGCCGATGAGCGTCTCGCTGCGGCAAATCAGGCACTGCTTGATCAGGTGGAAGTGATCCACCTTGCCAGTGCCTCCAGCGAGTTTGAGCGCTACCGTGAGCAGCTTAGCGCGGAAGGAGCTCTGTCCCCTGCAAGGCTCTATACCATAGCCCAGGCCGCCGCTCAGTTTTGGCAGCGCCAAGGCATAGCGACCGGCGACTTTCCTTTGGCGCCTGACGATCCCTATACCAGCGTTATCGCCAGCGAGCCTCAGGTAGCCGATTATCTGATGATGAGTAATCGCGTGCGCTATCTTCTTTGGTTGGCACGCTATGAGTCCTGGTTGCCACTCGAGCCCCAGGGCTGGCTAAAGCCCGGTGACAGTCATAGAGTCATCCCCGATATAAGAGTGCGACTGCAGGCCTTGGGGGACTATCCCCAGGGGGATACCAGTGGCCTCTATTTCGATGAGACGTTAAAAGCGGCCATGATCAAATTTCAGACCCGCCATGGCCTCAAGCCTGATGCCATCATAGGCCCCGCAACCCTGAGTTGGCTCAACCGCACTCCCAGAGAGCGTGCTCAGCTCTTGGCGGTTAACTTTATCCGCCGGGCCGAGTATCTGGCTGACATAGGCAAGCGCTATCTGCTAATTAATATCCCCGCCTATGAGATGTGGTTGGTGGATGATAACCAAGTGGCGCTCAGGTCTAAGGTGATCGTCGGTAAGCCCTATCGCCAGACGCCTATCATCAGCGGCGAGATAAAGAATCTGGTGCTTAATCCCAGCTGGCGGGTGCCGCGCCGCTTGTTGACCCATGATCTCCTGCCCAAGGTGAGAGAGGATGGCAGCTACATCAGCAGCCGCAACTTCGAGGTGTTTGACTATCAGGGAGAGCGGGTCATCAAAAGTGATGATGAATGGCGCGACATCGCCAAGGGTAAGTTTCCCTATCGTCTGGTGCAAAAGCCTGGGGTAGGAAATACCCTGGGACGCTACAAGTTCTTCTTTCCTAACGAGTACAGTGTCTATCTACACGATACCTCAGACAAGGCGCTGTTCCAGCGCAGCGACAGGGCGCTCTCATCGGGTTGTATTCGGATCGAAAAAGTTGAACAGTTAGCCAACTGGATGGCTTCGCATCTGGTGCGTGACAAGCAGACCTGGGTACGTATGCAAATCGAGCGAGATAAGACTCAGTGGTTTGCCTTCGATGCGGGCCTACCTATACATCTAGTGTATTGGACCTCCTGGCTGGATGACGACAATATTGCCCAGTTTAGAGACGACATATACAAAAAGAATCAAAATATTAGTCTGAGTCTGCACGCTGCCAAATAGCCGCTAGCCCAGTGTTTATCTGGCCTCTGTCAGAAAGTAACACTTGATCTCCCCCTAAATTAAGGTTAACTTGTCCGCTGTTTTGGTTAAAAAGTAAACGGTGGTGTTGATGTGACGATAGTTTGTCCTGCGCGTAGGCAGTTGTTATTAGGCCTAGGTGGTGTAGCAATGTTTTCTATGGTGCCGTCTAAAGCGCGAGCGAGTCGCTCGACACAAGGAGTAAGATCCCTAGGGTTTTACAATAGGCATACAGGAGAACGGGGGCAGGGAAGCTATTGGATCGATGGTGATTATCAAACAAATACCTTGAATGATTTTAATCACCTGTTGCGGGATCATCGTCAAAACGAGACGGCGCCCATGGATAAGCGCCTATTCGATCTGCTTTTTTCGCTGAAGCAGACCCTACAGGTCGACGAAGATTTTCATGTGATCTCAGGATATCGTTCGTCTAAGACTAATCAGATGCTGGCCAATCGCAGCTCTGGGGTGGCGAAGAAGAGTTATCATATGAAGGGGATGGCGATGGATATCGCACTGCCTGACGTCAACCTTAAAGATCTGCGTGATGCGGCGATCTCTCTAAAACTCGGCGGTGTTGGTTATTACCCAAGCTCAGGCTTTGTGCACGTCGATACCGGCCCCATCCGTACCTGGTAAGCTAAATACCGGCTTTGACTCACTTAAGGTTTGTTAAAGCCGGATCACTGTGCTAGTATTCGCTCGCTTTAAATGAGGTCATTGTTGGTCGAAAGCGATGACCACCTATATTACTATTGATTTAAGTGAGTAAATTATGTCTTACACAATTACCGCACAAACCCGCACTGAAATTGGGAAAGGTTCGAGCCGCCGCCTACGTCATGCTGGTAAAGTTCCTGCAGTTATCTATGGTGCGGGCAAAGAAGCCGTTTCTATCGAATTCGAACACCGTTCAATCATCAACATCCAAACTAACGATGATTTCTACAACAGCGACATCACTATCGTTCTAGACGGTAAAGAAGTTAAAGTTCGTGTTCAAGCTATGCAACGTCACGCGTTCAAGCCTATGATCGAGCACGTGGATTTCAAATTTGCTTAATAGCGGATCTGAAATGAGAAAAGCGCCTTAGTGGCGCTTTTTTTATGCCCTTATTTCCCCGTATCCATTCACCCATTCCCTTTTTTTCTATCCCCCTAAGAAGCAGGATCAGATTCCGAGAGCTTTTCCGGGCAGCTGGCAATCACGATAGGCTCGCCCTGATCGTTAATCTCTTCCAAGGTGACATTAAAGCCCCATAGTCTGTGCAGGTGTTTGACCACCTGCTGGCAGCTCTTATCCAGTGGAATACGATTGATGGGTATATAGCGCAGCGTCAACGAGCGATCGCCTGAGATGGCAACGCTTTGCACTTGGATGTTAGGTTCAAGGTTAGACAGGTTGTACTGCTGGGACAGTGTCTGGCGGATCTCCTGGTAACCCAGGTCATCATGGATCGCCGAAATACTGAGATAGTTTTTCTTGTCATCGTCTAAGATACTGAAAAACTTGAACTGGCGAATGATGTTAGGTGACATATATTGGCTGATAAAGCTCTCGTCTTTAAAGTTTTCCATGGCGAAGTGCAGGGTATCGAGCCAGTTGCTGCCGGCGATATCGGGAAACCAACGTTTATCCTCGTCGGTGGGCGACTCGCAGATGCGGCGGATGTCGACAAACATGTTAAAGCCCAGTGCATAGGGGTTGATGCCTGAATAGTAGGGGCTGTTATAGCTCGGCTGGGCTATCACATTGGTGTGGTTTTTCAAAAACTCTATCATGAAGCGGTCGGAGACCAGCCCCTCGTCGTAGAGGTGGTTGAGGATCGTGTAGTGCCAAAAGGTGGCCCAGCCTTCATTCATCACCTGGGTCTGCCTCTGAGGATAGAAATACTGTCCCATCTTACGCACGATCCGCACTATCTCCCGCTGCCAGGGCTCGAGCAGTGGGGCATTTTTCTCGATGAAGTAGAGAATATTCTCTTGGGGCTCGGCAGGAAAATTAGGCGCGCTCTGCTGCTTTTGGGTGTCCTGCGTCAGGGGGATGGTGCGCCAAAGATCGTTCACCTGGCTCTGCAGGTAGGCCTCACGTTCTTTCTGGCGTACCTTTTCCTCTTTGAGTGAGATCTCGCTGGGACGCTTATAGCGGTCGACGCCGTAGTTCATCAGGGCGTGGCAAGAGTCTAACACTAACTCTACCTGATCCTCACCATAGCGCTCCTCACACTCCCTGACATAGTTTTTGGCAAACACCAGATAATCGATAATAGAGCTGGCGTCGGTCCAGGTTTTAAACAGATAGTTGCTCTTAAAAAAGCTGTTGTGGCCGAAACAGGCGTGCGCCATCACCAGCGCCTGCATGGTAATGGTGTTCTCCTCCATCAGGTAGGCGATACAGGGATCGGAATTGATCACTATCTCGTAGGCCAGCCCCATCTGGCCACGCTTATAGCCTTGCTCGGTTTCGATAAACTTCTTACCAAAGGACCAATGGGTGTAGCCAATGGGCATGCCGATCCCCGCATAGGCATCCATCATCTGCTCGGCGGTGATCACCTCTATCTGATTTTTATAAGTATCCAGACGGTAGTGATCCGCCACCCGTTCGATCTCGGTGAGATAAGATTCCAGCAGCTCGAAGGTCCAGTCCGGGCCGTCATCTAATACAGTGCGCTTCTTTTTTGAACTCATAAGGCCCCCTAAACAGCTTGTTTCTTAAACAGTTCTCTAAATACAGGGTAGATGTCCTCGGCCTGTTTAATGTGCTGAACTGCAATATTATCGTGAGTCTTCTGTAGTCCTTCGTATTCACGCCACAGGGTTTGATGGGCGCGGTTGGTGATCTCGATATAGCTAAAGTAACGCACCACAGGTAGCAACTTACGCTCGAGGATCTGGCGGCAGGTAGGGGAGTCATCGGCCCAGTTGTCGCCATCCGATGCCTGCGCTGCATAAATGTTCCATTCGCTCTCTGGATAACGCTCACGCTGGATCTCATGCATCAGCTTGAGCGCACTGGAGACTATGGTGCCGCCGGTTTCCTGGGAGTAGAAAAACTCGTGTTCATCCACCTCTTTTGCCTGGGTGTGGTGCCGTATGTAGACCACCTCCAGATTCTTATAGGTACGGGTGAGAAACAGATAGAGCAGGATATAGAAGCGTTTGGCCATATCTTTGGTGGCTTGATCCATAGAGCCAGAGACATCCATGAGACAGAACATCACTGCCTGGCTCGAGGGCACCTCGCGTTTGGCGAAATTGTTGTATCTGAGATCGAAGGTGTCGATAAAGGGTACCTTGGCAATCTTGGCCTCAAGCTCCGCTATCTGCTCCTTCAAGGCGATGATCTTCTCCGCCTCCGAACCGGGTGTCTGCTCTAGGGCCTCCAGCTCTGCTTTTAGCTCTTTCAGCAGCGCCTTCTTCGAGGAGGACATGGCGATCCGCCGTGCCAGGGATGAGCGCAGCGAGCGAATGATGTTGATGTTGGCGGGCACGCCATCATTGGTAAAACCGGCGCGATAGGTTTGATACTCCACCAGTTTATTGAGGCGATTGCGCTGCAGGTTGGGGAGTTCGAGATCTTCAAACAGCAACTCCAAATATTCATCTTTGGAGATCTGAAAAACGAAATCGTCCTGGCCTTCACCTGAATTTGACGCATCCCCTTGGCCGCTGCCTTGTCCACCGCCCTGGGGCGGACGCTCCACCTTATCGCCGCGGGAGAACTGATCATTACCCGGATGCACCCGCTCGCGCATGCCCCCTTGTCCCTGATGAAAGGTGGGCTCGCTGATATCCCGGGTGGGGATGCTGATCTTCTCGCCTTTATCTATGTCGGTCACGCTGCGTCGGGTCACGGCGTCACTGACGGCCTTCTTGATCTGTTGCTTATAGCGGTTGATGAAACGTTGACGATTGACTGTACTCTTTCCCTTAGTATTCAATCTTCTATCGATAAAATTAGCCATGCGCACCTCCCAAGACTAGCGGGGAGCAAGCTCCCCGTGTACGGGTATCAAGATGATTTACGAACCCGTAAATACCACTCAGACAGGAGTCTGACCTGTTTCTTGGTGTAGCCTTTCTCCATCATACGATTGACGAAATCGTCGTGCTTACGCTGATCGTCTGTGGAGGTCTTGGTATTGAATGAGATAACCGGCAGCAGATCTTCTGTGTTGGAGAACATCTTCTTCTCGATGACGGTACGCAGTTTCTCGTAGCTGGTCCACAGCGGGTTAGAGCCTTCGTTGTTGGCCCTGGCGCGCAGCACGAAGTTGACGATCTCGTTGCGGAAGTCTTTCGGGTTACTGATCCCCGCAGGTTTTTCTATCTTCTCAAGCTCTGCATTGAGGGCGGCGCGATCGAACAGCTGGCCTGTCTCTGGGTCCCGGTACTCCTGATCCTGGATCCAAAAATCGGCGTAGGTGACATAGCGGTCGAAGATGTTCTGGCCATATTCAGAATAGGATTCCAGGTAGGCGGTCTGGATCTCTTTACCGATGAACTCGATATATTTAGGGGTGAGATAGCCTTTTAGAAACTCCATGTAGCGCTCTGCCGTCTCGGCGGGGAACTGTTCCTGTTCAATTTGGCGTTCCAGCACATAGAAGAGGTGCACAGGGTTGGCGGCGATCTCGCTGTGATCGAAGTTAAACACCTTAGAGAGGATCTTAAAGGCGAAGCGGGTAGAGAGCCCCTGCATCCCTTCATCCACGCCGGCATAGTCGCGATACTCCTGATAAGACTTGGCCTTAGGATCGGTATCTTTTAGGCTCTCGCCATCATAGACCCGCATCTTAGAGTAGATGGAGGAGTTTTCCGGCGCCTTGATGCGTGACAGCACGCTAAATTGGGCCAGCGTCTCTAGGGTATACGGCGCACAGGGCGCCTGAGCCAGCTCTGAGTTGGTGAGCAGTTTCTCGTAGATCTGGATCTCTTCTGACACCCTGAGACAATAGGGCACCTTGACTATGTAGACCCTATCTAAGAAGGCCTCGTTGGTCTTGTTGTTTCTAAATGTGGTCCATTCCGACTCGTTAGAGTGCGCCAGAATGATGCCGTTGAAGGGTAGGGCCGACAGGCCTTCGGTGCCGTTGTAGTTACCCTCCTGGGTGGCGGTCAGCAAGGGGTGCAGCACCTTGATCGGCGCCTTAAACATCTCAACGAATTCCATCAGGCCTTGGTTGGCACGGCACAAGGCGCCCGAGTAGGAGTAGGCATCGGCGTCATGCTGGGCGTAGTGCTCCAGCTGACGGATATCCACCTTACCGACGAGCGATGAGATATCCTGGTTGTTCTCATCGCCTGGCTCTGTCTTGGCTATCCCAATCTGATCCAGGATGGCGGGGAAGACCTTGACCACCTTGAACTGGGAGATGTCGCCGCCAAACTCATGCAGGCGCTTCACCGCCCAGGGTGACATTATGGTCTTGAGGTAGCGCTCGGGTATGTTGTATTCGTTCTTAAGCAGCTCCCCATCCTCCTCCGGATTGAACAGACAGAAGGGGTGGTCGTTGACTGGGCTGCGTTGGCCATTGGCGCTCAGCACATAGATGGGCACTTTCTGCATCAATGACTTGAGTTTCTCGGCCAGGGAGGACTTACCGCCGCCCACAGGCCCGAGGAGATAGAGGATCTGTTTCGACTCTTCCAGTCCCTGGGCCGAGTGTTTGAGGTAGGCGACGATCTGCTCGATAGAATCTTCCATGCCGTAAAAATCTTTAAAGGCGGGATAGCGAGAGATTAGCCTGTTGGAGAAGATGCGGCTAAGGATCGGATCTTTAGAGGTGTCTATGACCTCCGGCTTACCTATGGCCGTAAGCAGTCGCTCGGCCGCCGATGCGTAGGCGATCCTGTCTTCTTTACAGATAGCCAGAAACTCTTGTAGTGAATACTCTTCATCTAATTTTTTTTCATAGCGCTGTTGATAATGCTCGAAAATGCCCATGTTCCACCCCCTGAAAAGCCAACGGTATGTCTTAAGGGACAACTGAAAATCAGTGACCTACTACTAATAATAGTCCTTAAACGAGATCTAGGTATCAAAAAAGACAATAAAAACAATGACAAACAGTTGCAAATGCAATTATTGCAACTGTAGTGACTTGTCTAGGATAGTTTGCTTAAGGAGCTTTGGGGCTGCTTTGTTATGGAGGAATGGGGAGTAAGATCGGTGATGAGGCATCGAATTTGAAAGATCATTATCTACAGAAGTTGAGTGTGTATTTGAGTGAGTTCTTGAGGGGGAATATGCGAGCGGAATCGGCTACTTAGCAATGAACTTAACTTGTGCAAGTAGCTCGAAATGCGTTGCTAGTCTGAGTTAGCGTAAGGGGCTAAGGTTTTTGGCAGGCAATAAAAAAAGGAGCCGGGAGGCTCCTTTTCAAATCTGGTCGAATTAGATTAAGCAGCGAAGTTGCTGTTAACGAATTCCCAGTTAACCAGGTTCCAGAATGCCGCCATGTAATCAGGACGTACGTTACGGTAATCGATGTAGTAAGCATGCTCCCAAACGTCAACAGTCAGAAGGGGTGTAACACCTTCGTCAGTCAGTGGGGTAGCAGCGTTGCTAGTGTTAACGATGGCCAGGCTACCGTCAGCTTTCTTCACTAACCAAGTCCAAGCGCTACCGAAGTTGTTAACGGCTGCGTCGGTGAACTGGGCCTTGAATGCATCGAAAGAACCGAAGGCTGCGTCGATAGCTGCGGCGATGTCGCCAGTTGCTGCGCCGCCAGCGTTAGGTGCTAGACAGTTCCAGTAGAAAGTGTGGTTCCAGATTTGAGCTGCGTTGTTGAAGATGCCGCCAGTAGAAGTTTTAACGATCTCTTCTAGGCTCTTTTCGGCAAGTTCAGTACCTTCAACAAGACCATTTAGTTTCACTACATAGGTGTTGTGATGCTTACCATAGTGATACTCGATGGTTTCCTGGGAAATATGGGGCTCGAGTGCGTTCTTCGCATAAGGCAGTGCTGGTAATTCAAAAGCCATGTTTTTTCTCCATTGACATTCAATTGTCTTTTTAGGTTTGCTCACAGAGGCACATTCTACCTGATAAAGTTGTGATGTGAATCATTGTTTGTTTGATTTTTTAGATTAATTCAATCGATAACCTAACTCAGTGAATAACCCTGAAAAAAGTAGGTTTTCGTTATCTGTGAACCTAGCGTACAATAGGCTAAATTTGTTGACGTAGCTTTGCTGCAAAATTTAGGAAAGAAGATGGACATAAACGAAACTGTAGAAAAAATCAAACAGCAAATCGCTGAAAATCCTATCATCGTTTACATGAAAGGGTCTCCTAAGCTTCCTAGCTGTGGATTTTCTTCGCAAGTGGCGCAGATCATGATTAACTGCGGTGCTCAATTTGCCTATGTTGATATTTTGCAGCATCCCGATATCCGTGCCGAGCTGCCTAAATACGCGAACTGGCCAACCTTTCCACAGCTTTGGGTAGAAGGTGAGCTGATTGGTGGTTGCGACATCCTGACCGAGATGTATCAGAAGGGTGAACTACAGACTCTGATCGCCGATACGGCGGCCAAATATGCTGATCAAGAGGGTGAGGCTTAATCTTAATTGAGCCAAGCAGAAGGTTAATCCTTCCTCTCCGATAAGAAAAGCCCTTCAAATGAAGGGCTTTTTTGTGTCTATAAACCATGCAGTCAGCATGTTGACTGTCCGGAGATCCTTAGGCGACTTCTTGCTCCTGACGGGCGTGTGCCTCGGGCAGCAGGAGGTTCATGGTGATGGCCACGATACCGCAAAGGCTGATCCCCGTGAGGCTGAATGAGCCGATACCAAATGCCATGCCGCCGATACCAAAGACCAGAGTAACGCCGACGATGCAGAGGTTTCTTGGCTCGCTGAGATCCACATGATTCTTGATCAGTGAGTTCAGACCGACGGCGGCGATTGAGCCGAACAGCAAACACATGATGCCGCCCATCACAGGTACGGGGATGGTCTGCATAAGCGCGCCGAGCTTGCCGATAAAGGCCAGCAGAATGGCGGTGATGGCGGTCCAGGTCATGATGGCCGGGTTGAAGGCCTTGGTTAGCGTCACCGCGCCAGTCACCTCAGAGTAGGTGGTGTTTGGTGGGCCGCCAAGTACCGATGCCGCTATGGTCGCGATGCCGTCGCCGCTCAGGGTGCGGTGTAGGCCAGGCTTCTTCATATAGTCTTTACCAGTCACGTTTGAGATCGCTAGTATGTCGCCAATATGCTCGACCGCCGGGGCGATGGCCACGGGGATCATGAAGGCGATGGCATGCCAGTTAAATTCAGGTGCCACAAAGTTAGGCATGGCTAACCAGCTCGCCTGGGCGACCGGGGCAAAATCGACTACGCCGAAGAAGAGGCTGAGGCCGTAACCCACGATGATGCCAGCCAAGATTGGCATCAGCTTGACGATTCCCTTGGCAAAGATAGCCACGGCTATGGTGGTCAGCAGCGAGGCGAGGGAGATGATCAAGGCGTGCTCTGGGTCGACCAGAACCAGGCCACCATCGCCGCTCTTACCGAGCGCCATGTTAACGGCAACCGGCGCAAGGCCCAGACCGATCACGATAATCACAGGGCCGACAACAACCGGAGGTAGCAGTCTTTTGATGAAAGCATCACCTCTGAATTTCACCAGGGTGGCCAGCACCAGATACACGCATCCTGCCGCCATCAGGCCGCCCATGGTTGCGGGAATGCCCCAGGTTTGTACACCGTAGAGGATGGGGGCGATAAAGGCGAAGGAGGAGGCGAGGAAGATGGGGACTTGGCGTTTGGTCACGAGCTGGAAGAGCAAGGTGCCAATGCCGGCGGTAAAGAGGGCGACGTTGGTATCGAGCCCGGTTAACAGCGGCATCAATACTAAGGCGCCAAAGGCGACAAACAGCATTTGCGCGCCCTGTAGGGGGATTGCTAAACGTTTCATTGTTATTCTCTTTTTATGGCTAAACCGCACAATGTTAACGTCTTGCTAGCATATTTGCACTTATCTTGATCACATTCTCCGGCTTGCCTCATTAAAGCCTTAGAAAAAAGCTAATTTGACGGCGTTTGCAGACAGGCATGGTCAAGGCTTATGTGTTACACTGCCGCCATTGTATTCGTGAATAGATATAGATACGGATGTTTAAGAGTCTTTTTTCTGTGGTGCTTGCAGGTACGTTTTGCGCCGCGAGTCTGAATGTTGCCGCCGTCGAGGTGACCGAGCTGGACAGAAGTGCGATTAAGATCGCCGATCGCAGCCAGCAGGTAAAGAATCAGGCGCTAAGCCAGGCGATGCAAGAGGTGGTATTGAAAAATACCGGCGATCGCGCCGCCCTTAGCGCGCCATTGGTGGCTCAGGCCATTGCCGAACCTACCGCTTATATACGTCAGTTTGGCTACCAGGAGCAGGGCGGTGAGCAGTTCCTGCAGGCTTCATTCGACCACACCAAGATCATCAGCCTACTGCGTCAGGCTCAGCTGCCCGTTTGGGGCAAGCAGCGTCCACTGACGCTGTTGTGGCTAGCTCAGGATAATGAGGGTAAGCGTGAGCTACTCAACGACTCCTCTGTGCTGGAGAGCCGTAGCCTGATCGCCAAGATGTCGCAGACGCGCGGGGTGCCCATGCTACTGCCTATGATGGATCTCGATGATTCCATGGCCATCAGCGTCACCGACGTGCGTGGTATGTTTGCCGATACCGTGGCTAAGGCCAGTCAGCGTTATGGCAGTGACTACTTTGCCATGGTGTCGCTGGACAATCAGCCAGATGGTCAGGTGAGCTATCAGTTGTCCCTCTACCCGGCGAATAGCGAACAGCCGCTGTTTAATCCACTGACCACTCAGTCGGCTCAGGTTGCCGATATGGACGCCGCGGTAAAGGCGATCTTCGAGACGATCAGTCAATACTATGTGGCGCGCTACGCCATTGCCGATAGCGGTGAGGCGAACAGTACTCAGCTGACTTTTGTCGAGATAACCGACCGTCAGCAGCTGCTGGATATTGAGAAATACCTGCATCAACTCAGTGCGGTTAAGTCTGTGTCGCTGACTAAGTTGCAGGGGATCTCCGCTGAGTTTTCCTTGCAACTCTTTGGCAGCGAAGAAGATCTGTATCGTTTGATCAGCCTGGAGCCTAAGATCCGCAGCCTGGAGCAGTCAAATAGCCCGGATCAGCTCAACATGCAGTCGGGATTGGGGGTCGATGAGATGATGGATCCGTTATCATCGTCACAGACTCCGCGCCGCGAGTATATTTGGCAAGGACGTTAAGGTAAGCTGGGCGCCTAATGGTAATATGCTGAGTGCTAAATTAGGCCGCCCAGGCAATACAGTCACAAGATAAGATCGAGATCCCTATACGTGTCACCCCATTCACCGGTACAACTTTCTTTACCCGTTTATCTGCCCGATGATGAGACCTTTAACAGTTATTATCCCGCGGCCGGTAACGACGAGCTGATCCAGAGTCTGCAGGCATGTGCCGAAGGGCGGGCCAACAAGGCCGTGTACCTGTGGGGGCCGGTCAAGGCGGGGCGTACTCACCTGATGCACGCCACCTGTGCCAGAGCCAACGAGCTCAATCGCAGCAGCTTCTACCTACCGCTTGGCATACATGCCAGTATCTCTACCGAACTGTTAGAGGGGCTAGAGCAGTTAGATCTCGTCTGTATCGATGATATCGATGCCATTGCGGGGCATCCTCTATGGGAGGAGGCGCTGTTCGATCTCTACAACCGGGTGGCGGAACATAAGCGCTGCGCCCTGGTGGTGAGTGCCAGTGCAACGGCCAGCGATGCGGGATTTGCCCTGCCGGATCTGGTGTCTCGTATGCAGTGGGGGCTGACCTATCAGCTACAACCTATGGCCGATGAGGAAAAGCTGGCGGCGCTGCAACGCCGTGCGGCGATGCGCGGATTACAGCTGCCGGAAGATGTTGGGCGCTTTTTGCTCAATCGTCTGGCGCGGGATCTGCGTACCCTGTTCGATGTGCTCGATCGCCTGGACAAGGCATCACTGGTACATCAGCGTAAGCTGACTATTCCCTTCGTAAAAGAGATGCTGCGCCTGTAGCGTCTGTCTTAATCGCGCGAGTCTCCTAGCGCTGTTAACGGTCAGTATTTTAGCTATCAGGATATCAAGTCGTTAACGACTCACCATAAAAAAGGCACCTAATTGGTGCCTTTTAAGTTAGATGCTTGTTTATCGAGCCATCTATTTCTTGCGCTTCTTCAGTCCCAAGCCCAATTCGCGACCGCGGATGCGCGCGTAGAAGGGCAAGGTGACCATCAAGAGGCTCAGCAATGCCACCTCGCAGATGGCGAATACCAGTGCCGTCTCGGTGACATAGAGCAGGGTCAGGCCATGCAACATATAGAGGCAGATAATGAAACTTGCCCAGGCATAAGTGTAGGGCTGACCGGTTAAGATCCCCTTAAGCGGCGCCAGCAGGGGCAAGATCCACAGCAGGCTGAAGATCAGCGAATATTGTCCGGTCAATCCTTGATTGCCAAACCAGGCGGTCATCAACAGCAGCAGCGTCACATAGGCGGCGCGGCTAATTTGAAACAGTGTCTTTGAGCTCATTTCGACTCTCAGCCTTACAGGATGGCCAGTACGTTTTCTGGGGGTCTACCAATGGCCGCCTTACCATTTGCCAGCACGATAGGACGCTCGATCAGCTTAGGAGTATCGACCATGGCCTGGATAAGCGCCTCGTCGTCGGTGACGTCGGCCAGGTTCATCGCCTTGTATTCCTCTTCCTTGGTGCGCATCAGCTCACGTGGCGCTAGGCCGAGCTTATCTAAGATGCTGCGGATCTCCACCTTGGTCAGTGGTGTCTTGAGGTATTCGATCACTTGGATATCGCAGGCTTTCTCTTCCAGCAGCGCCAGGGTTTGGCGGCTTTTAGAGCAACGGGGGTTATGAATTATGCTTACTTGCGTCATGGCAGTTCTATCCATATCTAGAAATTTGCCGCCATTCTACTGCAAAAGGTGAGTCGAGTCACAGGGTCCCGGCTCACCTTATGCTGCTAAAGCAGTTCGAGTTGTTTCTTCGACTGTTTGAACTGACGGATCCTGGCCTCTATCTTCGCCAGCTGCAGCGGATTTTTCTCCGACAGCCGGTAAGCAAAGTTGAGCTGATCTATGGCGCCATCATAGTCCGCCGCCAGAGCCATGGTTTCGGCCTTGACAAAATGCTCCATGGCGCGGTTGCCTGTCTGCTTGTAGGCATCGCTCAGCAGCTGTAGCGGCAATTGATTCTGCTTATCGAGGAAGATCATATCTTCCAGCAGGGGAATGGCCTGTTTGGCCTTACCATTTTCGATAAGCGCGTTGGCCAGGTTGATGTTGATCACCTGAGAGGTGGGCTTAAGCTTACGCTCACGGGTCAGCAGATCGATAGCCTGTTGATGTTCATGGCGCTCCAGTAGGAGATCAGTCTTGGTATCGATATAGAAGAGGTTATTGGGATCTTTGGCGAGCAGCTTGTCTATGATGACCTCAGATTCCTTGGCCTTCTCGGCGCGCAGTAGGGCAAGCGCCTTACCGTACAGGGCCGCCTCTTCAAATTGGTAGCTGTTCTTTCTTATCTGGTCGTTAAATAGCGCCAGCGCCGCCTCTTCGCTATAGCTAGAGAAGCGCACCTGAATACGCGCCTTGGCTAGCTGAAAATCCAGATTATCGGCCACATACCTGTGGGGATATTGCGCCGCCCGGTTTCTCGCCTCGGCAATTCGCGATTCGGGCAAGGGGTGCGTCAGCAACATCTGCGGCGGCTTAGTGGTAAAGCGGTAGCGTGTGGCCAGCTTAGAGAAAAAGTCCGCCGCGCCGTTAGGATCGAAGCCGGCGTCGACCAAGATCTGCATGCCGATACGGTCTGCCTCTTTCTCATGCAGGCGGGTGTAGTTGATCTGCGCCTGAGTCGCTAAGGCCTGAGTCGTCGCCATGGCTGCCATGCCCACCTGAGGCACCGCAATGGTGAGCAAGATAGCGCCGAGCAGACCCGCTATGGTCGCCGGAGAGCTCTTCTGCTGCGCCTCGAGCGAACGCGCCAGGTGCCGCTGGGTCACGTGGGTGATCTCGTGGCCTAATACCGAGGCCAGCTGGCTCTCGTTATCGGCGTTTAGGAACAAGCCGGTATGAACCCCCACATGGCCGCCGAAGAAGGCGAAGGCGTTGATTTCATCGTTTCTAAGCAGGAAGAAATAGAAGGGAGTCTTTACCCCCGTCGCGTGGGCCACCAGACGGTTACCCAGCTCGGTCAGGTATTGATTGAGTACGGGATCGTTAAGCATGGGCGCCGAAGAGCGGATCACCCGCATATAGGCGTCGCCGTAGCTGTTTTCTTTCTCCAGGCTGAAGGTGTTCACCGCCGCGGTGCCAAGATCCGGCAGATCGTTGTTGGCAAAGCCTAAGGGGGCGATAGAGAACAGGGCCATCGACAAGGCGCCGGCAACCAGGGATTTTGCTTTGTTAACTTTACTCAAACTTATCCTTAGCGTTTATAGATAACTGGGTCTGCTTTGTTGGAACCAAATCGAGACAATTAGTTCAGTTTGTCTGGCCCCTGAGGCGAGTGGTTCGCCATCATTGTTCGCTTGTGGTTTCACTGGAGACTTAGGATAATAGCCCGAGTTTGCCTTTAGCAAGATCATTATGACTTTTATTGACTTAACCCACTACCGATGTCCCCTGGCCTTAGTTAAGCTAAAGATGGCGCTCAAGCAGTTGCCCTGTGGTGACGTGCTGCGGGTACAGCTTAAAGACAGTGGTTCGCGCCAGGATGTGCCCAGGTTTCTTGAGAAGGCCAACTGGCAATATGTTGAAATACAAAACGATGCTGAGATCTTGGTGTTGTCGATAACTCGAGGCGACTAAATTTTATCCTGGTGGAGTTGTAGATTTCGACTCTAACGCGCCTTTAGATAGAAATGATTCTTTAGCTTCAGAGGCGCCGATTAATTATTTTTCATGATGCTCGATGTTGCAGACCTAAACGCTTAATTTACAGAGCGGCGGGTCTTGGTTTCTAAATAGGAAGAGTAGATGTTTTCAATCATTACCAATTGGTATAAAGAGAGATTTAGTGATCCCCAAGCGGTGACCTTGATGCTGATTTTGCTTGGGATCGCCCTGATCATCTATTTCGCCGGCGGGCTCCTGGGGCCCTTGCTGGTCGCTCTGGTGCTGGCATTTTTGCTTGAATGGCCAGTGGCGCAGATGGTCAAAATAGGCATCAACCGCACCACGGGGGCATCACTGGTGCTGGTGCTGTTTGTTGGCGTAATGCTGCTGATCACCTTCGGCCTGGTGCCCAGCATCTGGCGTCAGGGGGTGGCTCTGGTGACGGATCTGCCCACCATGCTGGATAAAGGTTTCATCACCCTTAAGGGCTTGGTCGAGCAGTATCCGCAGTTTTTAAGTGTCGAGCAACTCGACGCCTCGGTGGGTGAGCTCAAGAAGCTGCTGGATACTCAACATATACTGGATCTGGGTAAACAGTTGATTGGCTACTCGGCATCACTTTTGGTGCTCATGGTGTACGCCATCTTAGTGCCGCTGCTGGTGTTCTTCTTCCTCAAGGATAAAGATGAGCTGGTTCGCGGCAGCAAGCGTTTTATCCCCGCCAATCGTGACTTGGCCCGTAAGGTATGGCTGGAGATGAATCAGCAGATCTTTAACTACATTCGGGGCAAGGTGATCGAGATAGTCATCATAGGCGCCGCAAGTTATATCTTCTTCGCCATCATGGATCTGCGGTACGCCGCGCTGCTCGGGGTATTGACCGGCTTCTCCGTGTTGATCCCCTATGTGGGCGCGACCCTGGTGACCCTGCCGATCGCCCTGGTGGCCTTCTTCCAGTGGGGCATAAGCCCGGAGTTTGGCTATCTGATGTTAGGCTACGGCATCATTCAGGCGCTCGATGGTAACTTGCTGGTGCCCATACTGTTCTCAGATGCGGTGGATCTCCATCCCGTTTTTATTATCGCGGCCGTGCTGGTCTTCGGTGGACTCTGGGGCGTCTGGGGGGTCTTCTTCGCCATTCCGCTCGCCTCTCTGGTGAAGGCGGTGGTGAATGCCTGGCCTAAGGCTGATAAGTCCAAGGCCGATGAGCCAAAGACAGAGGCGGAGCAGGGCAACGTCTGATCTGCATTTAAACGTTAAAGGAGCCGAGAGGCTCCTTTTTTATGGCTAGTGTTTTAAGGCCAGTATTTTATTGAACGTATTTAATTGAACGTGCTTTCTCGAAAGTACTTGGGTCGCTACCTCAACGCCTGCTTGGCCGTCGCGGCTAAGGCGCGGTAGACCAGGGTTGTCTGCTTGGCTTTGATGTTCCAGTGTTGCCAATAGAGGGGCACCTTCATGGTGCAATCTGGAGCAACTAGTTTTAACGCGCCGCTTTGCAGCAATGGCTCGGCCTGAAGATGGCCGACAAGGCCGTAACCCATGCCCAGCAATATCGCCTCCAGAAAGCTCTCAGAGGAGGGGATCTGATGCTCCCGCCATTGCTCAGGCTCAATGCCAAAATGCTCGCCTAAAAACTTTTCATGCAGCTTATCTTTGGTGGAGAACACCACGGCCGGCGCCTGACGCAGACGGCTGGGTGTCACACTATCGGCGAAATATTCCTGAATAAAGTCCTGGGTGGCGACGCATAGGTACTCCATCTGGCCAAGGTATTCGCTGGAGCAGCCTGTCAGTGGCGCCTCTGTGGTGGTCACGCAGCCTACAGCCTCGCCGCTTTTAAGCAGATGGTGAGTGTAAGACTCATCGTCGACAATCAACTCTAGCAGCCAGCGGTGGCGCTTAAACAGCTCGGCGAGGGCGGGCAGAAACCAGGTGGCCAGGCTGTCGGCATTGACGGCTATCTTCACCACTGTGGGCAGCGAAGGATCGTCGGCGTCAATCTCGGCACTGAGTTCGCTCTCCAGCAGGCTCACCTGGGCGTAATGCCTGAGCAGACGCTTGCCCATGGGCGTTGCCTGCACAGGATTGCTGCGAATAAGCAGAGTCTGGCCGACTCTCTCCTCCAGCGCCTTGATGCGTTGAGACACGGCTGATTGGGTGATAAACAGTGCCTTGGCAGCGCGCTCGAAGCCGCCTTCGGCGATCACCACGCTCAAGGCTTTCAGGTGGGCGTAATCCAGCATCGAAAAATCCAAACCATCACTATAAGTTTGGCTAATGATACATTAAATTTATTAGCTGGGTTTATTTTAATAAGCTCGCTATGCTTGCGGCCTGAAATTAGTCGTGGTTCTTTTTGGAGTTTTCTCGTGCAAGCATTCATTCAGGGGATAGGTGTTGGTGGCAGCCTGATCATCGCCGTTGGGGCGCAAAACGCCTTTGTGTTAAAGCAGGGGTTAAGGCGCGCCCATTCATTGCCTATCGCCGCCCTGTGTTCTTTTATCGATGCCGTGATGATCACCGCGGGCGTGGCGGGCCTCGGCCATCTGATCCTGGCATTCCCCTTAATCAAGGATATCGCCAGTCTAGGGGGAGCGGCCTTCTTGCTCATCTATGGCGCTCAGGCTCTGCGCGCGTCCTTTAACGCCCAGGGGCTGGATACCGAGTCGACCCAGGGGGCGGACACCCTGCGAGCGGCGCTGCTCACGACCCTGGGAATTAGCCTGCTTAACCCCCATCTGTATCTGGATACTGTGGTCTTGCTGGGCAGCATCAGTACTCAGTTCGAGCAACAAGACAGGCATATGTTTGGCGCCGGCGCCGTGCTCGCCTCTTTCGTGTGGTTCTTCGCCTTGAGCCTGGGTGCCAGGTATCTGAGTCCACTGTTTAAAAAACCAAAGGCCTGGTGCTACTTAGACAGATTCATCTTCGTGACTATGTGGAGTATCGCGGCGGCGCTGCTTTGGCCCTATGTTAAAGCCATGATGGGCTAGTAGTTGACGAATCTTTAGATAATAAAAAAGCCGGAATTTCCGGCTTTTTTGTATAATGCTAGTTAGCATTAGCTGTTTTCTTGAATATATTTCAAGACAACTTCGTGGTGATCTTTGGTCTTGAACTTGTTGAAGATATGTTCGATGTTGCCGCTTTCATCAATGAGGAAAGAGGTGCGTACCACGCCCATGTTTTCACGGCCCATGAATTTTTTGAGTTGCCAAACACCATAAGCTTCGCATACGGCATGCTCTTCGTCCGCGAGTAAGGTGAAGTTCAACTCCTGTTTGTTTGTGAAGTTTGTGAGCTTCTTCGGTGTATCAGGGCTAATTCCAATAATCACAACGTTTAGTTTATCAAGCTCTGATTTAGTGTCCCTTAGCCCACAAGCTTGAACAGTACAACCAGGTGTAGAGGCTCTTGGGTAAAAGTAAACGAGAACTTTCTTGCCTTTAAAATCGGCAAGGGAAACTGATTCATCATTTTGGTTTTGTAGGGTAAAGTCGGGGGCCTTGTCGCCCTGGGTTAAGGTTTTCATAGATCATCCATAGATTGTGTTTCGATACCCTGCATACGTTCGATATGGCAGCTTAGGTTCATCTCTTCGGCGAGTGCGGCGATATTTTGTTCGAGTTTTTCGATATCAACTTTCTCAGGCACGTTGATGGTTAGGAAGACATTCTGCACCGGCTCACCGTCTGGGGTTTCCTCGGCATGGGAGCGTACGGCGGCGAGATCCAGTGAACGATCGGCCAGGAACTGGGTGATACGCTTCATGGTGCCGCGCTGGTCTTTACCGTTGAAGGTTACTTCGAGGCGAGACACATAGTTTGGCGGCGTGTGCTGTGAACAGCGCTTCATTACCGTTAGCAGGCCAAGCTCGACACTCAGGGCAGGGAGGCTGGCTTCCATCTTAGTGATCGATGCCCAGGCGCCTGAAATCATCATGATCAAGGTAAACTCACCACCAAAGAGGGCCATACGGCTATCGACGATATCGCAATCGCATTCGCTTGCGAGTCTGGCAAATTTACTGACGATACCGGGACGATCAGAACCCAGTGCGGTAACGACCAGATGATTGGACATGAAATTCCCCCATTGATTGGTAACTCGTTGTACAAATAAGCGACGATTGAATAATGTCGGCGTTTTTTAGGTGGCTTATGCTATCACAAGTTATCAGTTTTGAGATCCCTGTCGTGATAAAGAGTCAAACATTTGACCTATGGGGAGCGGTGTTATCATTCTCTGTGATCTAGGGATACTTATGCTTGTTTTTACCTGTGAGCATCAGTACCATAGCCAGTCCTGAATCCTTGGGGAAATCACATGATAAACGGAAGCATCGTAGCCTTAATCACACCCATGAATCGTGATGGCTCAGTCGATTATGCAAGTCTCGAGAAGTTGGTTGAGTACCATATTGAACAGGGTACTGACGCCATCGTTGCCGTCGGCACGACTGGCGAGTCAGCCACTTTACCTCTTTCAGAACATATTGAAGTGGTTGCCCACACGGTAAAATTTGCCGCCGGACGCGTCCCAGTGATAGGTGGTAATGGTGCAAACGCCACCGCCGAAGCGATCGAGCTGACCAAGGCGCAGGCCAACCTAGGTGTGGCCGCCATGCTAGGTGTAACGCCTTACTACAACAAACCGACACCTAAAGGCTTGGTTGCCCATTACAGCGCCGTTGCGGCCGCAACCGATATCCCACAAATTCTCTACAACGTGCCCGGCCGTACTTCGGTGGACATGTTGCCCGAAACCGTTGCCCAGTTGGTCGAGGTGCCAAACATCATAGGCGTGAAGGAAGCGACCGGCGATCTAAGCCGCGTGGCTAGGCTGCGCGAGCTGTGTGGCGATGACTTCATGCTCTACAGCGGTGATGACGCCACGGCCCGTGAGTTCCTTACTCTGGGCGGGAATGGCGTGATCTCTGTGGCCAACAACATAGTGCCTAAGCAGTTCAAGCTGATGTGCGATGCGGCCCTTAAGGGCGATCTCGAGGGTGCCCTGAAGGCCGAGGCGCCAATGAAAGATCTGTTCAGCGCGCTATTTTGCGAGGCCAATCCGATTCCTGTGAAATGGGCGGCGCATCGTATGGGGCTGATCAGCCAAGGACATATTCGCTTGCCATTAACGGAACTTTCCGAGCAATATCATGGTCTGTTGCTAGAAGCGATGAAGAATGCCGGAATAGAGGTTCAATAATTAGATGCTAAAGCAAGTCACCCCAATCCTACTGGTTGCCGCCGTTACGGCCTGCAGCACGCCTATCGACAGACGCCAGGCTAATGGCGATGACGAATACGCCAATGTGACGTCTCAGCCCAAACTGGTGATCCCAGCTGGATTGAATCAGCCGAAATACAATACCGAATTCGATATTCCTGAGGTCGGCAGTAAGGTCGACAAGACCTTGGTTGGCAAGAAACTCGACATTCGTCCGCCGCTACAGGTACTGCCGATGGCAGAAGGTACCCATGTGGAGGAGTCAAGCGACAGCATCAAGATCGTGGTCGAGTCTATCGATAACGATATCGATCTGCGCAGTGAGCTGTTCGGTATCTTGGATGAATATTTTAGTCAGCACGAGATCAAGATCCTTAAAGAGGATAGAGATACGGGTGTGATAGAAACTGATTGGATTGAAAATCAAGAAGTTATCGATTCATCTCTGTGGGGCTCCGATGAAGTATATTCGGTACGTCAACGCTATCGTTTCAGCGTCAACGTGCGTCCTCACGGCCGCAGCGGTAACCTTGCTATCGAATTGATTGATCACGAAGAGAGCTTCGATGGTAAGGCGCAGGATATTCTGCTTACCGGTGAAGATAAGCGCCGCTACACGGTGGATATGCTCAACAACACCATCGCTTACATGAGCGTCAAGCGCGCTAAGGCGATTAAGGCCAAGCGCCTGCGTGAGAGCCTGGGTATCGATGTGGATCTGGTTAAGGCGCCTGCGGTTGCCGAAAACGAGACGCCAGAGCAAAGCTTCTGGTTGGCGGACGCCAGCTACAGCCGTACCTGGGACCGTCTGCGTATCGTACTGCCTGAGCTGGGCTTTGAGATCGTCGATATGGATAGCAACAAGGGACTCTACTATATCAATGTGAGCGACGATTCGGGCTTCTGGAGTTCATTGTGGAGTGATAAGAAGCTGCCGATGGAAGAGGGCTCGTATCGTCTGCAGATTGAGCAAGACAAGAGCGACACTTCTAAGACTCGTATCTACCTTAAAGATAAGGAAGATAGTCCTGTGAGCAATGAAGTGGTCGAGGCCGTCTACGATGGCATGGCCGAGCTGATGAGCGAAGACCGCAAGGTTAGATAAGCTCAACTCAGTCAGAGAAATGGTTAGATGAAGAAAGAGGCCACTAGGCCTCTTTTTTTGCGCGCATTTATAGCTTCATCGCGCTTGAGTATAGATTTTTTTTTCAGACCGCACCTCTTCCTTGCTTCTCCCTCCTTTAACTACTTAATTTAAAGCACAGGCACCAAACTTAGGTTTGCCAGTTTAGTGTGGCTACTTAAGGGTGGCAGTAGATGGCGTACCTGCCTTCTATGCCATATAGTTAGTCAGATTGTCAGTCATAAGTTTGATGGGGTTAATAGGCCGAGGTAGAGATGCCAGCTAAGGTGCCACTGCAGGATGTAGACGCAAAATATCTAAAGATCATCAGTGAGTTTGCCATCGACATGCTCTCTTTGAGCGGCGTGGATGAGATCCTCTGGCATCTGGCGCAGAATGTGGTCTCCCAGCTGGGGTTCGACGATGTGGTCGTCTATTTGTTGGATCCCGTCCGGGGCGTCTTGGTGCAGAAGGCGAGCTTCGGCGACAAGAATCCTAGCGGCCATGAGATCCTCGCGCCCATAGAACTTAAGCTGGGGGAAGGGGTGGTCGGTACCGTGGCCAAGACTAAGCAACCCTTAAATGTTGCCGACACCCGGCTGTTCCCCAACTATATCGTCGATGATGCCCCAAGGCTCTCCGAGCTCGCCGTGCCCATACTGATGGAGGGGGAGGTGATTGGGGTGATAGATACCGAACATCCAAAGAAGAATTTCTATACGCCCCAGCATGAGCGGATCTTGTTCGCACTGGCCTCTATCGCGGCGCTGAAGATCCACAGGGCCAATAATCTGGTGACGCTGCAAAAGCGGGTAGCCGAGCTGGAATATGCCAGCAAGATCCAAGATACCCTGTTTGCCATCGCCGAGATCATCTTCGAGACCGACTCGATCAAGGCGTTCTACCAAAAGCTGCACACCTGTATCGCTCGCCTGCTTAAGGCTGACAACTTCTATGTGGCGCTGCTCAGTGATGATGGCCAAATCCTGCACTTTCCCTATCATGTCGATCAGTACGATCAGCTTGAAGAAGACGCCCAGTTGCCCCTATTACCGACACGTCTTGGGATCACTGGCTATGCACTGCTTAAGAATCGGCCGCTGTTGGCCGGTGAGGCGCAGATTAAGGCGCTGGTGGATCAGGGGGAGATAGTCATCAATGGCGCGATGCCGACGGCCTGGCTCGGCGTCCCATTTGGCGACGAGGCGTTTCGCGGCATCGTTGTGGTGCAGAGTTATCACGGTGATTATCGTTATAGCGAAGCCGATCAACAGCTGCTGGTGTTTACCGCCAAGCATATACGTAACGCCATCAGTCGCATGAAGTTCAAGGCTAATCTCACCGAGATGGCCCTCTATGATGGCTTAACTGGCCTGCCCAATCGCACTCTGTTTATTGACCGGCTCAATCAGGCCATCGCCAAGCTGAACGACGCGTGTATCGACGAGACCTCTTCTAAAGGGCTTGGTTTGGTGTTGCTGGACATAGATCATTTTAAGGCGGTTAACGATACCTATGGTCACCATCTGGGTGATGAGCTACTTAAGGTGTTTGCCGAGCGCATCCATGCCGCAATAGCGAGCCAGGATACCTTCTGCCGACTCGGGGGAGATCAGTTTGGCCTGCTGTTGGTGGATATCAATTCTGAGGCGCAGTGCCTCGAGCGGGTAGAGGCGCTGCGAGAGCAGATGCAAGCCATGTTAGATCTCGGCGGGATCTCGCTTAATCTGTCCGTCAGCATGGGGCTGGTGACCTGTTTCTTATCCGGGATGGCGGCGACGGATCTATTGCGCCGGGGCGATCAGACTCTACTTAGGGCCAAGCTGATGGGGCGCCATAGGCTTTGTGTGTTCACAAGTGGCGAGCAGGCAGAACTGCAGGAGACGCAGATATGTCAGGCGTTTCAGCAGGCCGCAGATCAAGGCGAGCTCTATTTCAGTTTTCAACCTCAATACCGGCTCAAGGATGGCAAACTCCTTGGGGCAGAGGCGTTGCTACGTTGGCAGCATCCAAGACTAGGTACCATCTCACCACGACGACTGCTTGCGCCGCTGCGCCGACAAGGCGCCCTCGAGCTGGTGGATGCCGTGGTCGCTAAGCTTATCCTGGCTCATCTTAAGCGTTATCATGGCGCCTATCCCGAGGAGTTTCGCCTCAGCGTGAACATCGCCAGTGACGGCTGCGCCTTGTTTGATGAGCTGCAGAGAATGGCTGGGGAGGGCATTGAGCTGGCATCTTATCTTGGCATAGAGATCCCTGAATCCAGCCTAGGCGCCTCGTTTGAGGCGGTAGTTAGCTGTATCGCACGGGCAAAATCCCTCGGTGTGCTGGTGAGCCTGGATGATGTAGGTGCCAGCCACGCTACTTTTAAATATCTGCAGGAGTTCAGGTTCAATCGCCTCAAGATAGCCCAAGGGCTCATCAGCCCCATGGAGATGGCTTATGACAACCAGGTTATTTTGGAGACCATCATCAATCTCGCCAGTACGCTGAATATCGATACTCTGGCGCAGGGGATTGAAACCCGTGAGCAGTATCAGACGATGCAGGCCCTGGGTTGCGACTATGGTCAGGGGGAATTTATGAATCCCTCCGTCAGCGAGGAAAAGCTACTGCTTATGCTGTCAGAGTCCCACCTATATAGATGATCCAACGTGTCATTTTGTGATTGAAACCATACTCTTTTGTCGCTCACGTCGGGCGAGAATGTAAATGGTGTGTTAAGTTTGTAAGCAAAGGTAAAACGCCTTGAAGCACTTATATTCCTAGGTAAACTACCGATAACATAACGCGCATTCTTTCGGAAGATTGATGAAAAAAACGATAATAATCTCAATGCTTTTAGCGGCGGGCGCCGCCACCTACTATTTCACTCAGCAAACCGAAACGCCTAAGGGGCCCCGCGGGCGGCCTACGCCTAACGTGGTAGTAGCAAAGGCCGAAATGCAGCCGATTCGTGACGAGGTCGAGGCCCTGGGAACCGGCAAGGCCAACGAATCTATCACTGTGACCCCAAAGGTCACCGACATGGTGACCGAGATTAATTTCAACGACGGTCAGATGGTCGACAAGGGCCAGCTTCTGGTGCGTTTGCAAGACAGAGAGCAGATCGCTCGCGTGACTGTGGCCCGGGTGAAGATGAAAGATCATGAGCGTGAACTGGCGCGTATCAGCTCACTGGTCACCAGTCAGACGGTGGCGGCACTGGAGCGCGACAGGCTGCAGACCCTTATCGATACCGCCAAGGCCGAGCTGGAGCAGGCAGAATCTTCCCTCAAGGACAGACGTATTCTGGCGCCATTTTCAGGACGCCTGGGCCTGCGTCAGGTGAGTCAGGGCAGCCTAGTAACTCCAGGTACAGTGATCACCACCTTAGATGATATCTCCACCATCAAACTGGATTTCTCCGTGCCTGAGCGCTTCCTGCAGTCTCTGGCGATAGGTAAGTCGGTCGAGGCCAGCGCCGTGGCCTTCGAAGGCGAGCTCTTCACAGGTAAGGTGGTCTCTGTCGATAGCCGCATCAACCCAACCACCCGCGCGGTGACGGTGCGGGCCGAGATCCCCAACAAGGGAATGCGTCTGCTACCTGGTATGTTGATGAAGGTGAAGCTTATCAAGCAGAGCCGCGAAGCACTCATCATCCCTGAGGCGGCCATTATCCCAATTCAGAAAGATCACTTCGTCTATCTGGTGAATGATGAAAACGTGGTCGAGCGTCGTCAGGTGCAACTTGGTCTGCGTAAACGCGGCTGGGTGGAGATAGTGGGCGGTGTCGATGTCGGCGAGCAGGTGATGGTGCGCGGCATTCTCAAGGTGCGCCCAGGCGATACCGTCAAGGTGCAGTACAGCGAACATTTCAGTTTCAACCAACAAGCTAAGGTGGAGCCGCTAGCATGATCTTGACGGATTTGTCGGTAAAACGACCGGTTTTTGCGTCCGTCATCAGCATGTTATTAATCGCCTTCGGTCTGGTCTCCTTCGAAAAACTCCCCCTGAGGGAGTATCCTAATATCGATCCGCCGATCGTCTCGGTGCAAACCAACTATCGCGGTGCCAGTGCCGCCGTGGTGGAGAGTCGCATCACCCAGCTTGTGGAAGACAGGATCAGCGGCGTCGAAGGGATCCGCAACATCAACTCCTCCAGCAGCGATGGTCGCTCTTCCGTGACCCTGGAATTCGACGTCGGTCGTGATATCGAGGCGGCGGCCAACGATGTCCGCGATCGCATCTCGGGTCTACTCAACAACCTGCCGGAAGAGGCCGATCCCCCAGAGGTGCAGAAGGCCAATGGCGGTGATGAGGTGATCATGTGGCTTAACCTGGTCTCGGATCAGATGAACACCTTGCAGCTCACCGACTATGCCCGCCGTTACCTGGTCGATCGCTTCTCGGTGATCGATGGTGTGGCAAATATTCGTATCGGTGGCGGTAAGGTGTACGCCATGCGGGTGTGGATCGACAGACAGGCCCTGGCGGCCCGTAACCTGACAGTTTCGGATATCGAATCTGTGCTGCGCTCGGAGAACGTCGAGCTGCCGGCTGGTTCGGTGGAGTCTCAGGACAGACACTTTACAGTACGTTTGGAGCGTACCTTCAAGACGGCGGAAGATTTTAATAATTTGGTACTGGCCGAAGGGGAAGATGGTTACCTCATTAAGCTGGGTGATGTGGCCAGGGTGGAGATTGGCTCGGAAGAGGAGCGTATTACCTTCCGTGGTAACCGCGAGGCCATGATAGGCCTTGGGATCTCCAAGCAATCGACCTCCAACACCCTGGAAGTGGCCCGCGCCGCCAACGCCCTGGTGGATAAGATCAATCCGACACTGCCTGCCGGCATGGAGATCAAACGCTCCTACGACAGCTCAGTGTTTATCGAAGCCTCTATCAAGGAGGTGTATCAGACCCTGTTTATCGCCATGTTTCTGGTGATTGTGGTGATCTATCTCTTCCTGGGCAGCGTGCGCGCCATGTTAATCCCGGCGCTGACGGTACCAGTCTCCCTGATGGCGACCTTTATCGTGCTTTACGCCCTGGGTTACACCATTAACCTGCTGACCCTGCTGGCGATGATTCTGGCTATCGGCATGGTGGTGGATGATGCCATCGTGGTACTGGAGAACATCCACAGACGCATCGAGGAGGGTGATTCGCCGCTCAAGGCGGCCTTCCTGGGCTCTCGTGAGGTGGCCTTTGCCGTGGTGGCGACCACCCTGGTATTGGTGGCCGTGTTTATGCCGATCACCTTCCTTGAGGGAGATCTGGGTAAGCTGTTTAAGGAGTTTGCGGTGGCCATGAGCGCCGCGGTGATCTTCTCGAGCCTGGTGGCCCTGACTCTTAGCCCTATGATGTGCTCTAAGCTGCTTAAGCCTGCCGGACAAGATCCTTGGCTGGTACGCAAGATAGATGCGGGCATGAACTGGCTGTCGGCCGGTTACCGTGGCACGCTCAAGCGCGCCATGGTCCACCCCTTTATCGTCAGCTCGCTGGTGGTTATTGCCTTAGGCCTTAGCGGCTATCTGATGACTAAGGTGCCGCAGGAGTTTGCGCCTCAGGAGGATAGGGGCTCGATGTTCCTGATCGTCAACGGACCTCAGGGGGCAAGCTTCGAGTATATCAGCCCCTACATGGATGAAATTGAAAATCGCCTGATGCCGCTGGTGGACAGCGGTGACATTAAGCGTCTGCTTATTCGTGCGCCACGCGGCTTTGGTCGCAGTGCCAACTTCTCTAACGGCATGGCGATCATAGTTCTGGAAGACTGGGCGGACCGTCGCAGCGCCTTTGAGATCATAGGTGACATTCGTGCCCGTCTGTCGGATCTCGCCGGTGTGCGCGCCTTCCCCGTAATGCGTCAGGCTTTCGGTCGCGGCGTAGGTAAGCCGGTGCAGTTTGTGCTGGGAGGCCCAAGCTATGAAGAACTCGCTAAGTGGCGTGACATCTTGTTGGAGAAGGCCAAGGAGAATCCTAACCTTGTCGGCTTAGATCACGACTATCAGGAGACTAAGCCTCAACTTAGGGTGGTGATCGACAAAGACAGGGCGGCGGACCTTGGGGTCTCTATCTCGCACATAGGGCGCACGCTGGAGTCTATGCTGGGCTCGCGTCTGGTGACCACCTTCATGCGCGACGGCGAAGAGTATGACGTGATCATCGAGGGGAACCGTGATAATCAGAATACCGCCAGCGATCTGAGCAACATCTATGTGCGCTCGGACCGCAGCCGTGAGCTGATCCCGCTGGCGAACTTAGTGTCGGTGGAGGAGTTTGCCGACGCCAGTCAGCTAAACCGCTACAACCGTATGCGCGCCATTACCATAGAGGCCAACCTGGCCGATGGTTATAGCCTGGGTGAGGCGCTGGAATACCTCAACAACCTGGCTTACACCTATCTGCCGGCCGAGGCGGTGATCAGCTACAAGGGTCAGTCTCTGGACTATCAGGAGTCTGGCAGCTCGATGTATTTCGTCTTCCTGCTGGCCCTGGGTATCGTCTTCTTGGTACTTGCGGCTCAGTTCGAAAGCTATATTCACCCTATGGTGATCATGCTGACCGTACCTCTGGCCACCCTGGGGGCCCTAATCGGCCTCTGGCTGACGGGCCAGAGCCTGAACATCTATAGCCAGATAGGTATCATCATGCTGGTGGGGCTGGCGGCCAAGAATGGTATCTTGATCGTCGAATTTGCCAACCAGCTGCGGGATAAAGGGATCGCATTCGAAACAGCGATTATCCAGGCGGCAAGCCAGCGTCTTCGTCCTATCCTGATGACAGGGATCACCACCGCGGCCGGGGCTATTCCGCTGGTATTGGCCCAGGGCGCTGGCGCCGAGACCCGCTTCGTGATCGGTGTGGTTGTCCTATCGGGCATCATACTGGCGACCTTCTTTACCCTGTTGGTGATCCCTGTGGCCTATGGCCTGATCGCCAGAAATACCGGTTCGCCGGAGGAGATCAGTCAGCGACTGGAGGCCGAACTTGCACAAGATCAGCATCATGAGTCAGGCTTAAGAAATGCCGACTAGATAAGTTAAAAGGCCAATCACAAGATTGGCCTTTTTTGTATCAGTAAGACACTTATCTGTTTTTTAGATAAAGAGGTGGCAGAGGTTTTGGACCTGTATTGTTAGCTTGACAGGTTCTTAAAAACTAAAGCAAAAAACTTAATTCAAAATACCTAAATAATAGGATTTGACCACTAACGTCTCATTAACAAGTGGCGGCGAATATAGTAGAGTGAAATCAGAACTTGGTTGCAACAGGGAGAATGCAGATGACATTATCAATCGAGACTAAGCAGCATCAACCCAAGTCGGCGCCTGCAACACTGCAGAAAAACGCCATTCGAGTCGATGGACGCCTCAGCATGAGTCGAGAAGCGCTCGACTTCAAATCTTTTAGCTCAGATTGCCTCTATGGCCCATACCACCTGCCACTCAAAGAGATCGTCAAGGTCGAGACTTGTTGGGGCAAGGGCGCTGGGATCTTACCAATCACGCCAGATGGGATCCAGGTGAGCCTCAGCAATGGGGATCGCTATCAGTTTATCGTCGCCGATCCCGAGGCCTGGGTGAAGAGTCTCTCTTCATAATCAGGTGTAATAGCTATTTATTGGTCGCCAGCTCGTTTAAAGGTCTGACTTTAAAGTTTGATTTTTAAGATCAAATTTTAAGGCCTGATTTTTACGTTAAGTGCATAAGGCGATAGCGACTAATACGTCACGCTAATATCTGGACCTTGTGCATTCATTAGCACTAACTAAAAGGCGAGTCCTGTCTGGGCTGGCCTTTTTTGTTTTTGATTTACTACTTAGCTTAGGTATCCACTGTTTTCCTGGCTGTTTCTTTGCTTTGCTATTTTTTACTTTATGGCTTAGTTACAATTCAGATAGGCAAGTCCAGAGCACTTGCCGACATGGCACTAGACATAGCTAAAGCCAAGCATGCACAGCGCATTCACTCCTTTTCAGTCTATTACCCAGGTTGACATTTCTTGACGCAAAAAGTTTGTCATAGGTAAGGCCTTTGTAATTATTCTGTTAAGGAAATTTATGTTAATTAAACAACGCAATTGGAAATTGGCTCTGCTGGCTGGGGTGGCTGTGATGATCGCTGCCTGTGACTCGGATGAGACTAGCAGTGATGCCGCGGCCTACATTCAGTTCTATAACGCCTCGCCCAACAGTGTAGCGACCCACTTGGTGCTGGATGAGCATGCCTATACCGCGGTGGAGTTCAGTGATGCCTTGCCTCGCTATCAGTATGCGCTAGGAGAGGCCGAGGCCAGTATTCGCGGCTATGATGCAGGTGGTGATACGGTCGAGTTGCATGAATTCTCGTTGGATCTCAAAGATGGCGACAATCACCTGTTTGTTCTTATCGGCGACTATGAGAGTAGCGAATACTTAGACATACGTTATGAGCGCAGCGAGATGGATGAGATCAACGATGACGCCGACAGCGACGAGAGCAAGATGCAGATCTTGGCGGTGCACGGGGCCATGGACGAGGGGGCCTATGATCTGTACCTGGCCAAGGTCGGTTCGAGCTTCAGTGAGGCTGAGTTACTGGGCAGCCTCAGCTACAAAGAGAACACAGAGGCTGTGATGCTGGATACCGGGGAGTATGTGCTCTATCTGACTGAGCCGGGTGAGAGTCAGCCGGTATTTCACACCAGTACCATGGTGTTAACCAGCGAGACGGTCAATAAGCTGGTGCTGCATAACAGCTTTGGTCCGGGTGAGCCTAAGTTAGTTGTGGATAATGTCGACTCGACCGGCACGCCTGTGGGGTATGTCAATCAAGATGCCGACGCCGAGTTCAGGGTCTACAACGCCATGAACCAGGCGCGATCGCTCGATCTACAGCTGAGCAGCGATGCCCAGAATATTAACCTGGAGGCGCTTTCGCCCCATACCCTGAGTGATTTCAGCGCGATAGATTACAACGACTATGGCGTTAGCGTGTTCAATGCAGGTTCTGCTGATCTGCTGGCCAATAACCTGCTGGTGACCTTCAACCAGGATGAGAGTAAGACCTTAGTTATCTATGATAATAAGGCGGGGGAAACCCTGGGCATGACCATCGCCCACGATCACAGGCCGAACGCCTTCGAGCATACCTTGACGGTAGCCAATCTTATCGACACTTACGACAGCCTGGATCTCTACTTAGTGCGCGATGGGGAGACCATAGATACGGCGGCCTATAAGCTGACTTACTTGAACTTCACCGAGCTGGCGCAGATCAACCTGCCGACAGGCGATTATGATATCAGCCTGGTACACAAGGAGGATAACGGCACCCTGACCTTAGTGTATCAGTCGGATGCGCAGGCTATTGATCAGACGGGCAATTACACCTTAGTGCTGAGCCGGGACGAAACCCAGCCATTGGGGCACAGGGCTATGCTGTTCCAATAGGAAAGTGAAATGTTTGAGCTGACGAAATAAGGCTCAGAAATTAAGGGCAATAAAAAAGGCTTACCTGGGTAAGCCTTTTCTGTAGCGATGCGAAATCGTTGAGTCTAGTGACTATTTTCATCTGCGCTGGTTTTATCTGCGCTAGCTTTATCTGCGATAGCTTTGTCTGGGCTGGCTTTATCTGAGTCAGCTTTGTTTAGGCTATCTTTGCCATGTTTGTCATTAGCGCCTTGGTTTTTTACCTCAGGCTTATGATGGGGCTTGCCAAATTGCGTCATCTTAAACTTGTTGCTGTATTTGAGCACCGCCAGGTTACTGGCGATCACCCCAAGCACTAAGATGATGATGAGCCAGACTTCGAGACTCGACATGGCTATTTCCCTCTCCTGATTCAGTAACGGCTAGTCTACCGCAAGGCGTGCTTCGCAGATGCGAATATCTTCTGGGGTATCGACCTCGGGCGAGTCGAAGGCGCTGATGGCAACCTTGATCCTGTGGCCATGTTCCAGTGCGCGCAGCTGCTCAAGCTTCTCGAGATCTTCTAAACGGCCAAGTGGCAGCTTATTGAAGGTTCTGACAAACTCGCGCGTGTAGGCATACACGCCCAGGTGTTTGTAAACCGGGTAGTCGTCTGTGTCACGGCCGAAGGGGATACGGGCGCGAGAGAAATAGAGGGCGTTATATTGATTGTCGAACACCATCTTGACGTGCTTGGGATCGTCAAGCTCATGCTCTTCGGTGATCTCATAGCCTAGGGTCGCCATGCCGAACTCCCCAGGGTGACGTTCAAACAGTGTGATGATCTGCTCGATGGAGATAGGGTCGATCAGTGGCTGATCGCCCTGCAGGTTGATCACCAGATCATCGTCCGCCAAGCCAAGCTGGGTGATGGCATCCTCGATTCTGTCGGTGCCGGAGGCTGCATTGGCATCTGTCATGACTACCTTACCGCCAAAGGCTTCAACGGCCTCCTTGATGCGCTGGTCGTCGGTGGCCACATAGATGGCAGTTAGGCCTTTTGCCAGTGCCGCACGCTCGTAAACGTGCTGGATCATCGGCTTACCGTTAATCGGCGCCAATGGCTTACCCGGAAAACGGCTTGAACCATAGCGTGCTGGGATTAACAGAGTCACATTCATTTGGATATACCTATCAGTTACAGTGTGCGGCAGTGCATAAGAGAAGGGGCTCACTAGGAGCCCCTTACACCTTGAGCTTACAGGTTAGATTCGACGGAACAGTTTAGTCAACATCTCGTCGGTAACTTTCTCTTCCCAACCTTCGCCATAGACGTTGGCCCATAGTGGTCCCATGCTCTTGGTGACGGCAACCATCTTAGCGATGGTTTCATCTGGCAGATCTTTACAGATGTTCTTAGGCAGGGTGATGTTGTGCTTGTCCATCATCTGACGGAACTCGGCCACACCCTCTGGGTAGAACTCTTCCAGCACGTCGAACGCCAGACAGTTACCGATACCATGGTGGTAACCCAGTACATAGCCAAGGCCGTATGAAACGGCGTGACAGGCACCAACCTGGCTGTAGGCGATGCTCATGCCGCCCATGTAAGAGGCCATCATCAGCTTGTCATCCTTCTCTGGGTGATCGTCCAGGAAGACTTCACGGCAAAGATCCATAGACTTCTCGGCGAAGGCCTTGGCAAATTCGTTCAAGAAGGTGCCTTGTAGCGACTCGACACAGTGGATGTAGCAATCCATACCCGTGTAGAACCACTGATCTGTCGGCACGCCGTCGATCAGCTCAGAGTCCATGATGATCTGGTCGAATACTGTGTAGTCAGAGTTCAGACCTAGCTTACGAACAGGGCCACATAGTACCGCGGTGCGAGAGGCCTCGGCGCCGGTACCAGAAACCGTTGGGATACCGATATGGTGCACCGCAGGGTTCTTGATCAGATCCCAACCCTGGTACATGGCGCTGCCACCTGGGTTAGTCAACATGAGTGATACTGCCTTGGCCAGATCCATGGTGGAACCGCCACCCAGACCGATAACGCTGACAGGTAGCTTGCTGTTGAAGGCTTGCACCTGCTCGGTGAGCTTGTCTACCTGCTCTGTGGTTGGCTCGTCGTCAACATTCACGTAGATCACAAGATCCTGTGGTTTAGCAGGTACGCGCTGGGCGAGGGGCTTGTCCTGATGCACATCATCGATCAGGAAGACCACGAAATCGTCGCCTTGCTTACGCTCTTCCTCGAGCACTGTATCCAGTTGCGCGAAAGAACCACGACCAAAGATCATTTTCGGTACGCATTTGAAATTTTTAAAACTCATTACAGCATTCTCCATTGAGACATCTAGTGTAAAAAGTAACGTCGCAGAGCCGAGTTGGCCGCTGCGACAGGGAATTTGAGAGACGCTAATTAAGCGGCGAAGGCGCGCTTGATGTTCTCGATGCGCTGGGCGATCTCTTCTTCAGTCCAAGAGAGCTTGATCAACATCGAAATGGTGCGGCTCATGATGGCATCAGACTTAGGCACAGACACCTGAGTATAGTCAGGTTTGTCGGCGATTAATGTGATCGGCAGAGCGGCTGGTGATTTAAGCTCTTGAATGTGTTTCCAGTTTGACAGGTAGTGCCAGTTGTTCACATACCAGTAGAAGCAGCCGTCAACGCCATTTTCGGCCAGTTTCTTGCTGATCTCTTGGGTGCGGGCCTCGGTAGGCAGCATGAAGCTTAGGAAACCTGCTGAGTCACCTTCAGGATCCGGGATCTCGCGGAAGCTCACCTCTGGCAGTTCGGCCATGGCATCTTTAAGCAGCTTCTTGTTCTTGCGCTGGATGTCGATGATGGTGTCTAGCTTACGCAGCTGCGCAAGGCCAAGCGCCGAGTTCATCTCAGAGATGCGGAAGTTCAGACCCATGATAGGGTGACTCTCTGCGCCGCGATCGTTACCGACATGGTCGTGGCCATGGTCAGAGAACATATGGGCGTGGTTATAGATGGTCTCATCATTAGTGATCACCGCGCCGCCTTCACCACAGGTGATGGTCTTAACAGAGTCAAATGAGTAGCAGCCTACATGGCCGATAGTGCCCAGTGCCTGACCCTTGTAGCTACCGCCGATCGCCTGACAGGCATCTTCCAGCAGCACTAGGTTGTGCTTCTCACAGATAGCCTTGATCTCATCCATCTTCGCCATAGAGCCACACATGTGAACCAGGTTTACTGCCTTGGTGCGTGGGGTAATAGCGGCTTCAATGCCTTCTGGTGACAGACACAGGGTCTCGTCGATCTCGGCAAATACGGGGACGGCGCCGGCCATGAATACGGCTTCGACAGAGGCCACGAAGGTAAATGGAGGAACGATCACTTCATCGCCTGCGCCGATACCTGCGGCGGCCAGTGCCGTCTGCAGGGCAGCGGTACCGCTCGAAAGCAGGTGGGCGTGTTTGACATTCATCTTTTCGCAGAGCAGTTGCTCCATCTCACGCGTCTTCCAGCGGTCATTACGCATGTGATCAAAGTTGTAACGGAAGGTAAAACCGTTTTCCATTACGTCAGCAACTTCCTGCTTCTCTTCAGGACCAAATAATTCAAAACCAGGCATGGAATAGTTCCTTAGCATTCGCTGCGCCCGCGGCGCGAAAAATAAATCAAAGCGAATTATAAACGCGATGGGTGCAAAACTGCGATGTTTATTAAGGAATATTTACTGAAATAAGCGGCTTTTTTTGGCTTTTAGGCGAGGGGGCTTAGCGATAGCGCATGATTTGACCATCATGCGCTGGGATTGCCAGTTCTGAATGGGGTGCAGACCTGTCCAACAGGGGGAGCTGGCCTGTATCTGATGGAGAATTTAGCCTAGCGGCGGGCGAAGGTTTCGTTGTCTACCGTGACGTCGAGATCCGACAGCAGGCCGTTTTCGACGCTGTAGATCCAGCCGTGTACTGCCACCTTCTGACCGCGCTCCCAGGCGTCTTGCACTATGGTGGTGCTGGCGACATTGCCGACCTGCTCGATGACGTTGAGCTCACACAGGCGATCGAAGCGGGTCTTCTCATCAAGCTCGGCTAGCTCCTTGGCGTGCAGGCGATGGATATCGCGGATATGACCCAGCCAGTTGTCAATGAGTCCCAATCTGTCATTGCCCATGGAGGCCTTGATGCCGCCGCAGCCGTAGTGGCCGACCACCATGATATGTTTGACCTGGAGCACCTCGACGGCATATTGCAGCACCGAGAGGCAGTTGAGATCCGTATGGATCACCATGTTGGCGATGTTTCTGTGAACGAACACCTCGCCCGGCATGAGGTCGATGATCTGGTTCGACGGTACCCGACTGTCCGAGCAGCCAATCCACAGATATTCGGGATTTTGCTGTTGGGCCAGTTGTTCAAAGAACTTAGGATTCTCTTCCAGGATGCGGTTGGCCCAGCGGCGGTTGTTGTCGAACAAAGGTTTAAGTAGTTTCATTTAGTTAAAATCATGTCTATGAAGAAGATTTTGCAGGGCAGCATTCTAACATCAAATAGTTACCCTGCTGGTCTACTCAGTCTAGATGCTATCCCTAAACTAGGGCTAATCTGGATAGCCGTCGACCTGAATGTTCGCCTTATCTTAAGTGCTTTCCGAAAAAGTCACTCAGGTGCTGATTGATCCACTCACTCTGTTCCAGTGTCGAGATATGTCCCGCCTCCGGGATATGCAAAAATTCGCTGCCGTCGATGGCATCGTGCATCAGATAGACTTCCAGCACGGGTCTGGGCTTATCCTGGGTGCCCGTCATGATAAGGGTCGGCAGGGTCAGCTGTTCGATATCTTCCATGATGTCGCGGCGACCGAAGATGATGCGGCCGAGGCGTGATATGCTGTCGAGTCGCGCGGGCGGCAGGCTAGCGAGGGACGCCTTGAAGGAAGCGATAAGCTCGGGCTGTGTCTGCTCGACATTATCACTAAAGAATAGCGGCGCTATCTGCTCAATCAGCGGCGCAGCTAGTTGGCCTGCGGCGGTCATGGCATCGAGCATGGCGTAATACTTGGCGCGGCTGACTTCAGGTTCGAAGCCGAGGAAACATCCCATCATCACCAGGGTCTTTACCCGGCGCGGCGCCATCAGGGTCAACTCGGCGCCCCACATGCCGCCAACTGACAAGCCAAGAATGGAAAACTCATCGATCTCCAGGCTGTCCATCAGCGCCAGGTAATGCTCGGCCAGATGTTTGAGTGAGCGGCAATCGTTTGGAAGCAGATCTGAATGACCATGCGCCCAGAGATCGGGCACGATACAGCGGTAGTGCTGGCTCAGGTGGGCGATCTGCGGCGCCCACATGGCGCTATCCCAAAGGTAGCTGTGCCCCAGCAGGAGTACCGGACCCTGTCCGATATCCAGATAGCTCATCTGCTGGCCGTTTAGATTGAAACTGTGACGAAAACTGTCGAGGTTCATGTGAAATCACTTCTTGATAATGGGGTTAACCGGCCCGTTTGGTGAGGGCGCGACGAAATGGACGTAGCGCGAAACCAGCGTATCCAGACGGGTGAGAATAGGGGCTTTAAGCTCAATATTCGCCTGCTCCAGCCGCGCCTTAAGCTTATCTGTATCGAAGGCAACCAGATATGTATCAGCGAGGGGATAATAGCTCAGGTGCCAAGGCTCTGGGCTAACGCCACTTAGCCCTAACTGATAGGGAAAATAGAAGCCGAAATCGGCGGCATTTGCCATTAACCACAGATGCAGCTGATGACAGGGGCCGCCCGGGTGATATTCGCTTTCGATGAGCTGTAACGATTCACGGCTGATGTTTATAGCATCAAACAGGTCGAGATCTGTGCCCCAGTGATGGCGCGACATGCCGGGCAGGGCCGACCAGAGTAAGATGGCATCCAGCAGCTGATTGTCGTCTAGGCTATGGATATCTATGGGGCGAGAGGCCTTGTCTAGAACAGGCCTTTTGCCACTCGCCTTGGCATTCCAGATCCCGAGCTGGCGATCAAAATCGCGGTAGCTAGAGCAGATGGCTATCTCTATGCCGTCAATGGCGGCGGCTGTCTGCATCTTGATGAACTGGGCGGCGCACTCGGCGGCCAATCTGTGCCCCTGACAATCCATCAGGGGCAAGTTGCCATCGCCGTATAGATCCAGGCCGCTTTGGTTTTGCTCGCTAGTGCTAGCTGGGGCTTCGGCGGCCTTACGGCTATTGGCGTCTGGGGTTAGCAAAGCAGTTTTTCCAGGATACGTTCATACACCTTGGCCAACTGTTCGATATCCTCGACCTTGACGCATTCATTGACCTTGTGAATGGTGGCGTTAACCGGGCCAAGCTCGATCACCTGAGCGCCCGTGGGGGCGATGAAGCGCCCATCTGAGGTGCCGCCCGAGGTCTGGGGATCGGTCTCTGTGCCCGTGATCTCATAGATGGCTTCGCGGGTGGCGTCCAGTAGTGGGCCCGCGTCGGTGAGAAACGGCAGGCCGTTGAAGATCCAGCTGATCTCATAGTCCAGTCCATGGGCATCTAAGATGTTGAGCACCCGTTGGATCAAGATCTCCGCGGTAACTTCGGTGGAGTAGCGGAAGTTAAACATCACCTCCAGGCTACCTGGGATCACGTTAGAGGCGCCGGTGCCGCCATTGATGTTGGCTATCTGGAAGCTGGTGGGCGGGAAAAACTCGTTGCCGTTGTCCCACTTCATGCGCGCCAACTCATCCAGGGCGGGAGCCGCCTTGTGAATGGGGTTGTCGGCCAGATGGGGATAGGCGACATGGCCTTGAACGCCCTTGACCGTCAGGTTACCCGTGAGGCTGCCGCGACGGCCATTCTTGACGATATCCCCCAGCTTATGGGTAGATGATGGCTCGCCAACAAGAGACCAGGTGATCTTCTCGTTGCGGGCCTCCAGGGTGTCGATCACCCGCGTAGTGCCATTGATGAAGGGGCCTTCCTCGTCGCTGGTGATCAGAAAGGCGATGGAGCCTTTGTGATCCGGGTGCTTGTCGACGAAACGCTCGGTGGCGACCACCATGGCGGCCAGTGAGCCTTTCATGTCGGCAGCGCCGCGTCCGTGAAGGTAGCCGTCGATCACCACGGGCTCGAAGGGGGGCGTGTGCCAGCGATTAAGATCGCCCACAGGCACCACATCCGTATGACCGGCAAAGCAAAATAGCGGGCCCCCATCGCCGCGTCGGGCCCACATATTGGTGGTGTCTTCAAACACCATAGGCTCGATATTAAACCCCTTGGCCGCGAGGCGATTGGCCATCAGTGGCTGACAACCTTCGTCTAGCGGGGTGACCGAGGCTCTGGCAATCAGATCCTGTGCCAGCGTAAGGACATCCTGGCTCATCGGCTGAAGATCTCCTCATATTGTGCCGGCTTGAAACCGACGCTGAGCTCTCCCTGATGTTCCAGCACCGGACGCTTGATCAGGGTCGGATAGGTGAGCATGAGGGCAACGGCTTTGGCTTGATCTATGTCGGCCTTCTCGGCGTCGCTCAGGTTACGGAAACTGGTGCTGCGTTTGTTGAACAGGCTCTCCCAGCCGATCTGCTCGACCCAGGTGTTAAGCTGCGCTTCGGTGAGGCCATCGACGCGAAAATCGTGAAAGGTGACGGCTTGTTGGTTGGCATCGAGCCATTTGAGGGCTTTCTTAACTGTGTCGCAATTCTTAATACCGTATAGGGTCAAAATCTGATTCTCCGTATGAAGTAACGTCTGACCAGAAACGTTGTGATGTCTTATTCGTGTCAGTTACTTTGGCCAGCTTAGCTGGCAAGTGCTGTTACTTGCTGGTCAGTTTTTTTGGTTATTGTGGCACCGAGTCGCGTCTGCCTCAAGGGGTAAGCAGAGCACAAGTGTCTGTTTGAAAAAAAATCACCCAGGTTTAGGTGAGAAGCCGCTGCCCGGCGCTAACGCACCGGGGAAAGCGATAGGTATATCAATCGGAGAGTGATCCGTTAATTGTAAGGATAGGGATTAAAGCTGAACCGAGAAGATCACATCTTTACCGGCTTCGATACTGCCGTGACGCTTGTCCAGTCCCTGAATATCTTCCATGTTCGCCAGCACCACAGGGGTGAGCAGGCTCTCGACATGGGCCTTGAGGTAGTCGAGATCGAATTCGAGTATGGGATCGCCAGCCTTAACCTGCTGACCCTCTTCGGCCAGACGGGTAAAGCCGTTGCCCCTGAGTTCTACCGTGCCGACGCCGAAATGCACGAACAGCTCGAGTCCCTGGGGTGACTCAATACTGAAGGCGTGATTGGTTTCGAAAATCTTACCTATGGTGCCATCTACCGGCGCCACTATCTGCTTGCCCTTGGGCGCGATGGCGATGCCATCGCCGACTATCTTCTCGGCAAAGACCACATCAGGCACTTTCTCGATAGCCACTATCTCGCCCGACACTGGCGCGTACACGTCGATGCCGCCCGTGATGGGTGGTTGACCAGAAATTAAACGTCTTATGCGGCTCAAAAATCCCATTAACTTGCCCCTGTGTTAGCACGCGGTAGTGTCGTGATAAATTATGCCTAGCATACTCAAAAATTATCAAGAGTGACAGTGTGTTAATAATTGATTTAACGCATCGATGCGCGAAATTTGCAAGGCCTTGTGCGCAAGTTCGACACAATCTGGGTAAGACCAACGACTGAGGGCCTGTTTAACCTCCAGTAGCGAGGCCAGGTTGACGCTAAACTCCTCGAGCCCAAGGCCGATCAGGAGCGCCGTAGCGCTGGGGTTACTGGCCAGCTCGCCACACATGGAGACCCGCACCTTGGCGGCCTTGGCTTGTTCGATAATCTGGGCGATCAGGCGGATGATCACCGGCGAGAGCACCGGATATTGGTCGATCAGTAGCGGATTGGCCCTATCGGCGGCCATAGTATATTGGGTGAGATCGTTGGTGCCTATGCTGACAAAATCCAGCAGCGGGAGCATGGAGGCAAGATTAAACACCGCCGCCGGGGTTTCCACCACTATGCCAAGCTCGAGTTCACCAAAGCCTTTCTCCGCCTCCACAAGCTCCTGTTTGCACTGCTCCAGCAGCGCAAGTACCGCTTCGAGTTCCTCTACTTGATTGACCATAGGAAACATGAGGCGGATAGGCCCATGGTTGGCGGCCCTGAGGATCGCCCTGAGCTGGGCACTGAACAGCTTAGGATGGGCGAGCGTGTACCTGACGCCTCTGAGGCCCAATGCCGGATTCTCCTCGCTGTCCATGGCGAGGGCGGGCACTTCCTTGTCGGCGCCCAGATCCATGCTGCGAATGGTCAGCGGCTTGCCGTCGAGCAGCTGCAAAGCGTCACAGTAGAGCTGATACTGGCGGTTCTCATCCGGCAGTTCATGGTTGTTCATAAACAGAAATTCGGTGCGAAACAGGCCAACCCCCTCGGCGCCCACATCGGCCAGGTGATTGATCTCGCTGATACAGCCGACATTTGCTAGTAGGGGAATGGAGCGGCCATCCTTAGTCTGAGTGACAGTGCCTTTTAAGGCCAGTAGCGCCGACTTGCGCTCGTCCGCCTGCTGTTTCTGGGCGTTGAGATCGCTTATCTGCGTCTCGTCGGGCTCCACATAGAGCTCGCCATTGATGGCATCCACCGCCAGCGTCATGCCATCCGTCACCTCTAGCGTCTGCCAGGGGCAGCTCATCAGGGTGGGAATGCCGGCGCTGCGGGCCAGGATCGCGGTATGGCTGGTGACGCCGCCGGTCTGCAGTACCAGGGCGCTGATGCGCTCCAGTGGCAGGGTGGCGAACTCGGCCGGGGTAATATCTTTGGCTAGGACGATAGCATTTTCCGGCAGGCGGCTGAGATTGTCGCAGTGTCCGGTAAGCAGGGTGCGGATCAGGCGCTGACCCAGACTCAGCACATCTTCGGCGCGCCTTGCGAGATAGGGGGAGTCTGCCTCTTGCATCGCCTGGGCCTGTTTGGCGAAGCTGTGCTCCACCGCCAGTGCCGCTGAAAACTGGCGCTTGCCTATGGTGTCGCTGAGCTCGGTCAGCAGTTCCTCATCCTCTAACAGCAGGAGATCGGCTTCGATCAGCTGGTAGTTGTCCGATTCGGGATCTAGTTTGGCGGCGCAGGCCTGGCTTTGTTTGATGAGGGTCTTGAGGGCGCGATTGAGTCTTTGCTGCTCGCGGGCGAGCTGGGAGGGAGGCAAGAGGTGATAGTCGAGTTTGCTTTCATAGGTGCGTAGCACCTTTGCCTGCCCGAAGGCGATGCCCGCCGATACCGCTATGCCTCTCATCGTCATCCTGACTCCTGTTAACTTAAGGTGATGAGCAGTTCGGCAACGGTATCAACCGCCGGCTTTGCCTGCTCGCCATCGGCGCTGACCTTGACCTCGACGCCCTTATAAAGGCCCAGGGTCTGCAGTTTAAACAGGCTCTTGGCGCTGGCCTGCTTGCCCTGGCATTCCACTATGATGTCACAATCATAGGCCTTAGCAGCTTTCACGAGCAGGGCGGCTGGCCGGGTATGAATGCCGTGCTCGGCCATGATGGTGACTGTTTTTTGGTACATAAACTCGCTCTTTGGAAATGACGCGCGGCGCTTAGGCCTGGTAATGAATAATCTGATAGTTGGTCTTCTTCAGCGCCTGTATCGCCTGTTGCAGCTTGTCCTTCTTTACCAGAATATAATCGGTATCGAAGGTAGAGATGGCAAAGATGCTGATCTTGGCTTCTGCCAAGGTGCCTGAGACGCTGGCGAGGATCCCCGTCATGGAGAAACCCAGCGGCCCGACTACCTCGAGGCAGCGCCAGTCGCTCTCCTCTTCGAGGCTGTCGAGTTGCAGCTCGGCGGGAACCACCACTGAGAGTTCATCTTTGGTCTTGCCGATGAAAAACATGGGCTGACGAAACACCTCGGGCACTAACTCACTGTCTGGGCTGAAGCTGTGAATACTGTATAGCTGAGGATGTACCGCTAACGTCATTCGAGCCATGGTTATGTGATCCCATCGATGCTGAAAAATGTGATGTCGTTAAGCTTATCACAGATTTAACGCCCGCTGTCGAGCTTTGAGCTGGGATTTTTAGTGCCTGTATTCAAGCCGGGACGATAAACTACTTTTCGCCTTTGTGGCAAAACAAAAGGGAGCCATCTGGCTCCCTTCTTTATCTCTAATTTGGCTCACAGTGTCCAATTAAGAGATTAGTTTTAAACCTTGAACTGACCCAAGATCTTGGCGCTGGTCTGGCTGATCTGACGCAGAGACTCTGCCGCCATGCGATTGCTCTCGTTGGCCTTGACCGATACCTCAGACAGCTCAGTGATGCTGCAGATGTTGCGGTTGATCTCCTCGGTCACCAGTGACTGCTCCTCGGTGGCACTGGCCAGTTGGGTGTTCATGTCGCTGATATGGGCGATCAGCTCCAGGATGGTGTTGAGGGATTCACCCACGGCCTGGGCTTGCTGCTGCAGCTCGACCGATTGGGTCTGCGTATCGCTGTTGCTGTGCATCACGTTGGCGACGCCATTTTGAATGTCAGTGATGATCTTCTGGATCTCGTTGGTGGAGTCCTGGGTGCGATTGGCCAGAGCGCGCACCTCATCGGCTACCACGGCGAAGCCGCGGCCATGGGCGCCGGCGCGGGCGGCCTCGATGGCGGCGTTTAGCGCCAACAGGTTGGTTTGATCGGCGATACCGCGGATCACATCCAATATGCTGCCGATCTGCTCGGAAGACACCCCAAGGTGCTGGGTGATGCCTTCGGCATTCTTCAGCTCCTGAACCAACTTATGGGTATTCTCTACCGTGCCGTCCATCTGCTGCTTACTGTCCTGAGCTTGCTGCTTGACGCTATTGGCGGCATCGGCTGCCTGCTGGGTGCTGCTGGCCATCTCATGGGTGGTGGAGAGCATCTGATTGATGGCGGTGGCGACGCTACTGGTCTCCTGATGCAGATGATCGACACTGGCGTTGGACTCGGCAACGGCATTGAATAAACGGTCGGCGTCCTGGTTGAGATCGTGTCCCACCGGCTGGAGATCGGCAACCATCTTGTTGATCTTACGTACAAAGCTGTTGAAGGCGATGGCCAGAGCCACCACTTCATCTTTGCCTTGGGTGGGCAGGCGCTTGGTCAGATCGCCTTCACCCTCGGCAATATCTTTCATCGCATCGATCGCCTGATTCAGCGGTGAGCTAATGGAGTGATTGAGGATCAGGAAGAAGGCAAATATAGGCACAGAGATCAGCAACATTATCCCCAGATAGTTGTACATCACGCTGATGGTGGTGTCGTTGACATCGCTCATGTAAGAGGTTGTCACCAGTGTCCACTGCCATGCGGGGAAGGTGCGGGCCTCCATTAGGGCTTCTTCCTGCTCGCCTGTGATGGGGTTTCTCATCTCCATGCTGGCCTTGGCGATGCCCGAGGCCATGGCCTTGTCCAGTAACTTATCTAAAGCCTTGCCGCCCATCTGGCTGGTGAGCTTTGATGCCTTGATGCCGAGCTGGTCAGGCGATGCGCCATTGGCCAGCAGGGTATGATCTGCATCGAACAGCAGGAAATAGCCGCTCTCGCCATATTGGATCTGATTGACCTGATTCGCCGCCTCTCGCTGGGCGTCTTCTGGCGTCAGGATATTTTGCTGGCTCTGGCGGTAGTGAGTGTCGATCACACTCAGGAGCGTGGATAGCTGCGCGTCGTTTTGCAGCCATTTCTGTTTAATCAGGTTGTTGCGCTGCTCGTTGATCGAAAAGCTGGCGAAGACAAAGGTGCCTATGGCGGCAAGCACCAGCATTAAGATGAGGCGCTGTAGAATGGTGAACCTTCTGAGGATCGCAAGCATGTTATGTCCTATCAATAGCCCGGTTAAATGTTGCTAATATACAGGCTAACGAAAGGGTTGAGAATGCGGTGGCAACGAATAGTCAATCGATTGACTGTTTATTGTTAATTAATTGAACTGGCTCACGTTGACTCTGGATCTTTTTGGCATTTTTACGCAACCGAACAATGTGTGTTACATCCTTTGTGAGGCAGTTAACGGCGTTTTTTAAAGGCCTTTGATAGGGAGTGAGTGGGGAAGCGCCGGGTAAGATGTCACGATTTTACGAACCGCAGATCTGGTTGTTATTTCGCCGCTGAATGAGAATTAACTAATCCCCTGTTTTGATTTTGATTTTTATCGTAATAGCGCGCAGAATGGAGTATGACTCTTTTTTGACATGTGATGAGACTATGACCTCGCAAGTGATCAGTTCCGACGATATTTTGTTAAAACTCTGCCATTCGGTGTGTCGTGTGCTAACCAGTACCACGGGCAGCCAGGTGAGCCATGCCGCCATGGTGCAGAGCATCACTAAGACCTGCCTCAAGCCAGATCTTGGCTGCTTCTCCATCTTCGACGGTGGATTCTCAGGCCTTGTGGTGATCAACTTTTCGGCCCCGGCGGCGGTGGAGATCTACCAAGCCTATATGAAGCAGATGGGGATGCCCGAATCTGAGCTGGCCTTCTCCCATACCTCGGATGAGGTGGGGGATGTGATGGGCGAGTTGATGAACCAGATCCTGGGCGACTTTATCGTCAAGGTAAACAAGGAGCTGCAGACCTCGATCAATCAGAGTCAGCCTAAGATGCTGACCATTAACAAAGAACTGACCATCTCCATCGACACCAACCTGGATGAGGCGGTGGCGCGCCGCGTCGCCTTCAAGACCGCCAGAAACCATATCTTCTATCTGGAATACGCCATGGATAAGACTGAATTTATCAAGCTGGCAGATTTCGAGCATGAGGAAGACGATCCCGATGCCTTGCTGGCCCAGCACGGCCAGGGCAGTCAGGCAGCAGACCCTTCCTGGTCGGCGGCAGTTAATAGTGCCGTTGTGGTCGACGATTCTGATGATCTGATGAAGGAGCTTGGGATATAATCGAGCTTCTTAAGGGGCGGGCGCTTGCTCGCCCTGTTTGTGTATAACAAGGTCGCCCATAATTATGACAACGAAAGCTACCTCTATCGATATCGCTTACCGCGCCGGGGTGTCACAATCCACGGTATCGCGGGCATTGCGAAACAGTCCGCTCGTCAATGAAGAGACGCGCTTGAGAGTACAGGCCATTGCCAAGGAACTTAATTACAAGGTCGACAAGAACGCCAGCAACCTGCGCACCCAAAGCAGTCTGACCCTGGCGCTGTTATTGTGTGAAGATCCCACCAACGACGATTCGCTGATCAATCCATTCTTCCTCTCCATGTTGGGTTCTATCACCCGGGCAACGGCGCAGCAGGGCTATGATCTCCTGGTCTCCTTTCAGCAGCTTAGCAGCGATTGGCACGCCGACTACGAAGACAGCAATAAGGCCGATGGCATTATTCTGCTCGGTTACGGCGACTACATGGATTACGAGGAAAAGCTCAATAAGCTGGCGGCGCAGAATACCCACCTAGTGATTTGGGGACCGGCGCAGCATAAGTCCTCCGTGCTCTCCATTGGCTGTGATAACCGTCAAGGGGGCGTGTTGGCCACCGAGCATCTGCTGGCAAAGGGGCGGCGTAATATCGCCTTCATTGGCGATGCCTCAAGCCATAGCCCTGAATTTCAGGCGCGCTACCTAGGCCATCAACAGGCGCTCAAGGCGGCAGGTGTGCCGCTACAGAAAAACCTGCAGGTGGATGCCATCAGCACGGAAAGCTCAGGCTTCGAGGCGGCCAATCAACTGCTGGCACAGAAACGATCCTTCGATGCCATCTTCGCCGCCAGCGATCTCATCGCCATTGGCGCCATGCGGGCGCTGAAAGAGCAGGGGCTGAGGGTGCCTGAGGATGTGTCTGTCGTGGGTTATGACGATATTCCTGTGGCGAGCTTCGCCAATCCGCCGCTGACCACCATTAAGCAGAACACTAAGCTCGCCGGCGAGATCTTGGTTGAGAGCCTGCTGAAGCAGATTAAGGGGCAGGAGGTGAGCAATCAGTTGATCCCCACCAGCCTGATTGAGCGCGAGTCTTGTGGCGAAAAGCGTTAGCCTGAATAGGCTCGCATAAACTTCTCTAGCTGATGCTTAGGCTGACGTTGCAGCTTAAGCATCAATTCAAAACTGGGTGCAGGGCATGCCCATCTCTGTGATACCGCATCGCTCAGCGCCAGCCATAAGGCGCCGGTGACCTCGGCGTCGTTCAGCGCGCGGTGAAACACGCCATCGTTGGCAATACCTAAATAATTCACTAAGGTGCCTAGCTGATGGTTAGGCGCCGCTTGAAACAGGCGTCTTGCCAGCAGCAGCGAACAGGCAAAGGGCTGGGATTGCTCCAGGTTGATGCGCGCAAATTCCGCCGCTAAAAACTTCTGATCAAAACTGGCGTTGTGAGCCACCAGATGACAGCCCTGGATGAAGTCGGCAAAGTCAGCCATGACGGTCTCGCAACTTGGCGCATCACTTAGCATCGCATTGGTGATCCCTGTGTAATCGGCGATGAAACTACTGACGGCAAAGCCGGGATTCATCAGCTGCTGAAATCTATCGACTACCACACCTTGCTGCAATTTAACCGCCCCTATCTCGATGGCGCGATCGCCCTGTAAGGGGGAGAGGCCTGTGGTTTCAAAATCCAATACCACTATGGCATCTTGGGACATAAGGGCTCCTGTAAGGGAAAAGACACAAAAGAAAAAACCCTAACAACATACATTGTTAGGGTTTTTAGTAAAGAAACTTCAGTTAAGGAGTAAGATTACTTCTTAGCTTCTCTTTCTTTAACTTCAGCGATAACTTTTTCAGATACGCTGTTAGGACATGGTGAGTAGTGTGAAAACTCCATAGAGAACTGACCACGACCAGAGGTCATTGTACGTAGAGAACCGATGTAACCGAACATTTCTGAAAGCGGTACGTCAGCCTTGATACGAACACCAGTCACACCAGCTTGCTGATCTTTGATCATGCCGCGACGACGGTTAAGGTCACCAATTACGTCACCTACGTTGTCTTCTGGGCTGAATACGTCAACTTTCATGATAGGCTCAAGCAGTTGCGCGCCAGCTTTTGGCATAGATTGACGGAATGCGCCTTTAGCAGCGATTTCGAACGCGATAGCTGATGAGTCAACTGCGTGGAAAGCACCGTCAGTCAGTTCTAGTTCAACGTCTAGTACTGGGAAGCCAGCAACGGTACCAGTCTGCATCATGCTCTCGAAACCTTTCTCAACAGCAGGCCAGTATTCTTTAGGTACGTTACCACCAACAACAGAAGACTTGAATGTGAAGCCAGTGTTTGCTTCGCCTGGACGGATAACGTAGTCGATCTTACCGAACTGACCAGAACCACCAGATTGCTTCTTGTGAGTGTAGCTATCAGCAACTTCTTGAGTGATAGTTTCACGGTATGCCACTTGTGGCTCACCTACAATCAGCTCAACGCCGTAAGTACGCTTCAGGATGTCTACCTTAATGTCTAGGTGAAGTTCACCCATACCCTTAAGGATGGTTTCGCCTGAATCTTCGTCAGTTTCAACGCGGAATGATGGATCTTCTGCGATCATCTTACCGATAGCGATACCCATCTTCTCGCTGCCGCCCTTGTCTTTAGGGGCTACTGCGATAGAGATTACTGGCTCTGGGAACACCATGGCTTCAAGAGTACATGGGTGCTTAACATCACACAGAGTGTGACCAGTCTGAACGTTCTTCATACCCACGATAGCGATGATGTCACCAGCTTGTGCGGTTTCAAGTTCGTTACGCTCGTCAGCCTGCATTTCACACATACGACCGATACGCTCAGTCTTACCTGTTGCAGAGTTAAGGATGGTGTCACCCTTGTTGATACGGCCTGAGTAGATACGTACGAAGGTCAGGGCACCGAAACGGTCATCCATGATCTTGAACGCAAGTGCTTTCAGAGGTGCATCAGCGTCAACGATAGCGTGTTCGCCAGTCTCGTTACCTTCTTCGTCAGTCAGAGGCTGTGGATCAACTTCTTGTGGAGCAGGTAGGTAATCAACTACCGCGTCTAGTAGAAGCTGCATACCTTTGTTCTTGAACGCAGAACCACAGTATGTTGGGAAGAAGTGCATGGTACGAGTACCTTCACGGATACAACGCTTGATGTCTTCCATAGCTGGCTCTTCGCCTTCCATGTAAGCTTCCATCAGATCGTCGTCCATCTCAACGGCAGACTCGATCAGTTGCTCACGGTATTCTTCTACCAGGTCAACCATGTCAGCAGGTACATCTTCGATGCTGTAGTTTTCAGCTTGTCCAGATTCGTCCCAAACCCATGCTTTACGGGTTAGTAGATCGACAACACCCTTGAACTCATCTTCGATACCGATAGGCAGTACCATTACGAGTGGGTTAGCCGCAAGAACGTCTTTAGTTTGCTTAACAACGCGCAAGAAGTCGGCACCCATACGGTCCAACTTGTTTACGAAGATGATACGCGCAACTTCAGATTCGTTTGCATAACGCCAGTTGGTTTCTGATTGTGGCTCAACACCACCAGAACCACAGAATACACCGATACCACCGTCTAGTACTTTTAGAGAACGATAAACTTCAACTGTGAAGTCAACGTGGCCAGGGGTGTCGATGACGTTGAAACGGTGATCGTTCCAGAAGCAACTTACAGCAGCAGACTGAATGGTAATACCACGCTCAGCTTCCTGTTCCATGAAGTCGGTTGTCGATTCACCATCATGAACTTCACCGATCTTATGAATCTTACCGGTTAGCTTTAGGATACGCTCTGTTGTGGTGGTCTTACCCGCATCAACGTGAGCGAAGATACCAATGTTTCTGTACTTTGATAAATCAGTCATTTTTCTACTCTATTGGAGTTACGTTCTAAAATTCGGGGGGAAGTATATCAATACTTTTCAAATTTTTTTATTCATTTTTATCAATTTTGCTGAAATATCATCTTTATCGGGAGAAATTACCCACTCTAACTTCCTCCGTATTAGGGGCAAACCCATAGCCGGTGCGGATTTCGCTCATAAAAAGAACATGATGTTATAACCCGAAATTTCGTTATATCTTTTTATATGGGGATGTGGTGGGGTATCACAGCAAGGTTACAGCCTTTATGGAAGAGGGGGATTTTAGGGGGAACTCGGGCGAAATAGATTAACGTTGAAAAGCGCCTTTGTAAGCGGCCTCTTTAGACTTGGATCGGCCAGGTTAAATTATGCTGGGTTAGGGTAGGCAAGCGTGTAAAAGTGCACCTTGGGCTGGGGCTTATCGTGATGCATCTAGCGCCAGCACGATAGGGCAAAGAAAAGCCAGTCGCGTGGACTGGCTTTGGAAATAGCTTCTATTTAATTGTTAAGCCTGAGCCTTAATGTTTGCTTAGTTGTTAAGTGCCTTGGCCACATCCTCATAGTGGTCCCACACCTTAGCCTCTGTAATGGAGCGCACCATCTTCACATATTCGGCGTGGGTCCAGGCAAGCGGGGTGGCCGAGTTAGTGCCTTGGCCATGCTGATAGTTAAAGCGGGTCTTGTCGCCAACACCATCCCAAACCTGCTCGGGTAGCATCAGTCCCTCGTTGGCAAAAGCCTCCATTCCCTTGACATAGGTCTGTACCAGCTGCGCCTTGCTTGCATCATTGAGCGTGCCATCGGCGATCGCCTTGGCCAGCTCGAAGTGGGCGCGCTCGCCGGTGAAGAACGGCCAGACTCTGCCGCGTTGCCCAGGAGTGTTGCTGCCATTCTCGGCATAGTTGGCGCCTGTGGCGGTGTCTTCGCCATAGCCGTCGTTGCCGTAGCGTCTGAAGCCGGGGAACGTGCTGCCATCTTTGGCGGTAAATTCATACCTGACCCTGAGATTATCCTCGAGCGCCGTGTTATCGATAAGCTTGAGGGTGTCGTTGATGGTTTTGTCGTTGGCGCTCTTCACGCCGTAACGCACCAGCTCTAGGAAGCCGCCGTCTAACACCTCACGCTGATCTAAGCCTGCGCGGCCATTGTTGTCGGCGAGCTTATCTGCACTGTCTGGCGTACCGTTGGGCGCAAGGCGCAGATAGTAAGGTGCCTTTGTGCCATCCTCTGCGCTTAGCAGGCCTTGCTGGGTCACTACCAAGGAGTCGAGTTTTTTGGCCATTGATTTGGCACTGGCGAGATATTTCTCGCTTGAGTCCAAATCGCCTGCCTGCTTGGCGATATCGCTGGCGGTAATAAGGCCCGTGATCACCGCCGCTGCGGTAGAGGGGGAGTAGCCTTGCTGCTCTTCCCAGCGCTCCTGCTGTGTCTTAAGCGGTGTGATCTGGGTGTGGTTCCAGTCGAGGTTGACCTCGCCGCCGCTTATCAAAAAATCGGCCGCCGGCTTCAACATGATCCGGTACCAGCTGGCGATCTCATCGTCGCTCAGCACGCCCGCCTGCCAGAGCTTCCAACCGAGCATGATAGGCATGGCGGTCTGATCCAGCTGCACGCCGACCCATTCTATCTGACCATCCACATGGGTCTTCTGTAGGAACCAGCCGGGCACGCCGCTATAGCCGGGTGTCGTAGCCGTAACCTGAACCTTCTTTAGATACTCGAAGGCCACCTTAGGGGTTTGGGTATCGCCCATGGCCAGAAACGCCATGGCGCATTGATAGAAGTCCCTTGGCCAGACGGCCTTGTAGCCTGTCGAGCCGGTGACGGCCGAGACGCTGTCGCCCCAAGGATTAGAGAGTGAGGCGATAAGGGCGCCTGCATGGGTCTTATCTTCCTGGGCCTTGAGCACCATGGCGCTGGTATAGAGTAGCTTACCTTCATCGGCGGTATTGGCCGTCATGGCATTTAGACTTGAGAGCGACTGCAGATAGTCCTGCCAGCCGATGGCATCACCTTCACCGTTATAGGCGGCAAGCACCTTGTCATAACCATCTTTAAGAGTGTCTTTGGCATTTTGCTCGCTGCTGGCCTTATCTGCGCCGAAGCCAAACACTAAGGTAGTGCTAAGACTTGGACGCTTAGCATCGCCAACTTCCAGAGTAGGCAGCGCTGCCGTCATGGCGACATTACCTAGGCTTTGCTTATCAGCGCTGGTGCTGGCGTAATGCCAGTTCAACTCGCCGTTGGCCTTAAGATCGGTCAGGCCATCAGACTCGCCGACAAAGCCCACGCTACTTGCTGTAAAGGGAATGTCACCGCGCACGGTCAGCACGCTGGAATCTTTATCGCCCGTGTAGGCGTAGAGGCTGTTGCCATCTTGGCTCACGCTGGCGATATCGTTGGCGCCGCTGTTGTCGATATGGGGATTGACGTAGAGATAGGGGGTGATCCCCGGCTCGAAGGCGGTAAAGAACACCTGCATCACCAGGCTGTCGCGATCGGGATCGGTAAAGAAGTGCTTCTCTATCTGATATTTGCCCTCGATATCTTTGTTTATCACCTTATAGGCGAGGGACAATGGCCGTCCAGCTTCATCTTTATGTAGGTAATCTATGCTGGTGAGGGTATTGTCTTTTTCGGTATCGACGAAGCCATTGCCACTGATGATGAACTCCGCCTCTTTGAGCTGGGCGTTATGGATAAGCCCATACATGGTCTCGGTGAGGATCCCCTGCGCCAGGGAAAACCATACCCGGCTAACGGGATTGGCCTGGCTGCTCAGGTATTGATCGGCGCCTTGCGCATTGGTCACATAGGGCTCGAACGAGGTGCCAATCCCTGTCTTGCCGGAAAAGGCCCAGGTAGGGGAAGCGCCGGGCGCGCCCGGTGCAACTGAAATTGTCTCAGATACGCTGGCACTTGGTGCAGGTGCGGCGTCGATATCACTCTTGGCGCCGCCACAGGCGCTAAGCAGGGCGCCTAGGGAGAGGGCGATCAGTGTGCGCGTAAAAGGTACTGGCTTAGACGTCATATTCAGGGTCTCGTTTATTATGTTTATATTTTGGTTAAGTCAGTTAAGTCGTTTAAGTCGTGTAAGTCTGTGTGTTTGTGAAGCCTCAAGCTTTACGCATTAGCGCTCGGCTTTGCTCGCTTCGCTGCTGACAAACAGCACGCTAATTCCAGCCAGGATCATGAAGCTGCCACCTAGGATCAGGGCGAAGATCGGTTTGCCATCGAAGAAGGCATTGAGCAGTACGCCGAGCACGCTGGCGGCCAGCAGCTGAGGGATCACGATGAAGAAGTTAAAGATCCCCATGTAGACCCCCATCTTGGCGGCGGGCAGTGCGTTGGACAGCAGGGCATAAGGGATAGAGAGGATAGAGGCCCAGGCGATACCCACACCTATCATGGGCAGCCATAACAGGTTTGGGCCTTGAATAAAGTAGAAGCTAATCAAGCCAATTCCGCCACAGCAGAGGTTGATCAGATGAGTGACCTTGAGGCCAACCGCCATGGCGAGCAGCGGGATGAAGATGGCGGCTACGGCGGCAAAGCCGTTGTAAGAGGCGAACAGCATGCCCACCCAGTCGGCGCCATCGTTGTAGGCCTTAGACAGCACATCCTGGGTGCCATAGTGATGATCCGTTACCGCCGCCGTGGTGTAGATCCACATAGAGAAGAGGGCGAACCAGGAGAAAAACTGCACCACTGCCAGCTGGCGCATCGCCTTCGGCATATGGAACAGGGCATCGACCACACTAAACACCATGCCTTGCTGGTGGCGCTCTTCGCCCTTGATATGTTTCAGGGTGTTAGCGCAGAACCACTGCAGCGGGCCGAAGGCGAAGATCCCAAGGGCAAGCAAATAAAGCTGTTTATCGAGAGACTGCAAGAAGATGACGGCGGTTAAGATGGCGCCCACCAGGCTCCAGAGCATGGCGCCTTTCTGATAGGCCTGCCAGCTGCGATCGTGATGCAGGGTGACCTGCTCGCCGGTTTCCTGTTCGAAGCGGGCCAACTCCTCGGGTGAGTACTCTTTGGTGGTAAACACAGTCCAGCTGACGGCTAACAGCAGCACGGCGCCGCCGAAATAGAAGGCGTAGCGCACCGAGTCGGCGATCTCACCCTCGGGCGCCGTGTTAGCCACATCGAAGTAGTTGGTCAGCAGGTAAGGCAGGGCCGAGGCCACCACGGCGCCGATGCCGATGAAGAAACTCTGCATGGCGTAGCCAAGGGGACGTTGTTTGCTGGGCAGGTTGTCGCCCACGAAGGCGCGAAACGGCTCCATGGCGATGTTGATCGAGGCGTCCATGATCCACAGCATGCCCGCGGCAACCCAGAGCACGGGCGAGTGGGGCATGATGAAGATGGCTAAGGTGGTGAAGATGGCGCCGATCAAAAAATAAGGGCGGCGACGGCCCAGGCGGCCCCAGGTGTTGTCACTCATATAGCCGATGATCGGCTGCACCAAAAGCCCTGTGAGCGGCGCGGCTATCCAGAGAATAGGGATGTCATCAATCGCCGCACCGAGCGTCTGAAAGATACGGCTGACGTTAGCATTTTGCAGCGCGAAGCCAAACTGGATCCCCAGGAAACCGAAACACATGTTGAAGATCTGCCAGAAGCTGAGTGCAGGTTTAACGGTGGGCGTGCCTTGGGCTGATAGGGTGTTTTGTGACATCCGATGCTTCTCTTTATTATTCATTATTGATCTGCACAGCGCCTAAGGGCGTGCAATCTGTATTTTATGGAAGTCGGTCGAGTGAAAAAAGAGGCGAATACACGCTTCCCTCAAACGGGTATTCGCCAAAAGCTAGGGTTCTACTTCTCTAGGCTTATTCACTGGGTTTAAGCCTTGATGAGTAGATAGAGACTCTAGCGCCCGCCTCTCATGCCTTCAGTGCCTGATGAGGTGAGCGTCGACCTGGCCAATTTCATAGGAAGTTACACATGAAATTAAACACCAAGGCATGTTAACCCTGAGCCGAAACGACCGACAACCGATTACATACGTATTCATCATCAGGCATTAACCTTTACGTAGCCTGTTGTTAACCTGGTAATGCCTGGGGCTGGCTAAGGATACCCATTTAAAAACAGTTGGTTAAAGTGGATGTGGCAAGCCAGCCGCTTTACATGGGTTGGGGTTTGTAACAATGGGCAACATGGCCAAACTCGTATCGATAATGACGCAAAAAGCAGGAGAAAACGGCATTGTGAAAAGCTAGCAAGATTAGGCGTTCTAACCTAATATTGGTGCTCAATAAAGTAAAAATCAATTTTGCGGTGAAAACTTTTGCTTTTAGGTGTAAGTGTAGTTGTTGTCAAATTGACTGAACTGACGAGCCCCTTTAAATCCCATAATATTAATTGGTTTAAGCTTTGGTCTGTCAATTTTTATTGGATAAAAACAGGCCGCGTTCGCGACCTATTTTTAGCTTAGTTTAAATTAGGCTCAAAATTTTAGATGCATTATTTTGAGCCTTTGGCGAATCCATTTCACGCATTCAGTTTACGAATGCATTTTACAAATTCATTTTACGAATTCATTAGTTCGATTTTGCCGTATTTGAATCTACATCTGTTGCCGGGCGGAAGAAGGCACCTGCCGCGCCGGGGAACACCACAGGGCTGGTGTTACCGTTAAAGCCCACGGCGGCAACGCCATACAGGTAGTTGTCGATCACCATGTTGCTCAGTGTGAAACTGTTTACCTTGCCCACATAGCGGCTATGGCTCCATTCTGCCTCTGTGGTTTTGCGCCAATAGATACGATAACCGGCAACCTCGGCGGTGGCATCCGCCTGCCAGCTAAGCTGGGTATCGGCCGAGACCTGTCCCGAGATGCTCACCTGTATTGGCGGCGCGGGTGCCCAGGCCATAGACGCCAGGCTGATAGCGTTGAGGGCGGTAAGCTTGGCGGCGAAGGCTTCATCTACCCCCTCAATCACGTCGCCATAGGCGATGCCGTTCTCCGTGCGTATGTCCTGATGCTGGCGGTTGTAGTTCTCGTTGGTTTCCATCACGCGCACCGCGGGGAAACCCGCCTTGTTAAAGGGTAGGTGATGGCCGCCGCGACCGAAGCGATCGAGTCGATAGATGAGCTGCACATCCAGGTTAGTCATGTACTGGTCGGCCAGCTCCTTGATATGACGGGCAAGGTTACGCGAGGCGGAGTCGTTCTCGCCGCCGCTGAAGTAACGCTCCTTGGCCTCGGCCTGAGTTTCTGCGATACGCACGCCCTCTGAAAACACCCGTACTGTATGGTTGCTCACCACACCGTTGATCCCCTCGATGTTACCTATCATGTCGTTGTTGAGCACGGCCTCGACCTGCCAGCCCTGCTTCTTGGCAAAGTCGGCCAGGCCAGCGCCGCCATACAGGCCTTGCTCTTCGCCCGATAGCGCCGCGTAGACTATGGTGCCACCAAACTGATACTGGCTGAGGACGCGAGCGGCCTCTAGGGCACCGGCGACCCCCGAGGCGTTATCGTTGGCGCCGGGTGAGAAGGAGGTGGCGTTCATCACGTCGCTGACCCGTGAGTCGATATCGCCGCTCATCATCACCACGCGGTTAGGATCTAAGGTGCCACGTTGAATGGCGATGATATTCACCACCCGTGTCGGCTCGGGAATGCGTTTGCCTGAAACCGTGTCGCCCACCTCTATCACCTCAAGGCAGTGATCGCAGGCGGCGGAGATGCGTTCAAACTCGGCCTTGATCCAGTTTCTGGCCGCGCCTATGCCGCGCTCTTTATCCGTTTGGCTCGATAGGGTATGGCGGGTGCCAAAATCTACTAAGGTTTGTATATCTTGCAGTATGCGTTCAGGCTGCGGCGCACCGGCAATCTCATACAGGCGCAGATCTTCCTGGGAGGGTGCCGCATAAGGACTCTGGCCCAATGCGTTCTGGTTAAGTGCGTTTTGATTTAGTGTGCTCTGGTTAAGAGTGCTTTGGCTTAGTGCGTTTTGGCTTAGTGCCGAGTGGCTGCTTGCTGCATGATGCAGTGGTGTGGCCGGAGGGGCTGCTTGGGCGGTGCCAGCGCAGATGGCGGTGAATACTAGGGTCTTCCTGATAGATGCCTTGATTGTCATGTTCTGCTCTTCATTCTTGTTATTTTTTAGATGCTTTATATGCACTCAACTTGTTTTGCACTCAACTTACTATGCATTGAACTGGCTATGCACTCAGCTAGGCTAGTCGGACAGTGACCAACGTTGGCTCGCTCTGCGTGGGCTAGGAGTGCACAAACCACCTTAGCAGAATAACGCTAGCGCTTGGATGAGGGATCGCGGCTTTAGTCGTAGAAATGTGGGGGGAATCGCCGGAAAAAGGTAAACAAATGTTGCAGATGATTGGCCTTGGCCCGATATGGCAGACAAACGCAGGAGAGGGCGAAGGGCATTGCCAAAATAGAAAAGAGGATGCAAGCCTGCCTAAACAGACTTGCATCCTCTAAAGTGATTTCAGCGGTAGATGTCTAGTGCAGGCATCAGAGTGTTAGAGCGCCTTGAAGCGAATGGCGACGCCGCCGCTGCTGGCAAGTTTTAACGTCAGCTGCTGCTTGCTATTCACCTTTTGGGTCTCAATCACATAGTCATAGGGATTGGTGCGCCAATCGGCCTTGTCGCCGTCTCGGTAGATCTGCGCCTCATAATTCAGTGCCGGGTCGAGGAAATCGAGCTTGATGTCGATCTCACGTGCATCATCGTCGGTGATCGCGCCCAGATACCAATCTTTGCCCTGACTCTTGCCACCACGCTCCTGGCGGGCAAAGGCCACATATTCACCTACCTCACCGGCCAGGGCGATACTCTGGGCCCAGTCGGTGGGTACATCCTTAATAAACTTAAAGGCATCGGGATGCTGCTTGTAGTTGCGGGGCAGATCGGCGGCCATCTGGATCGGGCTGTAGAGCACCACATAGAGGGCCAACTGCTTGGTCAGTGTAGTTTGCACCCGGTTAACTGCATCCAGGCCTTTAGGGGCAAGGTCGAAGATCCCCGGGGTGAAGTCCATTGGGCCTGCCAACATGCGGGTGTAGGCCAGGGTGGTGGTGTGCGACGGATTATTAGGCGGCGTGCCCCAGGCATTAAATTCCTGACCGCGGGCGCCTTCGCGGGCGATCCAGTTTGGATAGGTGCGGCGCAGGCCGGTATCTTTAATCGGCTCATGGGTATTGATGCTGATGTGGCGCTTGGCCGCCTCGGTGACGCTATGCAGGTATTCGTTGACCATAAACTGGCCATCATGCCATTCGTGGCGCACTATGCCTTGCTCGTCGACCCGCTTGATATCACCGCCATCGGCCACATAGCCGGTCTTCACCTGAGTGACGCCATATTGCTGATAGAGATCATAGGCATCGCTCATCTGCTTGCGGTAGTTGGTGACCGAGCCAGAGGTCTCGTGGTGACCTATTAGGCGAACGCCCTTGCTGGCACCATAGGCAGAGATCTCGGGGAGATCGAAGTCTGGGTAGGCCTGAGTGAAGCTGAATACGTCGCCGTTGTGGAACCAGCTGCCATCCCAACCTATGTTCCAGCCTTCCACCAATACGCCCGCGAAGCCGTTCTCGGCGGCAAAATCCATGTAGCGTTTGGTCTCGGAGGTGGTGGCGCCGTGTTTGTCGCCTGAACCCCAGGTGTTCTCGTTGAGGTGCATGCCCCACCAGATCCCCACGTATTTGCCGGGCTCGACCCAATCCACATCCCCAAGCTTATTTGGTTCGTTGAGATTGAGGATAAGATCTGAGTTCAGCAGGCCGGTGGCCTTGTCGGCTATCTGTATGGTGCGCCAAGGCGTACTAAAGCCCGCCTGGGTCTTGACGCGAATGCCATCTGACCAAGGGGTGAGATCGGCGCGTAAGGTGCCGTCTCTGCGCTGATCCAGCGTCATGGCAGCGTAGTCCACCAGCGCCGCCTCGTGGATGCTCATGTGCACCCCATCGCCCAGGGTGAAGGTGAAGGGGGTATGAACCCTATCGACCTGTTTGAGTGGCGTCTGCTGATATAGATACTCGTAGCGGTTCCAGCCACGTGCCGGTATCCACCAGGCGGTGACTTTCTCCGGTTGTGGCAGGGTAAATTCGGTGAGCTCCGAAGTGATGTTGAGCTTGTCTAAATCGCCTTGCTTCGGCATCTGGTAGCGAAAGCCGATGCCATCATCGAACACCTTAAACTCGACGTCAAAGCGGTATTGACCATTGCTCAGGGTGGCTGTCAGGCCATTGTGTTTATCGACAACCCATTCACGTTCGCCCCAAGGCTGTTGCCAGCGCTCATCGGCCTTGCTGCGCTTGACCTCTTGAATGCTAAAGTCAGTGCCAAACTCCCCAAGAGATTCAAATACCATTCCAAGCTTGGAGGGTTCGATCACCTTCTTGCCATGGAAGCTGACGCTGTAGCGCGGCGTTTGATCATCATCGCTCAGGCTGACCACTATCTGCTTGTCAGGCGAGGTCAGGGAGACAGTCTTGGCCAGGCCAGTGCTTGGCAGCATGATGCCGGTCGCTGCTATGGCAAGGGTGAGTGCCGATAGGCTTGTAGTTGGGCGAAACGGCGATCTGGGCTGGGATCTGGGCTGGGAGCTGGATTGGGGGCTCGTTTGGTGGTTTTTGAAGTGAGTCGAGGTGCAAGTCATTCCGTGTACCTTTTTATTGTCGTTTTTAGGGTTAGGGTTATTGCTTGTCATGACTGCAGGTAAGATTGCCTGCTATGAATGAAAGTCATTAGTGATAGTCATTAGTGATAGCCATGATTGATAGCCATGTTAGAAGGGAAGACTCGAGGGGAGCAATGCGCTGCATACGTATTCACCTGCCAGGCTGTTAGTTCGTGGCAATCTCCGCGATAAGCCAGCAAGTGACTGCGGGGATGCTCTCTCAATGAGGGCGCCTCATTCACTTAATACTCAGTGCTCGGTTTACAGGGCATAAATATGTGAAAAGGTAGGGCAGTCAGTAGTTGCAAAAACAATAGCAAAAGATAAATCCAACGCTCTGCCACATTTAGTTACGGAATTTAGGGGCTTAGCGTAGAGATTTATACTGATCTGACGTCGCAAGTTGTGGCAGCATAGGGACCGATTACAATTGTGCAGTCGATTTATTGCAGTTATTTTTCGTTGTCACTTACAGCCGGATCGGGAAAGCCATGTATCAAGGAAGTTGTCTATGCGGTGGCATTAAAGTCGCCATCAGCGGACCCATAAGTCATATCATTCATTGCCACTGTTCCCTGTGTCGTAAATCTAGCGGCACGGCATTCGCCACCAATGGTTTCGTCGAATTGGTGGACTTCAATCTATCGGATAAGGCCGATTTCCTCACAAGTTTTGAGTTTGCTCCTGGAAAGCGACGCTATTTTTGCCGTCGCTGCGCGTCACCCATCTACAGCGCCAACGATCAGGATAGTAAGCGTATTCGCCTTAGACTCGGCATATTGGACTCGCCAATCAGCGAACGCCCCATATCTCATAACTTCGTCACCTCCAAGGCTAATTGGGAGGAGATGGATGCCAAGTTACCCTGGTATGAGGGTCACGAGCCTGGCAGGTAGTTTCTCAGGAGCCAGTTACTAGGTATTAGCTACTAGGAATTAGCTACTAGGAATTCGCTACTAGTTGATAGCTGTCAGCATAGCAATGCGATCATGCAGAACATGAAGCTCGAGTCGATTCACTAAGGATGGGGTATGAATAGAATAAAATTCAAGGCGTTGCTGGGTACAGAGCTGCCTATTATTCAGGCGCCGATGGCTGGGGTACAAGACAGCAGGCTCGCCATCGCCGTGGCTAATGCCGGTGGGCTTGGGTCAATCCCCTGCGGCATGTTGAGCTCGGCGCAGATAGTCGATGAAATTAAACGTTTTCGGGCGGCAACCAGCGCGCCACTAAACCTTAATTTCTTCTGCCATGAGTTGCCGCCGTTCGACAATCGAGCCCAAGCGCGCTGGCATGAGCTATTAGCGCCATATTTTGATGAACTTGAGATAGCGGCCGATCTCGGCCAAGGCGGCGCGAGTCGTATGCCTTTTAATCATGAGATCGCTGATGCCATAGAAGCCTTTAAGCCAGAGGTGATTAGCTTTCATTTCGGCCTGCCACAAGAGGATCTGCTTAAGCGGGTGAGATCTTGGGGAAGCAAGGTGATCTCGAGTGCCACCACAGTAGCCGAGGCCGAGTACCTGGCGGCGCGAGGCGTGGATGGCATTATCGTTCAGGGCGTCGAGGCGGGTGGTCATCGCGGCATGTTTCTCAGCGACGATGTGAGCACTCAGGTGAAATTGGAACCCCTGCTGACTGAGATCGCCTCGCGAGTCGATGCGCCGCTGATCGCCGCTGGCGGCATAGGCGATGGGCACGGGGTAAAAGCCGCCTTGGCAATGGGCACCAGCGCCGTGCAGGTGGGCAGCGCCTATCTCTTGTGTGATGAGGCCAATACCTCAAGCCTGCATAGAGCGGCCATAGAGAATGCTATTAAGGTTGAAGGGAGTACGGTTAGGGCTGAAGGCTGTACTGCGCTAACCAATCTCTTTTCAGGTAGACCGGCAAGGGGCCTGGTTAACCGCGCCATGTCAGAGCTTGGGGCAATAAACGACTCGGCCCCGGCCTTTCCCTATGCGACTAACTTGATGGCGCAGCTACGCAAGGCGAGTGAGGCTCGCGGCATGAGTGATTTCTCGCCCCTCTGGTGCGGGCAAAATGTCGGCAGCTGCAAAAAGATCTCCGCAGGCGAGATGACCCTGGCGCTAATGCAGCTAGTAAAGTAAGCGTAGTAATTGCGGTAACAAATTAAAAATAATAACGAATAGAGCAGATGCAGATGAAAGGAGATCCCGTGATTGAGAAACCTGAGACAGAAAAACAGGCGCTTGAATCTAAGCTAGGTATCACAGTCAGCCAGCTTGAGGGTGAAAACAGCGAACTGGTCGATGCCTTGGTCGATGGTGTGCGCCAGTATAACTGCGCCAAGATGGGCAAGGAGACGTCTGCGCCCTTGACTGTATTGGCGCACGACAAAACCGGTAAGCTGATTGGCGGCGTCTATGGTCGCACCATCTATAAAAACTTTCTCATCCATGTGGTCTGGGTGGATGAATCGGCCCGCGGCACAGGACTCGGACGCGACTTGATGCTAGAGGCGGAGCGCGTGGCAATTAGCCGCGGTTGCCAGCAGGCTCAGGTGGATACCTTAGATTTTCAGGCGCCGGATTTTTACCAAAAACTGGGTTTTAGCCTTGCGGGGGAAATCCCTGCGTTTGATGCCAGTCCGGCCCGCTATTTTCTGTTCAAGCGCTATTGAGTGTATCAAAGCATGTTCAAATAAAGGTGGCTTGGACTTAAGTGCTTGCGCCTTATCACTAAATTAATGGGTAAGTTAAGAATAGCAAGTTAATGATAGCTAGTAAGGAAATCAGGCTATGAATAGATTCTACCGTGGGCTGTTACTCATCATCTTGTCGTTCGCCGTTAGTTTGCCACTCCTGGCCGATGACGGCTTGCTGGGCCAGGCGTTTGAGCAAAGGCAGAGTGGCGTTCAGATCCTGGGGGAAGGCGAGGTGATTCGCCTGCTCAGTGATGATACCAAGGGCAGTCGGCATCAGCGTTTTATTTTGCGCCTGGCCAGTGGTCAGACACTGCTGGTGGCCCACAATATCGAGCTGGCGCCGCGCATTGCCGATCTCAAGGTCGGTGACAGTGTGGGCTTCTTTGGCGAATATGAGTGGAACGATCGCGGCGGTGTGATCCACTGGACACACCATGATCCAAGAGGGCGTCACCCGGCGGGTTGGTTAAGCCATGGCGGTCGCAAATATCAGTAGGCTACTGGCTGGTTTCCAGTTCAGATTTGCTCACGACGGCGACCTGGCCCCTGAGTGGCTGTTTGGATGGCCGCTCGAACAAAGACGCCTTCGATAGCAGTTCGAACCTGTGATTGATGGCGATAAAGCTCTCGACCAGCTTAGGGTCGAAATGGGTGCCCTTATCCTGATGGATTAATTCCAGCGCCTCTTGATGACTAAAGGGGCGTTTGTAGCAGCGCGGCGAGGTCAGGGCGTCATACACATCTACCAGGGCGACGATACGGGCCGAGAGGGGAATTGCTTCCCCCTTGAGCCCAGCCGGATAGCCGCTGCCGTCCCACCACTCATGGTGCCCACTGGCGATATCACGCCCCATCTTTATGTAAGGACACTCTGGCGCGTAACTAAGTAGACTGGCTAATACCTGAGCGCCAATAACCGGGTGCGCCTTGATCTGCTCAAACTCCTCCGCTGTCAGCCGTCCGGGCTTGAGCAATATGGCATCGGCGATCCCCACCTTGCCGATATCATGCAAAATCGAAGAGAGGGTGATCTCCTGAATAAAATCGTCGGTTAACTCTGCAGGTGCATCAATGTCGGTTTGTCGCTGGGTAGCCAGCATCTTGGCGTAGTGCTGCATACGGATCAGGTGCGCGCCGGTCTCGTTGTCACGGTATTCGGCAAGTTTTGCCAGCCCCATCACGGTTGCGCGCCGCGATGCTATGGTCGAGCGCAGCGACTGGGTCAGTTTACCCAGCAGGAAGGCTGCGGACTGAGTGACTATGGCATTGGTGACAATGAAGTTTATCGCCACTACAAACCAGATGAAGCTGCTATAGCCCTGGGTCTCCGGCCATTGAAAGCCTTGTGTATGATAGACCAAGCCTATGGCTAGCAGGGCCGCAGCGTTAAGCAGCAGGGCACAGAGGCTGGCGCGTTTGCCAATTAATATGCTGGTGAGCGGGGGGAAGATAAACAGCCAGAAGAACCCGGCGCCCGTTGGGCCTATGGTGATAAGGAAGGCCACGCCGATGGCGAAGAACATCAAACAGCCTATGCAGTAGCGTAGCGTCTGCCTCAATTCTCTCGCTAGTAAGATGTAGAGCAGTAACAGATAGGCCAAGGTATCGAAGGCGGCCATGCCGACCAGACCCATTTGGATGCAGAGGTAGACACTGGTGATGTAGACGGGCACACATAAGATGGCAAGCAGTCCAAACAGGCGCTTGAAGATCAATTCGCGCCAGATGGGCAAGGTATCGTGAAGTTCGTGCGTGGCCGTTTGGGCAAAATTGGGGGCATCCATAGTCAATCCTTTGCACTGCCAGAGGGATTTCAATACCGGCGCAGCCTCTCTGGCGAGATCCTAACTGCTGCGCTTCTAGCTAAATAAGCTTTATAAACTAGCTATGTGAACCGCACTCGACAGCTAATGACGCTGTAAGGGTGAAACTTACTGCGTCGAGTTCTTACTGCGTGGATTATTAGTTGCCGCGCCTTGGTTTATCCCTTCATTATTACTCATAACGCCGCTGACGGGCTAATTTACCTTTCTCTAAACTGTTTCTTTTGTATGAAAATGTGACCAAGACAGTATGGAAAGGCCTTGGCTTGGCCTTATCCTGAGCTCGCAGTTCAGCACTGCGTCTTAATAAAGCTCTGCCGGGATATCGTCTGGCGGCGTCAGCTCGTCGATGATCTCTCTGTCGATTTCGCGTTCTATGATGCGATCTTCTATGTCTCGGCGGATCAGCTCATCTTCCAGGCGCTGACAGTGAAAGTCACAAAAGCCGCCTGTGTTGTGTATGGTGTGGGTCGAGCCAGGATCGCTGCTCGCACAGGCGCTTAACAGTAAGATCGCGGCAAGGGTGTATAGTGTTTTCATAATCGCTCCTTTTATCGCTGATGTTTATCGCGTCACAGGCCAGTTTTAACGTCATCCTTAACTGGGCCATCTGTGAGTGCTAGTAGTGCTTTATCTGTGGCTGCTTAGGCGGCTAACACATCGTTAGGGCCATAGTGACTCGATACGCGCGATAGGTTAAGTTAGTTTCCATTATGAAATCGGATAGGTGACCAGGCCCAGCAAAAAGCGGGCTATGGTAGCTGGTAGAGATAGCTAACAGTGATTGGCTGAGAGGCGCTAAGGCTATTTATGCCAGATCACTAAAGCTTCCTATATTATTGGTTTACTTTGGGTAAACTGGGCTAGTCTTAGCAAACGGCTCTGTTATACTAGCGCGCCTCAAATACCAGCCGCTCGATTGGCTGACGATTTTTGCCCTTGCGACCCTGAGAGAGAATCCATGACCTTTGCAAACCTTGGCCTGCCAAACGCTGTGCTCACTAACCTTGAGCAACTTGGCTACAGCCAGCCAACGCCTATTCAGCAAGAAGCCATTCCCCTGGCGCTCAAGGGTAAAAACCTGATCGCGGCGGCGCAAACCGGCAGTGGTAAGACGGCGACTTTCGTGTTGCCTATGCTCACGACCCTGATGCAGGGGCAGACACAGCGCAAGAAGCGGGCGCGGGCAATCATCTTGGCGCCGACACGCGAGTTAGTGCTACAGGTAAACGAGCGCATTGGCGAATATGGTAAAGGCTTAGGGCTGGTATCCATGGCCGTTTATGGCGGCGTCGACGTGCAGGCGCAGAAGCAGCAGTTGATCGAGGGCGTCGATATCGTGGTGGCCACCCCGGGGCGTCTGCGGGATCTCTACACCCAGAGAGCGATCCGCTTCGACGAGGTGGAACTCCTGGTGCTCGATGAAGCCGATCGCATGTTGGATATGGGTTTTATCGAGGATATCACCAAGATCTTAGATACTTTGCCAGAGGAGAGGCAAAACCTGCTGTTCTCCGCCACCCTGTCTCGCCCGGTGCGAGAGCTGGCAAAACAGGCGGTACCTAAGGCGATCCATCTGTCGGTCACTAAGAATCAAGACAGCCAGCCAGATATCGAGCAGTGGATCACCACGGTCGATAAGGATAAGAAGTCGGCGCTGCTCAGTCAGCTGATTAAAGATAATGCCTGGCCCCAGGCGCTTATTTTTATCGAGACCAAACATGGTGCCGCCAAGTTGGTGAGCCAACTGGAGAAGCGGGGCATTCAGGCCGAGTGTATTCACAGCGGCCGAACTCAGGCGGTACGAGAGCAGATCCTGGCGGACTTTAAGGCGGGTAAGATTGCTTACCTTATCTCAACCGGCATCTCGGCGCGCGGGATCGATATCGATAACCTCCCGCTGGTGATCAACTATGATCTGCCGTTTCCGGCCGATGAATACGTGCATCGCATCGGGCGTACCGGCCGAGCAGGTGCCAAAGGGGAAGCGATCTCCCTGGTGTCTAAGGATGATTTTAAGAACCTCTGCATGATCGAGAGCCGCCTTGATCATCTACTTGAGCGCCGAGAGATAGAAGGTTTTGCGCCGAGAAAGCCTGTTCCTATCTCTATCCTCAACTATGTGCCTAAAGCAAAGCGTGAGCAGGCTCAAAGCGAGAAGGGTAGCGAAGCAGCGGCTAGCCAAGGTGAGAAGGGCCCTAAGGGAGCTAAGGATAAGCGTAGAGAAGATAAGCCTAGAGGACAATCCAAGCCTCAAGCTAATGCATCAGCTTATAAAGGTAATTCTACAGACAAGAAGGCTAGGCCTGCTAAAGCTAAGCCAAGGAGCAATGAGACAGGAACTGGATCGACTGGTGATCGCGGTGGCAAAGATCAAAGCTCGGAGCGTAAAACTGAACAAAAGCCAGCCTTTAATCCCTGGGCCGAAAGTCGGCCGGGTAAGAAATAGGATTTAAAGGTAGAAGAGTTAGTAGCCCTCAGAGTGAGGGCTTTTTTGTGGCTGGTGGTTTTGTTCTTTTGGTGTTCGAGGATTCTCGATTTTCAGCTTGTGGTGTTTGCCCGATTGCTTGTTGGGAAATGTTTGAAGGTCGTACCTTCATGGCAACCTATCACCTGCGGTGGGCTTATGTGCAGATACGCCTGTGACACGCTTGCGTCTTCTGACCTGAATGGATGTTGGGGAGGCAATTGAAGGTCATACCTTCATTGCAACCTAACGCCTGCCCGGCGGGGGAATGTGCAAGCACGCTTTTGGCACGCCGACTTTTTGTCAAAGAGAGTTATCCCTGGAGGCTTCACGGCGGCACTGACCTACATGGATGTAGGGAATGCCAAAAGATGTAGGGAACATATTTGGCCATGCCGCCGAGAGCCAAAAGTGTGCTTACACCCGTATCTCAACGCTTCTTCGATTGGAACTGATCTGGTTTGAATAGATTCTTTTAGAGAGAAATATTTGATTAAATGTGACCTGGCATGTTGTATAGCCCCGACAAGATAGATTAAATTATCACCAATTAAGGACAGAGCTAGGCCAACTCGAATCAAACATCGACTACGCCATTCAGGGAATGAAAAAGCCAACCACATGCGCCAATCACCTCCTTTAGAAGATTACTCTGACCTCACTTATTTACATGCTTGGTCTCCTACCTTACAAGGTAGCGTACCTTGCAAGGTCTCACTAATAAGTTGTTATGTGTTTTAAGGAGTAGACAGATTGGCTGAATTATTAGGAGTTTTATTTCCGTCCTTGGTCGCGCTATACCTGATTGTTAATACGCAACTTGATACTTACCGGAAAAGAATTCGCTTTTTGGAAGTTAAAGTAGACGCTCTTATCAAACATACGGGTATTGAATTTGACGATAGCCCCCTAGTTCCGATTGAAGTTCATTCTGCGGTAAAAGCTGGTCATAGGTTAAAAGCAATCAAGCTGTATCGCAAAATTACAGGTGCTGGTTTAAAAGAGGCATCAGAGGTAGTAGATGGTTTGGTTAAAAACACGTAACAAGGCGCATCACTCGCAGCCTGCGACTGCTGTGACGTCAAACGCTATCGCGTTTTTCCGCCCGTGTGCTTAGCGTTATATGCAAATGGAAATAGCATGTGGTTCATACGACGAATACTTTACTTTCTTTACCTTGTGATTTTTCTGTTCTCAGGTTTATTCATAGCAGGATTTCTTGCTTATTATTTGAATGACGGCACTCTATCGGGCCCTGAGACCGCAGATAGAATGCTAGAGTTATTTGGTTGGTGGCCTCTACCTATTTCACTAATAGTTTTTGCTGCATTTTCACTTAAAGGTTGGTTACCTTTTGTCTATAAAAAGCAGGAAAAACCTAACGGTTGAGTAGTCTGCAAATAACAAGGCCTGTCAGCATTAGCCACGCGAAGACACGCGTGGCTGGGACGCCCAACACTCCGGTTGCTTTGTGTTGTCGCTCCACGCCAAACTAACACAAAGTAACTTACGTATTGGTCGCCTCTGCTGGCGGCGTTATGTTTATGGAGGTTGTTTTGACGGATTACATCAATCTAGTAGAAAAACTAGATGCGGATTTAGAAGAATTGGGCAAGTTCCTGTTTGAAAATCGAGGTAACTCTGCTCTTGAAAGTGCCTATATCAGAACGTTTTTCTCTACCGTCGAGGGCTTCCTTTTTGCATTTAGGCAAGAAGTATTGGCGCGTGAAAACTTCGAAGAGCTATTTGACCTAGCTGAACAAGCCAAGCTAAAAGAAGTTAAATTTGATCGCATTAGGCAAACTCTCACAAAAAAGCCGCAGTTCCTAGGATTCAAAGAAACTCTAAAATTCTCGTGTAAAAGTATTGCTAAAGCTCGTGGAGTAAATCCTAAGAGCTTGGGGTTTCAAGGTGTTGAGTGGGACAATTTTCTAGCTGCAAACAAGATTAGAGACCAAATCACTCACCCTAAGACACTAGACGATCTACAAATAGGTAATGACAAACTAGAAATCGTCATTAGGGCTAAAGTTTGGCTAAAAAATGAAGTTTTGCAGCAGTTGGTAAAATAAACATAACAAGTGACTGTGGTGTTTAGTCAATATATTTATCCGTTTTTTACGCACCACAGCTCCTTGCTCTTAAGCATGGTATTCAAGATCACGATGAGCTTTCGCATGCAGGCGATCAGTGCTACTTTCGGCAGTTTGCCAGCCGCTTTGAGACGCTGGTAATAGCCCTTAAAAACAGGATTGCACTGTATGGCTGACATCATCGCCATAAATATGACTGTGCGTATTCTGTGGCGACCACCACGGATCCTGCATTTACCCTTGTAAGAGCCACTTTCACGGTTCATTTAATAGGACAAAAAGAAGTTGGCTTTTGCTCCTTGTCGCTAATTTTAGCCAATCATTTATGCGCCTCTTAGTAAGGCGGTAAATCTGACAGGATGAGTCGAAATTAAAAGCGAGTAGGCTGAGTGTGGTGCTTGGTACTCGTTCTACTCGCTTTGATATCTTGAACTGATGAGCCTGTAGGCTTATTTCTCTCCTACGACGAGCACCTTTGACTCAAGAGGTGCTAAATCTAGTGTGACTTGGCCTCCCTTCGTCGTTAGGGTCAATGGTGCTGTTGGCTCTTTATCACTCAACATCTCTTTAAGCGGGTAGGTGCCTGGTGCGAGTTGCCAGCGTTTAACTAAGGCTGGTGGTAGCTCTAGGGTGAGTTGCTTTGCCTTGTCTTTAGAGAAGTTGCTGACGATGATGAGCTTTTGTTTGTCGTCGAAGCGGCTGAAGGCAAATAGGTCTGCATCATAGCCCTTGCCGTGATCGATATTCGCCCTGTGTAGATCGCCATATTCACCGCTTAGGGCGCTGAGGCTGTGGCTGAGGTTTAACAGCTTGGCGTAGTAAGCTCGCAGACTCAGCTCCTCTTTTGATGACTGACCGCCGTCGAATTTACCCATGTTCATAAAGCGCTGGTGGGCCGGTACGCCGATATAGTCGAAGATGCTGGTGCGGCTGGGTTTGCCAAAGCCCGCGTCTTCGCTGCCATCTTCGCCGACCTCCTGGCCGAAATAAAGCAGGGTGGGCGCCTGACTTAGAGTGGTGGAGATCACCATGGCGGGCAGGGCAATTAGGGGATCTCCGGCAAATTCAGGACTGGCGATCCGCTGCTCATCGTGATTCTCGAGAAAATGCAGCATATGCTCGGCGATATCTTCGACGCTGTTGCGATCGCGCTCGATCGCCTGGGTGCCAGCCTTGCCCTGGATGATCGCCTTGAGGCTGTCGTAGAGTCCTACCTTGTCATAGAGGTAGTCCATCTTGCCAAGGTGAATATAGTCGCGGTAACGACTCGGGGCATAGACCTCGGCGAGCAGCAGGGCATCGGGATTGGTGTGCTTGATGTGGCTGTTTAGATAGCTCCAGAAGGCAACCGGCACCATCTCGGCCATGTCATAGCGAAATCCGTCTACGCCCTTGGCGAGCCAATATTGGGCGATCTCGTTGAACTTAAGCCAGGAGCTGGGGATGCTTTCTTTTGGCACCCGTTGCCAGAAGGCGTAATGCTCGACGGCTGACTTATCGCTATAGCTCTCAGGTAGCTGAGGAAAATCCTCGCTGCCATCTGGCGTGACGCCATAGTTTATCTTAACGGTTTCATACCAGTCGTTTTGATCTGGCCTGGCCGCGCGGGCGCCATTGCCGGTCCACTTGGCGGGAAACTCGTCAAACTTGCTATCGACTAGCGGATGTGGCTCGCCGCCGAGGGGCTTTAAATCTGGGCTTAGGCTTGGCACCTCGAAAGGCGTGCCCACTACATAGTAGAAGTTGTTGTCTCTGGCGTAACTGACCTGGGTGTTGTCACTTGCGCCGAAGTCTGTGACGCCTTTCGGGGCCGACAGCGAGTGATAGCCGCGCGCCACATGGTTGGGCACTATGTCGATGATCACTTGCATGCCAGCTTCGTGGGTGCGGGCGATCAATGCCTCGAACTCCTCAAGGCGTTTGGCGGGGTTGTCTGCCAGATCCGGATTGACGTTATAGTAATCTTTCACCGCATAGGGGGAGCCAGCGCGGCCCTTGACCACATCGGGATCGTCTGTGCTTATACCGTACTGGCTATAGTCGCCGACCAAGGCATGGTGGGGGATCCCCGTATACCAGATATGGCTGACCCCCAGAGATTTGATGCTCTCTAGCGCCTTGGGGGTAAAGTCACTCATCTTGCCTACGCCGTTTTGCGCCTTGGTGCCCCAGGGGATGTTGGCGGTCTGGGTATTGCCGAAGAGTCGGGTGAATACCTGATAGATGACTGGCTTGGTCACCCGCTCGCAGCTTGTAGACTGAGCGTCACTTGATTGGACACTAGCAGTTTTTGCATTGGTTGCTGCCTCCATCTGGGGCAGGGCGATGGCCTGGGCTGAGATCATCAGCGCGGCGCTGCACAGGGCAGCACTTAACTTATTTAAGGGAATGTTTAAAGTAATGTTCAAGGGCTTGTTCAAGAGCCTATTCAAATCGGGACGCGCCTTAGTCATTATTTGGCTTCCTCGATGGCTAACAGGGTAACGCCTTGTCCCTTGATCGAGAGGGTCTTATCCAGCGTGACGGTATCACCGCTGATCACATCTTGAGCCGTGCGGGCACTGCCCAGCAGATCACGGTAGCGAGCGAGAGGCATTTCGACCGCCTTATCCAACTTGTTGTAGATCACCATGAGGCGCGCCTTGTCGCTGCAATCTTGTTTGGCGCAGCGCATCTGCACATATACGCCATCCTGAGGCACATAGTGGCGCAGGCCACCGTTGTGGATGAAGTCTGCCTGTTTGCGGAAGTTAAGCAGGGCGCGGGTGAAGTTCAGCATGGACGCTTGATCGTCACTCAGCCCTTTGTTATCAAAAACTGAGATAGCATCTCCGTGCCAGCCACCGGGGAAATCTGAGCGCGTGATACCATCATTACGATCTTTGGTCGGGCTTTTCATCAAAATTTCTGAACCATAGAAGATCTGCGGAATGCGGTTGCTGGTGAGCACGTAGGCCAGTGCCATCTTGGTCAGGGCTAAGTTATCACCCAGCAGGCTGTAGAGGCGGTTGGTGTCGTGGTTGCCTTCGAACAGTACAAGTTGCGTCGGGTCGGCATAGACCACATCGTTGGCGAGAAACTCATACAGGCGCATCATGCCTTCGCTCCAGCCTTCCTCTTCGCTCAGCGCCTTGATAAGGGTTTCATAGAGGGGGAAGTCCATCAGGCTCGGCAATTCTGACTGGTAGCCATCTTGATTGACCTTGCCCTTCTGCCAGTAGGAAACGGTTATTGGGTTGCCCGTCCACTCTTCGCCGACGATGTTGAACTTGGGATACTCAGTCATGATGGCGCGGGTCCAATCGACCAGAAAATCCTTATCGGCGTAGGAGTAGGTGTCTTCGCGTATGCCGCTCAGATGAGCGTATTCTACCCACCAGATGCTGTTTTGGATCAGGTAGTTGGCAAGCTGTGGCTGCTCTTGGTTAAGGTCCGGCATGGACTCGACAAACCAGCCGTGGCTAAAGTCGCGCTTGTCTTTGGCAACCGCGTAGGGGTCTTGCAGTGTGGTACGTCTGTGGGTGGTGAAATCGATGGCCGAGGAATCTTGATCTACAGCGGCCTCAGGACGGTTGACCCAATCCTGGCTGGGCAGATCATCCATCCACCAGTGGTTAGCGCCGATATGATTGACCACCACATCGGCGATGATACCTATGCCTTTCTGTTTCGCCTTGATGGCTAGTTGGCGGTAGTCGTCATTGCTGCCAAACCTTGGATCGATACGGTAGTGGTCGGTGACCGAGTAGCCGTGATAGGAGTATTCGGCCATATTATTTTCGGTAAGCGGGTTGATCCACAGCTGAGTGACACCAAGATCTGCCAGATAGTCCAGGCTATTGATGATCCCCTGAATGTCGCCGCCGTGACGGCCACCCGGATTGCTGCGATCGGCTTGCTCTATCATGTCCGCCTGGTTGTCATTGGCGGGATCGCCGTTGGCGAAGCGATCCGGCGTGATGAGATAGATAACGTCTTTGTTGCTAAAGCCCTGGCGAGCCGCGCTGCCTTGGTCGCGCTTGAGCAGCTCGTAGGCCACGCTAATTTGTGGCTGGCCCGGTTGTTCAAATGTCAGCTCAAAAGTCTGCGCCTTGGCGTCTTGGGTATCTAAGTTAACAAACAGATAGTTGGGGTTCTCTGTGGTCTCAACGCCTTTAAGGGTTACGCCATCGGCCTTAACGGTTACCTTGGCCTTAGCGATGTTTTCGCCGTGCACCATCAGCTGCAGCTGACTATGTTGCATGCCTGCCCACCAATTGAGGGGCTCGATACGCAGCGCCTGTTCGTCTGCGCTGGACGTAAATGGGAATGTGATGGCGCCAACTGTGGCTAATGCACCTAAGGTGATACAGCGGGAGAGGTGAGAAAGTTTCATCTAGGTATCCTTTTTATTACTCAGACTGTGCGGCGCAGTGTTGTTTGAGGTAGTCGTCGTGACTCGCCATGGCGTCGGTCGTCTTGGTGATGATTCTGTTTAGATTATGGAGTAGCTCAGCCGTTTGTTCATGGGTGAGGGCGCCTGCCAGCGGATGCGCGCTAGTTGGCATCAGACCCTGTCCTAGCATCACCTGGGTCCAGGCGTTTTCGCTAAAGAGTGTCTCTTGAGGGCAATTGATAACACCCGAAGCGGAAAAAAGCGCCATCTTGGTGGTTAAGGTCTCGGGTACGGACATCTCGCGACAATGTCGCCAGAATGAGTCATCATCCCTTTGATTAAGCTTGTAATGCAAAATAATAAAATCGCGGATCTGCTCAAACTCTTCTGCCGATTGACGGTTAAATTCAGCCCTTAAGGCATCTAGATTCATTTGGTTAGGAAAGAGTTTTATTAGTCGAATGATCCCGCTTTGAATAAGATGCAAACTGGTGGACTCCAGCGGCTCTAAGAAACCGCTGGCCAAGCCAAGTGACACACAGTTGTTATGCCATTGTCTGGCGACGCGCCCTGGGGTGAACTGAATGGTATTTGGATCGCCTATTGGCGCGGTATCAACATGGCGCTTGAGTATAGATAGCGCCTCATCATCGCTCATGTATTGACTCGAATAGACGATGCCGTTCCCGGTTCTGTGTTGCAAGGGGATCTGCCAGCACCAACCGGCCTTGTGCGCTGTGGCGCGGGTATAGGGGCGCCTAGGTTGACTGGCTTCTGTCGGCATGGCGATGGCGCGATCGCACAGTAGCCATTGGCTGTAATCTTGATACTCAACCTTGAGCGCCTGTTTGATCAGCAGTCCGCGAAATCCCGAACAATCGAGATAGAGATCGCCGCGCACTCGCTGCCCGTCTGCCAGGTCGAGATAGTCTATGTTGCCGCTTTCTTTATCCAACACCACCTGAGTTATCTTGCCTTCGATGCGTCTTACGCCGCGTTGTTGGCTGTATTTTGATAGCAGCTTGCCATAGAGGCCGGCATCGAAATGGTAGGCATGTGTAACGCCCGGCAGATCTGTACCAGGCAGTTGAGCCAGAGGCTGAAACTTATTGGCCTTAGCGGCCTGGAAATTTAGCGAGTAACGCCAGTAGTCGTTTGTTGACTCAGGATTTGAATTTAACCAGAGATGACGAAAGGGGGTGAGGGCAAGATCTTTTCCTTGTGCACCGAAGGCGTGCATATAGGACTGACTTTCGGTGAGCCAATGCTCAAATTCGATCCCTAGTTTATAGGTACCCAGAGTCGCCCTGAGAAAGTCGTGTTCCTTGATCCCTAAGGCGCGATTAAAGATCTGCAATGGCGGAATGCTGGCTTCGCCGACGCCAACGGTGGCGATTTGATCCGATTCAATCAGAGTAATGTCGAGCTGCTTACCCATCATACGCGTCAGCATGGCCGCAGCCATCCAACCTGCGCTGCCGCCGCCGACGATAACCAGATGTTTTATTGCTGTCGTCATCTTTAGCTCCTTAAAAGCATGATCTTTAAAACATGTGCCTTAAAAACCTGCGGTTTAAAAAAAAGCCCCCGTAACTGGGTTACAGAGGCTATTTTGAAGCTTTGTTAGCTTAGAACTTGTAGTTCAGACCTAACATATAGTTACGGCCATAGTTTTGGAAGTCACGCACTTCGCGCTTATCATCCCCAAAGTAAGAGGTGAAAGGCTCGTTGGTCAGGTTGTTCACCTGGAAGAGTACTGACAGACCGTATAGGGCGTCGATACCACTCTCAGAGAAGTCATAACCAATCTGTGCGTCCACTACGGTTTCAGCCTTGATGTTGACGTTGGTACGTTTCAAGCTGATCTCTGTTACTTCACCCAGGAAGTCGCTACGGTAGCGTGAACTGATGCGAGCGCTAAAGCCTGCGTTTTCATAGTAAACCGTGGCGTTAAAGGTCTTCTCAGACAGACCAGGTAGCGTGGTTGGATCGCTATCTGGGGTCTCTTTCACTTCACTGTCGTTGTAGGTACCGCTCAGGATAGTACCTAAGCCTTCCAGGCTGTCAGCAAACAGCCCGAAGTCCAGTGACAATGACGCCTCGATACCCCGCACGTAACCGCCTTGACCATTTTGGGGTTGAGTTACCCTACCGACAGGGTTACCAGGTTGCTCAGGGAACAGCTCACCAAAGTTGAAGTCGGATTTTTGGTCATAGACGTAGTTCTCTAAGTCTTTGTAGAACACGGCCAGCGCGAAGTAGCCTTGATCGCTAAAGTAGTTCTCGTAGCTGATATCGTATTGGCGTGCTAGCCAAGGACGCAGACTAGGGTTACCTGCACCGCCCGTCCAGTTTGGATTGCCTTGGGTTGGGTTCTCTTCGTAGCTGAAGTTCACGTTGGCGTTCATCTTGTCCATGCGGGCACGGGTAAGTGTACGTGCCGCTGCCACACGAATCATCTGATTTTCAGCAACTTCGAAGCCAAGGTTGATGCTCGGTAGCCATTCGGTGTAAGTATCACCTGCAGTGATAGGAGTCTTGACTACTGTGCCACTGTCTATGGTTGCTACCGTGCCGTTAGAGCTCTGGTCTGTATAGACCGCCTGCAGGCCAACATTACCCGTAACTGGGATATCATAGAGTTCAGTCTCAAGGTTTACCTTAACAAAGGCAGTGGTTACCTCTTCACTGACATCCCATGAGTTGGTGGCACGACCCAGATCGACCGAGTCGGCGTTGGTTTCGATGTAGTTACCATCGTTATAGAAGGCCAGTGAGTCGTAGCTCAACATGTCACCCATGCCGAAGAAGTCCAGCGAGGTTGGATCCAGCAAGTACTTGTCTGGCACTGTGAGCATATCTGGATAGCCCTTCAGTGTCAGGTAGTAACCGTTGTCACGCTTGCTCTTCTCGCGGTCGGTACGATTCACACCAAACTGAATGCTTCTCACGGCACCATCGTCGAAGATATATTCTGCGGCCAGGCGTAGCGATTTCAGTTCATCATCAATCTCTGGTTTGTTGATGAAGCCATCCTGACTGCTAGGGCCCATAGGATCGCCCCAGCTGAATGCTCCGCCTAGTTTGATCAGATCGGGATCTGAGTAATCCAGATTATGAGTAAAGTCGTATCCACCTTTACCGTCATATTCGAAACCTAGCGTATCGGTGGCACCGTTGTTGTTACCACGGCCTGTACCCGCATAGCTTTCCATACCTAAGTCGGTACGGCTCGCCTTGGAGAGGGCAATATCGGCTTCGACGTTCCAGTTATCGTTGATGATGTATTTGTTGTTCCAGCCGATTGACAATGATTCGGCGTCACGTACGTTGATGTCGTTACGCACGATCACGGCGGCGTCGTTGATCACCCCTTTAGTGACCAGTCCATCTTGAGTTTCGAGAGCTGAAATACCCGCGTTGCCCCAGTCATTACCCCATTGACCAGGGATCTCGATACCGCGAAGGCGCTGCTCATCTTTGAATTTGGTGTAATAGACATCGACAACAGACTTGAAGCTGTCGTTAGGTTGATATTCGAGTACGGCCAACACGCCGTCACGCTCCAGTTCGCTTGAGCGAACGAAAGGCTTGGCACCACCGAGTACCTTGTTGCCATCAAGTTCCGGGTAACCCCAGGCTTGCCAACGCTCTTCCTGGTTAGGCGACTGCATGCGGGCATAGCCCAGTGCGATACCTATGGTGTCATCGGCAAATTGGTCGATGTAAGAGATGCTGCTGCGATAACCTTTGTCGGTAGAGTCGCTGTTGAGCGCGCCGAGATCGTTCATCTCACCTCGCAGTGAAACCGCAACTGTCTGTTCACCATGAATGAGTGGGCTGATGGTTTGCATATCGACGGTACCGCCAATCGCTTGGGCCATCACTGAGGCGTCTGGCGTCTTGTAAACCACGACGCGGTTTAGCAGCTCAGAAGGGTATTGGTCGAATTCGACACCGCGGTTATCGTTGACCGAGGCCTGCTCGCGACCATTTAAGGTGGCAGTGGTAAAGTCCGGGCCCAGACCACGAATCGAGATAACGTTCGCACGGCCATCTAGACGCTGCGCGGCAACACCCGGCAGTCGAGCTAAAGACTCGGCGATACTCACATCTGGCAATTTACCAATATCTTCGGCCGAAATGGCTTCGACCACAGATGATGATGACATCTTGAGTGATTGAGACTCTTGCAAGCTGCGACGAATCCCGGTGACTTCAATCACTTCGATCGATTGTTCGGCTTGCGCTTGGTTTTCTGTCTCTACCGCGTCGGCTGCAAAACCTTGCACACTGACACCGGCAGTAAGCAGGGCTAGCGTGAGTAGGTTAGGTTTAAATTGAAACATCCATCTTCCCCTTTTTTCACTCTATTCATTCTGTATTACTTCTTATGTGTGAAATAAGGGGGGACCCTTGTTCACAGCTATATAGGTGAATGAGAGTGCTTGTTATTGTACTTGTTTCTAAGTTGTTATGTAGCAGCACCGATACTACTCTCGCACTCGTCGCGGTCACAATATTATGCATACGTATTCAAAAGTGACCTCGGCCTCAAAAAGGGTGTCTATCGGGGTGCGTCAGCTCACAAAACGGCCTGCAAAATTCATTCTAACCCCATGTTTATATTTGTTTTTGTTCTAGGTGATCAGAAGGTGCTTTAAGCCTGTCTGTTTTGCATACGTATGCAGTGGTGTTGAACCCGATTTCCCGGATGACGTATGCTCGTTTCATTCTAATAACAATTGTTCGTCGACAACGATCGGGTAACAGGTATGCAACCCAGGGGCAGGCACCTGCCTTTAATATAGTCGTTGGTGACCTAGGGGCGATAATGAACCAACTCTCCTGGTGGCGCGGCGCCGTCATCTATCAGATCTATCCTCGCAGCTTAATGGATTCCAATGGCGACGGTGTAGGTGATCTACAAGGCATCATAAGTAAACTCGACTACATTGCGAGTCTTAACGTGGATGCCATCTGGATCTCGCCTTTCTTCAAGTCGCCGATGAAAGACTTCGGTTACGACATCAGCGACTACCGCGCCATCGATCCTTTGTTTGGTACCATGGCAGATTTCGACGAGCTGATCGACAAGGCGCACGGACTCGGCATCAAGGTGATTATCGATCAGGTGCTCAGTCACACCTCAGATCAACACGCCTGGTTTAGCGAGAGTCGCCAGAACCGGGACAACGCCAAGCAGGACTGGTATGTGTGGGCCGATCCTAAGCCAGATGGCACCGCACCTAACAACTGGCTGGCGATCTTCGGTGGCTGCGCCTGGGAGTGGGAGCCACGTCGTCAGCAATATTATCTGCATAACTTCCTGACCAGCCAGCCGGATTTGAACTTCCATAACCCTGATGTGCGCCATGCTGTGCTGAATAATGTTAAGTTCTGGCTCGATAAGGGTGTCGATGGTTTCCGCCTAGATGCGATCACCTTCTGTTATCACGATGAACAGCTAAGAGACAATCCGCCCAAGCCTGAAGACAAGCGTCAGGGCAGGGGCTTTAGCGAAGATAATCCTTACGCCTATCAATATCACTACTATAACAACACCCGCCCGCAGACTGTTGGTTTCATCGAAGAGCTGCGCGCGCTGATCAACCAATATCCTGGCGTGGTCACCCTGGGCGAAGTCTCTTCTGAAGACTCGCTGGCGACCATGGCCGAATATACTCAGGGCGAGGATCGCCTGCATATGGCCTACAGTTTCGAGCTGCTGACCGACGACTTTAGCCCTGCCTATATCCGTCACACGGTAGAGGCGCTGGAGCAGAGCATTGGCGATGGCTGGCCCTGCTGGGCGATAGGCAATCACGACGTGCAGCGGGTCGCGACACGTTGGGGCAGAGACGTCTTCAATAGCGATATGGCCAAGATGCTTAACGCCATGCTCTGTTCGCTACGGGGCAGTGTCTGTAGCTACCAAGGTGAGGAGCTGGGCCTTGGCGAGGTAGAGATTGCCTATGAACAGCTACAAGATCCGTTCGGTATCACCTTCTGGCCTATGTTCAAGGGCCGGGACGGTTGTCGCACGCCTATGCCTTGGCGCCATGACGCCAACCATGCAGGCTTCAGTGACAATACGCCTTGGTTGCCGGTACCGGCCGATCACAAAGCCGTGGCGGTCGATGTGCAGGAAGCTAACCCTGAGTCGATACTGAACCATTATCGTCACATGCTGGCCTGGCGTAAACAGCACCCGATACTCGTCACGGGTGATATCAAATTTATTGAATCAACTGATGCGCTATTGCTGTTTGAGCGTCGTCTAGGCGAGCAGACCCTGCTGGTTGCCTTTAACCTGAGTGGTCAGCCGCAGAGCTATAGCCTGGCAGGTCCGGGCGAGCAAGGTCTGACGCCGCTGGAAGGCCATGGTCTGCCTAAGGCCGAGCTGAAAGGCGATATCATTCAGTTCGACGGTTTCGGTTGTTTCTATGCCTGGAAATAGACGGCTTGGAAATAAAGGGCCTGGAAATAAACGGTTTGGAAATAGCTAATCGCAAGTAGCTGGCTCTCGTTAGCCAGCTATTTGCGTGAAAAGATTTAACAGCACAAACAAGATATACAATAACAAAAGAGAACTACACCATGGCAATGATGCAACAAAGTAGCACGGCTACCGGGGTTGGCGGTGAGCAGGAGAACTATCGTTTTGCGTTAGTCTCCCTGACCTCGCTATTTTTCATGTGGGGATTTATCACCTGTCTGAACGACATCTTGATCCCCCATCTCAAGGCGGCGTTTTCGCTCAACTATGCCGAGGCGATGCTGATCCAGTTCTGCTTCTTCGGCGCCTACTTCCTGGTTTCTATGCCGGCCGGTAAACTGGTTAAGGCCCTCGGCTATCAGAAAGGGATAGTGACAGGTCTGCTGATCGCGGCACTGGGCTGCGCGCTCTTCTATCCTGCGGCGGCGCTGGCCACCTACGGGCTCTTCCTCGGCGCCTTGTTCGTTTTGGCCTCAGGGATCACTATTTTGCAGGTGGCGGCGAACCCCTATGTGAATGCATTGGGTAGCGTAGAGACCGCCTCAAGTCGTCTTAACCTGACTCAGGCCTTCAACGCTTTGGGTACCACGGTTGCGCCATATTTTGGCGCCGTGTTGATCCTCTCTGTCGCCGTTGAAGCCAGCGAGACCCTGACTCAGGCACAAGCCGAGGCGGAAGTGGTTAAATTGCCTTATCTGATCCTGGCTACTGCATTAGGCGTCCTGGCGCTGGTATTTGCCAAACTGGATCTGCCGCAGATCAAAGAGCATTGTCAGAGCGGCGAGCAGGGCGAGGTGGTGCATAATGGCAAGACCAGCGCACTGCAATCACTGCACCTGGTGCTCGGCGCCGTGGGGATCTTCGTTTACGTGGGTGCTGAAGTGTCTATCGGCAGCTTCCTGGTTAACTTCCTGGCCCAGGATGACATTGCTGGGCTAAGTGAGGCCAGCGCCGCGAGTTACATCACCTATTACTGGGGCGGGGCCATGGTCGGGCGTTTCATCGGTAGTGCCGTGATGCAGAAGGTGCCGGCCGGTACCGTGCTCGGTTTCAACGCCTTGATGGCGGCTCTACTGGTTGCATTGGCGATGACCAGCACCGGCACCGTTGCCATGTGGGCGATTCTGGCGGTTGGCCTGTTCAACTCCATCATGTTCCCGACCATCTTCAGCCTGGCGCTGCGGGATCTCGGCCCTCACACCTCACAAGGTTCGGGTGTACTCTGCTTGGCCATCGTCGGCGGCGCGATCCTACCTCTGCTGCAGGGTGTACTGGCGGATAACATAGGTATTCAGCATGCCTTCTTCCTGCCGATCATCTGTTATCTGTTTATTATGTTCTATGGTGTGAAGGGGTCTAAGCTCTAAGGGCTATGCTCTAAGGCTTGGGTCTTTAAACCTATAATTCAGAGGCAAGCAGCAATGCTTGCCTTTTTTATTGCCATAATGGCCGCTAGCGCTTGCCTATTAGGGGCTTAACTCCTATGATCGCCAGCGATTTTTATTATCTAGGCTCTATCATGTTAAATGCGTCGCTATCTCCAAGTTCAACCGAATTAGTTATCAATGTGCTGGCCATGGTGCTCGAAGAGGGCAAACCGCTGGACAGAGCCTATTCACATCACTTCTCTGGACTCAAGTTAGCGCCGTCAGAGCAGGCGCGTATCACCTATGTCACCGGCGATCTGCTGCGCCGCCTCAACTTCTACTGCTATCTGGCAGATATCTCAACCGATGAGATTGCCCGCATGGGGTCACGCCTGCTCAATGCCTGGCACATGGCGAATGAGCTGCCGATCCCTAAGTTGCAGTACACCTTGGCGATCGAAGAAGATGATTTTAATCAGCGCCTGGAAGCGGCCAAGCAGCAAGCGGCACTGTTCGATGGTTGTCCCGAGTGGCTCGATACCTTAGGCCAGGAGCAGTTAGGCGATGATTGGGCCAAGGAGCGGGCCGCGCTGGCACAGGCGCCAAAGCGTTACCTGCGCGTTAACCCGCTTAAGACAAATAGCGAAGATCTCGCCAAACGCCTTGCCAAGGAAGGGGTCGAGACCCGTGAGGTGCCAGGCGTGCCAAGCGCGCTTGAGGTGATCTCAGATGCGGCGCTGTTTCGTACCGAGTGCTTCAAGCTGGGGCTATTTGAGCAGCAAGACGCCGGTTCTCAGCACGTGGCCGCTGCCGTCGGCGCAGAGCCAGGCATGCGAGTGATCGATGCCTGCGCCGGTGCAGGCGGAAAGACGCTGGCCATCGCCGCACAGATGCAGGGCAAGGGTCGTTTGCTGGCCATGGATGTGGAGCAGTGGAAACTGGATAACCTTAAGCAGCGAGCGCGCCGCGCCGGTGCCCACAATGTCGAGACCCGTATCATCGCCAGTAGCAAGACCATTAAGCGCCTTAAGCTGAGTGCCGACCGGGTACTTCTGGACGTGCCTTGTTCTGGCCTTGGGGTCCTCAAACGTAATCCTGACGCCAAGTGGCGCGATACGCCGGATCGTCTGCCTGTGTTGGTCGAGCTGCAAAAGGAGATCCTGCAGAGCTACAGCCGTATGGTGAAGGTCGATGGCATCTTGATCTATGCCACTTGCTCTATCATGCCTCAGGAAAACCGCCAGCAGGTCGATGCCTTCCTGGCCGCCAACCCGCACTTTAGTTTTATCGACGATGAAACCGTGAGCGTGGCCGATACCGGCTTCGATGGCTTCTATCTGGCGCGTATGACGCGTACCGCCGAGTCCGCATAATTTTTTTGTGATCTAAAATTTTTGATCTCAGTCACAGGTGTCGGTTTAGGGCGTGGGTAACTGCGCAGTAAGCCGACACTTGACCTTAGTAGGCTACAACAAGCCTGACAAATAGTGATATCATCTCTCCTTTCAATCGCTGATCTTGGTCTATCTGCTTTTTTCTCGGACGATGTTATTACAAACGGCTGTACAAGAGTTTTCACATCAAGAAAGGTTTTCCGCGCTGCAAGTGTTATTGGGCGGTCGGCTGCTGGAGTGTCAGCGCCAGGCCCATATCATCCGCGGCGTCTTTGCCGGTGAGCCTAAAATAACCTGCCAGGTCTCACTCAACGATCAGGGTAAGATAAGCGGTCGCTGCGACTGTGGTCAGCCTCGTTGTGCCCATCAGGCGGCGTTAGTGATCGAGCAGGCTGCGCTTCGCGCCCTCGATGAGCAGGGGCGTTCCAGACGCTCAGATACGGCCATTCGCCTGTTTAGAAGCGATCTCAAGGAGCGTTTCGATCCTTTCCCCACCATGGCGCGCCACCGCATCCTCTACCTGATAGTGCCGAGCGGGACAGGCTTGCAGCTTAAGGTATTAAAGGGCTATCTGAATAAGAACGGTCGCTACCAGCTCAAGGGACCACTAGGATTCGAGCTGCTGCAGAGCCAGCCTGTGCCCAAGTATGTCAGTCAGACAGATCTCAAGTTGCTGCACACACTCAGGGCGTTTGCCGCTGACTTTAGCAGTCACAATATCGGTGAACTCAGCAATGCTCTTGGCAGTAGCACTGAAGACAGTAGTAGCGGCGGCGAAAGCAGCAGTGAAAAGACAGGCCAGGCCCAGTTGCCCGAGTATTTAACCTCTGTTGCATCCGGCCTGGAGGCTCAAACGGCGCAGCAAGATCTGTTACCGGCCGAAGCATCGAGTGAGCAGGCGATCATTATCGATCTCGATTGCGCCTTTGCCGAAACCAATAGCGATACAGATAACACCAATGACAGTTCGGCGCAGCTTGGCACCGATTTTTATCGCCTGCTGGTTGCCAGTGGTCGCTGTTTCTTTGGCAAGGTGGCCGGAGAGCCGGTGCGGCTTTCTACCCACTATGATGAAGACTACCTGGATGAAAGCTTCATGCTGCCCCTTTGCCCCGGTGTTTGGCTGGATACCTGCTCGGGTACAGGGATCATCGATAAACGCCGTGACGTGCGGGTGAATCAAACCCTGTTAGAAGGCGTGGATCTCGACGGCGACTGGTTGCCAAGGCTAGAGATCGCCCGCGAGAGCCTAGATCAAAACTGGCTTGAACCTATGCTGGCGCCAATCGACGTGGCCAAATTTTCCATGGTGCACCGCGGCCAGCGTTATGACTTCGAATCACTCAGTTATCTTGGTGCGGGCCATAAGGCCTTCATGGCGCAATTTGCCAAGTGTCAGCTGCTGCTCAACCCCTTGCCGCTACTCACCAGTCAATTCGAGCCAGCCGTGACTGAATCACTCGGCGAGGGCTTGCGTCTGGTACCGGGTGAGGCGAGCGAGCATGTGGTTCTGTTGCGCACGCTCTCGCTCAAGGGCTGGCAGGTTGAACTGGTGGCCAAGCAACGTTTCGTTCAGGTGGCGGCCAACGCCTGGTATGGCGAGGTGAACAGCGCCGACAAGGATTGGTTCGAGCTGAGCCTTGGAGTTGAGGTCGAAGGAAAGCGGGTTAACCTGCTGCCATTGCTGGTCAACCTCATTCGTCAAGGCAAGCTCAGCCGAGATTTCAATCAGGTAACGAGCGCCGATCAATCTGACGCAACCCATAGTGAGACTCAGCCGCAGGAGGTGGCACTGGAGCTGGAATCTGGTGCCATACTAACCCTGCCGGCAGCGCGTATTCAGCGCATACTTGCGGTGCTCGACGAGCTCTTTACTCAACAGCCGCTCAACGATCAGGAAAAGCTGGTGCTGGCCCGCCATCACCTCGGGCGCATTCCGCTGCTCGACGATGCCTTGAGTCAATCCGAGCAGGCGCTGACCTGGTCGGGTGAAGCCAAGCTGAGGCAACATGCCAAGGCGCTCGGCCGTTATCTTAATGAGCAGCAGAGCAGGCGCGCAGATAGGCTGGGCACCATAGACTTTGTTACCCCAGATGGGCTCAACGCCGAGCTGCGCCCTTATCAGGTAGAGGGGGTCGCCTGGCTACAATTTATCAAGCGACACGGCTTCGGCGCCATACTGGCCGATGATATGGGGCTGGGTAAGACGCTGCAGACCCTGTGCAGCATCTTGCTGGATAAACAGGCCGGGGTGACTAAGGCGCCCGTGTTGGTTATCGCGCCCACAAGTTTGCTCAGCAACTGGCAGCGGGAGATCGCCCAGTTTACCCCAAGCCTGAGTAGTTTCGTCTGGAGCGGCCGCGCCCGTCATGATAACGAGCAGGCGCTAACGGATGTTGATGTGCTGATCACCAGCTATGGGATCCTGGCCCAAGACGCCGAGCGGCTGACCAAGCTCATTTGGCACCAGGTGATTCTGGATGAGGCCCAAACCATTAAGAACAGTCGTAGCCGCATCACTAAGTTGGTGAACCGGCTACAGACTCAGCATCGTCTCTGTCTCACCGGCACGCCGATGGAAAACCATCTTGGAGAGCTCTGGTCGCTGTTCCATTTCCTGATGCCGGGCTTTCTCGGCACGGCCACTCAATTTCAACGCCAATTTAAACAGCCGATAGAGAAAGATCATTGCGATGCCAGTCGTCAGCGGCTGGCTCAGCGCCTGGCCCCTTTCATGTTAAGGCGCACCAAGAGTCAAGTGGCAACCGAATTGCCGACCAAGACGGTGATCAATACCCTGATCGAGCTCAGCCAAAGCCAGTCGGATCTCTACGAGACCATACGTCTCACCGTGGCCGAGCAGGTGCAGTTGGCCCTGAGACAAACCGGCGCCAAGGCCAACCGCCTGATGATCAGCAATGCGCTGCTTAAGCTGCGTCAGGTGTGTTGTCATCCAGCAATGTTAAACCTGGGTCAGCTGGGGCAGGTTGGCGAGACAGAGAATTCAAAAGTGGCGATGTCTCCCGAGATTAACTCTCGCCAAGGTGTAACGGGGTTCGATGGCGCACCGGACGAGCTTAACGCCGAGTCGTCCAAGCTTGCCTGGCTGGAGAACAAGTTGCCGAGCATGATAGAAGATGGCCGCAACATACTGATCTTCTCGTCATTTACTAGCATGCTGGATTTGATCGCCGAGCAGCTGGACCGCCAGCAGATAGGCTATGAGATGCTCACCGGGCGCAGTCGCCATAGGGATCGCATCATAGAACGTTTTTGTCGCGGCGAGGTTAATGTGTTCCTCATCAGTCTCAAAGCTGGAGGCTCTGGACTAAATCTTACCGAGGCTGATGTGGTGATCCATGTGGATCCCTGGTGGAATCCGGCTGCCGAAGAGCAGGCCAGTGACAGGGCCTATCGTATCGGCCAGGATAAACCGGTATTTGTCTATAAGCTTATCTGTCAGAACACGGTTGAGGAGCGGATTCAGCAGCTGCAGCAGAGTAAGCAGGCGCTGGCCCAAAGCATGTATCAGACAGAGAGTCTCACGGCCGCCGAGATGGACAGAGATGATTGGCTGGCCCTCTTACAGCCCATTACTGAGCAGCCTGTCTAAGCGCAATCAAACTAAGCGCAGCCAATCCCCCGAACCGCCAGTTACAGATGGGTAGTGGCTATTCGCCCTGAATGGTGAGTATTAAGGTGCGGCCACTGGCGCGGTTGCGGGCCTCACACAGGTAGACCCCTTGCCAGGTACCCAGATTAAACTCGCCGTCGGTGATCGGCAGGGTAAGCTCGCAGCCCAGCAGGGATGATTTGAGATGCGCCGGCATGTCATCATCACCCTCATAGGTATGGGTGTAGTAGGGCTCATTCTCCGGCACCAGACGGTTAAAGAAGCGCTCGAAGTCCTCCCGCACGCTGGGGTCGGCATTTTCGTTGAGGGTGAGTCCCGCCGAGGTGTGTTGTAACAGGAGATGGGCAAGACCTATCTTAATCTCGCTAAGCTGGGGAGCGGCGCGATAGATCTCTTCGGTGATCAGATGATAACCGCGCTGTCTCGGGGCTAGATTTATCTCGACTTGAATCCACATGATCAATTTTCCTGCGCTATTTTTATCGCCAAATTGCGGCACTTTTTGTTATTTTGCTAAGAGTGCTTCAACTTCTCATGCTTGTAAATAGGCTTTTAAGTACGCGAGTAAATAGGCTTGTAGAGGCTGTTATAAAAGGAATCACCACTAAGAGTATAATCGCTGCTTAGGGGATGATGAATTGACCAAGACGAGCGACCAAGACGAGCGTTCAAGACAGAGCGCCCAAGGCAACGCGATCAAGATAGAGAGACCTAAACCTCAATGACGCAGCGAGAGAACGAAAAGCCAGTAGGGGTTAAGAAACCGGTAAGGATAAGTGTAGAAGCGTCAAGTACGGCGAAGGTCCTTCCGACCTATTATTACCTCAGCAATTTTCAGCTAATGCTTGAGGGCGTCGCCCGTCGCTATGGCGATCTCCTCGATGAGGTTGAGCTTGGCTTCATCGATACCTTCTCAGCCTTGACCCCTGATGCCCAGTGTCTGCTGGTTAGGCTTATCTCCCGCAAGGGCCCCTGGTTCTGTGAGGCTCAGCTCAATTACAGTGAGATAGAAGCGATCCCAGAGGCCATCTCCGATCTTTGTGATCACAGTCTTATCTGCTACGAGCAGCCCGATGAGTCCTGGCTGCTGCACAAGAGCACTAAGGCGGAGCTGAGCCAGGCCTTAGTTGAGATAAGCCGAGCCTTGGATAAGGATATCAAGCGGTTAAAGAAGAGTGAGCTTATCCAGTATGCCCAAGATGCAGGCTTGTTAGCACATCTGCTTGGGCGTTTGGCACCAGCACAGCATTGGTTCCGCCTTAGCCCTCAGGCCGTCTATCGCCGCTTCGAATTACTCTATTTTGAGCGCATGAGTCAGTCCTTGAGTCAGTTTATCTTGGCCGATCTTGGTATTCATAATTTCGAAGCTTACTCCACCAGCATCGCCAGCCGCAGCTTTAATACGCGAGGCGAGATAGAGGGGTTGTATAGCTTATCTAGCCGATACCAAGAGTTTGAAGAGGGTGGGCTGAGCGGTAAGCCCAGTGAAATTGATATCAAAAATTTTGATTTATTTTGTCAAAGACTCACCGAGCTGCCCGGTTTCACCAAAGAGGCTGGGAATGAAAAGCTGAACCGCATGACCCAAGGGCTCTGGCTAATGGCGGCGCGCCAATTGGAGCGTTTGGGTCATTTTGAGCGCGCCTTAGCCCTTTACGCTAACACAGAGAAACCGCCGAGCCAGGAGCGCCAGGCTCGCTGCCTGAATAAGCTTGGCCGTGATGATGAGGCGTTAGGCTTAGTTGAGTTGATGTTAGCGTCTCCAATGGAGGAGAGTGAGCGTCTGGTTGCCAGGCGTTTGCAGAAAAGCCTTCATCGCCGCCTGGGACGGGGGGCGCCCAAGCCTTGGCAAGGGGAGTTTGATACCTTCAAACTTGAGTGTCAGCGCAGTGCGGCTGATGAGAGTCTGAAGAATGGGGGAGCAAACGCCGAGGATGCCGAGCGCGTCGAGCAATGCGCCGCCAGACACTTGAGCACTATGCAGGGTGAGCATTTGCGGCTTTGTGTTGAGGTAGAGAACCGCCTCTTCTGTAGCCTGTTTGGCCTGGCTTTCTGGGACATCATCTTCGCCGACGTTAGCGGCGCTTTTGCGAATCCCTATCAGAGTAGGCCGAGCGACATGTACCAGAGCGAGTTTTACCCACGGCGTAAAATCGCTATCGAGGAACGTCTCGCGGCATTGGCCTCGGGTGATACCCAGATGATCATGGATCATTTCCATCAAAAACGCGGCATCACCAACGACTGGGTACACTGGCCATTGTTTGAGGACTTAAGCTTTGATGACTTAGGGTTTGAATCAGCCCAAAGCCGAGACAAGGATCAGAGCCCCCTGTTACTGCAGCTGGCGCTGACAGCATTTAGCGGTGCTTTTCTGGCAGACCTATTTCGTCAGATGCTATTCGATCTGCGCTATTACCGTGCTGGCTTTCCCGATCTCATCTGTTTCCATCTAGCTAACGAGCATCAAGCAACCGGTGACCGGGCTCCGAGCCTGGCTTATAACATAGTCACAGCCGAGCTTATCGAGGTGAAGGGGCCGGGAGATGCCCTAAGAGATAATCAGACAATCTGGCTGGACTGGTTTAACCGAAACGGCGTTAAGGCCAGCGTCTGCTATCTCTCTTGGCTCGACTAACGTTGAATAACCTTGACTAAGAAAGGGTGTTCGTTCAGGCGTTTTCATAACGCATACTCTTTCTTGCGAAGTGGTATAACTATATCTTTCGCTGTCCTAATGCCATGATTTTTTGCTAACCTCGTTAATAAGATACGAGACTTTTGTTAGTAAAGTCCGCCCCGCGCAAGCTATAAAGAAAGTGTTTAACCAGCAGTGAAGGAGCAATGATGTCACGAGAACAGAAGATGCAAGGCGTTCTGCCGTCGGTAGAGGGGAGAATGAGATCCCCCATGATGGCCAAGCTTCTTTGGCTGTCGATGGCAATGCTCGTTTGTCTGTCTATGGTGCTGCCGAGTCACGCTGCACCGCGTCTGGATTTGAGCGCCAAGACACAAAGCGGCGAGCTGGTGTCTCTAGCGTCCTATAAGGGCAAGGTGGTCTATGTGGATTTCTGGGCTTCCTGGTGCGCTCCCTGTCGCGACTCCTTTCCTTGGATGGAGCTGATGCATCAGCGTTATGGCGATAAGGGGCTGGCGATCGTAGCGATCAATCTTGATGAAGAGAGTGAGATGGCAGGGCCCTTTCTGGCCGACTTCAATACGAGCTTCGATATTCTCTACGATTCCAAGGGTGAGGTGGCGAGCCACTTTAATCTGCAGGGGATGCCCAGCAGTTATCTGTTTGATGCCGAGGGAAATCTGGTCAGCGAGCATCTGGGGTTCTTCAAGTCCAAGCAAGTTGCCGTCGAGCAGGAGATACAATCTTTGTTGAAGAAGAGGTCAGCCGATGCGAACTGATTTAACGCTGCTGATCATATTGGTAGCACTGCTGTCTGGCTGCGCCAATCTCGGCGTAAAGCCCTGGGAGCGGGGGCAGTTTGCCCGCGAGGATATGCAGCTAGAGGTCGATGAGCTGGATATGGCGATAGAAGATCATATCTATTTCAGTAAGGAGGGCGCCAGCGGCGGCCGTACCCTTGCCGGCGGTGGTTGTGGTTGTAACTAGGTTGTTTTAAGAGATAACAGGGAAAAGGAAGATCGCTTGAGCGACATGAAGGACAGGCCGACACCAAATCAATTCGGGACAGTAGAAAGCGCTTCGCTAAAAAGTGAATCGCTAGAAAGCGCCCCGGTAAAAAGTGAATCGCTAAAAAGCGCCTCGATAACAAGAGCCTCGCTAGAAAGCGAGTCTGTGATGGCATCTCTGCTGATGGCCAGCAGCCTGTTTCTCGGTGTCGGCGCGGCGGTAACCAGTAACAATGCGCTTGCAGGCGAACAAGCCGCCGAGACGCGCGATAATGCCGCAGAAGAGGAACAAGCGAGCGATCCGCTCTCCGGCGCCACCATAGATGCGGCCCTGGTCTACTATCAGGAGCAGGACAGGGTCACGGCGGCAGAAGGGATCATCAACTATCGTCAGGCGCTGGATGACGCCAATGTTATTCGCGGTAAGATAGCGCTGGACGCCCTAACTGGCGCCTCGGCTAATGGCGCCGTGATTCAGGCAAACCCTCAAAGCTTTACACGGCCTTCGGGTACCGGTGTCTATCAGGCGAGAGCCGGAGAACTGCCGCTGGATGACACCTTCAAAGACACCCGCTTGCAGCTCAGCGCCAACTGGCAGCATCTCTTCTCTGCCAAGTGGCAGGCCAGTCTCGGTGGGTATCTTTCGCGCGAATATGACTATACCTCACTGGGGGTGAACGCTGGTGTCGAGCACTCCTTTAATCAGAGCAATACTCAGGTGTTTGGTGGCGCGGCCTACTATTTCGATATCGTCAATCCAGTGGGCGGGCGGCCCGTGGGGATGAGTGAGATGGTGTTTCGTAAAGACTTTGCCAGCGAGGCTGAGTTTAGGCAGGCATTCGATGCCACCCGTTTCTATGACAGCGCCCTTAAGCGCACCATAGATCTCAATGTGGGCATCACCCAAACCCTGAATCGTCGTTGGCAGGCGCAGCTGAGTTATGGCCTCTCAGCCGTCAATGGTTATCTTAATGATGCCTACAAGGTGGTTAGCCGGGTCGATAGTAGAGGGCAGGCCCTTGGCTATCACTATGAGCAGCGCCCCGACGAGCGACTAAAACACAACCTTTATCTCATGACCAAGGGCGCCTTGGATAGCGGCACGCTGACCTTTTCCTATCGCTACAGTAATGATGACTGGTCGCTGCAGGCCCATACCTTTGATGCCCGTTATCGCTACAACCTCAGCGGCGCCGCCTATTGGCAATGGCAGTTTAGGGTTTATCTGCAGGACGCGGCAGAGTTTTATCACCTCTATCTCACTGAGGGTGAGGCCTTGCCCGAGTTCGCCTCGGCGGATCATCGTCTGGGTAAGATGCAGACCTATACGATAGGCGTCAAATATGGCCAGAGGCTAGAGCAGGGGATGCAGGTCAGTGTGCGTCTGGCCTACTATCAGCAGCGCCCGCAAAACCCAGGTGTCGAGCTGCCAGGTGAGCTCGCCAGTTTCGATCAGTTCCCGCGCCTCGATGCCTTAGTGCTTCAATTTGGAATGCGATTTTGATCTCAACTAGTGAAGGTCTCAAATTTTCGTCGCTTGCTGATCTAGACAATCAGCTGGCGGTGATCTCGGATGAAAGCCAATACGGTCACTATAACCTTAAGGGTCTCAAGGGCGAGTTCATGGCCATGGCCAGTCGCTGCGAATTCCTAGCGCGTCCTAAGCAAGCTGCTAGCAAAGCGCAAGGTGACAAGACTGGCCGAGAGCGAATAACTCAGGCCTTTGGCAGCGCCATGGCCGAGGTTAAGCGCATCGAGGCTAAGTACAACCGTTATAGCGAGAGTAGCGTATTAACTCAAATCAATCGCGGCGCAGGAGACTGGCAAGCGATCGACGAGGAAACCCTTGGGCTACTCAGGTTTGCCGAGCATTGTTACCGGTTAAGCCAAGGCTGTTTTGATGTGACCGCAGAGCCCGTATTGGCCCTCTGGCCATTCGGCGCTGGGGAAAATGCAACCCCACCGAGTAACAGCCAGGTAGAGGCGGCGCTTGAATGCGTCGGCTTCGAGCGGCTGATTATCGAGGAGCGGTGCCTCTTTCTACCCTATGGCATGGGAATCGATCTCGGCGGGATCGCCAAAGAGTACGCCGCCGACAGGGCCATAGAGGTGCTGCGACGTGAGCTGCCCGAATATGATCTCTTAGTGAATCTTGGCGGCGATATGATTGCCTCCCCAGGCTGCGAGCGGCCCTGGCAGATAGGCATAGAAGATCCTCACAAGCTAGATACCCCCACCCGCGTGGTAACACTGAAATCTGGCGCTCTGGCCACCAGTGGTCATTCGCGCCGTTATCTGTTGCACCAAGGAAAGCGCTATGGCCACATCATCGACCCTGGTACTGGGTATCCGATAATTGGCGCGCCGCTGTCGGTCAGCGTGTTTGCCCCTCAGTGTGTGGTCGCCGGCATGCTGGCGACCCTGGCCATGTTACAGGGGGAGGAGGCCGAGACCTTTCTCACCAAACAGGGGGCCGTGCACCATATCATCCGTGACTAGCTTTCATGACCAGCTTTTCATGGCTAATTTTTATGACTAGCTTTTCACGATTAGCCTTCAGGTATTAAGTCGAGGCACCGAGTTAATATTAATGCGCACTTTGCCCATTCTGGTGTTCGTTTATCCGGCATGACTCTGGTGCTCGTTTATCCGACAGGACTTTGCTAGAGTGGTTATAAATCAATGGCTTTAGTTTAGTAAGTCATCAATAATAGCTTTATTAAATATGCATGCGCGTTTTGCCAAATAGATGTGGATGCGCACAAATAAAAAGTTATGCATAAATAGGAGTAAGGATGCCTGAAGGAATATTCTTTGTAGTTTTCTTTGCTGTACTCACTTGGGTGTTTTTTGTGTTTTTCACAAAAAAGGGTAAGGGGATTATGTTTGGTGGAAAAATCATCAAAACCTACGATGGTGTTTCTGCTAAAAGGAAAATATTCTCAAATAAAGTAAAGGTGCATGCTGTTGATGGTGGAAAAGTTAGGTTTGTTGGTCTAGAAATTTCGGCATCATCTATTGGAAGCTATCAAATGATACCGGTAACCTTTCCTGCCAATGAGGCCCGTCAATTAGCTGCATTACTCATCGAAGCAGCTGAGTATAAAGAAAATGCATAACAAGGTTGTCAAGTTCACTCCGGCCGCCAAAAGTTCGGCTTGAGTGGGACAGCCTACGCTGCGCTTCAGCTGTCCCTTACCTGTTATGTGAATAGGTGAAGCTATGAGATATAACATGGAAAAAGAGGGATGATCATGTTCAGAGTTTATCTGATTATTGTCGCTGTTCTTTTGATCCCAGGTTGCACCAGCTGGAAGTATAAAGTTGACGACAAAGTAACGTTTGAAATTGGATCTTGGAATCACGATCCCATCATAAAAACGGTGGAGAATGCCGATCCTGAGACGTTTAGTCAGCTAGGCGAAGGATTTGGTAAAGATAGATATAGAGTCTTTTATAAAGGTAATGAAATTCCTGGAGCGGACCCTTCAACATTTGAGCAAATGAAATGGGCGTTTTCTAAAGACACAAAAGGGGTTTACCTATTTACATGCCAATTGGAAGGCGCAAATCCAGCCACACTTCAGTTGTTAGACGGTTCGTGGAGCAAGGATGAACAATATATTTACCATGGGTATCAGAGAGTTAAAGCTGATGCTGCTACATTTCGGTTTATCGGTGACAACTGGGCACTGGACAATTCAAACGCATATCATGCATTAACGTGGGTTTCACTTGGGTGCGCAAATAACGGACATCTTCAGGTAAAAGTCTTTGAAGATATTGACCAGGAAACATTCAGAGTGATCGATGCATTCAAAGCAAAAGACAAGAATGGCATATACAATGCGCTTTCATCACCTAACTAGGGCATCAATTAGGGCGCTCGCAAGCTCGCGCCTATTACCCGGCTGTTAGTCCATAGAAATTGCTATCTGAAACCTGTGCCCATAAAAAAACGCCCCGTAGGGCGTTTTTTACAGAACTTGCTAAGAACTTAGTCGGCTTTAGAAGTTTGCAGACTTAGGTGCGCGTGGGAATGGGATCACGTCGCGGATGTTCGATACGCCGGTCACGTAAGAGACCAGACGCTCGAAGCCCAGACCGAAGCCTGAGTGTGGCACTGTGCCGTAACGGCGCAGGTCACGATACCACCAGTAATCTTCCTTGCTCAGCCCCATCTCGTCCAGACGGGTATCTAGCACGTCCAGACGCTCTTCACGCTGGGCACCACCGATGATCTCACCGATGCCAGGAGCCAGTACGTCCATGGCAGCAACCGTCTTGCCATCTTCGTTGAGACGCATGTAGAAGGCCTTGATATCTTTTGGATAGTTCTTCACGACCACTGGTGCCTTGAAGTGTTCTTCCGCCAGGTAGCGTTCGTGTTCAGACTGCAGGTCGATACCCCACTCGACATCGAACTCGAACTTCTTGCCGCATGACTTGAGGATCTCGATGGCGTCTGTGTAATCCACCTGAGCGAAATCGCTGTTGACGAAGTTTTCAAGGCGCTCGATGACTGTCTTGTCGACGCGCTGGGCGAAGAACTCGAGATCGTCACGGCGCTCGTTAAGCACGGCGCGGAAACAGTACTTCAGCATACGCTCGGCAAGACCGGCAACATCGTTCAGATCGGCGAAGGCCACTTCCGGCTCAACCATCCAGAACTCCGCCAGGTGACGGCTGGTGTTTGAGTTTTCGGCGCGGAATGTTGGGCCGAAGGTATAGATCTTAGACAAGGCACAGGCGTAGGTTTCGCCGTTCAGCTGACCCGATACCGTCAGGAAAGATTCCTTACCGAAGAAGTCTTCGCTGAAATCGACCTTGCCATCGTCGGTGCGTGGCAGGTTTTCCAGATCCAGTGTCGACACGCGGAACATCTCACCGGCACCTTCACAGTCAGAAGCCGTGATCAGTGGGGTAGATACCCAGATGAAGCCTTCTTCGTTGTAGAAGTTGTGGATCGCGTGAGACAGACAGTTACGCACGCGGGCCACGGCGCCAATGATGTTGGTGCGTGGACGCAGGTGAGCCAGTTCGCGCAGATACTCGATAGAGTGACGCTTGGCCGCCATTGGATAGGTATCAGGATCCTCAACCCAACCCGTAACCTCAACCTTAGTCACCTGCATCTCAAATGCCTGACCTTTACCTGGGCTTTCAACCAGTTCACCCGTCATCACGACTGAGCAACCGGCCGTGAGGCGTAAGATTTCGTCGTTATAATTGTCTAAGCTATTTGGCACAACGCCCTGAATGGGATCAAAACAGGAACCATCATATACGGCAAGAAAAGAGATGCCGGCCTTGGAATCTCGGCGAGTTCTTACCCAACCGCGTACGGTAACTTGCGAACCAACCGCAAAATCACCCTTAAATACAGAAGCGACAGATGCAATGCTCATTGTTGCTTAGTTCTCCAACGAAACGTTTTATTAAAAATTTTGGAGGTTTATATTACCTTGCTGGTGGCTTTTCTCAAGGGAAAAACAGCAGATAGATTGGCCTAAAGGCAAATAAAATGGGCATTTCAGCCAAGGCAGGCGTAAGCGCCATAAAAAAGCGGCCTTAATCTGCGGTTTATCCGTGAATGGTGTTAGGCTGGAAAGCTTGTTATGCTTAAAATATGGCCAGTTAATTCAGTGGGCTAAATGAAAAAAGTCAAAATTTTCCAGATTTTTTTAGGCACCTTGTCGATCTTAGGTTGGTCCTTGGCCGTGTACGCATTACTGCTCTTTGGTGAGGCCAGACCGGATCGCGCTGTGGGCTACTTTCTCAGTAAAGGAGCCAGCGTGCGTCTCACCTGGGATCCCACCATCACCCTGAGGCTGGAGTATGTGATCTGGAGCTGCGCCGCCATCAGTTTGATCAACCTAGCCTTTAACTTCTATGTGGCCCACCACAGCCGCATGGGCTACTGGTTCAATATTCCACTGCTCTTGTTAACCTCTACCGCCGCGGGTCTCTATCTTAAGTTTTTTGTCTAGTTCTTTGTCTAGGGCTTCAGCACATTTACTTTCACTGTATTCACTGTTTGCTGGCGCATATACGCCGTAAGGCTTTCGTAGGGTGGGCTAGCTAGGGCTTAGTTCTTATTTGGAGTGGGCTTAGCTTTTGTTTGAAGCGGGTTTAGATCGGTTGTTCATTGCCTATTTGGCGGCAGAGCCTGTCTATCATGGCCGCGGTCGCGCCCCAGATAAAATAGTCGCCATAGGGGATAAAGTAGACGGGGTAATTCACGCCGCGGCGGGAAAACTGCTTCTGAATGCGATTGGCGGGATTTAACAGGAAACTCAGGGGCACGCTGAATAGCTCATCGACCTCGCCGGGATCTAGCACAGGCTCGAAGGCTTCTCTTACCACACCTATGATGGGGGCGATGGCAAAGCCGGTGAAGGTGTTAAACATGGGGTATTGGCCCAGTACCTCGACATTGTCTCGCGGCAGGGCGATCTCCTCAAACGCCTCACGCAGGGCGGTGTCGGCGTAACTGGCATCACTCTCTTCGACCTTGCCGCCGGGAAAGCTTATCTGCCCCGGATGGGCCCTTAGGTGGGTGGGCCGGCGAGTCAGCAGCAGCTCCAGCTCGCCACTAGCTTCCATCAGGGGAACGAGCACGGCGGCCTGTCGCAATGTGCGATGGATCTGCGGCCCTGTGTCTGTGGGCAGTTGGTGCAGAGCGTAGCGCCGTTTAAACTCGTCCAGTGTCATAATTGCCTAATTACTTGTCAGTTACTCAGCACGGGGAGGATCTTACTCACCTTATCATAACTCTCCTGATATTCGGCATCGACCTGCGAGTCGGCTACTATGCCGCCACCCGCCCAGCAGTAGAGGCGAGGGGGCTCGGCCACCAGGGTGCGTATGGTGATGCTGGTATCCATCTGTCTGTCCTGGCTGATATAGCCGATGGAGCCACAGTAGAGGCTGCGACGCGACGGCTCCAGCTCTTCGATGATCTCCATGGCGCGGATCTTAGGCGCGCCCGTAATGGAGCCTCCAGGAAAAGCGGCCCTTAATAGATCGCAGGGGCTGTTGGGGGCTGCCAGCTTGGCAGTCACTGTGCTCACCAGATGGTGCACCGCCGGGAAGCTTTCGATGGCAAACAGATGGGGCACCCGTACGCTGCCAGGGCTTGCCACCTTGCCGATATCGTTTCGCAGCAGATCCACGATCATCAGGTTTTCGGCGCGATCCTTCTCCGATGCCGCCAGGGCTTCGGCGGCGGCCTTATCGGCCTCGGCGTCAATGGATCGCGCCATGGTGCCCTTGATGGGCTTGGTCTCTATGGTATCGCCCTTAAGCTTGATGAAGCGCTCCGGCGAGATGGAGAGGATGGCGTGTTTATCCAGGCGGATAAAGGCAGAGAAGGGCGCCTTGTTGCTGGCCCTGAGTTTCAGGTAGGCCTGCCACTCATCGCCGTGATATTCGGCTTCGAAACGCTGTGTGAGGTTGATCTGATAACAATCGCCGCTGTGTAGATAATCCTGCACCCGATCAAACTTGTCTCTGTATTCGTCCTTAGTGATCTGTGGCTGCCAGTCACGGCTCAGGGCAAACTTCTCACCATTGGCTGCATCGTTCGACCGCGAACTTAACCTAGCCTCTATGTCGGCTAGACGCTCTTTAAGCGCCGTTTCACCTAGATAGTGCACCAGAGACCATGTCTGACTCTGGTAGCAAAACACTAGCGCCCAGTCATAGAGGCCGACATTCATCTCGGGAAGCGCGATATCCTTGGCCGCGGTGGCAGGGAGCTTCTCGATGCGTCTGCCCAGATCATAGCTAAAGGTGCCCAGGGCGCCGCCGCTGAAGGGCAGCTCACAGGCGTGCTGAATTGGGAAATAGTCGGCTATCGCATTTTGCAAAATTGAAAAGGGATCGTCCTGGCTAGTTTCATCACTGTTTTTAGAGTTCCCAGTAGCGGTCGCCGCAGTTGGACGCAGATGCCTGGTTTGGGTCACGCCATCCTGGCTGGTGATGGTGGCCAGAGGATCGAAGCTGATGATGTCGTACCGGGCGTCAATATGATCGCTGTCGGCAGAGTCCAGCAGTATGGCCCAAGGCAGGTGAGCGAAGCAGTCAAATACCTCAATGGTGGAGAGTTTCCAGTCTAACTTTTGCAGTGCAACGCCTTGAGTCGACGAAAAATCCATCGATAACCCTTATCTAAAATGTGATGTTCCCCTAAAAGTCGCGAAAGAGTATCATATTGTGAACGGATTCAAAAAAAATACGCGACCCTGCAAAAGGGCGGTGAATAACCAAAACGTGAGTAAGGAAATGTCTGTGACTATAGAACAGCCCATCATCAAGCAAGCGGACCTCATCGAGAGTGTCGCCGACGCACTACAATATATCTCCTATTACCACCCTAAAGATTTCGTTGATGCCATGGCAGAGGCCTATGAGCGTGAAGAGAGTGCGGCGGCAAAAGATGCTATCGCGCAGATCTTGATCAACTCTCGTATGTCCGCCGAAGGCAAGCGCCCGCTGTGCCAAGACACAGGTATTGTGACCTGTTTCGTTAAGATCGGCATGGGCGTCAAGTGGGACAAGACAGACATGACAGTGCAGCAGATGGTGGATGAAGGGGTAAGACGCGCCTACACTAACCCAGATAACCCGCTGCGTGCCTCTATCGTTGCCGACCCTGCCGGTGGCCGTAAGAACACCAAAGACAACACCCCATCTGTGGTACACGTCGAGATGGTGCCGGGTAACCATGTTGAAGTCGCCATCGCCGCTAAGGGCGGTGGATCGGAAAACAAATCTAAGATGGTGATGCTTAACCCATCAGATGATATCGCCGAGTGGGTCGAGAAGACACTACCGACTATGGGCGCTGGCTGGTGTCCACCAGGCATGTTGGGCATAGGCATTGGCGGCACCGCCGAGAAAGCGGCCGTGATGGCCAAAGAGGCCCTGATGGATCCTGTAGATATTCACGAACTGCAAGCCAAGGGCGCCGAAACCGCCGAAGAAAAGCTGCGTCTGGATATCTTCGAGCGCGCCAACAAGCTAGGCATAGGTGCCCAGGGCCTTGGCGGCCTGACTACCGTGCTGGATATCAAGATCAAATCGGCGCCAACTCACGCAGCTTCTAAGCCTGTGGTGATGATCCCTAACTGCGCCGCGACTCGCCACGTACACTTCCACCTAGATGGTTCAGGCCCAGCCGAGCTGGAAACGCCTAAGCTGGAAGATTGGCCAGAGATCACCCGTGAAGCGGGCGAGGGCGTACGCCGCGTGGATCTTAATACCGTTACCCAAGCTGATATCGAGCAGTGGAAGAGCGGTGACGTGCTGCTGCTAAACGGTAAGATGTTGACCGGTCGTGACGCGGCGCACAAGCGCATTCAAACCCTTATCGAGAGCGGTGAAGGCCTGCCAGAAGGCGTCGATTTCACCGGTAAGTTTATCTACTATGTTGGCCCAGTTGATCCTGTGGGTGACGAAGTGGTTGGCCCAGCGGGCCCAACGACGGCGACCCGTATGGATAAGTTCACCGATCTGATGCTGGATAAGACAGGTCTGATGGGGATGATAGGTAAGGCTGAGCGTGGCCCGGCTACCGTGGAGTCTATCAAGAAGCATAAGGCGGTTTACCTGATGGCCGTCGGCGGCGCCGCTTACCTGGTGTCTAAGGCGATCAAGAAGTCACGCGTAGTGGCCTTCGAAGACCTAGGTATGGAAGCCATCTACGAGTTCGACGTGACCGATATGCCGGTGACCGTTGCCGTAGACAGCGAAGGGGTCAATGCCCACGAAACAGGTCCTGCCACCTGGCGCGTCAAACTTGCCTAACGCAGCGTAAAGCATGAAGAAGTGGGCGGGATTAGGTGAGTCAGGCGACTTGCTTAACCCCCCATTTTTGTTTAGTGTCTGTTGCGTATTTTGGCGACACTTTTTGGCTTTAGGCGCCTTTTCTTAGCATTAAGCATTGTCGCCTTGCCGTTCAACCATAAAGATGACTATAACAATGAAAAAAACTGCAATCATACTTGCCTTGGCGACAGCCGGTCTAGTGTCTGGCGCTCACGCCGCCGCACCCGAGCCTTTCAAGGTACAGCATCTCGTTAAAATGAATAAGCTGCATTCAAGTGCACTGTCTAATGACGGCACTAAAATCGTTTATGCAGTTAAAAAATTTGATGATAAGGGTGAGGCACAATCTGACCTTTATCTTCAGTCGCTGACCGATGGCAAGGTAAAACGCCTGACCTCGGCCAAAGGTACTGAGCATAGCGTTGCCTTTAGCGCAGACGATAAGAAGATCTACTTCCTGGCGGCGCGCGATGGCAGCTCACAGCTGTATGAGCTGGCACTCGATGGCGGCGAAGCGGTTAAGATCTCTAATCTGCCGCTGGACGTGGAAGGCTTTAAGCTGTCTCAAGATGGCGCTCAGGTCGTGATGAACATGCGTGTCTACCCTGAGTGTGACACCTTGAAGTGCACCGCCGACAAGCGTGAGCAGGAAGCCGAGCGCAAATCTACCGGCCGCGAATACAAGCAGCTGATGGTGCGCCACTGGGATACCTGGGGCGATCACAGCCGCAGCCACCTGTTTGTGGCAAAACTTGACGGCAAGATGATCGACACTGCCGTGGATGTGACTAAAGGCCTGGATACCGAAACTCCGCCGCTGCCATTTTCAGGCATGGAAGAGGTGACCTTTACCCCAGACGGTAAGTATGTGGTCTACAGCGCCAAGGCGCCGAGCAAGTCACAGGCTTGGGAAACCAACTACGACCTGTGGCAGGTCTCAGTGCTTGGCGGTGAGGCGAAAAACCTGACCGAGAGCAACAAGGCGTGGGATGCCCAGCCAACCTTCTCGGCGGATGGCCGCTACCTGGCTTATCTTGCCATGAGCAAGCCTGGTTTCGAGGCGGATCGTTACCGCGTCATGCTGCGTGACACTGTGACCGGACAAGAGAAAGAAGTGGCGCCGCTGTGGGATCGCAGCCCAAGCTCGCTGACCTTCGGCGCAGATAACCGCACACTTTATGTGACGGCGCAGGACCTGGGTCAGGTGAGCATCTTCGAGGTCAACACTCAATTTGGTGACGTGAAGACGCTGCACAACGATGGCAGCAACAGCATCCTGGGTGTGACTGGTGACAAGATCGTCTTCAACCACAAGAGTCTGGTTGAGCCGGGCGATCTCTATACCATGTCTCTCGACGGTCAGAATGTAAATCGCCTGACCGAGGTGAACAAAGACAACCTGGCTAAGATCAAGTTTGGCGAGTTTGAACAGTTCAGCTTCAAGGGCTGGAACAACGAAGAGGTCTATGGTTACTGGATCAAGCCTGCTAACTACAAGCAAGGTAAGAAGTATCCCGTTGCCTTCCTAGTACACGGTGGCCCACAAGGCTCATTCGGCAACTCATTCAGCAGCCGCTGGAACGCTCAGCTATGGGCGGGTGCCGGTTACGGTGTGGTGATGATCGATTTCCACGGCTCTACCGGTTATGGTCAGGCCTTCACCGACTCTATCTCTAAGGATTGGGGCGGCAAGCCGCTGGAAGATCTGCAGAAAGGTTTGGCTGCGGTGACGGCTCAGCAGAAGTGGCTAGATGGCGATCGCGCCTGCGCCCTGGGTGGTTCATACGGCGGCTACATGATGAACTGGATCCAAGGCAACTGGAACGACGGCTTCAAGTGTCTGGTTAACCACGCGGGTCTGTTCGACATGCGCTCTATGTACTATGTGACCGAAGAGCTGTGGTTCCCTGAATATGAGTTCGGTGGCACTTACCAGGACAACAAGGAACTGTTCGAGAAGTTTAACCCGGTTAACTATGTCGACAACTGGCAGACGCCTATGCTGGTGATCCATGGTGAGAAGGACTTCCGTGTGCCTTACGGACAGGGCCTGGCGGCGTTTAGCTTCATGCAGCGCAAAGGGATCCCATCTGAGCTGCTTGTCTACCCAGATGAGAACCACTGGATCCTTAACCCAGATAACCTAGAGCAATGGTACGCCAACGTATTGGGCTGGATGGATCGCTGGACCAAGAAGTAAGCCGAGTTTAAGACTCGCAAGATGCGGGTGATAATTTAGTCACCCGATCATAGAAAATAAAAAGCCAGAACTCAGTTCTGGCTTTTTTGTGGGCGTTTTTTGTATGCGATTAGCTTGCCCGAGTCTAGTTCACATGCGCTTCCAATGATAATCGGGCAGGGTGAGCTATCGTTTGCCTATATAGCGCTCTCATTCGACAAATTTGCACATGCCAAGTCCAAGAGGTTCCCCTGTTCTGGGGCTGTAGCCAAATTGAGAGTAAAACGCTTCCTTACCGCAGGCGGCCAACAGCCCAATGGTGGCGCCGGGCATGGCGTTGTCTGCAACAAAACTCTCTATCTCCTTCATAATAGATCTGCCTACACCTTGGTTTTGATACTCGGGTGAGATCACTATGTCTTGCAGATAAAAATACATAGCGCCGTCGCCCACAATACGGCCGTAACCCACAAGCTTCGAATCGATATGGGCGCAAACGTGAAAAAGCGAGTTATTCAGGCTTTGTTGAACCAGTCCAGGCTTGGGGTTTGTCCAGCCAACTGCAGTTCGCAAAGTCATGAACTCTTCGAGATCTGGTGCCCGGTTGCTTATTCTCACTTCCATCTTTCTCCTTGTGGTGTTTCCTAATCTTGCTAAAGATTTATCTCGTTGATTCATTTTATGATATTTTTTCTAACGCATTTGTAATGGGTATTTAATAGACTTAGCCCCACGGCAACTAATAGCCAGTGAACATCCAATTTTCAAATACAGTCGCGTATGATGCAGATATATACATCACCTGGGAGGCGAATAGCTTTTGCGTGTTCCATTCGAACAATCAAAACTATGGGTCTGCAGATTTCTTTAATTAGCACACCTAGTGTCAGGAGAGTCAGTCAAGATGAAAGGTAAATGTCTGTGTGGAGATGTCGAGTTTTACATAAGCGGATCTCTTCCTCACTTTTATCAGTGCCATTGTTCTTTATGTCGAAAGTTGTCTGCTTCTTCGTCAGATACCGCCACATTTCTTAATAAAGCGCAATTTACATGGATTAAGGGGGAGTCCCTTGTTAATTCATACATCAGTGAAACCGGTTATCGTTCTGATTTCTGTAGCAAGTGCGGCAGTACAGTACCTCACCTGATGAGTAATAAAAAACAGTATTGGATCCCTGCTGGATTACTCGATGATGCTAAAGATAGCCGTGTCGTTGCGCATCTGTTTGTTGAGTCTAAAGCCAATTGGGACATTATTGGTGACAGCGGAGCACAATTTGAAGAGATGCCCGACATGGAAACCCTTAATAACGCATTGCAAAGATCAAATCGACGATCACTTTAGGCTCATCATTTCTCAGGAAGACCCTATCAATTTAAGCGTGTTATCTGCCTTAGCGGCAACTTGTGATGAGGCCTGAAAAACCTATGTCGCTTTCCAAAGCGGTCGGTCGAGATATGCGGCCAACTTTTTAGCGCTGGCTTCGATTTTTAACTCGCTGCCGTGATCCATTACATTGGCTCGCTCACCATTGCGAAAGACCAGATTAAGCTCATAGCTGCGATAGGAGCGATTGTTAGAGCGTATAGACTCACTGATGATTTGTAATGCGTAGATATCGCTGAGTCGTCCCTGACGACTGGCATCACCTCTTTGAGAGCCATCGTAGTTTTTGCCGCAAAAATAGGTGCCTAAGGTTTTATCGAAGGTCATGTGCTTCTTGCTGGACAGCATCAAGAGACTAACGCCTATGAATAGGGCGCCGAGTATCGCCATGGCGCTGCCACCACCAGATTCCCCCTCGAGGAATAGAGTGGGACTGACGATGAAAAATATTCCTAAACCGGGTAGCAAAAACATCGAATATAAAATAATAGCCGTCACGGAGTGCTTAATAACAATCCGGCCTTGGGTCTCGACCATATCTTGTGTTTTAAAGTTTGCGCCGCCAGATTTCAGCGGATCCCAGCTGGTCTTTTCGGCAACGGGGTCATCCGTGTCAGCTAATTTTAGTTCGAACTTGTTGATTCTTATGTCCTTAATGGCGCTCATGGGCGTTTCCTTCTATGGCATTACTCCATAAGGGAAAGAGTGTAATGCTATGGGAGTATTGAGTTTGAATCTCAATGACGGCGTCAGTTATGACTTGTCATCTTCTATGCGGTTAGCGGTTTCTCAAGTGGTAGTCATCACAAGCAACAAGCATCACACTCATAGCGAGTAAGCAAAGGATCCTTTTCATATAGCATTCCCTATCATCTATCACCTCCTAAGAAGTGCGCACCTTGCTCGGCTGACCTAGCTAGCTTTGTTAGCAATTTTTAGTGGGGATAATTCATTTTTACAATAACTTAGCACTGTATTTGGCTGGTTGCCAATAGGTTGACATGGGGAGAAGATGGGAGAATTGCTGAGCGAGACTGCTGATTGGTCGCTAGCTGTGTGATTCACCGCGAGCTCGGATATTGCTGAGCTCGCAAATGCCTAAGGGAGTTCTGGGGACTTGTTTTCGATACTGCGACGCTTAGTGCCCTGGCATGCCGTCGTTGATGCGGTACCAAGAGGTTAGGCTGTATCTGTCGTGGTGGGACAGGGAGACCTCGTGGGGAAAGAGTTCGCTTAAGAAGATCACCATGGTACCGAACCTAGGCTCAACGACTTGGAATGGGGTGGTTTCGTCGCCTTCGTACATCAGCAGCTCACCGCCGTGGCTGGGTTGCCAGTCTGGGTTGAGATAGAGGATGCTGGTGAGCTTGCGATTGGTCTGGCCCCTAAAGGCGTCGAGATGACGTTTATAGAAGGCTCCTGGGGCGTAGTAGGCCAGCATGGCTTCTTGATCGAACAGGCCCAGATAGAGATAGCGGTTGACGGCGAGGCGCAGCTCTTCTGACCAATCGAAGTAGTCTTTTGCAAACTCTACCGACTCGTTTAACCAGCAGATCTTATCCCGGCGAATCGACTCGACGACCTGTTGGTCTTGCTGACGACCTATAGCGGCGGCCTTAAAGTCTTCCTCGGCCAGTCCCGTGATGCCATCCAGCAGTTGTTGCAACATAGGCTGTGCAAAAATGTTGTGCAGCACGACATAGCCGTGGGTAGCGAGCCGATCGCAGATGTCGGCAAACAGGATATCTTTGAGTTCAGAATCTGAAGGTGAGTCTAAATGTGCTGTCAATGGCTTAGGATCCTAACATGGGGTGAAGCCTTATAGCCTTAAGCTGACAGTCTTGCTAACTAATAATTTTTGTGGTCAAGGTAAAAAGCTTTTTCTTTATTTATTGATTCGTAAAAACAATTGGATATCGCTATTCAGGAGTAGGGCTTGGGGCTGTAAGAGAAACATAAAAAAGGTGCTCTATGAGCACCTCTTGCTTAGTTAATGAGTAAGACTGGTCGCGACGCTAGGGCTCGCGCGAGTCCCTCAAGCGATTAGACGGCGTCTTGATACTTCTTACCGTAGAAGCTGGCGGTGAGGATCGCCTTGAGCTCAGCAATCAATGGGTATCTTGGGTTTGCCCCGGTACATTGATCGTCGAAGGCGTCTTCGGCAAGCTCGTCGAGTTTAGCGAAGAAGTCGGCTTCGTTGATGCCTGCTTCTTGGATCGAAGCCGGAATGCCAATCGTCTTCTTGAGTTCATCGATTTTTTCGAGCAACGCTTCCACTTTTTCTTCATCGCTAATGCCTTCGCCTGTCGCGCCTTTTAATTTGAGATGTTCGGCAATCTTTGCGTAACGACAAAGGGCCTTGGGTCGATCGTACTGGCTGAATGCGGCCTGCTTGGTTGGTAGATCGGTCGCATTAAAGCGGATCACGTTGCTGATCAGCAGGGCGTTTGCTAAACCGTGTGCCAGGTGGAACTCGGCGCCCAGCTTGTGCGCCATAGAGTGACAGATCCCCAGGAAGGCGTTAGCGAAGGCGATGCCGGCAATGGTGGCGCCATTATGCACCTTCTCGCGGGCCACCGGAGCCTTGGCGCCCAAGGCGTAGGCGTCTGGCAGGTGTTTTACCAGCAGATCCAGTGCCTGCAGCGCCTGACCGTCGCTGTACTCGTTGGCCATCACGCTGACATAGGCTTCCAGCGCGTGGGTGATGGCGTCGATACCCCCGAAGGCGGTAAGCGACTTTGGCATATCCATCACCAGGTTAGGGTCGACGATCGCCATGTTGGGCGTCAGCTCATAGTCGGCAATCGGATACTTCATGCCGGTCTGCTCATCGGTGACCACCGCGAATGGTGTCACCTCTGAACCTGTGCCTGAGGTGGTAGGGATCGCTACCATCTTGGCCTTCTTGCCCAATTTCGGGAACTTGTAGATGCGCTTACGAATGTCCATGAAGCGCAGCGCCAGATCGGCAAAGTCGACTTCAGGATGTTCATACATGACCCAGATGATCTTGGCTGCATCCATCGGTGAGCCACCGCCAAGGGCGATGATCACATCGGGCTGGAAGCTCTTGGCCACACTGGCACCTTGGTTAACGATGGCCAGGGTTGGGTCGGCCTCTACTTCGTAGAAGACTTCGGTTTCCAGGCCCTGAGACTTCAAGATCTTGATGGTCTCGTCACAGTAGCCGTTATTAAACAGATACTTGTCTGTCACGATCAGCGCGCGTTTCTTATCGCTTAACTCTTCGAGGGCGATAGGCAAGCTGCCGCGGCGGAAATAGATAGAGGAGGGGAGTTTATGCCACAACATATTTTCGGCTCGCTTGGCGACAGTTTTCTTGTTGATCAGGTGGCTAGGACCTACGTTTTCTGAGATGGAGTTACCGCCCCATGAGCCACAGCCAAGAGTAAGCGATGGCGCCAACTTGAAGTTGTAGAGATCGCCGATGCCACCTTGCGAGGCCGGGGTATTGATCAGAATACGCGCAGTTTTCATGCGGTAGCCGAAGGTTTTTACCCGCTCTGTCTGAGTATCTTGATCGGTATAGAGACCCGATGTGTGGCCTATGCCGCCCAGTGTCACTAAGGCTTCGGCCTTGTTGAGCGCATCGTCGAAATCGCTGGCGCGGTACATGGCCAATAGCGGAGAGAGCTTCTCATGAGCGAAGGCCTCGCTTTCGCTGATCTCGGTTGCCTGACCAATCAGCACCTTAGTGCTGGCGGGCACCTTGATGTTGGCCATTGCCGCTATGGTTGCCGCGCTTTGGCCTACGATGTCGGCATTGAGCGCACCATTTTTAAGGATCACCTTCTGCATCGCCTTGGCTTCTTTGCTCGAGAGCATGTAGCCGCCATGGCTGGCGAAACGCTCTTTGACCGCGTCATAGACGGCGTCAACCACGACCACGGCCTGCTCTGATGCACACACCACGCCGTTATCGAAGGTCTTGGACATCAGGATAGAGCTGACCGCGCGCTTGATGTCGGCGGTCTCGTCGATAACGATAGGCGTGTTACCTGCGCCGACACCGATTGCTGGCTTGCCTGAAGAGTAGGCGGCCTTCACCATGCCAGGGCCACCAGTGGCCAGGATCAGGTTGATCTTGTCGTGGGTCATTAACTGGTTAGACAGGGCCACGCTGGGCTCATCGATCCAGCCGATGATATCTTTCGGCGCGCCGGCTTCGACCGCCGCCTCGAGCACCAGGCGGGCGGCGGTAGTTGTCGATACCTTGGCTCTAGGGTGTGGCGAGAAGATGATGCCGTTACGGGTCTTGAGGCTGATCAGCGCCTTGAAGATGGCAGTAGACGTTGGGTTGGTTGTCGGCACTATGCCGCAGATGAGGCCCACTGGCTCGGCGATGGTGATGGTGCCGAAGGTTGGGTCTTCCTCAAGGATGCCACAGGTCTTGTCATCCTTATACTTGTTGTAGATGTATTCGGAGGCGAAGTGGTTCTTGATCACCTTATCTTCCAGTACACCCATACCGGTTTCGTTGGCCGCCATCTTGGCCAGGGAGATACGGGCATCGGCCGCGGCCAGGGCGGCGGCGCGGAAGATTTTATCGACCTGCTCCTGGCTAAAGTTGGCAAATTGTGCCTGGGCCTTGGCGACCCGTTCGACCAGTTGGTCGAGTTCCTGTTGGTTGCTAACAGTCATAATAAGATCCTTGGAAAAAAATTTAGCGAAAATTGGTTTTGGCTAAATTCTCTTTGTGGAGGAAAATTACACCTTTGACGGGGTGGTAACCGTGATCGGCGCCGCAAAACCGCCTGTTAATGTAATAAAATGACATTGTGAGCACAATGTGACGGCTTTCACTGGGTTAATTTTAGTCGGGTAAAAATAGAATATTTAAGTCAAAGTTGTGAATTGTGATAGAAAATCTCGTTTTTCCACGGAAGAGACATACTGTACAGTAAGCGTTTTTCAACCATACTGCTTTTTAACCGACTATAACGTCACTTGAGGAGATGACATTGGATTTAACACTTTATGTTAAATTTTTTCTTGGCTTGGTAGCGATAATTAACCCCATAGGTTTGCTGCCCGTGTTTGTGAGTCTGACCAGTCACCAGACGGAAGCGGAGCGCAACCATACCGGAAAGGTCGCCAACTTTGCCGTGGTGGTGATCCTTTTGGTGACCATCATCGCCGGCCAGCATATCCTCAACATGTTTAGTATCTCGCTGTCGGCGTTCAGAATTGCCGGCGGCACCCTGATCGCCATCATCGCCATGTCCATGCTGCAAGGTAAGCTGGGTGAGGTGAAGCGTAACCAGGAAGAAGACAGGGAGGCGTCGGGCATGGAGTCGGTTGCCGTAGTCCCTCTGGCCTTGCCGCTGATGGCCGGCCCTGGTGCGATCAGTTCGGTGATCGTCTCGGCGGCGCAGCACAACACCTTTAGCGACCTTATTGGCATGTCGATCACTGTAGTGATCTTCGGCCTCACCAGTTTCACCCTGTTCCGCATGGCGCCGGTGATCTTCAAGCTGCTGGGTAAGACGGGCATCAACGTGATCACCCGTCTCATGGGTCTGCTGATGCTCTCTATCGGTATCGAGGTGATGGCGGCAGGCTTTAAGGGCCTGTTCCCCAGCCTGATAGGCAGCTAGCCAGTTGTTGTAAAGGCTCTGGATAAGAAAAACGCGCCTAGTGCGCGTTTTTTATGCCCTTTTAAGGGACTATGGCGTTGGGCTTATTGCAGATCGATTAGGGAACCCGCCTTGGCACTAAACAGATGTTGGTGCAGACGTGCGGCAAACTCATCTGTCATCCCCGAGATATAGTCGGCGATCACCCGGTTGCAGTTACCTTCTTGCTGGGCCATCTGTTGCCAGCGCTCCTGGGTATTGAGCGGCAACAGACGCTCGGGATCTGAGGCGAAGGCCTCGAACAGCTCCATCACTATCTGCTGCCCCTTGTACTCTAACATCTGGATCTCGGGTTTGCGGATCACCCGCTTGTAGACAAATTGCTTGAGCACATGGAGCGCCTCGTCGAAGGGGGGCTCCAGGCGGGCGTTATATCTGAGTAGCGGCTCGATAAAATTGGGGTTTTCATCGATCAAGATGGCGGTGACGAAACCATTAACCAATGTACCAATGGCGTCCTTACGCAGGTGATTTTCCAGCGCAAACAGCTTATCGCCTATGGTAGCGAACTCCTTGGCAATCCATTCATCGTCGCTGCCCGCTAGCAGGCTGGCCACATCTTGCTGCCACATGGCCTGGGTGACAATTCCCATGACGATGGCATCTTCGAGATCGTGAATGGCATAGGCGGTATCGTCTGCGAGCTCCATGATGGAGCAATCGAGCGACTTATACCGGGTGCGTCTGTGTTGATCTCTTGCTCCGGGCTCAGCCGAGACGAATCGTTCTCTGTCCTGGAGCGATAGCGGCTCGAGTACCCAGTCGAGCACAGGCTTGTCCTCAAAGAAGATCCCTTTAACCGGACGCCACTGGCTTGGCTTAAGTTGACGATAGCTGTCGACCTCTGGCCTTGGCTGGGACTGATACAGTTCATTGTGGCTGGCGGGATACTTGAGGATCCCCAGCAAGGTGCGCCGGGTGAGGTTCATGCCAAAGTGTTGGGTATAGGGCTCGAGCGCGGTGAGGATCCTGAAGGTTTGTCCGTTGCCCTCGAAGCCGCCGTCGCTGCGCATCATATAGTTGAGCGCGACCTCGCCGCCGTGACCAAAGGGGGGATGGCCAATGTCGTGGGCCAGGCAGAGGGATTCTATCAGGCTCATGGAGTCGAGCAGATGATGCAGATCCGGGTATTTCTGTTTGAGCTGGGCGCAGATCCCTGTGCCTATCTGCGACACCTCCAGCGAGTGGGTGAGGCGGGTGCGATAGAAGTCGTTCATGCCGACACCCAGTACCTGAGTCTTGGCCTGCAAACGTCTGAAGGCGGCCGAGTGTAGAATGCGGGCGCGATCGCGCTGATAGGGGCTGCGGTGGTCGTTGCGCCTGAGTTTCTCTTCGCCCAAGCGTCTCTCATGCCAGATGGCCGATGTCATACGTTTTCCTCGTTGCCAGACATTGCTGCTAAAGCAGGCGATTGATCTCGTCGAGATTTAGCTCGAAGCTGGGAATAAAGGTATCGATAAAATATTTTACCGCCGGATCCGGATTCTTGCCGAGGGATTCGGTGAGGCGGCGCTTGGCGGTATTGAACTCATGGTTGCCGGCCGTCTGCTCCTCCAGGCATTTGAGGTAGGCGCACAGGGTATCGGCGGATTTCACCAGCTGTTTGTACTCTTCATCGGCTTGATCGCTCAGTAAAAGGTTCCGGTAATCTTCTTGAAACTCTTCGGGCACCATCTCCAGCAGCCTGCGCTCGGCGATCGCCTCTATCTTCTTGTACTCGGCCTCGATCTCCTTGTTGAAATATTTGACCGGGGTGGGCAGATCGCCGGTGAGGATCTCGCTGGCATCGTGAAATATCGCCAGGGTGGCGGCGCGCTCCGGGCTGAGCTGCTTATTGAATTTCTTGTTGGCTATGATGGCTAAGGCGTGGGCCACCATGGCGACCTGTAGCGAATGTTCCTGTACGTTTTCCGGGCGGACGTTGTACATGAGCGGCCAGCGTTGGATCAACTTCATCCTGGCCAGGTGGGCGAACAAATGACTCATACTGCTTTCCCTGTTGCTAAGTTGCATTAACAGTAACACAGGGCAAGTAAATAGAAACAGTGTCTTATACCAATCGTAATAAAAATCTGATCATGCTAGCTTGTTAAAACGCTTGATAACGGCGTTAGGATTTTTAATCCTGGAATTACTGACTCTGGAATTACTAACTCTGGAATAACTACTTATCTAAATATCTTGCCTTGTTCTCAGGTGTTTTTCCTGCGCTATATCTGCTCACTGATTTATTGTGATTGGTATTAAGAATAAAAAAAGCAATCCTGAGATCGCTTTTTCTTTGGTTAGTTACCGCTAGAAAGCTTATTGGCTGTAGCTGGTGAGGAAGTCACCGAACTCCACCAGTGCCTTGTGCAGATCTTCCTTGTGGGGCAGGAATACCACCCTGAGATGATCCGGCTCTGGCCAGTTAAAGGCGGTGCCTTGTACCAGTAAGATCTTCTTCTCTTTGAGTAGATCCAGCACCAATCGCTCGTCATCCCTCAGGTTAAACTTCTTGGCATCCAGCTTAGGGAAAGCATATAGCGCACCCTTAGGTTTCTTACAGCTTACCCCCGGGATCTGATTGAGTAGCTCATAGCAAGTATTACGTTGCAGCGTGAGTCTTCCTTCAGGGGCCACCAGCTCATTGATGCTCTGATAGCCGCCGAGCGCGGTCTGAATCGCGTGCTGATTGGGGACGTTGGAGCACAAACGCATAGAGGCCAGCATATCCAAGCCTTCGATATAGCTCTTGGCGGCCTTGAGATTGCCCGAAAGCATCATCCAGCCAACGCGAAAGCCCGCGGCGCGGTATGATTTGGAGAGACCATTGAAGGTCACGGTGAGAATGTCATTCGACAGCGTTGCAGCCGGAATATGAATCGCACCAGCATACAAGATCTTGTCGTAGATCTCGTCGGCAAACAAGATGATGTCGTGCTGACGGCATAGTTCGATAATCTCCAGCAGTAGCTCGCGGGAGTATACGGCGCCGGTTGGGTTGTTGGGGTTGATCAGCACTATGCCGCGGGTGCGGCTGCTAATCTTGGATTTGATGTCGTCGAGATCGGGAAACCAATCTGATTCTTCGTCGCAGCGATAGTGCTGCGCCTTGCCGCCTGAGAGATGTACCGCCGCCGTCCACAGGGGATAGTCGGGTGAGGGTACCAGCACCTCATCGTCGCTGTTCAGCAGGCCCTGCATCGCCATTACGATGAGTTCCGACACGCCGTTGCCGATGTAGATATCCTCGATATCGACGCCAAATAGCCCCAGACTCTGGTAGTGCTGCACGATCGCCTTGCGCGCCGAGAACAGCCCCTTGGACTCGCTGTAGCCCTGAGCGCTGGGCAGGTTGAGGATCACGTCGCGCACTATCTCTTCCGGGGCCTCGAAACCGAAGGGGGCCGGGTTACCTATGTTGAGCTTAAGAATGCGATGGCCTTCATCTTCCAGGCGCCTGGCTTCCTTATGGACAGGCCCGCGGATGTCGTAACAGACGGTGTCGAGTTTATTGGATTTAATGATAGGGCGCATCGAAACCTCGTGATTGCCGATAAAGAAAAAAGCTGATTGTGTCTAAGCTCGTAAGTTATCGAACAATAACGAAAAAAAGTATTGTTTAAAAGGGGCTTTGCTGCAATTTAGGAAATATTTTTAGAGGAAAATGCTGAATAGCTTATTTGTTAAAAAATAAAGCAGAATTTTATTCTGTCATTGATGGTTTTGGGAGTTGTTGTCACCATTTTTGTGAGCTTCAGGCACAAAAAAGCCAGCGAATTACGCTGGCTTTTGTTATCGAGTTAACGGCTTGTTTAAGCGCGCTTCTTGAACTCGTGTGTACGAGTGTCGATCTCGATCAGGTCGCCAGTTTTAACGAAGTCTGCAACGCTCAAGGTTGCACCACCGGCGATAGTGGCAGGCTTCATGACTTTACCTGAGGTGTCGCCACGAGCTGAAGGCTCAGTGTAGGTCACTTCACGTACAACTGTGGTTGGCAGTTCAACAGAGATTGCCTTACCTTCGTAGAAAGTCACCTGGCACTGTTCTTCCATACCGTCAACGATGTAAGCAGCTGCATCGCCTAGGTTGTCGGCTTCAACGTCGTACTGGTTGTATTCGGCATCCATGAAGACATACATAGGATCGGCGAAGTAAGAATAAGTACAATCAAGACGGTCTAGAATGATATCTTCCATCTTGTCTTCACCCTTAAAGGTGGTTTCGGTAGATGACTCTTGAAGTAGGTTCTTCAGCTTCATCTTAACGATAGCCGCGTTACGGCCTGAACGAGTTGTTTCAGTTTTTTGAACAACCCATGGGCTGCCATCTAACATGATCACGTTACCAGGACGGATTTCATGAGCAGTTTTCATTTCTCTATTTCCTATATTTTAGGGTGTTTCTATTTCAACGCAGTATCTTAGCTATTTTTAACGAATTGAACTAGTCGTGTTGCAAGATCTGCATCATTTAATGCTTCATTGGGCCAATCTTGTGCGTGTTGCGTGAGGGCCAAATGCGCGTTATCCACTTGTTGCCACAGGGAAAGCAGTGTTTCCTGCTCGCCTTGGTTAAAGCCGATATTGAGCTTTTTCCAGGCGCTGGCGATTTCTGGGGCCAGATTATGACAATAAAGTGCCATAAAGGCTTCTAATTTTATCAGGTGATAGTCTTCTTCCTGGGGATAGATATGCCAGATAAAGGGTTTCGCGGCCCATTGGGCGCGCAGGAAGGAGTCTTCACCACGTACTATGTTGAAGTCACAGCTCCACAGCAGGCGATCGTAACCCTGTTGATCTGTCATCGGTAGCAGATGTATGGTCAGCTTGCCATGATGAAAACGACTTCCTGGTGTCAATGCCTGCTGCTGGTCGATGAAGGCTCCAAGGCTATTGAGGCTGCGACCGATAGGCACTAACAAATGCACTTGTCTTTCACCTTCTTGCCAATGGCGGCATAGGGCATTGAGACTTTCGGTTTCATAGCTGAACAGGCTGATGACGGTATCATGCTCATCGATGCCACTGAGGCCCAGTGCCTCAAAATAGGCCTGTCGCTCTTTGTTCTCCTGCCACGTTTGACGGCGTTCCAGCAGATCCGCTTCGCAGATAAGGCCGCCAGTCTTGTTAGTAAAGCCAGGAAAATAAAACTGCTTCTTCAGGCCACTGCGCTGCAATGAGGGGAGGCCATGGCAGCCTTCGACCCAATCTTCGGCGCTCAGATACTCAAGGTTTAGCCAGACGGGCACCTTGTCACCGGCTTGATGTAGCGCAGCTATCTTGCCGATCACTTCGGGGGGCAGTTCACAGGCAAAGGCCTCAATAAGCACCTCTCCCGGCAGATACTCCTGGCTCAACGGGACGTCCCACCGTTTGATGCAGACGCCCTCGAAGCTCTGGCTTGCACATTTAGGATCCAGCTTTGGCAAGATATGGGCAAAACTGGCTAAGTCATCCACCCATAGGGTGATGGCCAATCCATATTCCTTCGCCAGCTGTTTGGCCAGACGCCAGGTGACGCCAATATCGCCATAGTTATCGACGACGGCGCAGAAGATATCCCAGTGGTTGGCGTGTGTTTGACTCTGCATGGGGTTAGCTAATTTGGGTTCTCTATTACTCGGGGAGTGTTTAACGCGACATTCTTCGCCATTATCCCTTTTGCCATTATCCCTTCGCAATGCTTGCTTCGCAAAGGCGAGAGTGAAGTATTGCATTAGGGCTTATATATCAGGGCTAATATATCAGGGCCAATGTATCAGGGCTAAAAAAAGCGGCTATTCGCCGCTTTTTATACTGATGTGGCCGAAAGATTAGTCTTCCAGCTCTGCCAGGCACATCTCTTCGTAGATCTGCTTAACCCAGGCATCGACACGCTCTTCGGTCAGCTCAGGTTGACGATCTTCGTCGATACCTAGACCCACGAAGTGCTTATCGTCGGCCATGCCTTTAGAGGCTTCGAAGTCGTAGCCGTCGGTTGGCCAGTGACCGATAACCACGGCGCCGCGCGCCTCAACGATCTCGTTAACCATGCCCATGGCATCGAGGAAATACTCGGCGTAGTCTTCTTGGTCGCCACAACCAAAGATAGCGACTAGTTTACCATCGAAATCGATCTGTTCTAATTCAGGGAAGAAATCGTCCCAATCGCATTGGGCTTCACCGTAATACCAGGTCGGGATACCGAATAGCAGCAGATCATATTCTGCAATCTGTTCTTTGGTACTCTTAGCGATATCCTTAACGTCGACCATTTTCTTACCCAGTTTCTTCTGGATCATTTTGGCGACGGCTTCGGTATTACCTGTATCACTGCCGAAAAAAAGACCTACAGTTGCCATTGTCTTTCCTTTATCTAGTTCACTGACGTTTGTTTCAATACCACTTAAGATCAGCTTCTGACCTGCTTAAGCAGTATCGATTCGATTAATTGGCTGCGGCTGATGTTACTGGCCAAAGCCTTTTCATTCAAGGCGTCGTATAAATCTTGTGACACCTTTAACTCTATTCGTTTCAATCCTGCGGCTCTGTCGCGCTGGATCTGATTTCGTTTGTTGACCTTTAATTGCTGCTCCCGGGGAAGGGGATTGCTGCGAGGGCGTCCTCGGCGTTTCTCCGTTGCAAACAGGTCTATCGTTGTTCTGTCTGAAGATTCTTTTGCCATCGAATGTTCATTTAACCTATGCCAGAGCTCTCCCAAGAGAGTTGGATCAAGCCCTTAGCTATAAACCCGGCACAGCCGAGAAATAATACCAACCAAACAATATAGCGGCCAAATTTAGGGACATTTCCCTGTTTGAGCACGTCATGTATTGCCATACCAATAAAGAAAAATATCGCCGCAAAGAACAGGTTTAAGCCAACTGCCTCTATCTGTTCCATATACTGAGATAACATGCTGCGTTCCCTCAGGCTAAAAAAAGAGGCGCGAATATACCATAGTTAAGCAACGTCTGCTACACGCTTTACAGACAAGATTCAGTCATTTTCCCCGATAAACTCGGCGACGATGCGGTTGAAAATAGCTGGTTTTTGTGCGTGTAACCAATGACCTGTGCCGGCCAGTGACTTGGCCTGGATCTTAGGAAACTGAGACAGGAACGCCTGGCGGTGCGCCGCGGTGACATAGTCTGAATCGGCGCCGCGAATGCACAGGCTAGGGCCAGTGTAGGCTCTATCTGCCAGTGGCCAACCGATCAGGTGCTCATAGCTGGATTTCAGTCCGGACAGGTTCATCTTCCAGGCAAAACCTTGCTCATCCTTGGTGAGGTTTTTCAGCAGAAACAGCGCCGTACCTTCGTCGATACCGGCACCGAGCAGTTGCTTTTGCGCATCAGCGCGGTTAGCCAGCGCGCTAAGGTCTAGGTTGCTTAGGCCGGCAAACACTGTCTGATGCCTGGGCTGATAGGCGACGGGCGCGATATCTGCCGCTACCAGGCTCCTGACGCGATCGCCGTAGAGTAGTGCGGTGGCCATGGCGATCTTGCCACCCATAGAGTGGCCGACCAGGTGCGCCGACTCCAGCTCGAGTTCATCCATCAAACCAATTACAGCCTCGGCCAACATGGGATAATCCATGTTGGGCCAGTGCGGGCTGAGGCCATGGTTTGGCACATCAATGCGGATCACCTGATGATCTTCGAGTGCATTGCCTAAGGTTTTTAGGTTATCCAGGTTGCCAAACAGGCCGTGGATAAGGATAACCGGGCTACCTTGTCCCGATTGGGTGTAATTCAAGCTGGTCATGAAAAGGCTGGTCTTGGAAAGTTAAGCGTGAAAATAATTGCCCAAATTGTGCCTGTAAATCGCTGCAAAAGACAGCATTAAGCGCGATCGCGCCATTCTCTGACGGGTTTTTGCGCACTTGAGGCGTAATTTATTGATCTTGTAACCAAGTTGTGGATTTTTAATGCGATCGCTCTTTATTCCTGTGGGAAAGATAGCATACACTTGAACGGATCTGGCATCAGTTGCTGCGGATCGCGTTCGCGATAACAATAACCTAATTACCTTTACCGTCTAAGGAAGATTCTAGTCATGAAATATATTGAGATTGATGAAGAGCTATATCGCCATATTGCCAGCAAGACAGAGCGCATAGGAGAGAGTGCTTCAGAGATCCTGCGACGATTACTCGGCCTAGACGTAGAGACGGTTGCCATGGAGCAGCCTAAGCAGATCAGCCAGCCAGGCCTGGATAAAGAGGTGGCGCAAACTCATCAGGCGGCGAGTATCGACCCAGAGACCTTGATCGACAAGGGGGCTCTGGCCCAGCAAAAAGGCGCCGTTGGCCGTTTCCTGTTTACCTTAGAGGCTATCTATAAAGCGACGCCTAATCAGTTTGACCAGGTGCTGCAGATCCAGGGGCGCGATCGTCTCTATTTTGCGACCTCTAAAGAGTCGCTACTCAAGGCCAGTAAGTCAGCCAACCCGAAAGAGATTGGAAACAGTGGCTTCTGGGTCACCACCAATAACAATACGGCAAAGAAGCGCACTATCCTAAGCGAAGTATTAGGTCAGTTCGGCGTGCAAGAAAAACAGATTGAATCCATTATCGGTCATATTTAAGTGAGATACTGAGGCTCAATCTACCCGACACTTAGGAGTACATTTTGGCGCTACACGAGCGAGCCGGTAAACCGGCACAACAAAGGGACTTGGTTAATATTCCTAAACTGATGAGCCACTACTATCGGCTCTCACCGGATGTGACCAATGATGCGCAGAAGGTCACATTCGGCACCTCGGGCCACAGAGGCTGTGCTTTTAATAAGAGTTTCAACGAGAAGCACATCTTGGCCATTGTTCAGGCCGTAGTCGACTATCGACTCGATGCCGGTATTCAAGGGCCTATGATAGTGGGCATAGATACCCACGCGCTGTCTCAGGCGGCTTACGTTACCGCCCTCGAGGTACTGACCGCCAATGGCGTGCAGGTGATTGTCGCTAAGAACGATGAGTATACCCCGACCCCTGTGGTGTCCCATGCCATCATAGCGGCCAACAGAGTGCAGGGGGCTGGGCTTACCTATGGGCTTACCGACGGCCTTATCATCACGCCATCTCACAATCCGCCTCAAGACGGTGGCATCAAATACAATCCTCCCCATGGTGGTCCCGCGGAAGGTGGTATTACGGCCTGGGTCGAGCAGCGTGCCAACGAGTATCTGGCTAAGCAGCTAGAAGGGGTTAAGCGCCTGACCTATTCAGTGGCGGTCACGACCAGTCTTATTCAAGAGCGCGATCTGATGGCAGCTTATGTCGAAGATCTCGAGCAGGTGATCGACATGCAGGCCATTAAGCAGGCTGGCATTCGCATTGGCGTCGATCCCCTCGGCGGCTCAGGAATTCACTATTGGGCCAAGATTGCCGAGCGCTTTGGGCTGGATATTACCCTGGTGAACGATCGCATCGATCCCGCTTTTGGTTTTATGCCGCTGGATAAGGATGGCAAGATCCGCATGGACTGCTCATCGCCCTATGCCATGGCGGGACTGTTAGCCCATCAGGATGCCTTCGATATCTGTGTCGGTAACGATCCCGATTACGACAGGCACGGTATCGTCTGCCCGGGCAGCGGCCTGATGAACCCTAACCATTATCTGGCGGTGGCTATCGAGTATCTCTTGTCCCATCGCCCGCAGTGGTCAGCCGATCTTAAGATAGGCAAGACACTGGTTTCCAGCGCCATGATAGACAAGGTATGCCGTGAGCAGTCGCGCAGTCTCTGTGAGGTACCGGTAGGCTTTAAATGGTTCGTCGACGGCCTGGCCAATGCCAGCTTCGCCTTCGGCGGTGAAGAAAGTGCAGGCGCCGCCTTCTTACGTCGTGATGGTGGCAGTTGGTGTACCGATAAAGATGGTTTCATCCTGGCGCTGCTGGCGGCAGAGATACTGGCGGTAACGGGTAAGACGCCTGCTAAGCTTTATGCCGAGATGGTCGAGCGTCACGGTGAGAGTTTCTACAAGCGCATTGACTCGCCGGTTAACCCTAAACGTAAGGCTAAGTTTAATCAGCTGGTGAGCGAGCCCCTGAATGTCAGCGATCTTGGCTGTGAAGCCATGGCGGGAGATGCCATCCTAGAGGTTCTGACCCATGCACCGGGTAATGGCGCGGCTATCGGCGGCATCAAGGTGGTTACCGAAAAAGCCTGGTTCGCCGCGCGCCCATCGGGCACAGAGGCGTTGTTTAAGCTCTATGGTGAAAGTTTTGTTAGCCAGGCGCATCTCGAGCGGGTGCTCGAGCAGGCCCAGGAGATGATAGAGCGGCTTTTGGCCTAATTGAAGTCGGCCAAACTAGCTCTGGTCTAACTTGCTTTTGACTAAACCTTGGTCGGTTACTCTATAGCAGCTTAATATTTAGACAAAATAAAAAGCCAGTGAATCACTGGCTTTTTTGTGGGCGCAGCTTGCATCGGCTGCATGTAAAACTCGGTGCTAGTAGGTGAGGTGACAGCTAGGCAAGTTGTTCTTTTCCAGATAGTTCTGATGGTACTCCTCCGCCTTATGGAAGGTGAGCACTGGGACTATCTCAGTCACTATGGGTCTAAGCCCCCATTTACCGCTGCGGGCGAGGGCCAACTTTGAAGCTTCGGCCAGTTCCTTCTGCGTCTTGTCGTGGAAGAAGATGGCGCTGCGATACTGGCTGCCGATATCGCCGCCCTGCATATTGAGCATGGTGGGATTATGGTTACTCCAGAACACGGCCAGCAGATCGTCGAAGCTCACCTTGGTCTCGTCAAACTCGACCTGTACCACCTCGGCGTGCCCGGTTGTGCCAGTCTTAACCTCTTTATAGGTGGTTGCCTTGTCATCACCGCCCATATAGCCACAGGTGGCAGAGGTAACGCCGTCTATCTGCTTGAAAAAATACTCTACACCCCAGAAACAGCCTGCGCCAAATGTTGCTAATGCCATGGTTGACCTCTTATCGATTAACGCTTATCTATCTTTGGTTCATCTAGGTAACGAATTATCTAGCGTCTAATTATTTAACGAATGGTCTAGCGCAGTTAATTTTATACGTTTAGATGGCTAGACGGCTTTATTCTGTATTATCTGATTAACGAATGCAACAGGGAAAATATGCGGCGATCGACTGGCCCGCGTGGTCGTCGACTCGCTTAAGTGTTACTATGCTGGCCAACTGATAATAATGCTAATAAATCCAAGGAGTCGCTATCTTTCAGGCCTACAAGGTGGGCGCTGTGGTAGTGATGCAGTAAGGAGTTTGCAGTGCAAGACACCCTGATGTTGTCGAAAGACTTTTTGCAATTGACACTAGACAATCCTGTCGGCCTCGAGGCGTTTGAATTTACCCTGGGGCAACACACCCAGGTGTCGGTATGGGATACCGGCGTCATTCAATTCGAGCCGCTCGTTACGCAGGAAGCTAATCAAGAGGGCGAGCTAGATGGAAAGGAAGATGCGCTTAAGAGCATAGTGCTCTCGTCGGCGGTTCATGGTAACGAGACGGCGCCAATCGAGCTTTGTGATCAGCTTATTACCGCGCTCCTGTCTGAGACGCTGATCGCTCGTCATCGCCTGCTGTTTTTAATTGGTAACCCCCCAGCTATCCTAAACGGTACCCGTTTCGTCGAAGAGAACCTCAATCGTCTCTTCAGCGGCGCCCACGCCAAGGGTGAGAGCAATGCCGAGCGGGCACGTGCTAAGAAGCTGGAGCAGTATGTGGATCGCTTCTTTAACGCGGCGCCGGAAGGCGGCAGTCGTTATCACTACGACCTGCACACGGCAATTCGCGCCTCTAAGCATGAGAAGTTTGCCATCTATCCTTATCCCCATGGCGCACCATACAGTGGCGAGCAGATCATGTTCCTGGCCGCCTGTGGTATCAACACAGTGCTGTTTCACCACGAACCTACGACTACCTTCAGTTACTTCTCGGCCCACGGTTATCAGGCCCATGCCTTTACCATAGAGCTTGGCAAGGTGATGCCTATGGGGCAGAACGATATGACGCGCTTTATCGCGGTGAAAGAGATGTTGACCCGTCTGGTAAGCGGCCGCGATCTCGAGCTCGGTGAGTTTGACCCGAGTCAGGTGAATCTGTATCAGGTTAATCGCTCAATCAACAAGCAGTTTGACGACTTTAGCTTTACCTTCGCCGACGACGTAGAGAATTTTACGGCGTTTCCAAGAGGTTATATATTGGCTAAGGATGGCGGGACTGAGATTAAGGTCGAGGCCGAATCTGAGTCTATCGTGTTTCCCAACGCCAATGTACCGGTTGGCCAGCGCACTGTGCTGTGTTTAGTGCCTGCCAAAGATTATCGCGTGGTTTAGGCTCCAGCTTGTAAAGCTAGCGATACAAGGGTGAGGGTAGCTAGTTGTTAGCCGCGCCCTGTGATAGCTTGCTAGGTAGTTTACGTTAACGTAACTTTAAGGCCGCGTCATAATAGAGAATAGTGAACAACTTAGGCTGTTCGCAGTCAGATAACAAGAATACTCAGCTGATAAGAGAATAGTATGAGCAACGCAACGAGCAATACAGAGACTGTCCATCGCGTCAGTTTTCTCGATAAGGATTCATTATCTATCCCGATCCTGAAGATCCTTCAAGCCGACGGTACCACCTTTGAAAATGCTGTGTTACCCGTGATCGATCAGGATTTGGCTGCCAAAATTTATGATACTTGTGTGTTCACACGAGTACTCGATGAGCGCATGTTAGCCGCTCAGCGTCAGGGACGGATCAGCTTCTACATGACCTGTACCGGTGAAGAAGCCGCCGTGGTCGGCAGTGTCGCCGCCCTGGATCAAGACGATGTTATTTTAGCCCAGTACCGTGAGCACGCGGCGATTCGCTATCGTGGCTTCACCACTGAGCAGTTTATGAACCAGATGTTCAGTAACGAGAAAGATCTGGGTAAGGGCCGTCAGATGCCGATCCACTACGGCTGTGAGGCGCTCAATTACCAGACCATCTCATCGCCGTTGGCCACTCAGATCCCACAAGCGACGGGTGTTGGCTATAGCCTCAAGATGCAGGGCAAACGTAACGTTGCCATCTGCTACTTCGGTGAAGGCGCTGCCTCAGAGGGCGATTTCCACGCTGGTCTAAACATGGCCGCCGTGCTGAACTCTCCTGTTATCTTCTTCTGTCGTAACAATGGTTACGCCATCTCGACTCCGACCAACGAGCAATTTGCCGGTAACGGTATCGCCAGTCGTGGTGTGGGCTATGGCATGCATACCATTCGCGTGGACGGTAACGACATGCTGGCAGTAATGGCCGCGACCCAGCAGGCAAGAGCCTATGCGCTGGAGCACAACAAACCTGTGCTGATCGAAGCCATGACCTATCGTCTTGGCGCTCACTCCTCTTCCGACGACCCATCTGGTTACCGTTCTAAGGATGAAGAGGCCAAGTGGCAGCAGCATGATCCGGTTAAGCGTTTCAAGCTGTGGTTGATCAACAAGGGCTGGCTCGCCGAGAGCGATGATGCGGCTATGTATGAGAAGTACCGCGAAGAGGTGCTGGCCGCAGTGAAGGTTGCCGAGAAGCTACCTGCACCGGGTATCGATGAGATCATCGAAGATGTCCTCGATGAGCCGACGCCTAGACTCAAGCAGCAGCTGACCGAACTTAAGCAGCACATCAAGAAATATCCTGATTCCTATCCACGCAGCGCAGGGAGAGATTAAATCGTGGCAAAGATTAATATGTTACAAGCCATCAACGATGCCTTGACCATTGCGATGGAAACCGACGACAAGGCGGTGATCTTCGGCGAAGACGTTGGCCATTTTGGCGGCGTATTTCGCGCTACTTCGGGCCTACAGGATAAGTTTGGCCGCGATCGTTGTTTCAATACGCCGCTGACAGAGCAGGGTATCGCTGGTTTTGCCAACGGTCTGGCATCTAATGGCATGACGGCGATTGCCGAGATCCAGTTTGCCGACTATATCTTCCCGGCCTTCGATCAGATCGTAAACGAGTCAGCCAAGTTCAGATACCGCAGTGGTAACGAGTTTAATGTGGGCGGTATCACCTACCGTACCCCTTATGGTGGCGGTATCGCCGGTGGTCACTACCACTCACAATCGCCAGAAGCGTACTTCACTCAGACGCCTGGTCTAAAGGTGGTCGTGCCCCGTAATGCCTATCAGGCTAAGGGCCTGCTGCTTGCCTCGATTCGCGACAAGAACCCTGTGGTCTTCTTTGAGCCTAAGCGTCTCTACCGCGCCAGTGTGGGCGAGGTGCCGGATGAAGCCTATGAGATTGAACTAGGCAAGGCGGAAGTGGTTCAGGAAGGTACAGACATTACCGTGCTGGCCTGGGGCGCTCAGATGGAGATCGTCGAAGAGGCGGCTAAGATGGCGGCCAAGAAGGGGATCTCTTGTGAGGTTATCGACCTGCGTACACTTGCGCCTTGGGATGTCGATACCGTTGCTGCCTCGGTGAAGAAGACTGGGCGACTGGTGATCAACCATGAAGCGCCGCTGACAGGTGGTTTTGCCGGCGAAATCGCCGCGACCATCCAGCAGGAGTGTTTCCTCTATCTGGAATCACCAATCAGCCGTGTATGTGGTCTGGATACCCCATATCCGCTGATCCATGAGAAAGAATATATGCCTGATGCGCTCAAGACCTTTGAAGCGATCAAAGCATCGATGAAATACTAGGAGCCCCAGGCATGATTAAAGATTTTATTTTGCCCGATATTGGCGAGGGCGTGGTGGAGTGTGAGCTGGTTGAGTGGTTGGTTGCCGAAGGCGATACCGTCACCGAAGATCAGCCCATTGCTGATGTGATGACAGACAAGGCGCTGGTACAGATCCCGGCGGTTCACGGTGGCGTCATCAAAAAACTTCACTATAAGAAAGGTGATATAGCTATCGTCCACGAGCCGCTGTATTCGGTGGAAATCGATGGTGAGCCAGACGGCGATGCGACCACGGAATCGGCAGCTGAAGAAGCTGTCGTTCAATCTGATTCACAGCCAGTTGCCGGCGGCAAACGCGTCGAAGAGTTCCTGTTACCGGATATCGGTGAAGGGATTGTCGAGTGTGAACTGGTGGAGTGGTTGGTGGCCGAAGGTGACATGGTGGTGGAAGATCAGCCTATCGCCGATGTGATGACTGACAAGGCACTGGTGCAGATCCCGGCCATCAAGAGCGGTAAGGTGGTTAAACTTCATTACCGTAAGGGTCAGCTGGCACAGGTGCACACCCCGCTTTTCTCTATCGAGGTAGAGAGCGAAGAGGGGGCCGTTGCCGCGCCGGTAGCAGATAGCGCCCCAGCTGCGGTTGACCACGAAGAGGTTGAACTTCACGCCCCAGCAGGTAATGGCAAGGCGCTGGCAAGCCCGGCCGTTCGTCGTCTGGCGCGCAGCTATGATATCGATCTCAGCCTGGTACCGGGTTCTGGTAAACATGGCCGAGTCTATAAGGAAGATGTCGAGCGCTTCCGTAGCGGCGAAGCCGTGAAGGCTAAGGCGGCGAAAGCACAGGCCCAAAGCGAGCCAACAGCTGCGCCTATAGCGGTTTCAGCAGGCGATCGCGTCGAGCCTATTCGCGGCGTCAAGGCCGTCATGGCCAAGATGATGACAGAGTCTGTCTCTACCATCCCACACTTCACCTATTGTGAAGAGCTGGATCTGACCGAACTGGTTGCGCTTCGCGAATCGATGAAGGCGCGCTACTCGAGTGACGATCTCAAGTTGACCATGATGCCTTTCTTCATGAAGGCGATGTCGCTGGCGCTGACTCAGTTCCCTGGCATCAACAGCCGTGTGAACGACGATTGCACCGAGCAGACCTTCCTTGCGTCACACAACATAGGCATGGCGGTAGACTCTAAGGTGGGTCTATTGGTGCCGAACGTTAAGGATGTGCAGCAAAAATCTATTCTTGAGGTTGCGGCTGAAATTACCCGCCTGACCAAGGATGCCCGCAGCGGTCGTGTCAGCCCGGCGGACCTTAAGGGCGGCAGCATCTCCATCTCGAATATCGGTGCCTTGGGGGGGACTGTGGCAACGCCTATCATCAACAAGCCTGAGGTGGCCATCGTCGCCCTGGGTAAGTTGCAGACCCTGCCGCGCTTTAACGATAAGGGCGAGGTCGAGGCGCGTAAGATCATGCAGATCAGCTGGTCTGGCGATCACCGGGTGATAGACGGCGGCACCATAGCCCGCTTCTGCAACCTGTGGAAGCAGTATCTCGAGTCACCACAGGAGATGTTACTGGCGATGCACTAATCGCACGTAGCAGTTCACTAATAAGAGCGCCATTTGGCGCTCTTTTTTTTCTCCAGAGTTAATCTTTGGCGTCAGATTAAGTATAATGCCGCTAATTAGTCCCACTCTTTGGTTTGAGCATGAGTCAAGTAGCACCAAGCATCGAAAATATTCAGTATCCGTTTCCAGCAAAGCCCATTCCCCTAAGCGATAGCGAGAAGCAGGCCTATAAGGCGCGCATCAAGCAGCTGTTGAAGGAGAAAGAGGCTGTCTTGGTGGCCCACTACTATACCGATCCTGAGATCCAGGCGCTGGCGGAAGAGACCGGCGGTTGTGTATCAGACTCTTTAGAGATGGCCCGCTTCGGCCGTGACCATCCAGCCAAGACGCTGATTGTGGCTGGGGTTAAGTTTATGGGCGAGACCTCTAAGATCTTAAGCCCGGAAAAGACTGTGCTTATGCCGACTTTGGATGCCACCTGCTCACTGGACGTAGGCTGTCCTATCGACACCTTTAGCGCCTTCTGTGATGCCCATCCAGACCATACCGTCGTGGTATATGCCAACACCTCGGCCGCCGTTAAGGCGCGCGCCGACTGGGTGGTGACCTCGAGTATCGCCCTTGAGATCGTCGAGCATCTCGACAGCCAGGGTAAGAAGATCATCTGGGGACCGGACCGTCACCTGGGAAGCTATATCGCCAAGCAGACTGGCGCCGACATGCTAATGTGGCAGGGCGAGTGTATCGTTCACGACGAGTTTAAGGCCAAGGCACTGCGTCAGTTAAAAGAGCAATATCCCAATGCGGCCGTGTTGGTGCATCCCGAATCACCGGCGAGTGTGGTGGAGATGGCCGATGCCGTTGGCTCCACCAGTCAGCTGATCAAGGCGGCGCAGACCCTGGAGAACGACACCTTTATCGTGGCGACCGACAAGGGCATCTTCTATAAGATGCAACAGGCGGCGCCAAATAAGACCCTGATCGAAGCGCCTACCGGCGGTAATGGCGCGACCTGTCGTAGTTGTGCCCACTGTCCTTGGATGGCGATGAACGGCCTTAAGGCGATCGAGGCGGCGCTACTTAACGACGGCTCGGAGCAACACGAGATCTTCGTTAATGAGTCGCTCAGAGAGCGTGCACTACTGCCGCTCGATCGTATGCTGGATTTTGCCAAGACGTTGAACATGCAGGTTAAAGGTAACGCCTAGGCGTTAAACAAGTTTGGCAAACACTTTTGCTAACGTTAAAAGCGCCTCTAGGGCGCTTTTTTGTTGCCAGTCGATAGACAGTGCCCCAGCTATACTAGACTTTATGGGCATTGTGAGGGGGCTTAAGGCATGTTAAAAAGTGAATAGTGTCATTTTATTGGTGCCTTTAGTACATGTTTTTAGGCGAGTTTTACTTTAACGTCAGATTTTTATGCTAGTGTTAATACGGTAATTGACAAGGCTTTAACTGGGCTTGTCTATGAAGTGACGCAACGCCACTCTATCAACCCGCGATGGTTAGGGATAACGCAAGATGAATATGCAATGGATCAGTGATCTCAATATAAAAAATAAGCTTTTGCTGGTGATAGTGCCGCCCATTCTGGGGGCCACTTTCTTCGGTTTGTTTGTGGTCTATGGCCAATATCAGTTGCATCAGGGACTGAGTCAGGTAGAGACGCTTTCCGAGCTGGCTGTGGTGAACAGTGATTTTGTGCATGAGCTGCAAAAAGAGCGAGGCATGAGCGCCGGTTTTCTCGGCTCCAAAGGCAAGAGCTTTGGCGATAAGCTACCAACGCAGCGTCAGTTGAGTGACGAGCAGCTTAATAACTTCAAGGCCTTTACGGCCAGCCATGAGCTGCCCAAGGCGTTTGCCCAGCAGATGAGCCAGGTCAATCAGATGATTAACCAGCTCGGCGATATCCGTAGCAGGGTAGACAGCTTAAGCATCTCTGTGCCGGAAGAGGTTGCTTTTTATACTAAGCTCAATGGCCTGCTGTTGGCGATAGTGGATCAGACCAGTCAGCAGGGGGCTAGTCGTCAGATCGCGGTGGAGTCAGCCAGTTTTGCCGCCTATCTACAGATGAAAGAGCGCGCCGGTATCGAGCGCGCCGTGTTGAGTTCCACTTTTGGTAACAGCGCCTTTAAACCCGGCATGTTCCTCAAGTTTGTCAATCTGGTTTCCGAGCAGAACACCTATCAGGAGCGTTTCTTAGCCTTGGCGACCGACAAGGTAAACGCCGATTATCAGCAGGTAGCCTCTTCGCCTACCTTTATGGCGGTCAATGCTCTACGAGACAAGGCGATGAGCCAGGATGCAGGCGCCCTTAGCGGTCAGAGTTCTACCGACTGGTTTGCCAAATCCACCGCCCGCATCGACGCTTTGCGTCAGTTCGAGCGTCAACTGTCCCATCATCTGTTAACCGATACCCGAAGCGCGCTTGCCAATGCCAAGTCGTTGATGGTGAGCGTCATCGTCTTGATGTTGGTATCAGGCCTCATTGTGATCTTGCTATCACTGTTTATCGGACGTTACCTGCATGCCTCTCTCAGACATCTGTATCACAAGGTGACCGAGTCGCAGAAACATTATGATCTCAGCGTGCGGGTCGACCTTAAGGGTAAGGATGAGATAGGTCAGCTGGGCTCAGCCTTCAACCACATGATGGCCGATTTCGAGAAGGTGATTGGCATGGTGAGGACCAATACCCAAGCACTGCTCACAGCGTCTCAAGAGATGGAAGGCTGCGCCCGTATCATGCGTGAAGATGTGGCCTTGGGCCACAGCGAGGTGGATCAAGTTGCCTCGGCGATGACAGAGATGAGCGCCACAGTACAAGAGATCGCCCAAAATGCGGTGCAGGCCTCTGAAGCCTCGGCCCAGGCCAACAAGGAAGCCAAAGAGGGTAGCCTGGAGGTGGAGCGCACCGCAGAGTCCATCAATGAACTGGCTCAGGAGATCGCCGATGCGGCGCAGGCCATCAATAACCTGGATGAGGATATCAAAGGTATCGTCGATGTGCTTGGGGTGATCAGCGGTATCGCGGAGCAAACCAACCTGCTGGCGCTTAACGCAGCGATCGAGGCAGCCAGAGCTGGCGAGATGGGCCGTGGCTTCGCCGTGGTCGCCGACGAGGTGCGCAGTCTGGCGCAGCGGGCACAGACCTCAACCGAAGATATTCGCAGCATGACCGAACGACTGGAGCGTGGCGCTAAGATCGCCGTGAAGGCGATGGAGAGTGGCCGCAACAAGGCGGAGATCAGCGTGGTCGAGTCCAAGCGCGCCGGTGAGGAGCTTATTCGTATCGTTAGCGAGGTGAGCGTCATCGACAGCATGAACGAGCAGATCGCGGCGGCGACCCATGAGCAATCGGCGGTGTCCGAAGAGGTGAACCAAAACGCGATGAAGATCAGCGACATCTATCGTAATACCCATGAGGTGTCCGATCGTCTCAGCCAACTCAACGAGTCACTGCTTAACGATGTGAGCGCCATGTCGGAACTGGTGAGTAAGTTCAAATAGGGCGGATATGCAGCGAATTGGCGATCTATTACGCAAATGCCTGAGTGGACAGTTTTTTAGCTTGACCCTGTTTAGCGATTTGCGTAAAGTACCGCTCCGTTGATGCAGTTCCTTGAAGGTTTTTTAGGAAAGAGCGCATCAAGATTCGGTGAGTTGTCCGAGTGGCTGAAGGAGCACGCCTGGAAAGTGTGTATACGGCAACGTATCGAGAGTTCGAATCTCTCACTCACCGCCACATTCAATAAAAAAGACGCCTAAGGGCGTCTTTTTTATGCCTGTTATTTGACGCCTGTCCTTTTTATGCCCGACGCCTGTCAACTCTCTCCTAATTTTTATTCCAGATAAAATAAGTTATTCGTCCAAACAGAGAAAGCTAACTGGATATTTAAGGCAGCCTTCTTAGCTTGGTAATTCTTTCTCAACGCTTTGGGGCAGGCTATAGGCAGGCGGTGCCTTAAAGATTATAATCAAATGATAATGTTTTCAGTTCGAGGAGTAGGCAATGGAAAATAAGACGGCACGCTTTACCGTGTTACTCGACCCTAGCAAGAAACAGGCATTCGAACAGTTGTGCGCCTCTCAGGATTTGACACCATCACAGGTCGTCAGACAGCTGATCCGCGGTTATCTAGAGCAACATGGCGTAAGTTATGGTCAGGCCGAGCCGACCAAGAATCCTAAGGTTAAATCTTAAGGTCAACATTAACGGTCAGAGTGTAGCCAAGTTCGGCGCCTAGAATCTTAGCTGGCCTGAGTATGATAATTTTATTATAATACGATTATCATTGTGAGCGGTTTCCAGTAGAAAGCCACAAAGTCATCTCGAGTGACAGGCCTGATACTTAGACCGATCCTTACCTTTTTAAAGAAAGAGAAAGAGTTATGAGCGATACAATTCCACCATGCCCAAAATGTGAGTCACCTTATGCCTATGAAGATGGCTCATTGTTGATCTGTCCAGAATGTGCTCATGAATGGAACCCTAACGAAGTGGCTGTCGACCCCGATGCCATCATCCTGAAAGATGCGGTAGGCAACCTGTTAGAAGAGGGTGACAAGGTTACCCTGATTAAAGATCTTAAGGTGAAGGGCACTTCGCTGACCCTGAAAGTGGGTACCAAGGCGGTGATCAACCGTTTCGTCGATGCCGACCACGATATTGACTGTAAGGTTGATGGTCACGGCCAGATGATGCTGAAATCTAAGTTCGTGAAGAAGCAGAGCTAAGATCTCTGATTAGGCTTAGGTTAAGTTTTAGCTTTAGGCTAAGCCCAAAGATTCAATAAAAAGACCTGCCAACTGGCAGGTCTTTTTGTATTTAGCGAGAGTTTGAGCTTCGTTAAAGTTAGCGACGATTGCCAGTGACAGATCCAGTGCAGTTGACGTGAGCATACTAAAGCAAAGGACTGAAGAGATAGAAGAGGTGTTCAATCACCCGCTGGTAGAGTGGTCTGCTCTGCCAACGTTTGTATTCAAGCTGTTCGGCATTGTCGATATAGCCCTGCTGCAGCAATCTTAACTCCTCGGCAAATGTTTTATCATCGACCGCCAGAGTCAGTTCGAAGTTAAGCCAAAGGCTGCGCATATCCATGTTAACCGTGCCTATGAGGCAATGTTCATCATCGATCAATACAGACTTGGTATGCAGCAGGCCGCCCCTGAATCTGTGGATCTTCACCCCGGCCTTTAGCAGCTCGGCAAAGAAGGAGCGGCTGGCCCATTTGACCATTGTCGAGTCATTCTTCTGGGGAATGATGATGTTGACATCGACGCCTCGCGCCGCCGCAGTCACCAGGGCATCGAGCAGGTTCTCGCTGGGCACAAAGTAGGGGGTGGTGATCACTATTTTACGGCAAGCCTGGTAGAGACTCTGTAGCAACACCTGGTGGATCACCTCTTCAGGCATACCCGGCCCTGAGGGGATCACCTGTATTAGGGAATCTGCCTCACGTCTCACTTCACCTGATGGCTCACATGATATCTCATATGATATCTCGTGTGATGATGCATATGGTTTTTCTGGAATACCTGGTGGCTCGGGCAAATAACGCTCGCTGGTTTCCACCTCCCAATCCCAGGCGGCGACAGTGTTGACTAGCGGTACTGCTGGCCCCACCATGCGCACCATGACGTCGATCCACTGGCCGACGCCTTCTCCCTGCTTAAAGTACTTAGGATCCACCAGGTTCATCGAACCTGTATAGGCGATATGATTATCGATAACCACTATCTTACGGTGAAGGCGAAGATCTAAGCGTCTGAAGAACATCCTCAAGGGACTAACGCTGAGGGCCTGTGATATCTCTACGCCGGCCGCGCGTAGCAGAGTTGGCCAGGGAGAGTTAAAAAAGGTGCGGCTACCGGCGGCGTCCAGCAGGAGTTTTACCGCGACGCCACGTTTTGAGGCTTTTATGACTGCCTTGGCGACATCATCGGCTAGCCCGCCAGGATGCCAGATATAGAACTCCATGACGATGTTTTCTTTGGCTGCCTCGATATCCTGGATGATGGAGTTGAGTATGCTAGATGGCGTATGCTGCAAGCAGAGCTGGTTGCCGCTGAGCGAGGGTATGCCGAGCTGAGTATCGCACAGCTGACTGATGGCTTTGGCGTGGTCACTCTGCCGCTCTGGCGTGTGCAGCGGATGCTGATACAGGGCCGCAAACCATTGGCCGTAGGGTTTGAACATCGACTTGGAGCGACTCGCTCGGGTCTGCCCCAGGTGCAGCTCGCCAAACAGGATGTAGGCGATGATACCGACGAGGGGGAGAAAATAGATCACCAATATCCAGGAGAAGGAGACGCCTATGGTGCGGCGTTTAATCACCAAGCGCAGCGCGATGGCGCCAAGAAACAACCAATAGATGAATACGCCTACAATGGCGAGGATTTGATGTACATTTTCCATAATGTCTGTTTGAGCCTGGATTGCACTCGCTCGAGTATGATTCGATAATGGCGTTGAATCTAAATATAGCCTGATCGCTATCATATAGGCTAAGCTGCTGGTGCTAAAGCACTATTTTTACCATTTAGATGTAATGACAGCCACTTCGACAGTAGAGTAACTCTGTGAGCCAAAACCGATCCAATTCGCCGCGTTTACTGCGCTGGGGGATAAAATCATTACTATTATTACTCCTAAGTGCGGCTGCTTATGTGGCCGTGGTGACCTATCTTAACGGTGAGCCTGAGGTGATGATGAGTGAGGTTGAACCGGTTTTTGTCTCCCAATGTGTTGCCGCGCCAGGTAGCCAGGCGCTCGATAATGATGGGCAACTCAGGGTCGGTGTGTGGAACATCTATAAGCAGCAAAAGCGTGGCTGGCAGCAGGATCTCAGTAAAATCGCCCAACGTAGCGAGCTCATGTTGTTGCAGGAAGCTAAGTTAAACGCAGGCTTTAATCAGTACCTGAACGGCTCAAGCCTGCACCTGGTGATGGCTAAGGCATTCTCGCTGCTGAAATCCCCCGTGGGGGTAATGAACCTCGCCACAGAGCAGGCGCGCGATGCCTGCGCCTATCATGCGGTGGAGCCCTGGATCCGTTTTGCCAAGTCGACCCTCATTTCACGTTACCCCCTGTCTAATGGACAGACCCTTCTGGTGGTTAATCTACACGGCATCAACTTCGATTGGCAGCTTAAGAGCTATCGCGCCCAGTGGCAGCAGATAGTGCAGAAGATCAATCTGCATCAGGGCCCCGTGATATTAGGTGGTGATTTTAATACTTGGCGTGGGCAGCGCATGGCCTATATTGAGCAGCTCGCCCACCAGCTCAGGCTGAAGGAGGCGGTATATGAGGAAGACAAGCGTCAGCGGGTGTTCGGCTTGCCGCTGGATCATCTCTATTATCGTGGCCTGAATCTGGTTGCGGCCGAGTCTTTTACTAGCCAGGCATCGGATCACAATCCCATCTGGGCCGAGTTCAGGTTAAAGCCAATGGCACATTAGCCCCTCGATACCTCACCACCAGTCGAAGCTCATTGATAGTCGAAACGACATTCCTCCGTATGACGGTTGAACCTGGCGAGAAAACCTGGATGCTTCTCCAGGAAGGTTTTACCAAAGTAGACCCCTAGATCGATACGCATGTTCGGGCGTTTGACGAAGGCGTCCATTGAGAGGTGCGACTGACGTACCTGCTCCTCGAACAGCAGCGCATTCTCCATCACACCATCTATGCGCCTGGCATCCAGTAATTTGACCAGCTCGTTAATGGTGGGAAAAATCTTCACCTTTTTGAACTTATTCTTGGCTAACCAGTGGGCGCTATTGGAATGGATGCGGGCGCCAAACAGGGTATCGGATTTCAGGCTATTCATGCTGGTCGGGATCCGATATTTGTTGTGGTAATAGAAGTTCCATTCCTGTTGAATGAAAGTATTACTCTGTACGGCAAATTGATCGCGCCATTCGTTGCGTGAGGCGGAGAAGAAGCCATCATATTTTCCCTGCTTGACGCTGTTTTGAGCCCGGCCCCAAGGGAGGAAGATCACGCTATAGGGTTGATCGATTTTTGTCATGACACAATCGAGCGCAGCTAGCCCGACCCCAGCTTGATGGGCGACGCCCTGAGCGTCTCTCTCCTGGCTATGATAGGGCGCCCATTCCTGCGTTGCTATTGTTACTAGCTTAGGAGTTACAAGCTTAGGCACTTCTTTTTGTGATGAACTATTTTGAGTCTCTACAGCGCGGCCATTACTGGAGGTGAATAACATCGCCCCTAACACTATCAGAGTGGCGTAAAATATTTTCACAATGAATTGATGTAAAGAAAGTTGCCTAGATTGGGCACTTCTCCAAGTTCTAATCTGAGCATTCAATTGAGCTGTTTTTTGCGCTCTTATCTGGGCTGTCGACTGGGCGTAATTAGACATGGCTAACCTCTTGAGGCTCTAAATTCAGTGTAGTGCCCTAGAACTCGCTGTCAAAACCGCTTACTTAACACCTTGCTTGTGGGTCTAGCGGCAATTGGCTGCGCTCTTGCTGAGGCTTGGCTGCTTAATTTTGGTTAGCTAAGGGCATCACTGTGGTGCTAGCCAAGATTTGAGTGCTTGCCTTAGACACGTTAGGCCTGGCAAATACCTTTGTAACAAAGCTTGTCTAAGGTGGTGTGATAGCTGCAATTTTCCTTGCAACGTGATTTACTATGGGCCAACTGGGCTAAGCTCATGTATTGGCTCATCTATCGGTTCAAGTATCTCTGCTGCTCAAAACCTCGAGTAAGGCCGTTAAAGGCATGTTTTAAGCTGCAATCTAAGAAGTCGTTATTAGAAAGTCGTTAAGAGAAAGCCGTTAATAATAAGAATGAAGGGAAGAAGAATCATGAAGAAAAGCGTCATCGCTGCCGCCATCGTCCTGGGGTTAGGTAGTCTTGCTGCCTGTCAGACACACACTAGCGAAACTGCAAGTACTCAGATGGCGAGTGCTACCGAGGTACAGGCACTGAGTTTTGCCGAGTTTTCCAATCAATTTATCGATGCCTTGTGGCAGCAGTCGCCGACCTGGGCGCTCTACAGTGGTTATCACAAATATGACGGTGTGCTTAAGGTGCCCAATGCCCAAAGCCGCATCGAGAGCTTAGCCTTCGTCGAGGCCCAACTTAAACTGCTAAATGGCTTTGATGTGAATACGCTAACCCCGAGTGAGCTTATCGACTACAAGTTGATTGAGAACCTGTTGCAGCAAGATCGCTGGGAGATAGACACCTTCAAGTCTTGGCAATGGAACCCCGCGAACTACAACGTAGCCGGCGGATTCGCTCAGCTGGTTAACGAAGACTTTGCACCGCTTGATGAGCGTCTACGTTCCTTCCTGGCTCGCATGGAAAATGTACCCGCCTATTATGCTGCGGCAAAAGAGAATATTGACAAGCCGACCCTAGAGCATACCCAGTTAGCCATAATGCAAAACCGAGGCGCCTTCAGCGTCTTCTCTGATGACCTATTGAAGCAGGTTGCCGCCTCAGGTCTCAGCGATGATGAGAAAACCCTGTTCAATAGCCGTTTCAAGCTCGCGGTCGATGCCATTAATCAACATATCGACTGGTTGACTGGCCTGGAAGCCAAGCTGACTAAAGAGGGCGCCCGTAGCTTTAGAATTGGTGAAGAGCTTTATGAGCAGAAGTTTGCCTTCGATATTCAGTCTGGCATGTCGGCCAAGCAGCTCTATGAAAAGGCCCTGGCCGATAAGGCAAGAGTCCAGGGCGAGATGGCTAAGATCACCACACAGCTGTGGAGCAAGTATTTCAAGACAGAGATGCCCAGTGACACTAAGGTGGCGACTCGTCAGCTAATTGATAAGCTGTCGGCCCGCCATGTGAAACGCGAAGACTTTGTTGCCGAGGTGCGCGCCCAGATCCCCGAGTTGGTCAAGTTTGTCAACGACAAGCAGTTGGTGACGTTAGATCCTAACAAGCCCTTGGTGGTGCGTGAAACCCCAGAATATATGCGTGGTTTCGCCGGCGCTTCGATTAGCGCACCGGGCCCTTATGAGAAGACGGGGAATACCTACTACAACGTCACACCGCTGGATGGCATGAGCGATGCCTCTGCCGAGAGTTACCTGAGAGAATACAACCATTGGATCTTGCAGGTGCTTAATATTCATGAGGCGATCCCGGGTCACTACACCCAGTTGGTTTACTCTAATGAGTCGCCAAGCCTAGTGAAGAGCCTGTTTGGTAACGGTGCCATGGTTGAAGGTTGGGCGGTTTACGCCGAGCGTATGATGCTGGAAGAGGGCTATGGTAACTTCGAGCCAGAGATGTGGCTCATGTATTACAAGTGGAACCTAAGGGTCATTGCCAACACCATTTTGGACTACAGCATTCAGGTGAAGGGGATGACAGAGGAGGAGGCGATTGCGCTGATGACTCAGGAAGCCTTCCAACAACAGGCTGAGGCCGAAGGCAAGTGGCGCCGCGCAACCCTTAGTCAGGTGCAGCTCACCAGCTACTATGCGGGTTATCGTGAGATCTATGATTTCCGCGAGGAGCTAAAGACCAAGCAGGGAGAGGACTTTAACCTAAAAGGCTTCCACGAACAGTTCTTAAGCTATGGTAGCGCGCCGGTGAAATACATTCGCCAGTTGATGCTCAAGTAAGAATCGGATTTGTCTCTAAAGGCCCCAATAGGGGCCTTTTTTATGTCGCGAGTATCAATGGGGTGGGATACTGGTCAAAGTTTTATCCTTTAGAGGTATAAAGGACTGGATTGGCCCGATGAGTTATTGTAACCTAAATGATAACAATTATCATTAAGGTTATTAAATGGAAAGAGTGTTACTCGTTGATGATGATCCCTTTGCGCGCGAAGTCCTCTATCTTGGCCTTGTCGACAGCGGGTATCAGGTGCATTGTGCCAGTAATGGCCAGGAAGCACTGCTTATTTTAGGCAAAATGGCGATCGATCTCATTATCTTAGATATTGAGATGCCCCTTGTGGATGGCTTTGCGTTTCTAGAGTCGCGCAGCGACAACCTGCCGGTGATCCTGATCTCGGCTACCGATGAAGAGGAGCGGCGGGTAAAAGGGTTTCGTCTCGGCGCCGACGATTTTCTCTCTAAACCTGTGAGTGTACGTGAGCTGGTGGTGCGCATCGAAGCCCTGCGTCGCCGTGCGGCCATCACCAAAGCGCAGCTGACCGACGTTCTGCCACTACCGATAAAGGCGATCTATTTTAATCAGAATGATTTCAGCATAGAGGTGGCTGAGCGGCGCGTATCCCTGACTCAGACCGAGTTTAAGCTGCTCAAATACCTGTTTGATCGCAAAGGAGAGGTGATAACCAAACAGGAGTTGCAGAAAAGTGTGCTGAAGAAAGATCTGGGACAGTTTGATCGAAACCTGGATATGCACATCAGTAATACAAGGCGTAAACTTGCCAAGATCTGTCTGCCAAAAACCATCATCAATACCGTTCGTGGTCAGGGTTACAGCTTTCTGTGTTAGTCAAAATGACAGCAAAAAAACTGGCTTTTATTTAGCGCTAGCGGTGCGAAAACGGGGCGAATTAGTTTATCCTTAGGGGATCAGCAGACCCAAGATGTCTGCCTTAACTCAATGAAGGAATGGATATGTTAATCAGTGCCAATTTTGACGGCGGTAATATTGAGGTCATCAACCAAGATGATATCAATAATGTGCAACTGGCCATTAGACCCGATGAAGGGGGCGAGTTTTTCCAGTGGTTCAACTTTCGTTTGCAAGGTGAAGTTGGCCAGCGCTATACCCTGAATATCATCAACGCGGGCCAAGCCTCTTACACTAAGGGCTGGGAAGGCTATCAGGCCGTGGCTACCTACGACAGACAGCAATGGTTCCGCCTGCCGACTCAGTATCAAGATGGCAAGCTCACCATAGAGGTGGAACTGGATTGCGAGATGATCCAGATTGCCTATTTCGCGCCCTATAGCTACGAGCGTCATCAGGATCTGCTTAGCGCCGTTCAGGTGCATCCACTCGTCTCACTCGAGCATCTAGGTAAGACCTTAGACGATCGCGACATGACCCTGGTTAAGGTGGGTGATGAAGATGAAGAGAAAGCTAAGATCTGGATCACCGCGCGACAACATCCGGGTGAAACCATGGCCGAGTGGCTGGTGGAAGGCCTGCTGAACAACCTTCTCGATGGTGATTGTCCGACGGCTAAGGCGCTGCTGGATAAGGCCAACTTCTATATCGTACCAAACATGAACCCGGATGGCGGCGTACGTGGCCACCTGAGAACCAATGCCAAGGGCGTTAACCTTAACCGCGAATGGCAGAGTCCGTCGCTAGAGAAGAGCCCTGAGGTGTATCATGTGGTCAATCGCATGAAAGAGACGGGCGTCGATCTCTATTATGATGTACACGGTGACGAAGGCCTGCCATATGTGTTCCTCGCAGGTTGTGAAGGCGTGCCGGGTTACAATCAAAAGATGGCGGATCAGCAGGCCGATTTCGTTAAGGCATTGCTGATGGCGAGCGCCGATTTCCAGGATGAGTTTGGCTATGATAAAGACGAGCCAGGCCAGGCTAACTTGACGGTTGCCTCAAACTGGGTAGCGCAGACCTTCGGCTGTCTCTCTAACACCCTAGAGATGCCATTTAAAGATAACGCCAACATGCCAGATCCTATGTCTGGTTGGTCACCTGAGCGTTGCATCTACCTGGGTGAGGCGTCACTGCTCGCCATGCTGGCCGTGGTCGATAAGCTAAGATAGGAGTCCGCAATGGCCTTAGTAGAATGCCCAAGTTGTCAAAAGCGCATATCGAGTTTGGCTAAGAGCTGCCCTCACTGTTCCTCGGGCTTGTCTGGGGATAACGAGTCGCTTAATCGGATCAGCCATATCAAGCGTACCAATCAGCTGATGAACCAGAGCTTTCTGGCGATGACGCTGTTTATTGCCGGTGTGGTGATCTGGTTTTGGGGCGGCGAGCCGGCGGAAGGGCTCAGAGCCAATATCGCCGGCATCTGCTTCGTCTTTGGCTTCGTCGGCTATCTGATAGCCAGAGTCCGCATAGTGTTACATAAACGGAAGAGTATATGAGTGATATCAATAAAGTGATCGACGATATGCCTCAAGAGGTATACGAGCGATTACTCAGCGCCGCCGAACTCGGCAAGTGGGAAGATGGTACAGTGCTGTCTGATGAGCAGAAAGACTCGACACTGCAGCTGGTGATGCTGTACCAGGCTCGCAGGTTGAACCAGACAGATCATTTCACCATTAATAACCAAGGTGAATTGAACGAACTGTCAAAGGCCGAGCTGAAACGTCAGTTCAAGGGCGAGAGTATCGCCGCCTTCAAAGAGCAAGACCTCTAAGAGTGAAAAGCCCCTGATGACAGGGGCTTTTTTATTTCGCATTGTTAGTTTTAAACCAATTAGTCTTCGGTGAGCTCGCCGCAGAGATCTTGCTGCATCTGCACGCGAATATCGCTCGGTGAAAGCTCGGTAGATAGCAGGTAGTGCAGTTTGGTCAGCGCCGCTTCCGTGGTCATGTCAAAACCGCTGATAACCCCGGCTTTGGCCAGCGCGTTGCCGGTGGCATAGCCGCCCATGTTGACCTTCCCCTGCAAACACTGGGTTAGATTCACCAGTATGATGCCGCGCTCGTTAGCTTTGCGCAGACACTCCAGTAACTCAGGGTTTTGCGGCGCATTGCCGACACCGTAGGTAAGTAAAATTAGCGCCTTTACCGGCTGCTGTAAGATGTTATCGATGATCTCTGTGGTGATCCCTGGGTAGAGGGTAACCACGCCTATGGGCTGCGGGCTTATCTTGTTGACCGTCAGGGTATTGGCCTTGCTCTCGCTGATGCGGCCCGCCTTGAGGCGGATCTTAATGCCTGCCTCTAACAGAATAGGGAAGTTAGGCGAGGCGAAGGCATCGAAGCCATCTGCATGGGCCTTAGTGGTGCGATTGCCACGAAACAGCTTGTTGTTAAAGAAGAGGCATACCTCGGCCACCGGATAGTTGGCGGCGATATAGAGGGCGTTAAGCAGATTGGTCTGGCCGTCTGAGCGCAGCTGGGCCAGCGGGATCTGCGAGCCGGTAACGATAACGGGTTTGGTGAGCCCTTGCAGCATGAAGGAGAGCGCCGAGGCGGTAAAGGCCATGGTATCTGTGCCATGGAGGATCACGAAGCCATCATACTTGTCGTAGTTTGCCTTGATATCGTCGGCGATCATCTGCCAATCCGTCGGCGCCATGTTTGAAGAGTCGATCAGTGGACAATATTCACTGATGACAAAGTCTGGCATCTCCTGATGAAAAAACTCGGGCATGGCCTTGACGCAGTCGGTGAGAAATCCCGGTACCGGCGCGAAACCATTATCTGTCTTTTGCATGCCTATGGTGCCGCCTGTGTAGGCGACATAGATGGAGGGTTTTTTCATTATAGTGATAGCTTTATTGATGCAGGATTGGCGGGATTATACTTAGGAAAGCGCCAATAAAAAAGCCCGCATCTGCGGGCTTTTCTGTGATAGCGTCTTTGCTGCGAGTACAGCAGAGCGATTAGTAGTTACAGCTGTCGCAGTAGAGGTAGAGGCCGTTTGGATCGTCAAAGGCGTTAAACTCTTCGACTACGCTGCTCACCTCACCAAGCAGTTGTTCGATTAGACTGCTCTGAGACAGAGTCTGTGGCATATAGCTAACAGCCTGGGCAAACATCTGCTGAATGAACTGCTCCTGTGGCGACAGCTCCTGTTCGATCAGCTTAGTATCGAACTTCTCAAGCTTAGCCAGCTCGGCCGCCTTAGTCACCGCCTGCTCAAGATCGCCAAGTTCATCAACAAGGCCAAGCTCAAGTGCGCGTTTGCCGGACCAGACACGACCCTGGGCAATCTTATCCACCTCTTCGGGTTTCATGCCGCGCTCCTCTGAGACGAGCGAGATGAAGTCCTGGTAGCCACGCTCGATATGGCGCTGAATGATCTCCTTGAGCTCATCGCTGATCCCCTGAGTGCTTGAGTACGAGGTCCAGCCTGAGGTGGAGACGCCGTCTGTGTGGATCCCAAGTTCTGCCAGTGAGTCTTCGAAGGTGGTCATCATGCCGAAGATACCGATAGAGCCGGTAAGCGTCGTTGGTGTGGCGTAGATATAGTCGGCGCTTGCCGAGATCCAGTAGCCACCCGATGCGGCATAGGTGCCCATACTGACAACCACTGGCTTGTTGGTTGCCTTGAGGGCCAGCACTTCCTGACGGATCTGCTCGGAGGCAAATGCGCTGCCGCCAGGGCTGTCGACTCTCAGCACCACAGCCTTCACCTTGTCATCGAATCTCGCCTTGCGAAGCAGGGCAGAGGTGCTCTCGCCGCCGATTTGGCCTGCTGCCTGGTGACCATTGAGTATATTGCCCTTGGCGACTATGATGCCGACGGCGTCGTGCATCAATACTGGCGGGAACTGCTGGATCACGCTCTGATAGTCATAGAAGCTGATCTGCTTAAAGCTGTGCCCTTCTTTGGCTTCACCTACACGCTCGACCATGTCCAGACGGAACTGCTCGGCAGTGGCGAGCTTATCGACCCAGCCAAGGTTGATGGCCATCTCGGATGAGCGACCATTGGCCTTATTAAGCTCGGCAAGATAACGCTCGGCGCTCAGCATCAGGTCATCTTGTTTGATGCCGCGGTTTTTGCTGACCGTGGCTTCGAAGCTGTCCCAGATATCTTGTAGCAGCTCGCGGTTGGCCGATTTAGCCGCCTCAGACATGTCGTCGCGCATAAAGGGCTCGACCGCAGACTTGAAGGTGCCCACCCTGAAGACGTGCGCCTTGATCTTGAGTTTATCCAGCGCCGACTTGAAATATTGGCGATAGCGGCTCAGGCCTTCTATCTCTACCGAACCCTGAGGGTTGAGGTAGACGGTATCGGCGAAGCTGGCGAGGAAGTACTGGTTTTGTCCATACCAGTTCCCCATGGCGATAATAGGCTTGCCTGAGGCTTTAAAGCGGGTCAATGCGTCACCAATGCTCTGCAGCTTGCTGATCCCTGTCCATCTTAGGTGACCTATGTCGAGTACTATGGCGGAGATGCGTTTGTCGCTTGCCGCGTTGTCGATAGCGTTTAGCAGATCGGCAAGTAGGATCTCGCCATCGCTCTGGCCCCCTTTACCACTCTTCATGGCCGCTTCTATGGGGTCCACCTGGCGTTTCTGCTCTACCACGTTACCCGAGAGATCCAGCACTAATGCTGAACCCTCTTCGACTGTTGGGCTCTCCTCACCGGCGAGGATCACAAACAAGAGGGCGATAAAACCGAAGAAGAATAGATTTAAGATCACCTTGCGTGTGGTGTCAACCACCTTCCACAAGGTGGAAAAGATCCGTTTAAATATTGAGGGCTTAGCGGACATTATCCACTCCTTTATGACTCTGATCCCTCTATGCTAACTGAAAACGGCCATAGGGGCGAAACACAATTGTAAATGAATCTTAAGGCTTGGCACGCATTGAGTATTGAGCTAAATCCAAACAGCGGGTATGCTGATTTAAATCACTTGTTTAAAAAGGATGTTTAAATGTCGTTTCCGCATTTATTAGAACCCTTAGATCTCGGCTTCACACAACTGAAGAATCGTGTGCTCATGGGCTCCATGCACACCGGGCTCGAAGAAGAAAAGGGCGGTTTTGAGAAACTGGCAAAATTCTACCAAGAACGTGCTGCCGGTGGTGTTGGCCTGATTGTGACTGGCGGGATCTCGCCTAACCTCAGAGGCCGTTTGGCGCCCAATGCTTGTCAGCTAAGCTTCCCCTGGCAGGTCGCCAAGCATAAGGTCGTCACCAGCGCGGTGCATGAGGCGGGCGGTAAGATCTGTATGCAGATCCTGCACGCCGGACGTTACGGTTATCATCCTTTTTCACAGGCGCCCAGCAAGATCAAGTCGCCTATTACCCCCTTTACTCCCTCGGCCATGTCGGCCCGTCAGGTAATAAGCACCATCAAAGACTACGCCACCACGGCGGCGCTGGCCAAGAAGGCGGGCTACGATGGCGTGGAGGTGATGGGATCTGAAGGTTACCTAATCAATCAGTTTATTTGCGCCAGAACCAATAAGCGCAGCGACGAGTGGGGCGGTGAGTTCAGCCAAAGAGCCAAGTTCCCGGTGGAGATCGTCAAGGCGATCCGTGAAAGGGTCGGCAGCGATTTCATCATAGTGTTTCGCCTCTCTATGCTTGATCTGGTGGATAACGGCTCCTCCTGGGAGGAGGTGGTGCAGCTGGCCAAGTGGCTGGAGAGCGCCGGCGTGACCATCATCAACACAGGCATAGGCTGGCATGAGGCCAGGGTACCTACCATTGCGACTAGTGTGCCTCGCGGCGCCTTTGCCTGGGTGACTGAGCGCCTCAAGCAAGAGGTGAGCGTGCCGCTTATCGCCACTAACCGTATCAATACCCCTGAGATCGGCGAGCAGATCATTGCCTCGGGTCAGGCTGATATGGTCTCTATGGCCCGCCCTTTCCTGGCCGATGCCGAGTTCGTCAATAAGGCGGCCGCGGGCGAGAGTCAGCTGATCAACACCTGTATCGGGTGTAATCAGGCCTGTCTGGATCATACCTTCGCGTTGAAACGCGCTACCTGTCTGGTCAACCCCAGAGCCTGTTACGAGACCGAGCTTAATTTTGTGCCGGCGACGCACAAGAAACGCATTGCCGTCATGGGCGCAGGCCCAGCCGGAATGGCGTTTTCCATCCATGCAGCTAGCCGAGGCCATCAGGTGGTGCTGTTTGAGGCCAAGGGGGAGGTCGGTGGTCAGTTTAACCTCGCCCGTAAGATCCCGGGTAAAGAGGAGTTTGATGAAACCATCCGCTATTTCACCGAGCAGATGAAGCTCAACAAGGTCGAGCTAAGGCTTAACACACGGCTAGACGCCTCAGTGGTTAGAGACGAGCCCTTCGATGAGGTAGTGATCGCCGCCGGTGTTGTGCCAAGAGCGCTCGACCTGCCCGGTTTCGACAGCCCCAAGGTGGTGAATTACCAACAGGTGCTGAACGGCGAGGTCGAGGTAGGCGAGCGGGTTGCTCTGATCGGCGCCGGTGGTATCGGCTTCGATATGGCTCACTATCTCGGAGAGCTGGAGTCGACCACACTCAAGCCTGATACCTGGCTCAAGCAGTGGGGCATAGACAAAGCCTATGGTGAGCGAGGCGGTTTAACCACGCCTCAGCTGGAACACACAAGCCGAAAAATTTATCTATTGCAGCGTAAAACCAGCAAGATGGGCAAGGGACTCGGTAAAACCACAGGTTGGATCCACCGCGCTGTGGCTAAGCACCATGATGTCGAGATGCTAAACGGTGTCAGCTACCAGAAGTTCGATGAGCAAGGCCTACATATCAAAGTCGGTGAGGCGGCTCAGGTTCTTGAGGTTGACAATGTGGTGTTATGTGCCGGACAAGAGTCTAATCGCAGCTTGGTCGATGAGATGAACAACACAGGTCTGCAAGTGCATCTTATTGGCGGTGTAGATGTAGCCGCCGAGCTCGATGCCAAACGAGCGATCCGCCAAGGCGCAGAGTTGGCCGCAAGCATCTAAAAAATTAAAAAGTCGGCTACCGTTAGCTTGTGGTTATTAAACTAGCTTGCGGTTATAAAATGTGAAAAGCTAATCCTTTGGGTTAGCTTTTTTTATGGTCTTGACATAACTTAAGCTAATGCTTACTAAGTGGATTAGATAATGAACGAAACTAGAACAAAAGCTAATACTAGAACGAGTACCAAAAACCATCGCTTGCTCGTTACCTTATTGGGCGCAGTAGCGGCTCTGGTGGTGAGTTTGCCTCTTAGAGCCGAAAGCTATGATGCCGAGCTCGCGGCAAGAGTCGGCGCCGATGAGTATGGCATGAAGCGTTACGTGATGGCTATGCTCAAGAGCGGCCCTAACCGAAGCCAATCTGAAGTAGAGGCAGAGCGGCTGCAGCGGGCACACCTGGATAATATCGGCCGACTGGCCGAGGAGGGTAAACTGGTGCTCGCGGGGCCCTTCTTGGAAGAGGGCAATTTAAGAGGGATTTATATCTTTAACGTCACCAGTGTCGAGGAGGCCAAGGCGTTAACCGAGTCCGATCCCGCCATTAAGGCCGGACGCCTGGTGATGGAGCTGCATCCCTGGTATGGCAGCGCCGCCCTGATGGAGGTAAACCGACTACACCATAAGCTGGCAAAGAAGGCGATTTAACATATTATCTTGCGGATCTGTTCTACCCACCTGCTCTTTTACCACTGTCCTTTGCATCACTTATCGTATCTGTTTAATAGAACGTTCTAGTGAAACGGCAAAGGATTGCCAGAATGTAATCAGAGTTTTACCAGGGATTTTGCTTGGAGATAGCTTGGAACTAGCTTGGAACTAGCTTGGAGATAGGCTGTTTTTGCCAAGGGTTAGTTTAGGCCATGTTTGAGGCGAGATTGGGCTAAGCCTAGTTAGGCTTAGTTTCAAGTCAGACTTAGTTTTAGGTCAGGCCTAGTTTCAGGTCAGACTTAGATTTAGGTCAGGCCTAGTTTCAGCTGCACGCTATTCGGCGGTGCAGGCAATAGGCTCTGTTGCATGAGGCGTGACCACCTCGGCGCCTTGGGCCGATAATGCCAGGTCGAGATCGCCGTCGGGATGACAGCAGCAGGGCAGACACTCATCTGCCTCCAGTTCGACCAGCGGCTCTGTGTGATAGACCACGCTACCGCGATTAATCTTGGTCTTGCAGGCACCACAAAAGCCGTTACGACACTCAGAGAAGATACGAACCTTCTTCTGCTCGAGTGCCGCCAACAGGCTCTGGTGGTTACTGGTATAGAGGAGTACAGGCTGTCCATGAAGGCTCACGATCGGAGCCTTCTTAAAGACGGCCTGACTAAAGACCGTCTTGTTAGAGATCAAAGTCGGCAAACTCACTCTCATCCACAGACGCGTCAATTTGACCAACCAGGTAAGAAGACACCTCTACTTCCTGTGGCGCTACCTGTACCGAGTCACTCTCCAGCCAGTTCTTCATCCACGGCAGCGGGTTACTCTGGTCGGCATAAGGGCTTACCAGGTTGACCGACTTCATACGCTCGTTGGTGATGTACTCGACATACTGGCAGAGGATCTGCTCGTTCAGGCCTATCATAGAGCCATCTTTGAACAGGTACTTAGCCCACTCTTTCTCTTGCTCAGCCGCCTTAACGAAAATGTCGATCGCCGTCTGTTCGCACTCTTTGGCGATCTCGGCCATCTCTGGGTCATCCTTGCCACCTTGCATCAGCTTAAGAATATGCTGGGTGCTGTTAAGGTGCAGGGCTTCATCACGGGCGATGAGGCGGATGATCTTGGCGTTACCTTCCATCAGCTTGCGCTCGGCGAACGCAAATGAGCAGGCGAAGCTGACGTAGAAACGGATCGCCTCGAGCACGTTAACCGACATCATACACAGGTAGAGGGCTTTCTTGATCGCGCGGGTGGTGACCTCAACAGTCTTGCCGTTGATCTCATGGGTGCCTTCACCCATGAGGTGATAGATCTGGCTCAGCTCGATCAGATTATCGTAGTAATCGGCGATATCGCTGGCGCGCTTGAGGATCTCTTCGTTTTGTACGATATCGTCAAATACGACTGAAGGATCGTTAACGATATTACGAATGATGTGGGTGTAAGAGCGCGAGTGAATCGTTTCAGAGAAAGACCAGGTCTCGATCCAGGTCTCAAGTTCCGGCAGCGACACCAGCGGCAGGAAGGCAACGTTTGGCGAGCGGCCTTGAATTGAGTCCAGTAGGGTCTGGTACTTGAGGTTAGAGATGAAGATATGCTTCTCGTGATCCGGCAGCGCCGCGTAATCGATCTTGTCTTTGCTGACGTCAACTTCTTCAGGACGCCAGAAGAAGGAGAGTTGCTTCTCGATCAGTTTCTCGAACACTTCATATTTTTGAATATCGTAACGGGCAACGTTAACCGATTGGCCGAGGAACATAGGTTCCAGCAGGGCATTGTTAGGTGTTTGACAAAATGTTGAATAGGCCATTTTTCTATCTTCCGATAAAGGGGGCAAAGCCCCCTGATAAAAGGTTAAAACACGTAGAGTTAGATCTTACATGCGCCGCCTGCGCAGCTATCGTCTTCTTTCTCAATGGAGGTGATATCGTCATATTTGTCTGACGCACCGTCACGCGTGTTGTGATAGTAAAGTGTCTTCACACCGTATTTATATGCGGTCAACAGGTCCTTCAGCAGCACCTGCATAGGCACCTTGGCACCTGGGAAGCGGCTTGGGTCATAGTTGGTGTTGGCCGAGATAGATTGGTCAACAAACTTCTGCATCAAACCGACCAGCTGCAGGTAACCTTCGTTGCCTGGCATCTGCCACAGTAGCTCATAGCTGTATTGGTACTTCTCGAAATCAGGGACCACCTGTTTGAGCTGGCCATCCTTACTCGCTTTAACGCTGATCAGGCCGCGCGGTGGCTCGATACCGTTAGTCGCGTTAGAGATCTGCGATGAGGTCTCTGATGGCATTAGGGCTGACAGGGTCGAGTTACGCAGGCCATGAGTCTTGATCTCTTCACGCAGGGTTTCCCAGTCCATGTGTAGTGGCTCGTCACAGATCTTATCGAGGTCGCGCTTGTAGGTATCGATAGGCAGGATACCCTTAGCGTAATTGGTCTCGTGGAAGGCAGGGCAGGCGCCTTGCTCTTTTGCCAGATTCATCGAGGCCTTCAGCAGATAGTACTGGATCGCCTCGAAGGTTTTGTGGGTGATGCCGTTGGCGCTGCCGTCTGAATAACGCACGCCTTCTTTAGCCAGGTAGTTGGCAAAGTTGATCACGCCTATACCCAGGGTACGACGGTTCATCGAGCCCTTATGTGCCGAGATGATAGGGTAGTCTTGGTAGTCGAGTAGGCTATCGAGCGCGCGCACGGCCAAATCTGCCAGGCTTTCCAGCTCATCAAGCTTCTTGATGGCGCCCAGGTTCAACGCAGATAGGGTACACAGGGCGATCTCGCCATCTGGATCGTCGATGTTGTTCAGCGGCTTGGTCGGCAATGCGATCTCAAGACACAGGTTCGACTGACGAACAGGGGCAACCTTAGCATCGAACGGGCTGTGGGTATTACAGTGATCGACGTTCTGGATATAGATACGACCGGTAGAGGCACGCTCCTGCATCATCAAGGAGAACAGCTCGACCGCCTTGATCTGCTTCTTACGTATGCTCTCATCCTGCTCATACTTCACATACAGACGCTCGAACTCTGCCTGATCTTCGAAGAAGGCATCGTACAGCCCTGGGACGTCTGATGGACTGAATAGCGTGATCATGCCGCCCTGGATAAGACGTTGGTACATCAGCTTGTTCAGCTGCACCCCGTAGTCCAGGTGACGGATACGGTTATCTTCGACGCCGCGGTTGTTCTTAAGTACCAGCAGAGACTCAACTTCCAGGTGCCACATAGGGTAGAAGAGGGTCGCCGCACCGCCGCGCACGCCACCTTGTGAGCAAGATTTCACCGCCGTCTGGAAATACTTATAGAAAGGCAGACAACCTGTGTGGAATGCCTCGCCGCCGCGAATTGGGCTACCCAGCGCGCGAATACGACCTGCGTTGACCCCTATGCCGGCACGTTGCGACACATACTTCACGATAGAAGAGGCGGTCGCATTGATTGAGTCTAAGCTGTCGCCACATTCGATCAGCACGCAAGAGCTAAACTGACGTGTTGGTGTACGCACACCAGACATGATAGGTGTCGGTAGCGAGATCTTAAAGGTCGAGGTCGCGTCATAGAAATCTTTAACGTACTGAAGACGCGTCTCTTTCGGGTAGTTGGCGAACAGACAAGCCGCTACCAGAATATAGAGGAACTGCGCACTCTCGTAGACTTCGTGAGTCACACGGTTTTGAACCAGGTACTTACCTTCTAACTGCTTAACCGCAGCATAAGAGAAGTTCATGTCGCGCCAGTGGTCGATATAGCTGTCGAGCGTGTCTAACTCCTCGCGGCTATAGTCGTTCAGAATATGCGTGTCATATTTACCCAGCTCAACCAACTTCACCACATGGTCGTAAAGCGAAGGCGGCTCAAACTGGCCGAAGGCTTTCTTACGCAGGTGGAAGATGGCCAGACGTGCAGAGAGGAATTGATAGTCTGGTGACTCTGGCGAGATAAGGTCGGCAGCGGCCTTAATTATGGTTTCGTGGATCGCTTCAGTTGGAATTCCATCATAAAACTGAAGGTGTGAACGTAATTCGACTTCCGATACTGAGACGTTATTCAGTCCTTTGGCCGCCCAAGTGATCACTCGGTGGATCTTATCGAGATCGATGGTTTCACGTTCGCCACTGCGCTTCGTGACTTGCATATTGCTGTTCATTGAAGATAAGCCTTGAATTAAATATCGCTGGGAGGGAAAACTCCACCCTACGTTTCCATGTAAAAACAATCGAAGATGTTAAAAAAAGTACCTGAGCACTACTGCAGTTCTAGTGGCTTCGACCGCCGCCCATACACAAGATATGGTGTTTTTTCTTTTATAGGATACAAGATAGTGAGGTTGGTGGGATATTGCAAGCGGGTTTTTAGGGGACAAGTTGTGGATATCTTGGGGGTAAACCAAAGGGTTAGTAATGGCTTACCTTTAACCCTTGTTTTCAATTATGATAGCACCGGCGGGTCAAGTTTTAGGCGACTGATTCTCCCTATCATGAAAGCTAAAATATTGGCCAGATCCTGAGGATCTTTTGGCGCCGAAAAAGGATCGCGATCTCAGCCTGGACGACTTTTTACTGACGTGTCACACGCCCTAGCACCAGAGCGCGTGACGCATCTCATTTAATCGTGACTTAACCGCTACTTATGCACGATTTAACTGCGACTTAGCCCTGTCTTAGGAGTTCAAGCACGGATACCGGGGTGTCGAAGCCAAAGTCGTGGGGCCAGAGGTGCGCCTGATCATTGTTTCCAATATAACCCCAATGGGCAATGCCCCCCAGCATGTCGCTATTGCGGGCCGCTTCGAGGTCGCGCTTAGCATCACCTAGGTAGAGAATTCCCTGGCAGCTGACGCCAATTTGCGACGCTGCCAAACGCATGGGCGCAGGATGGGGTTTACTCTGAGTGGTGGAGTCGCCGCTGATGATGGCCGGCATCTTGTTGGCTAAGGCAAGCCTGTGCAGCAAAGGCCGCGCAAAGCGCGCCGCCTTATTGGTGACGACACCGAAGGGAATGCGTTGCTCGCTGAGGTGCTCGAGCAGGGGACTCATGCCATCAAACAGCTTGGCCTCTTGGCCGTTAACATTATGGTAGTGCTCAAGCAGCGCCTGCTGGATTGCCGCTTTTTCCTCATCATTAAGATGAGGCTGGGCGGCGCTAACTAACGCCAGGCTGCCATGGGACGCGGCAAAGCGAATATCTTCAAGATGTTGGCTCGGCAGCCCAAAGTCTTTTAGCGCCAAGTTAAGCGCCAGCACGAGATCGGGCGCCGTATCCACTAGGGTGCCATCGAGATCAAACAGCACACCTTTTATTGGCCTAGTCGCAGTTCGCGTACCATCAATCGTTTCAGCGTTAGCACCTGGCACGATTTGATCAGTCATCCTGCTTAACCGTGGCGATCATATAGTTGACATCTAGCGACTTGGTGTAGCGGAAAATCTCCGTCAGCGGATTGTAGGTGATGCCGGTCGCATCGACGCACTCGAGATCTACCGCATCCGCCATGCCAATAAGTTCGGCAGGCTTGATGTACTTCTTATGATCGTGGGTGCCTACCGGTAGCATCTTAAGCAGGTACTCGGCGCCAATCACAGTCTCTACATAGGCTCTGATGTTGCGGTTAATGGTCGAGAAGAACACATAGCCGCCAGGCTTAACCATGTCGCTACAGGCCTTGATAACAGAGGCAGGGTCGGGCACATGCTCGAGCATCTCCATGCAGGTGACCACATCATAGTGGCCCTGATGACTGTCTCTGTGATGCTCTGCCGTGTCCTGGATATAGTTGATCTCGACACCCATCTCTAAGGCGTGAAGTTTCGCGACATCGAGGGGCTCGGCGCCCATGTCCAGCCCATCTACCTTGGCGCCAAGACGTGCCATGCTCTCAGAGAGAATACCGCCGCCACAGCCGACATCCAGCACACGCTTACCAAACAGACCGCCGACGGCTTGATCGATATAGTTCAGTCTCAGGGGATTGAGCTTATGGATGGGTTTAAATTCTCCTTCGGGGTCCCACCAAGTGGCAGCCATCTTCTCAAACTTAGCTATTTCTTGTGGATCGACATTGGCATTATTAGTCTCAGAAAAATTTGTCTCAGAAAGGTTAGACACGGAGAGTCCTCTGAAGGGAATAAATGATGTAGCTATTATACCCATCGCCTTAGATAAACAAAGGAGAACCCGGCGAAAATGTCTGCTTTGTCATCAGATTGCTGTTAAAGCGCTCATCTTGGTCAAAACGAGGCGGGGTTTTGGGTCGTAAACAGATATTTGGCGTGAAATTTCAATAGGGTCTAGCGCCTTTAAATATCTGTGTTAGAATGCCAAATCACGTTTTCAGGCTTGGTAAAATATTGCCTGGTTTTTAAGCAGTATTTTGTCGGCTAAATTTCAAGGGATCGAGCAGTTTATGACTGATCTGGCTTCATCTATAACACCAATTAATATTGAAGACGAATTAAAGAATTCATATTTGGATTACGCCATGAGCGTGATCGTGGGCCGTGCGTTACCCGATGTACGTGACGGTCTAAAGCCGGTTCATCGCCGCGTATTATTCGCGATGAACGAGTTGAAGAACGATTGGAACAAACCTTATAAGAAGTCGGCGCGTGTCGTCGGTGACGTTATCGGTAAATATCATCCACACGGTGACTCAGCGGTTTACGACACTATCGTTCGTATGGCGCAGCCATTCTCTATGCGCTACACCTTGGTCGATGGTCAGGGTAACTTTGGTTCGGTCGATGGTGACGCGGCAGCGGCCATGCGTTATACCGAAATTCGTATGGACAAGCTGGCGCATCAACTGCTGGCTGACCTAGAGAAAGAAACCGTCGACTACGTACCTAACTATGATGGTACAGAGCAGATCCCGGCGGTACTGCCAACCCGTATTCCGGCCCTGCTGGTGAATGGTTCATCGGGTATCGCCGTAGGTATGGCGACCAACATTCCTCCTCATAACCTGTCAGAAGTGATCTCCGGCTGTTTGGCACTGATCGATGAGCCTAGTCTCTCTATCGAGCAGCTGATGGAACATATTCCAGGGCCAGATTTCCCAACGGCGGCGATCGTCAACGGCCGTAAGGGTATCGAAGATGCCTATAAGACGGGTCGTGGTAAGGCGGTCATGCGTGCCCGCGCAACCGTTGAGACTGAAGACAACGGTCGTGAGCGCATTATCGTTACCGAGATCCCTTATCAGGTAAACAAGGCTCGTCTGATCGAGAAGATCGCCGAGCTGGTAAAAGATAAGAAGATCGAAGGCATCAGCGGACTGCGCGACGAGTCAGACAAAGACGGTATGCGTATCGTTATCGAAGTGAAGCGCGGCGAAGTGGGTGAGGTGATCCTCAACAACCTTTACGCCCAGACTCAGCTGCAAACCTCTTTCGGTATCAACATGGTGGCCCTGACCAATGGTCAGCCTAAACTGTTCAACCTTAAAGAGATGCTCGAGTGCTTCATCCTTCATCGTCGTGAAGTGGTGACCCGTCGTACCGTATTCGAACTGCGTAAGGCTCGCGAACGTGCTCATATCCTTGAAGCACTGGCGATTGCTCTTGCTAACATCGACCCTATCATTGCGCTTATCAAGGCGTCACCAACCCCTGCCGAAGCAAAGACTAAGCTGGTTTCTCAAGGCTGGGCCCTTGGCAATGTACAAGGCATGCTGGAGAAGGCCGGTGATGATGCGGCGCGTCCAGAGTGGCTGTCGGCAGAATTCGGTATTCGTGATGGTCTCTACTATCTGACCGAGCAACAGGCTCAGGCGATTCTAGACTTGCGTCTGCATAAGCTGACCGGTTTGGAACATGAGAAGATCCTAAGCGAATATGAAGAGCTGCTAGAGCTGATTGCAGCCCTGCTATATATCCTCCGCAGCCCTGAGCGTTTGATGGAAGTGATCAAAGAAGAGCTTCAGGAAGTGCTGGAAGTATTTGGCGATGAGCGTCGCACCGAGCTTAACGCCTCTGCAGTCGACATCAGTCTTGAAGATCTTATCAATGAAGAAGATGTGGTCGTAACTCTGTCGCATCTGGGTTACGCCAAGTATCAGCCTTTGAGCGATTACCAAGCCCAGCGCCGTGGTGGTAAAGGTAAGGCCGCGACTAAGGTGAAAGATGAAGATTTCGTCGAGAAACTGCTGGTCGCCAACACCCACGATACCATCTTGTGTTTCTCTGACTTCGGTAAGATGTACTGGCTCAAGGTGTACCAGCTGCCGCTGGCAAGCCGTCAGGCACGTGGTCGTCCTATTATCAACCTGCTGCCGCTGGCGGAAGGTGAGCGCATTACCGCTATCTTGCCGGTGCGTGATTACGACGCCGACAAGTATGTGATCATGGCGACTTCTCACGGCACCGTGAAGAAGACCTCGCTGGATCAATACTCTCGTCCAAGAGCCAACGGTATCATCGCCGTTAACCTGAAAGATGGCGACCAGCTGATTGGCGTCGATATCACTAACGGTGATAACGAGGTGATGCTCTTCTCTAACGAAGGTAAGGTCGTTCGCTTTAGCGAAGATCAGGTTCGTGGCATGGGCCGCACCGCAACAGGTGTTCGCGGTATCAAGCTCGAAGATGGCCAGAGCGTAGTCTCACTCATCGTACCTAAGAACGACGGTGCAATCCTGACCGTTACCGAGAATGGTTATGGTAAGCGCACCGAGCTGGATGAATACCCAGCTAAGAGCCGCGCAACCAAGGGTGTAGTATCGATCAAGGTGAGCGAGCGTAACGGCGCCGTCGTCGGGGCGGTACAAGTACTCGAAAACGATGAGATCATGTTGATCAGCGACAAGGGTACCCTGGTTCGTACACCAGCATCTGGCGTATCGACTATTGGTCGTAACACTCAAGGTGTGACCATTATCCGTACGGCAACCGACGAGACGGTTGTTGGGCTGCAGCGTATCGATGAGATCCAAGATGAACAGGAGTTTGACGAAGAGGGCAACCCTATCATCACTGATACTGTCGATGAGCAGCAAGTCGAAGGCGAAGCGCCCGAGGCCGAGCCAGACGTTGAGCCAAACGAATAACGTTTAACGAAATTAACGGGCGTCCTTATGGACGCTCGTTTTGTTTCGGCAAGTGAAACCCGATAATAAAATACGCCAATGGCATTTAATCTGACGCAACACAGTTGAAAGAAGAGCAAAGGAGAAAGCAGTGAGCGCGACATATAATTTCTGTGCAGGGCCGGCCATGTTACCTCAGCCCGTGATGCAAAAAGCACAAGAGGAGTTATTGGATTGGAACGGGCAGGGTGTCTCCGTAATGGAGATCAGCCATCGTAGTAAAGAGTTTATCGCGCTTACCGAACAGGCCGAGGCCGACATCAGAGATTTGATGAATATTCCCAGCAACTACCATGTGCTATTTATGCATGGTGGCGGTCGCGGACAGTTCGCCGCTGTCGTGAATAATTTATTGGGTGAACAGGGTAAGGCCCTCTATCTGGTCGATGGCAGCTGGTCATCTGCCGCTGTCGAAGAAGCCAAGAAATTGGCCGGCGACGCCCAGATAGATACCTTAAACATTGTCGAAAAAGTCAATGGTATCAGCCGTATCGTGGTGCCAGATCTTAATGAGATCAAACAAGATTATCGTTACCTGCACTACTGCCCAAATGAGACGGTAGATGGTATCGAAATTTTTGAAGAGATTAATTCACCTTGGCCGATTGTTGCCGACATGTCTTCAAACATCATGTCTCGAGAGATAGATGTCAGCCGTTATGGACTCATCTATGCCGGCGCCCAGAAGAATATCGGACCATCGGGCTTAAGCATCGTCATCGTTCGCGACGATTTACTTGCGTATCCGCAGCTGACCCAGGCATCTATCATGGACTATCGCCTAGCGGTAAAACATGACTCCATGTTCAACACACCGCCGACCTTTGCCTGGTATCTGGCTGCAGAAGTCTTCAAATGGCTCAAGGCTCAGGGTGGCGTGGCCGAGGTTGCCAAGGTCAATGATCGCAAGGCCGAGACGCTTTATGCCTATATCGACAGCTGCGATTTCTATGAAAACCGCGTCGCGGTTGCTAACCGCTCGAAGATGAACGTGACCTTCTATCTGAAAGATGAGTCGTTGAACGAGCCGTTTTTGGCAGAAGCTAAGGCCGCAGGCTTAGTAGCGCTAAAGGGTCATCGCAGTGTCGGCGGTATGCGCGCCAGCCTATATAACGCCATGCCATTAGTGGGTGTCGAGGCTTTGGTGAGCTTCATGAAAGCCTTCGCCGATAAACACGCAGCCTAACTGTAAAGAACATCAAAACATAAAGGGGACCAAATGGTCCCCTTTTTTATGAGTTTTCAGGCTGTATTACAACACCTTGGCGATAGACTCCGCCAGATAATCGACATTGCCTTCACCAATACCTGCGATGCTGATGCGGCTAGAATCGACCATGTAGATGCTGTGATCCGCCTGAAGCTTAGCGACTTGCTCTGGGGTAACGCCGAGGAAGGAGAACATGCCTTTCTGCTTGGCGATAAAGCTAAAGTCTCGGGTGACGCCTTTTTCGATCAGCTTATTGACCAGCATGGCGCGGTTGCCGTTAATGCGATCGCGCATGACCTTCAACTCATCTAGCCATTGCTGCTTAAGCTCACTCGATCCCAGAATCGTCTCTACGATGGCGGCGCCATGGGCCGGCGGCATAGAGTAGATGCAGCGCACCACATAGAGCAGCACCGAATAGGCCACATTGGCCGAATGACTGTCTTTGCCGACGATAGAACAGGCGCCGATACGCTCACGATAGAGGCCGAAGTTTTTCGAGCAAGAGCTACACAGGATCATATCATCGACGTTAGCGGCCATCTGACGCACACCATAGGCATCTTCATCGACACCATCGCCAAAGCCTTGATAGGCCATGTCGATGAGCGGTGTGAACCCCTGTTGCTTGGTCAAGGCGATCACCTGATCCCACTGTTCGTTAGTGAGATCCATGCCACTTGGGTTGTGACAACAGGCGTGGAATAAGACCACATCGTCGGCGCCAATCTGGGAAAGGGCTGCCAGCATCTCGTAAAATTTCAGTGTTTTGTTTTGATAGTCGTAGTAAGGGTAGGTCTTAACCTGAATGCCCGCTGCTTCAAATAAACCTGTGTGGTTAGCCCAGGTTGGGTCGCTGACCCAGATGACACTATTTGGGTTAATACGCTTGATGAAATCAGCGGCCACTCTGAGCGCACCTGTGCCACCCGGTGTAGAGACGGTGCGAATGCGATCGGCAAGTAGCGCAGGGTTATCTTGGCCAAATGCCAGTTCACCTATGAGTTGGTTGAAGGCAGGAGAGCCCGTGGGACCTATGTAAACTTTGGTTGCCTCTGTGTCGATACGGTGCTGCTCGGCGCGTTTGACACAGGCTAAAATCGGGGTGTTTCCCGCTTCATCCTTGTATACACCTACGCCCAGATCCACCTTGTTTGCATGGGGATCTTCACGGAATTTTGTCATTAGCCCTAGGATAGGATCGGCGGGCATAGGGGAAAGATTCTCGAACATGGCTCCAACTACCTTATGTCTTGTTATAGGCCCTAAATGGCCTTCGCTGTGCGTAGCCTTAGGATAAACTAATTTTGCGCGGAATTTACAGCGCAATGCGAGATTTTATCGAAACTTAAATTTGGCAAATTTTCATGCCAGTGGCGGGAGACGGGTCTATTTCTGGTGATTTTTTGTGGGCATGCAAAGTGCTAAGAAAGAAAATTACTCATTAAAGGCCATAAATCGTAAAAAAGGGTTGAATAGTCCGCCTCAATCAGTAATTTTATAACCACGAGGCTCAGGTCTATTGAGCAGATGGCCATTTTGTCGTGATGGCAAGTTTTTAGTATCTAACAGTATCAATAATCCGCGGTCGATCCGGGCTGCAACCAATTAAGAAGTGATTAATGAAACAACTACGACTCGATCCCATATCTAAGGTTCATGGTACCGTGAATATTCCCGGTTCTAAGAGTATCTCTAACCGCGCTCTGTTATTGGCGACCTTAGCTGAAGGGAAAACCCGACTGACCAATCTGCTCGATTCTGACGACATTCGTCACATGCTTACTGCCCTCAAGCAGCTCGGGGTTAACTATCAATTATCTGACAATAACCGGGTTTGCGAACTCGATGGATTGGGCGGAGTAATTAATAGCGACACTGCCCAGACACTATTTCTGGGTAATGCCGGCACGGCGATGCGCCCCTTATGTGCTGCGCTGACTTTAGGTCAGGGCGAATTTACCTTAACGGGCGAGCCGCGAATGGAGGAGCGTCCCATAGGTGATCTGGTCGATGCCCTAAACACACTTGGTGCCGATATACGCTACCTGAAACAGCCCGGCTTTCCGCCGCTGACCATCAATGCAACCGGACTCAATGGCGGCGATGTTGAGATCGCTGGTGACCTGTCTAGCCAGTTTTTAACCGCGCTGCTGATGGTGACGCCGCTTGCTAAGGATCAGGTGAATATCAAGATTAAAGGCGAGCTGGTCTCCAAACCTTATATCGACATCACTATCGCGTTGATGGCGCAGTTTGGCGTGACGGTTATTAATCACGACTATCAGCGCTTCGAGATTCCTGCAGGCCAGAAATATGTCTCCCCCGGCACTGTGCTGGTTGAAGGAGACGCCTCATCGGCCTCATACTTCCTGGCGGCTGGCGCCATCCAGGGCGGTGAGGTTAAAGTCACCGGCGTTGGACTGAAAAGTATTCAAGGGGATGTTAAGTTTGCCGACGTGCTCGAAGCCATGGGCGCACAGATAGAGTGGGGCGACGATTTCATCATCGCCAGAAGTGCGCCGCTACATGGGGTGGATCTCGATATGAACCATATCCCGGATGCTGCCATGACCATAGCGACAACGGCGCTGTTTGCCACAGGCACCACGACGCTGCGTAATATCTACAACTGGCGTATCAAGGAGACAGACCGTCTCGCTGCCATGGCCACCGAGCTGCGTAAAGTTGGCGCCGAGGTAGAAGAGGGCCATGATTATATTCGCGTCACGGCGCCGGCTCAGTTAAATACGGCCGATATCGATACCTATAACGATCATCGTATGGCCATGTGTTTCTCGCTGATGGCCTTTGCCGATTGCGGCATTACCATTAACGATCCCGATTGTACTTCTAAGACCTTCCCCGACTACTTCGCCCAGTTTGCGGCGCTTGCCCAGTAGACTCAGTCTCTTATCGCGGGTCAGTGTTTTTGACCCGCGATAATAAGTGATCCAATTATGTTAATTCGTAACTTTTTGCCGCTTTATGATTGCTTTTAGTTTATAATGCGCGCGCAGTTTTTTCGTGGACGACATTCAGGATCTTTAGGGAAGATAGATTTAATTTGGAGAATCATATGTCACAACGGGCTCCCATCGTCACTATTGACGGCCCAAGCGGTGCAGGTAAAGGCACTATTAGTCAGATACTTGCTTCGCGTTTAGGATGGAAGCTGCTTGATAGCGGTGCCATATATCGTGTCTTGGCCCTCGCGGCAATTCACCATAACGTTGAGTTAGATAACGAAGCCTCGCTGGCCCTGTTAGCCGCGCATTTAGATGTGCAATTCAATACGGCTAATGGCAATGGCATTAAAGTGGTTCTGGAAGGCGAGGATGTATCCCACGCCATCCGTAGCCAGGAGTGCTCGAATGCAGCGTCAAAAGTCGCGGCTTTCCCACGTGTTCGTGAGGCGCTTCTTCGTCGTCAGCGCGCCTTTGCCGAGGCGCCAGGTTTGATCGCTGATGGTCGCGATATGGGCACGGTCGTTTTTCCCACAACTCCAGCTAAACTTTATTTAACCGCGTCAGCTGAGGAAAGGGCCCAAAGGCGCTATAATCAGTTGCAGGACAAGGGCTTCGATGTTAATATCGACCGTCTTTTGGCCGAGGTCGTAGAACGCGATGAGCGTGATATGAATCGTCCGGTTGCGCCTCTGGTTCCTGCCGAGGATGCGCTGGTGATCGATACGACTGGCATAGGCATTGATGAAGTGGTTGAGCTTGCGCTCTCACACATCAAGGAAAAATTACCTGATCTTGTTCTCTAGGGGGCAGGGTCTTTACGATTTGTCACACGGATGCGACAAATGATTAATCTGACTCCACGTCTAGGATGGGCCGTGGTTTATTACTTAAAGTAAATTAACATGACTGAATCTTTTGCTGATCTATTTGAACAATCCCTTCAACAACTTGAGTTCCGTCCAGGTTCTATCGTTCGTGGTACTGTAGTATCAATCCAGAACGGTATGGTACTGGTTGACGCTGGCCTTAAGTCTGAAAGCCCAATCCCAGCTGACCAATTCAAAAACGCTCAAGGCGTTCTAGAAATCGCAGTTGGCGACGAAGTTGACGTAGCCCTTGACTCTGTTGAAGACGGTTTCGGTGAAACTCAACTTTCTCGTGAGAAAGCTAAGCGTCACGAAGCTTGGATCGTTCTAGAAAAAGCTTACGAAGATGCTGAAACTGTAATCGGTGTCATCAATGGTAAGGTTAAAGGCGGTTTCACCGTTGAACTAAACGGTATCCGTGCATTCCTACCAGGTTCTCTAGTTGACGTTCGCCCAGTTCGCGACACTGCTCACCTAGAAAACAAAGAACTAGAATTCAAGGTTATCAAGCTAGACCAGAAGCGTAACAACGTTGTTGTTTCTCGTCGTGCAGTTATCGAGTCTGAAAGCAGCGCTGAGCGTGATGCACTACTTGAGAACCTACAAGAAGGTCAAGCCGTTAAGGGTATCGTTAAGAACCTGACTGACTACGGTGCATTCGTTGACCTAGGTGGCGTTGACGGTCTTCTACATATCACAGATATGGCTTGGAAGCGCGTTAAGCACCCATCTGAAATCGTAAACGTTGGTGACGAAATCAACGTTAAAGTACTTAAGTACGATCGTGAGCGCACTCGTGTTTCACTAGGTCTTAAGCAACTTGGCGAAGATCCATGGTTAGAAATCAGCAAGCGCTACCCAGAAAACACTAAGTTGACTGGTCGCGTAACTAACCTAACTGACTACGGCTGCTTCGTTGAAATCGAAGAAGGCGTTGAAGGTCTGGTACACGTTTCTGAAATGGATTGGACTAACAAGAACATCCACCCATCTAAGGTTGTTAACCTAGGTGATGAAGTTGAAGTTCTAGTGTTAGACATCGACGAAGAGCGTCGTCGTATTTCTCTAGGTCTGAAGCAATGTAAGACCAACCCATGGGATGATTTCGCAGAGCGTTATGCGAAAGGTGACAAGGTTACTGGTAAGATCAAGTCTATCACTGACTTCGGTATCTTCATCGGTCTAGACGGCGGTATCGACGGTCTGGTTCACCTGTCTGACATCTCTTGGAACGGTACTGGCGAAGAAGCCGTATCTGATTACAAGAAAGGCGACGAAATCAGCGCAGTTGTACTGTCAGTTGACCCAGAGCGTGAGCGTATCAGCCTAGGCGTGAAGCAGACTGAAGACGATCCTTTCAATGCATACCTTGCAGATAAGAAGAAAGGTGCTATCGTAACTGGTACTGTTACTGCAGTAGACGCGAAAGGCGTAACTATCGAGTTGGCTGAAACTGTAGAAGGTTACCTACGTGTTTCTGACATCTCTCGTGAGCGCATCGAAGATGCATCTACTGTATACTCAGTAGGTGACACTGTTGAATCTAAGTTCATGGGTGTTGATCGCAAGAACCGTACTATCAGCCTGTCTATCCGTGCGAAAGACGAAGCTGATGAGAAGGAAGCGATGGCTAACTTGAACAAGCAAGATGACGTTGCTATGAGCAATGCCATGGCTGAAGCGTTCAAAGCGGCTCGCAAATAATTCGCCTGAAGTTCGGGGATGGCAACATCCCCGCTAGGTGACTGTGTTTGGCTTGATTATAGAGGGTACAGGATGACTAAATCCGAACTGATCGAAAAACTTGCCAGTAGGCAGTCGCAGCTGTCGGCAAAAGAAGTAGAAAGCGCTATTAAAGAGATGTTGGAGCAGATGGCAACAACATTGGAAGGCGGTGACCGTATCGAGATCCGTGGCTTTGGTAGTTTTTCCCTTCATTATCGTGCACCACGTACAGGCCGCAATCCTAAGACTGGTACTTCAGTTGAGCTGGAAGGCAAGTATGTACCGCACTTTAAGCCTGGCAAAGAACTGCGTGAGCGCGTTGATGCTATCAACTCGTAAATGACATTGTTTTAAAAGCCTCCGAAAGGAGGTTTTTTTATGCCTAAATTCTAGGTATGGCTAGCTAGTTCGCTAAATTTCTTGGATAATCAACCCATCACCACGGGTTTATGGAGAGTAACGTGAAGTCATTTATCGCGACCGTGCTTGTCGCCCTGTTTTTTGTCTTGGCTTTATTGTTTGGTGCGCGTAACGAACAGCTGGTGACCATCAGTTATTTCGTCGCTCAGGGTGAATATCGACTACCTGTCGTGCTCGGCGTGGTGTTTTTGGCGGGTTTCCTGGTCAGCTGGCTGTTTGCCATCTATCACATTACCAAGGTGAGACTGCAACTGCGTAAGGCCAATAAGAAAATCGAGCAGCTAGAGGCCAAGTTACCGGTTGAGGCGCTCACGCCATCTTCTCAAATCGAACATCAAGCGAAGGAAGTAAACGCTTAATATGTTAGAGATTCTGTTTCTGTTGTTGCCCATCGCCGCCGGTTACGGCTGGTACATGGGGCGCCGTAGTATCAGGCACAAGCAGAATAGTAAACGTAAGCAGTTAAGCCGCGATTACTTTACCGGCCTTAATTTCCTTCTATCTAACGAATCTGATAAGGCGGTCGATCTCTTTATCTCCATGCTTGATGTGGATGATGACACCATAGATACCCATCTCTCGCTAGGCTCGTTATTTCGTAAGCGAGGCGAGGTGGACAGGTCTATCCGCATTCACCAAAATCTTATCGCCCGCCCAACCCTGACCACTGAGCAGCGCGACATCGCCATGATGGAGCTCGGCAAAGACTATCTGGCCGCCGGCTTCTACGACAGGGCAGAGGAGATCTTCCTCAATCTGGTTCGACAGGAAGATCACAGCGAAGAGGCCGAAGATCAGCTTATCGCCATCTATCAGGTGACCAAGGATTGGCAGAAGGCAATAGATATCATCAAGAGCCTCAAGCGTAAGCGTCAGCAATCTCTCAAGCACCTGCAGGCCCATCTCTATTGTGAGCTCGCCGATGAGGCAAGCGATAACGAGCTAAAGCTCAAGCACCTGGCTCAGGCAATCAAGCAGGACGGGCAATGTGGCCGCGCCATGTTAAGTAGCGCCAAGTTGTTTCTTGCGCAACAAGAATTTGGCCGAGCCAAAGAGATGTTGTGCCGGTTGAAAGATGCCGATATCGAACTCTTCCCCGAGGCGCTCGCCATAGCAAAAGAAGTTTACCAATCGACTAAGGATCTTGGTGCCTATCGCGAGCTGCTACGCGAGGCGTTAGAGCATGGGGCCGGTGCCAGCGTCGCCATCACGCTTGCGCAGCAGATGATTGCCCAGGGAGAAACCCAGGATGCCGAGAAGTTGATCCTCGATGGCCTCTATCGTCATCCCACCATGAAGAGCTTTCAGCATCTGATGAAGATGCAGATCCAACATGCCGAAGATGGTCAGGCCAAACAAAGTTTGAATATGCTCGCCGAACTGGTCGAGCAACAGATAAAATTCCGTCCCAGTTACCGCTGCACCGAGTGTGGTTTCCCGTCACACACTCTCTACTGGCATTGTCCCTCTTGTAAGAGCTGGGGCACCATCAAGCGGATCCGCGGACTCGACGGGGAGTAAATAGCTAATAAAATGCAAAGCAACAGGAGAACAGCATGAGCAACAAACCTATTATAGTGGCGTTAGATTACGATAATAAATCCGAAGCTTTGCAGCTCATCGATCAGCTCGACCCCAACATGTGCCGCCTTAAGATAGGCAAAGAGATGTTCACACTCTTTGGCCCTGAGTTGGTTAAAGAGATCCATAGCCGTGATTTCGATCTCTTCCTGGATCTCAAATTCCATGACATTCCCAATACGGTTGCCAAGGCAGTCACCGCAGCCGCCGAGCTCGGCGTATGGATGACCAATGTGCATGCCAGCGGTGGTCTTGCCATGATGCAGGCCGCGCGCGAGGCGCTGCTTCCCTATGGTGATAAGGCGCCGCTATTGATCGCCGTGACGGTACTGACCTCAATGAGTGATGAAGAGCTGGCGCTGCTTGGCATCAATGTACCTGCTGCAGAGCATGTTAAGCGTCTGGCGAGCCTCACCAAGCAGGCAGGACTAAACGGTATCGTCTGTTCGGCCCAGGAAGCCAGCATGCTAAAGGCCGAATTTGGCGCTGACTTTAAGCTGGTTACACCGGGTATTCGCCCAGCCGGCAGCGACAAGGGCGATCAGCACCGCGTGATGACGCCGACGCAAGCGCTGGCAGCGGGTTCCGATTACCTGGTGATTGGTCGTCCTATCACCAAGGCGGCTAATCCATTGGCGGCGCTAACAGAGATCCATGCATCGCTTAAATAGCTTGACCTGACACTTCGAGCCTCCTAATTTAATTCTTAAGGTTTTATTAGACAGGGAAAGAAGATGTTCGATTATCGAGGGAAAAACGTCTTTGTAGTGGGCGGTACCAGTGGCATTAATCTAGGTATCGCCAAGGCTTTTGCCAAGGCGGGCGCTAACGTTGCCGTGGCCAGCCGTCGTCAGGAAAAGGTCGATGCGGCCGTAGAGGCGCTGCACGCGATTAACGAGCAAGGTAAGATGCTTGGCGTCGCCTTCGATGTGCGGGATCTCGACGCGCTAAAGGCAGGTTTTAAGCAGATAGCCGATGCATATGGCCAATTGGATGTGCTGGTCAGTGGCGCGGCCGGAAACTTCCCGGCGACAGCGGCAGATCTTTCTGAAAACGGTTTCAAGTCGGTGATGGATATCGATCTGCTTGGCAGTTTTCAGGTGCTCAAACAGGCCTATCCCTTGATGCGTCGCCCCGGCGGCGCCATAGTACAGATCTCGGCGCCTCAGGCCTATATCGCCATGCCGATGCAGTCCCATGTGAGCGCGGCCAAGGCCGGGGTCGATATGCTGACCAAGAGTCTGGCACTCGAGTGGGGCATTGAGGGTATCAGGGTTAACTCCATAGTGCCCGGTCCCATCAGCGGCACCGAAGGATTCAATCGCTTGGCCCCCAGCGATGCACTGCAACAGGCCGTAGCCCAAAGCGTGCCCCTAAAGCGCAATGGCAGCACTGATGATATTGCCAACGCGGTGATGTTTATCGCATCAGAAATGGCCAGTTACATTACCGGCACCGTGTTGCCGGTAGATGGCGGATGGTCCCTCGGCGGTGCCAGCATGGCCATGAGTCAGTTAGGCAAATTGGCCCAACAACCTAAAGAGAAGTAGGTAGCGCAGATAGTGTTACCCAATGAGTGAGAAGAAAGATGGCAAACCCATTTCAAGAGCAGTTGCTCAAGGCTGGCCTGGTCAGCAAACAGAAGGTTCGCGATGCCAAGACCCAGAAGCGTCGCGATCGTAAAGCTAAGGTCGATGACGGCTCAGAGGCCTTGAAACAAGAGATCGCCGCAAAGAAACAGGCGCAGATCGATAAGGATAAGGCGCTAAACGAGCAACGTTTCGCCGAGGCGATGGAGAAGGGCCAGGTGCGCGGGCTAATCACCGAATTTAAGCGTTGCGCCATCGAGCCGCCAAAGGATGCCGAAGTTAAGTTTAACTACACCCTAGGCACTAAGATCTTTAGCCTGTACGTGAACGAAAAACTGCAGAGCCAGCTGCTCAACGGCCAGTTAGGGATAGTGCGCCACGAAGAGGTGAGCTACCTGGTGCCTCATAAGCTTGCCGAGCGAGTGAACCTCTTGGTGCCAGACTGGTGCGGTTACCTGTGGCAGGCAGAAGATGCCACCCAAGTGGTAGAAGAAGACGACCCATACGCAGATTATGTGATCCCAGACGACCTGATGTGGTAAGTCCCTCATTTGGTAACTAGTTGTAACTTAAGAAGCCTCGCAACCTACGCGGGGCTTTTTATTTGCGCTAGCGGACAATATTTGACTAAAGGGCTTTATTCTCAGCCGCAACTGAGATAGATTAAAACAACTGTTTTAATCTTACGTTTAAGAGAGGCGAGATGAATCCATACCAGGCGCCATTGGCCGACATGAAATTTCTGTTGGAGCGCGTGTTCGATGCTCCACAAACTTGGGGTGAACTAGCGGCCTTGGCCGAGACCGTCGATATGGATACGGCAACGGCGATCCTCGATGAGGCCGAGAAGATATCACGAGATCTTATTCATCCTATTAATCGTCCCGGTGACGAGCAAGGCGTAAGCTTTGAAGATGCTAAGGTGATCACACCCGATGGCTATCGTGAGGTTTACGACCAATATGCAGAAGGTGGTTGGGTAGGGCTATGCGGCGATCCTGAGTTTGGCGGCATGGGTATGCCTAAAATGCTTGGCGTGCTGGTCGATGAGATGGCCTATAGCGCCTGTAACGCCTTTACCTTGTATGGTTCACTCACCGCGGGTGCAGCCCTCTGTATCAATGCCCACGGTAGTGACGAGCTAAAAGAGAAGTACCTGCCTAACCTCTATTCGGGTCAATGGGCCGGTGCCATGGACATGACAGAGCCACAGGCGGGTTCGGATCTGCGTAACATCCGCACCAAGGCGATGCCACAGGATGATGGCAGCTATCTTGTCTCTGGCAGTAAGATTTTCATTACGGGTGGCGATCATGATCTCACCGAAAACGTCATTCACCTGGTACTGGCAAAGCTGCCGGACTCGAACGGTATCTCACTCTTCTTGGTGCCTAAGATCAAGGTAGATGATAACGGCGAGCTAGGTGAAACCAACGGCGTCACCGTAGGCTCTATCGAGCACAAGATGGGACTTAAGGGCTCGGCAACTTGTGTGATGAACTTCGACGATGCCCAGGGTTATCTGATCGGCAAGGCAAACCGCGGCTTAGTGTGCATGTTCACCATGATGAACTATGAGCGTTTGGCAATTGGTATTCAGGGCCTAGGCACTTCTCAGGCGGCGTACCAGATGGCTAGCGAATATGCCAAGGAGCGTCTGCAGGGCCAGGCCGCCGGTGGCAGCGACAATGCCAGCGACCCAATTCTTGTTCACGGTGACGTGCGCCGCATGCTGATGACCATACGCTGTTATACCGAAGCGGGACGCGCGCTGTCTGTGTTTACCGGTCAGCAACTGGATCTCGCTAAACATACGGAGGGAGAGGTGCAGGAGAAGGCAGCGCGTTATGTCGGCCTGCTGACACCGGTTGCCAAGGCGTTCTTGAGTGACAGAGGCCTGGATGCCGCCGTGATGGCCCAGCAGGTGTTTGGTGGTCACGGCTATATTCGCGAGACAGGTGTCGAGCAGCTGGTTCGTGACACCCGTATCGCCCAGATCTACGAGGGTACAAATGGTATTCAAGCCATCGATTTCCTGGGTAGAAAGACCACGGGAGACGATCTGCGTACATTGACTGAGTTTGTTGGTGAGTGCCAGAGTCAGCTGGCAGCCATGACCCATGTTACGGATGGGCAAAAGGCGCTTATCACATCGCGTTTCGACGCCTTGCTGGCGAGCGGCGAATATATCAACGCCAACAAGCTAAGCAATCCGGCCTTGATCAACGCCTGCGCAGTCGATTTCCTCGATGCCTTTGGTCATCTGATCTATGGCTATTTCTGGTTGCTGATGGCCGATAGGGCTGCCGATCACCAAGATGCAAGCTTCAGCACGGCGAAACAACAGCTGGCCGATTTCTATCTGGCCAAACTACTGCCTAAGGTCGACTACCATCTGGCGCAGGTCAACGCCGGCGATGCCAGCGTGATGGCGATGGCAGAAGAGTTGTTCTAGTCGTTAACTTAAAGCAGAGGAAAAACGCCCGGTTCATTAGGTCCGGGCGTTTTTTTATTTCTCACACTTAACTAAGCACGTGTTATAGGGCTGATGTTATTGCGCACTTAGCTTTTTTGAATTGTTCTTTCCATCTCCATTCTCATCGCCTTGGCTTTTGACTGTTTGCTGTGGGTTATCCAGCAGGCTTTGCAGAAAGAGGGCACTAAAGGGTGCTGGGCTTTGTTTCTTACTCTTCTGGCTCTGGCCATTTTCCATGACCACGAAGAGAAATTGGTGACTTGCATCGAGTGAAAGGTAACCTGCCAAGTTATCGACGCCCTGCATCGAGCCCGTCTTGGCAGAGACCTTGTTCATCAAGGGGGGCTGTTGAAACCCCCGCTTATAGTTGAGGGTACCGCTAACTCCGGCGACCGGCAGCAGCGCGATTAGCGGCCTTAATTTTTCATCCTGCGCCATCAGGCCCAGGACCTCAGCCAGTTGCCTGGCCGAAATAAGGTTATAGCGAGAAAGGCCCGAGCCATCGATGATCTGCGAGTGGCTAAGATCTATCCCGTCCGCCTCGAGTATCGCCTTAACGGCCCTTGCGCCGGCATGAAAGCTTTCTGGCACCTTGTAATAGTGTGCGCCTACGGCTTTAAACAGACTGTCGGCAATCAAGTTATCTGAATCGAGCAGCATGGTGCGAAGGAGTGGCTCGAGCCCTTCCGATTTGTGAGAGACCAAAGGCTTAAGGCCAAAAGGTGTTCTGTGCGCGACGGCCACTTGGCCACTCATTTTGATGTGGGCGCTCTTTAACATCCGCGTTAGCATCTCTTTGGCGTAGAGCGCAGGGTCATCCACGGCGATAGCCAGATTAAGCGGCTTATCACCTGGATAACAGCCACTGATGTGGTAATGATTATCGGGCAGCCTAGCTAAGTTGAGTTCACAGAAAGGCTCTTGCTGCATCTTATCAAACACCGCCGTTGTCGACACCTTGATGGGCAGATATCGCGGAAAGTTGAGTTGGCTGGCGCTGCTTGCCAGCTTTGGTTTTAACTGGCCCTTGACGCAATTTTGATTGATGATAAAGCTGGAAACCGGCGCAGCGTAGCAGATCCCGAGATCGTCCCATACCCAGCCGGGGGCGCGCGTCTGCTCCTTGGCTTGCCCCACAAGCAAGAGATTTCCCTTAACGGTATGAATGCCTGCGTCTTTCAAGCTCTTTAACATAGCTCGTAGATCGTCAGTGGTTAAGGTGGGGTCGCCACTAAAGGAGAGATAAAGATCGCCCGTTAACACACCGTGAGACAAGCGCCCCTTAGTTGAAAATTGGGTCGCAAAGCTGAACTCTTCACCCAATACCCGCATCGCGGCTACGGCCGTGAGTAATTTTTGCGTACTGGCAGGCAGCAACAGGGTATCGGCGTTGTGCTGATACAGTATCTCATTATTGGTGAGATCCTGGGCAAAAATAGACAGTTGCGAGTGAGGCGGCGCGATCACCGACAAGAGGTTGTCATAATAGCTTTGATCATCATAACCCTTGCTATCAAGCTGCTTGGTATTGGTATTGGTATTGGTATTGGTATTGGTATTGGTGTTAACGTCGGCACCGGCATTGCTGGCTGCAGGTATAAAGGCAGCCGCAATAGCTAGAGACAAGGCGAATGGTTTTACAGCCGGAATCGCCTTAGTCAGCAAGCATGGGAAATTACGGGGAAGGGCGCTCAGCCCTCTAGTCAATCTTGTAAACATAAGCGTCGAAACAGGTCCTTGTTTTCGGTTTGGGCTAATCGTCCGTTGAAGGCTCATCTTTTTCCATCAACCGGTATAAACGCAAGGTGACAAATAGCACTAATACAATAAAAAGCGGCAGCACCAGAAAGCCGAGCTGCGACTTAAAATGAAAGATGCCCCACGCGGCTAACAGGGTTAATGCCAAGGTAAGGAGAATAGTTTTATTCATGCTGGAACCTAAACGAAGATGGATAAGCCTATTGTAAGGTGTTTTACGCCCGATGTCGGAGCGTTAAACGAGAATTAAGACTAAGGATGCAAAACTTAGCACTTTAGCCGCTGATTCTGCTTAATTTTAACCCGGTTTGTCTCAAGTGCGACTGACAACAACAGAAAACCCTTGCCCCAAACCCGGTAAATGGGTAATTTCTACCCCTTAAGATTTGGGATGGAACCAGTATGCCACACATTCGTATGCGCGGTTTACCGCAAGAGGCGGTATGTCGAATCAGTGAGACCTTACTCGATGAGCTTGCAAACCTTTGTCAAATCAAGGCTGAAAGCTTCACCTTAGACTGGGAGCCAAGCGTCAGCTATCGCGCCGGCAAGGTCGATACGACATTCGTGCAAGTCGAGGTGCTCTGGTTTCCTAAAGATCCCGAAATTCGTCACGCAGTAGAGCAGATCATTCGTCAGGCCGTATTAGCGGACTATTCGCCTGCAAAACATATCTCAATCATGTTTATGGCGCTCACGCCACAATGCTACTACCGTGATGGGCAGCATTTTTAAAGGAGGATACCTTGCTGGATAAGCTAGGTGGAATTGCGTTACCCGCCGACGCCATACGTTGGTTGCTAACGCCTGCGGCGCTTAAAGCCGAACTACTCAAACAGATCGCGAACGCTAAACGAGCTATCACTCTTGCCGCACTCTATCTTGAAGACGATGAGGCGGGTAGGGAAGTGTTGGCTGCCTTGATGGCGGCCAAGGCGGCCAGACCAGAATTGGATGTTACCGTTCTGGTGGATTTTCATCGCGCCAGACGTGGGCTTATCGGCCATAAGGGTGACAGCGGCAACTACCTCATGTATCAAGAGGTGGTTAACAATGCCGAGCATCCGATCAATATTCTCGGTGTTCCGGTAAAATCCCGCGAATTTATGGGCGTACTCCACCTTAAAGGTTTCATCATAGATGACACCGTCATCTACAGCGGTGCCAGCCTGAATAACATCTATCTGCATCAGGGCGAGAAGTACCGTTTCGACCGTTACCATGTGATCGAATCTAAGCCATTGGCAGAATCCATGCGTAACATGGTGATGAAATACATCGCCAGCGATAGAGCCGTGACCTCGCTCACCCAAGATAGAGAGACCGAAAAGCTGCCAGAAAAAAATGATGTTCGCAGCCTGAAACAGCGTCTGGCTAAGGCCAAATATCGTTTTGCGAGCACCAAGACGGGCAATCGCATCACTCCTGTGGTTGGTTTAGGGCGCAAGAAGAATAAGCTTAACAAGCTAGTGATCGATCTGGTATCCCAGTCTCAGCGCTCACTGTTTATCTGCACGCCCTATTTTAATCCGCCTTATATTCTCTCCCGAGCGCTTGCTAAGCATCTGCGAAAGGGCAAACGTATCGACATAGTAGTTGGCGATAAGACGGCTAATGACTTTTATATTCCGCCGGAAGAGAAGTTTTCGACTATCGGTGCCTTGCCCTACATGTATGAGCAATCGCTGCGTAAATTTGCCAAGCGTCAGCAATGGGCCATAGACGCCGGCTTACTCAATATTCACCTGTGGAAGCATGATCGCAACAGCTATCACCTTAAAGGGATTAGCGCCGATGATCGCCTGCATCTGATCACTGGCTCTAACCTTAATCCAAGGGCCTGGGCGCTGGATTTAGAAAACGGTTTATTGCTGCAAGATGAAACCCAAGCCTGGACCGAAGAGTTTAAACAGGAGCAGGCGCATATCCTCGAGCATACCGAGCGCCTGTATCATTACAGTCAGATAGATACCTTAAATAACTATCCTAAGCCGGTACGCAAGATCATGAATCGTATCAGACGTCTGCGCGCCGATTTCCTGCTACGCCGCATCTTGTAAAGCGTGAAGGTGAATATGAATCATCGCGCATAGATAATGAGTTAGCATAAAAACAGGCGAACATCATGGTTCGCCTTTTTTTATGAATGATATTTAAATGGCGTTGCCCGCGTTATACTTAACCAGGCAAGCCATGACGAGTAAGTCCCAAGTTTTTAATAGGTTACCCAATGACACTTCCTCCCCATGCGGTGCATCAACGCTACCAATATCGAAAGGCGATCTCTACCCGGCCCTATAATGCCCGGGGGAAAAACCTTGAGCGCTGTGAGGCCTGCCTGCTGGCTCAGCGCTACTGCACCTGCGATACCCGCGCGCTGTTGCAATCCGAGGTTAGTTTTTTGCTGGTGATGTATGACGATGAGGTGTTAAAACCCAGTAATTCCGGGCGCTTAATTGCCGATTTGATCCCCGATACCCATGCCTATATCTGGGATCGCACCCGGACTAATCGCAAGCTCCTGGCGTTACTCGACTCGAGCGAATATCAACCTTATCTGGTTTTCCCCAGCGAATATGCCATGCCATCTCAGGCCGTAGTGCCCGATGTAACGCTTAAAACGCGCTTAGCCTCGGAAACCAAACGCCCGCTGTTTGTTCTGCTCGATGGCAGCTGGCGTGAGGCGATCAAGATGTTTAACAAGAGTGAATATCTGCACCATCTGCCCATGCTGTCTTTTGCACCGGATGCCGCAGCGCGATATGGCCTGCGGAAGGGGAGCCGTGAATTTCAGCTCGGTACCGCCGAGGTAGCGAGTCTGGTGCTTAGCGCAGCCGCAGAGCCTGAGAATGCAGCCAGTTTATCGGCCTGGTTCTCGCTGTTTATCGAATCATCCCTCTATAGCCGCAGCCGTAAGAGCCCTAAAGATCTGGCGCCACTCGACAGTTTGAAAGCTGCTTTCCTAAAGACTTTAAAGTAAACGTTAAAGTAGAGCCTTAAAGTCACAAGCTTGCCTGGTTTTTGCGCTGAGGGGAATATAGTCATATAGTGAAATAAGGGGCTATATCCGAGCTTGGGTGTTTTTGAATCGGGGTTATTCGATATAGGCTTGCTCAAAAGGGTGTAGGCATCAAACAAAATAAGGAGTAGCTATGTTAAATATACCTCTACATAGAAACTTGCGCATAAGTGGGCATAGTTTCTCTTCGGGCGGCTACTCACTCTTGTTCGGAATCTTTCTCTTAATGGGCTGTGGTACGCCAAGTCAAATTGATTACAGTTCAAATCAGGCTATTACTCTCGATACCGTGAGCTACAACAGGTATCAAGCCATCTATTTTTGCAAACAAAATCGCTGGGCGTTTTGCCAAAGTTGGGGCGAGCTAAGTGCTACACGGCTCGCCTAAGGTTTGAGTCCTGAAATTTAGTTAGCGCAGCTCAGCGGTTCAAGATAGGTGTTTTGCATCTCAGAATAACTATCTCAATTGTGCTTACTGACACGCTTACTGTATCTGCGGGCTGAGCCAGAGAAGCAACTAGATGCGAGGGGGCATTTGCCTATTTAACTTGTTAACTTGCCGACTTATTCGCTATTGAGACAACTCGCTAGCCAACTGACAAATGCCCCCTACGGACTAATCTTTGTAGATCACACCATCCTTCATAACGAAACTCACCCGTTCCATCAAAGAGATATCCGCTAAAGGATCGCCATCCACGGCAATGATGTCGGCATAGAAGCCTGGCTTGAGCTGACCGAGTTTGTCTTCTTGCTGGATCAACGCCGCACTGTTGACCGTCGCGGCCTGCAGCGCCTGGGCTGGCGTCATCCCAAAGGTAACCATACGCGAAAATTGTTTGCCATTGTCACCATGGGGATAGATTGCCGCATCCGAGCCAAACACCATCTTGGCCCCGGCTAAGGTGGCACGCCTGAAACTATCACGCTGGGCCTTAGAGACCTGTTTCTCTTTCTCTATGTTGGCCTGAGGAACACCATTGGCTTCGCCAAAGGCCAGGGTATATTCGGTATTGTAGATATCGCAGGACAGGTAGGTTCCGGCTTTAACCGCCATCTTAATCGCTTCCTCATCCATAAAGCTGCAGTGTTCAATGCTATCTATGCCGGCGCGAATAGCGGCCTTGATGCCACTGGTGCCGTGGGCATGGGCGGCAATAACTAAACCGCGGCGATGGGCCTCGTCGGCCACCGCGGCCAGTTCTTGCTCGCTATATTGCTGCACGCCAACCTTGGTCCCCTTTGAGAAAACGCCGCCGGTAGCGCAGATCTTAATGGCATTGGCGCCATATTTGATATTTTCGCGCACCTTCTGTCTGACAGCCCAGGGGCCATCGGCGACACCTGCTGCGACGCTATGCGCCTCTGGCGCGGCAAAGTTATCGTCACAATGGCCTCCAGTGATACTGAGCGCATGGCCAACGGCCCAGATCCTGGGCCCGGGGATCTCACCAGCGTCTATGGCATCGCGCGTAGCGATAACTGAGTAGCCAGAGGCGCCTAAGTCCCGCACAGTGGTAAAACCTGCCATCAGGGTATTACGGGCATTCTTAACTGCCTTCACCGTCTGTCTCGGAATGGAGTAATTCATCGATTCGAGAAAGTTATCCTCGGCATCGCTGGAGAGATGCACATGCATATCCATTACCCCAGGTAGCAGATACTTATCCTTAAGGTCGACCACCCGATAATCGCCTTGTTTAGCCACACGGCCTTGATGGCCGACCGAGACTATCTGATTGCCGCGCACCACTATGGCTACATCTTCGATAGTCTTACCCTTAGCGACGTCCACATAGCCTTTAGCAAGTAGCAAGATGTCTTGCTCTTGTGATTGAGTTTGGGTCTCTGCCTGGGTCTCTGCTTGGATTTCGGCTTGGGCTTGAGCATAGCTCGGCAGTACTACCGCCAAGGCCAGTGCAAGTGTGCTCAAAGGTTTGGTTAGGGCTAGCAGGGACAAAGATGCTCTTTGCTGAGAATCATCATAGGGGCGTTGCGACATCATAGGTTTTCCTTATTGTTATTAATGGGTAACGCAAGAACCATCTTAAGTCATAATAAAGCGAATAAACGAGTAAGTTTTAACGTCAGTGCACTTTAGCCGTTAACTTTGCTTAGAGGCGAACACCTGCAGCCAAAACTCGGCGCCTAAGGAGCTAATAACCCGTGACTCGCCGTTAAGTAAGATGGCGATCCCAAGATCCAGCTCAGGTGAGTAGGCCACCTCGGTCACATAACCTGCGACCCAACCAGCGTGGTAGATCAGCCGATGGCCGTTAAACTGGTAGATGCGCCAGCCCTTGCCATAGTGAGCATCGTCGAGATAGGGTTTCCAATCACGGCGACGCAGCTCCTTAGTGGTCCGAACCCCTGGGGTAGTGATATCTTCGAGCACCTGAGGTGAGAGCACCTTAGGTTCATGCCCCATGTTGGCCATCAACCACTTAGCCATATCCTTGATACTGGCATTGACTCCAGCCGCTGGTGCGAGCTGATAATAGTTAGGTTTCACCTTAACCTGCTTAAATCCATGTTTCGTCTTGATATGAGGCTCGGCGCGATTGCTGGTATGAGTAAAGGCCTCATAGCCGATAGAGGCCGTCTTCATGGCAAGTGGTGCGAAGATACGTTTGTCGATCAACTCTTCATAGGGTTGTCCGCTTTCTTGCTCGATCGCCTGCTCGATAAATGAGAAGGCGACGTTTTGATAGCTGTAACAGACGCCCGGCGGGCAGATAGGGGTCAGCTCGGCAAATTTGGGAATGATCTTGTTTAACTTAACATTGGCATTAACCAAGTTATCGTAGCTATTTGGCATCAGGCCCGTGCTTTGGCCTATCACATGGCCCAGGGTGATCGCCTGACTATCGGCAGGCTTCGCCAGGGAAAAGTCAGGAAGGTATTGATTGATAGGTTGTTGCCAGCTGAGTTTATGTTCGTGCACCAGTTGACTCGCCAGTGCACCGGCAAAGGTTTTTGAGACGGATGCCAGGCGAAACACAGTGTCGGCATTGATCTTCTTGCTACCGCCTTGATGGCGTTTACCATAGGTATCCAGAGTAACTATGTTGTCGCCCTGGACTATCACAAAGGCGCCGCCGGGCACTTTGTTTGCCTTAAGCTGTTTCTTAAAATTTTGCTGAAAACTTTTGCCTATGTGTTGATAAGACTGGGCCATTGTCGAGGCATTGAAGAGGAGTGCGCAGCAGCACACGGCGATTGACGACAGGGCCGTATTTAAAGACATGAATAAGCTACCCGAATAAACAAAGTCAAACGATCAACGTATGTAATTATGTACGTTTGTATTAGTTATTATCTTAAAAATCATGCCCTTTAGAATAAGGGCGCGTCAAAATCATAATCTCTGTCATGACTTTGACGCTCACTCCATACTAACTAAAGGTGGTTAAAGATGTAAGCCGTCGCTGTGTAACAATCTGGTAACTGCGCAATTGTTCGGCAAAACCAGTTAGGGAATTCAGCAAGCAAGCTAAGTTTAAGTGATATAGGTTTGAAATCTAACGCCACTAGACACGAATTAAGGTTTCTATTTACGTGTTTGTTATGCCAAGGTTATGATGCTCGGTTCGTTATCAGTTGGAAATTAGGGAGTAAAAGATGAAGATAGCCGATAGCCAGAGATTAAGGTTTGAGATGGTCACCGAGCAAGACGCCCAGCTGCTCTATGATTTAAATCTAGATCCTGAAGTGATGCGTTACATCAATGGCGGCAAGCCTTCAACCATGGCCGAGATTGAGGACTATTTCATCCCCCGGATCCAAGGCTTTACCAATAGCGAAAACGGCTGGGGTCTGTGGAAAGTCACCACGTTAGCCAGTGAATCGGAACTTGGCGATACCTTTATCGGTTGGATCCTGGTGCGGCCGATGGATTTCTATACCGATGAGCCAAAGCATTCGGATCTCGAGGTGGGCTGGCGTTTTGCGCAAATGAGTTGGGGAAAGGGCTACGCCACAGAGGCTGCCAAGGCGGTTTGTAACGCGCTAGTTAAGCAGTCTAGTGGTAATGGCAAGGCAATCACCCATTTCAGCGCCATCGCAGATCCGCATAATAAGGGGTCTATCAACATTATGATCAAGCTTGGCATGGAGTATATTAAAAATACTAGCGTCGATACCCCGGAAGGCGAGGTCGAGGTGGTGTTATACCGCATGGCGGTTTAACGCAAGCTAACTTATGGGCTGCAAGGTTTAGCACCTTATCTAGCCGATAAACCTAAGAGCGAGGCCAGTTTCCGCTAGGGTATCCATATTAGCGTTTATTTAGCCCCTATTAGGGAGTTACATTTATCTTGAACCCCAGCATTAGACTAGCGTCTAACCAATTAAAGGCAGGGGAGTAATGTAAATTGATTTTCCTTTTGGTAAAATGCCGCAAAATTTCCTGTGAGAGTTAATTATGCCAATGTACGTTGTGGGTCATAAGATCCCAGATTCAGATTCAATTTGTGGTGCGATTGCACTGGCTTACCTTAAAAACCAGATCGGTGAAGAAGCCATTGCCGCAAGACTGGGTGAGCCATCACCAGAAACCGCCTTTATCCTGGAACGCTTTGGTTTTGAAGCCCCGCTGTATAAAGAGCATTACGCCGGTGAGCAGGTTTACATCGTTGATCACTCTGAGCTGACCCAGGCTCCGGACGATATTGCCGAGGCCACTATTGTGGGTATCGTTGATCACCACAAACTGGGCGACCTGACGACTTCTACACCGCTTGAGTGTTGGATCCGTCCTGTGGGCTGTAGTAACACAGTGATCAAGATGATGTACGACTTCTACAATGTCGAGATCCCTAAAGATATCGCTGGCATCATGATGTGCGCCATCCTGAGCGACACAGTGATCTTCAAGTCGCCAACTTGCACCACAGCCGATATCAAGTGTGTCGAAGCACTGGCTGAGATTGCCGGCATCGAAGACTACAAGGCGCTTGGCATGGAGATGTTCAAGGTTAAGTCGGCTGTCGAAGGTACACCGGTTCGCGATCTTGTGATGCGTGACTTTAAAGACTTCAACATGAACGGGAACCTGGTTGGTATTGGTCAGCTTGAGGTTATCGATCTATCAGTGTTTGATAAGGTTAAGGCTGAACTTGAAGCCGATATCGCGGCGCTTAAGGCAGAAGGCAATCGCCACAGCGTGCTTTTGCTACTGACCGATATCATGAAAGAAGGCTCTGAGATGCTGGTCGTGTCTGATGATGCCGACCTCACCGAGCGCGCCTATGGTAAGGCAACCGAAAACGGTCGCGTATGGCTAGATGGCGTACTCAGCCGTAAGAAGCAGGTGGTTCCACCGCTGCAAGAAGCCTTCGCTTAATAGCTAAAACTTAATAGCTATAGCTTAGCCTTAATGGCAATGTTCTTAGCATTCGCTAAGTGATTAAGTTATTGATAATAGTAAAAATCCACCTGCTATGCAGGTGGCTTTGCTTTTGAGGCACCCTATAAGGGTGCCTTTTATATCGATAGCGATTTTAGTGTTCTCTATGACCTAATCTCGTCTCCAGCAACATTATTTTAGTTTTCACTCTTCCTGATTCAATCCACCACTGGCGATACTTAAACCAGCAAAATCACCTAACCACTCAAACACTTAATAACAAAGGTGTTTTGAGTAAATATGGAAAGATTGAAAATACGAGAGATACTGTCCAAGGGAAAATACGGGCATAGCCCAGAAGGAACGATCACCACCTCCATAGGAGGTGGTTTCAGATTGCCAAATAAAAAGCCGGTCAAATACCGGCTTTTTTATTGGCTAATGGTTTGGGTTCTAGTCTCAAATCGGCACTTAAACCTTAATCCTCAAACCCTAACATTTTTTTCTTAAATCTTCGCTCTTAAACCTTAGCCTTTTGAGTGCGTTTAACATGATCCCTCAGTTTCTGCAGTCTGGCATCGGCCATGGCGTAGAGGCTGTCTTTTGGATAATCTTCGAACTCAAAATCACGTTCACCCGCCGGAATACCCGTTAAGATCTCAACCGCTTCGTTGACATGATCGATTGCCCAGATAGAGAAATCTCCCTTGCTCACGGCATCGACGATATCGGCTCTAAGCATCAGGTTTTGCACATTGGTGCGCGGAATGATCACCCCTTGGCCCTTATGGCGTCCCTTGATCTTACAGACATCGAAGAAGCCCTCGATCTTCTCATTTACCCCGCCGATGGGCTGTGCCTGACCAAACTGGTTCATCGAACCTGTGATGGCAACATCCTGACGCAGTGGCACCTTGGCAAAGGCGGAGACGATGGCGCACAGTTCCGCCATCGAGGCGCTATCACCGTCGACACCCGAATAGTTTTGTTCGAAGGTGAGGTGAGTGGTTAGCGGTATCTTATCCGTCTGACCAAAAATCGTCGCGAGATACGCCGTTAGAATCATCACCCCCTTGGAGTGGATCTGGCCGCCAAGTTCTACCTTGCGCTCGATATCAAACACGGCGCCTTCACCGAGTGAGACACTGGCGGTGATACGACTTGGGGCACCGAATTGATGATCCGAGGTTGCCACCACAGACAGAGCATTGATCTGACCAACCACACTGTCTTGGGTATCGATGAGCGTGGTGCCATTGATGAAGCTCTGCATCACATGATCACGCAAGCGACAGACCCTGAGCTCATGATTATGCAGTGCTTGCTCAACATGGCCTGCTCGGATCATATTCGACTTACTCGTCCTGGCCACATAATTAGATTCCCGCAGCAGGTTGGCAATATCCGCCGAATGCAGGGACAACTTATTTTGCGCATCGGCCTGGCGCGCACTGAACTCTATGACACGTTTTATGGCGCCGCGGTCGCAGTGCAGCATCTTGTTGCCCACCACTATGCTAGAGATAAATTTCGCGTACTGCACCTCAGAGGCATCGGTACGTGGCATCTCATCTTCAAAGTCGGCGGTGACTCTAAATAGCTCTTTAAATTCAGGATCATAATGTTGCAGCAGCTGATAGGTCTGGTAGTCACCAAACAAAATGATCTTCACATCTAATGGGATGGCCTCGGGGTCCAGCGAGATGGTACCCGATAGCGTCACCTCGCGCTCTAACGAGCTGAGACTTAACTTACGAGAGCGCAGGGCGCGCTTCAAGCCGTCCCATACGTAGGGCTGCTCCAACACCTTGATGGCGTCAATCATCAGCACGCCGCCGTTAGCCTTATGCAGGCTGCCTGGGCGGATCAAGGAAAAATCGGAAAAGATGGTGCCCTTATAGGTGGCGTTTTCTATATAGCCGAAGATGTTGTGATAGTTAGGGCTCTCCTCAATCACTATGGGCATGGGGATATCGGCATGATTAACTAACACATTGACCTGATAGCGCCTCGGCATCTTCTTAGCCAGGGAGGCGTAGGAGAGGGCGATCTGCTCCTCATTTTGCTCGAGGAAGATATCCAGATTATCTAAGATATCTTTGTGCATCTCATTAAGATGAGCCTTCACCTCGGGATATTGCGCGTAACGCTCCTTTAGGGAGTCAAGCAGATGCACCAAGACTTCCTGAGCCACCTGCTCGTCATGCTTCTGCTGTTTGTCCGAATAACTCTCTTCCCAGGCGGTAAACTTGCGTACCACTTCCCTAAGCTTAGATTCGAGGGACCCGATATTTTTTTCGAGCTTGGCCTGTTCTTTACTGCTTAGCTCGGCGAAACTCGATTCGGTATGTGGCTCCTCACCATTCATGGCGACCAGCTCGTAGCTGCCTTGGGGATTGATGGACAGGCTGATCTGCTTCGCGGCCGCTTCTTTGGTGATCTGCCCCAGCGCCGATTCTTGCTTCTCGGCCAGCTGTGTCTTTAGTTTCTCGGCCCGCGAATAGTAGAGCTCATTGTCAAAGGCCAAGGGCAGGGCCTTTACTAGGCGTTTCATCAGGTTTTCGATGTCTGCCTTGAAGGCCTGGGCCTGGCCACGAGGTAGCTTAAGCACCTTAGGCGTGCGGGCATCATCGAAATTCACCACATAGCACCAATCGAAGAGTTGATGATGCCCGTTAGGGTCATATCTGTCCAGGTAACGCATTACCATAGTACGTTTACCCAGACCATTTCGGCCGATGGCGTAGATGTTATAGCCCTTATCTTTCATCGACATGGCAAATTCTACCGCCTGTTGGGCGCGTTCCTGGCCGACAATTTCGTTGAGCGGCGTCAGCTGTTTAGTCGATTTAATACTGGGATCGAGTAGGGCAAGTGTAGAAGAACGATAAAGCTTGTCACTGGCAAGAGGAGAAATGGTCATAGGCGAGTGCCCTCATATGACAAATGTTAACCCCAGTGTAGGCAGCTCATTTTTCAATTTACAATCATTTTTTATGTTGAAAGAGGTATTTAGGCGCACTAATTGATTTGTTCGCTCAATATCTGTACAAATCGTTAACGCTTGCTAAGTAAAGCGGCTCAAGATGATTATTTTGACGATTCAGTACTACAAAATCGATTCGATAAATCCCGCAGCGCCGAGATAACTTGTTAATATAGCACTCGTAGTTAACACAACTATACTCTTGTTAGGTACAGGGAACGTCAATTTAAACAAGAAGAGACCCTAAATATGCCGTATGATGCGCCCAATCTACACCCAGATCTGCTCCAATGTCTGGCCAGTGACAGCTATCTGTTGCAACTGACATTGGATACCTTGCCTGTGCCTATCTTCTATAAAGATAAGGCAGGCGTCTATCTGGGCTGCAACAAGGCGTTTGAATCCTTCATTAAACTCACCCGGGACGAATTAATTGGTAAGAGCGTTTATGAGCTTTTCGACGAGGAATTAGCCGAAGTCTACCAACGCGCCGATCAGGCGTTATTCGACAATCCTGGCGTGCAGATCTATGAGAAACAGATAAAGACCCGTCAAGGTGATTCTGTCTTTGTGCGTTTTCATAAGACAAGTTTTAACGACAATCGTGGTGAGGTGGCCGGCCTAATTGGTGTGATATTCGATATCACAGAGTTAAAGGCGCTGGAAGCCCAGCTGACACACCATGCTATCTATGACGATCTCACGCAGTTTTACAATCGGCGCGAGGGCATCGCCATTGGCGAGCGCCTATATCACGCCTGTAGTCAGCAGCAGAGAGAACTGGGCGTCATCCTTATCGATGTCGATTATTTCAAGTTGATCAACGACACCTACGGTCACATGGTCGGCGATGATGCGCTGCGCCATATTGCCGCAACCTTAAGGCAGCAACAAGATCCTGAAGATGTGCTGATGCGTTGGGGCGGCGAAGAGTTTGTCGTCTTGGTTAATCGTCCCTTTGGCACAGGCCAAGACTTCGAGACTTATCTCGAGGGCCGCGCGCAGGTCTATTGTGATGCCATAAGACAAAATCGTTTTCAGATCGGTGATGACTCACTGCAGATCACTTTTAGCTGTGGCCTAAGCTCGTTCGAGCCGGGTAAGAGCCTTACGCAGATGCTACACGATGCAGACGCTGCATTATACAGAGCCAAAGATGCAGGGCGCGATATTGTGAGCTGGTAGAGCTCGTCCCCTTACATTTAATTTAACATAATATACATTGTGCGCAGCATTGTATATCTAAGACTGTGGTGGAGAGTGAGCCAGATTTCAATCTTACAAAGACTAGCCTATATGCCATTTCTACTTTCACTTTTAATTTTGCCTTATCTGCTTATAGCCTAAAAGCTGTCTGTCTCGAGTGCGCCCAATAGAATGAACAATTTAAATATTACTAAGTCCTTTCTCTTCTTTTATCAGTGCTATCTCTTTTGATGGCAATAGAGATTCTGCTCATTTAGCTGAGTCACAGTTGCGACAATAGAGCTATTCTTTTTCATACAAAGCGAACTTACTAAGACTGGCATCTCAACAAGCACTCCGAGTCGATACCTTAATTCAGCTACTGGCCTTTAGGCAGTCCGTTAAAGAATCGTCTTAGCTTTTCTAAAGTCCTTATTGGTATCTTGACGCATTGAGATATTCTTTCTATGGAGCATTCTAATCAGCATCCAGAGTTTTACTTGCCTTGGATTGCTCAATCATTAGGCGTCGCTACGTGAAATCTGGCGGGTAATCCCCTTGTTTAAGTAATTTCATGCACGTAGCGACGCGTGAAAATTGTGTTGGATTTTCCCTGCGTCAGCTATTTGTTTAATAACGCAAGAATTTTGCGAACTACTGAAGCAAGTGCAGATTTAGCCTTCAATTAGCAAGCACTTGGAAAGCTAAAGTTAGTTTAGATGCTCTTAGTGTTACGGGTGTTAGTTAAGTACCAACCAGGCTTGCCGGTTTGATAGTTTCGGTGCGTTACTTTGAATGCATTAATGGAATGCATGACATTTAGATGTTTAAACTGGGTGCTTTTAAAAAAGTAATGCGAAACTCAGTGTATGACTAACTTAACTGCGCTTCAGAATCTGGCTACCAATTCGCACTAATCAAATGTTTCAGCAAATGTCTCAGATCTCGACTCGCAGAAGCAAACGCTCAAAAGTAACCTAAGTATCTTAGTCGTCTTGATATTGAGAATCGTCATATAGAATGAGATATGCTAGCTAAAGAAATAGCTAAAACAAGTTTTTAGTCAGATGCCGATAATGATACTTATCGGCATTAAGCGATTTGAAAAATGGCTGCCATTCATATGTTAAAAGTAAGGTTATCAGTATGGCTAAAATTTAAGCGACCGGTCATCATAATGTTTATAGGTTGGCAGAAATCTTTAGTTAAGCATTAACTAAAGCGTCATCTGAGTGACATGGAATCGCAAAACAGCCTATTTAAACTATTATCGTCAACTCAAATTAGAGCCCTGTCTATTAAGTCTTTTCTTGTTGAGATACTTAAGCGATGCGACCGCTTTAGGCTCCCTACCCGTGTCTTCCCGGACACGGGCTTTTTTGATCATTCGATGCCGGCTAATCTGTCCATAGGCTTATTAGCTGCACTCTGATGCCTTTCGGCCTGAGATGTGTGAAGATACTGAGACGTGGTATCGATGCTCTCATGCCCTGCGTCCGCCTGAACATGAGATAACGGCCGACCATTGAGGTTAATGTCATGGGTGATCCCGGTATGGCGGATGCTATGCACTGTCAGTTTTCGCATTACCTCTGCATCTTCCAAAAGCCCGTCCGCTGCCGCCTGGTCAGCGGCGTGATTGATCAGCGACTGTACCGCCTCTCTCACCTGGCGAATACCCAGATTTGCGTCGACCAATCCCACATCACGTCCTCGCCCGGCGGCCCTATGGCGCACGAAAATCGGTGTCTGTTCCTGATAGCCGGGTAAAGGTGACAGCCCCAAATGTTCGCGGTACTGTTTGAGTGCCTCTATTAATGCATTGGACAATGGGATTTGCCGCTGCTTGCCCCCTTTGCTCTTGGGAATATGAAAACGCCAGATCCCTGTCTGCTTATCTTGCTTAAACTGTCCCATGATAGGGCTGTAACCGGTTCGCGCACTCACATCAGATACACGCAAATAACAGCCGTAAATCAATTTGATAAGAAACAGACTACGTTGATGAATTTCAGGTTCTACGATGGCAAGCTGTTCGACGCTTGAGATCACATAGGACCATTGCAATTCGGTAAAGGCGAGTCCACTGCCCTCCTCTTCGCTCATGGCGAACTTTCGTTTATGGGCAAACTTTGAATGGTTCATCCAGGCCTGAGCAGGGTTGCGCTCACAGTAATCTTCCGCCATCAAAAAGCCATAGAATGAGGAGAGTATCGCCATCTTAGTCTTGAGGGCGTTATCGCTAAGGCGATATTCTTCCCCTCGTTTTCCCACAAAGGGTCGCCATAACGGATTGGGTACGCGCTGTTGACTCGCCTTGTCGAGTTTAAACTGGGCAACGTTAAATTGACCGATTAGCGCCTTTGGTGGCGACTGACAGTAGGCCACGAATTTATCCATGTCACGTCTGCTTATCTGTCCTGGCGACTGCTGCACCACATCGAAACACCAATGTAGAAAACAGGTGATTTCGCTACGAAAACTCTTATAACTGTTCTCATTTTCCCGCTGGGCGAACAGTAGATCGGATGCCAACTCATAAACCAAGCCTGCATCTTCGACGCTATTCATGGCTATCGCCGTAATGTGCTGATTGACGATGGGATTGCCAGCTTCGATATAATCGATCGATTCAAATAGAGGTAAGGCGTGCAAGAGTTGACTCCATTAAAAACGCTATGGGATGCCCTACGCACTATAGCAACAAAAAAACAAAAATATTCAATAAAATTGTAGCCTTAGTTCAGTATTTGATCGGTTAGATTAAATAGCGCTTGCTCGGTAAACACAAGTATATGTTTACCGCGCAAGTGTTAGCTGCGCTGTTATCGCCATGCTATACGCAACAAACAGGGCTAACTGCCTCATTTAATCTGCAATTTCAATTTCTCACCTTCTAAATTCTCCAGCTAAATGTCACGTGAGTTACTACACTAATAAATAAGGTCAATTTAGTTCACCTAAGAGGGGTACGGATGCTAATTGATATGGCGAAAAAGAGTCCACTGTTCTCAGGTAAGAAGAAAGCAGCCGAAACAGAAACAGGACCGGCCTGGCGCATACTGATCGTCGACGATGAGCCCGATGTACACACAGTAACAAAACTCGCACTGTCGCGGTTTAAGCTAGATAACCGCGGCATAGAGTTCATTAACGCCTATAGCGGTGAGGAAGCAAAGCGGGTATTACAAGATGAAAATGACGTGGCCATGGCTTTTATCGACGTGGTTATGGAGAGCGACCACGCCGGTCTTGAGCTGGTCAAATGGATCCGCGAAGAGCATAACAACCGCAGCATCAGATTAATCCTGCGTACCGGTCAGCCGGGACAAGCGCCCGAAGAAGATGTGATCGTCAATTACGACATCAACGATTACAAGGCAAAGGCTGAATTGGATTCACGTAAGCTGATCACCAGCGTCTACTCTGCGCTGAGAAGTTACCGCGATATCATGGAGATCGAAGCGGCGAAACAAACGCAAATCCGCTACCGCGAAGGGCTCGAGCGGGTCGTCAAGGCAACCTCTGGCCTGTTTGAACTCAGAACCTTGCATCATTTTGCCGACGGCCTGCTGACTCAGGTCGCCAACCTGCTAAACCTCAACAATGAAACCTTGCTGCTAACCTGCAATGCCATCGATGCGATGAGCAAGGATTTAAGTACTGACAAACTCCATATCCTGGCCGGTACTGGCCAATTTGCAAGTCACCATGAACAAGCTATCCCCGAGCCCATCGAGAAACTGCTTAAACGGGCGCTCCAAGAGCAGACATGTCTTTATGAAGACAATCTGTTTGTGGGTTACTTCCCGGCCAAGAGTGGCTGGATCAACCTGCTGTATATGGACAACATACATGCCATCGGCGATCTGGATAAGAAACTTATCGATATCTTTGCCATCAATGTTGGCGTTGCCTTCGAGAATCTACTGCTGAACAAAGAGCTAGAAGATACCCAGTCTGAATTGATCTTCCGCCTGGGAGATGTGGTCGAGAGCCGCTCGAAGGAAGCCGCCAACCATGTCAAGCGTATGGCCGAGTACTGTTATATCCTGGCGAAGTTGGCCGGGCTCGATGATCAACAGGCCGATCTCATTAAACACGCCTCGCCCATGCACGACATAGGTAAGATAGCGACGCCGGATGCCGTGCTGTTAAAGCCTGGCAAACTAAACGACGAAGAGTGGCAGATCATGCGTCAGCACCCCGCCATCGGCCACCAGATCTTGGGTAACTCGGAGCGCCCTATTCTCAACGCCGCCGCTATCATTGCCTTGCAGCACCATGAAAAATACGATGGCAGCGGCTATCCTGATGGTTTAAAAGGCGATGAGATTCATATCTTTGCGCGCATTGTTGCTATCGCAGATGTGTTCGATGCGCTCTCCCACGAGCGCTGCTATAAACCGGCCTGGCCGTTAAATGAAGTGATAGCTGAGATCGCAAAAGGTGCGGGTTCCCACTTCGATCCTGTCCTTACCTCACTCTTTATCGATAACATAGAGCGCTTCAATAAGGTGCGATTGGCCCTAACTGATAGCAATTAAAGATAGCGATTAGCCTTAAACAATCAGTAGTCGGCGTGAGCGGGTTATATTGATCTAGTGAGTTGGGCCTAGTTATTGGAGTCCGGCTATATGAGTCTGGTGGTTTAGATGAAGCTAGCTGCCTAAAAGGCTTTATTCCATATAAGGCAGCTGAGATCAATTAGCACAGCTTTTAGCCATTCTTAGGCGGATTATCGGCCAAAAAATCGTACATAATGGTCTTAGATTGACCGCCTATCTCGAAACTGGCGATAAGACGCCACACCATATAATTGCTGCTGCAAGAACCGTATATTAGCGTTCCTTGATAGGTGTTTTTGCCAGCTTCACTTAAAATAAGTGGGATAACCCCCATAAACATATCTCTCCCCTCCACTCGCACCTTGAGATTTTTCAGTCGTTCGCTACTGGTCAAGGTTACCGTTAAGGGCTTCTCACTAGGGGTGTTTTCTGGGGAGATCGCCAACGAAATAAGCGTTTCACCGAGTTTTTTATCGCAGCTGTTTTGATGAAAATCGCACAAGCTCGGGTCGATTTCTAAGGCAGATTCGCTAGCGACTTTTACATCTTGTTCAAGTGCTTTTGGCGCCTTTTCGCAGCCCGTTAACAGGGGCATTAAAAATAGGCTTGCAGTCAGCGTAATTAGTGAGATTTGTCGATTCAGTAGCACAATTATTAACCTTTTGAATCATAGTGTTTACATTCTATCCAGGTAGTTTGATCTGGATCAATATCCCAGGCCGCATAATTCCTATCTTTTTTGATATTGCTCAAGTATCATTGCGTTACTCGGCATTAATTTGCGTTAATGTTGCGTGACACATTGACACAATCTTGTTTGTTTCGTAGGGAAACAAGCCTTTGATGTCATTTTACCGGGTAAAGTGCCGCTTTACTCAAACAATAAGTATAAGTAATAAGCAGTGGAAGCAATATGATGAACCATTCCCAGCCTCAAGGCGCTGATTACAATTACACTGTTGTCCGCCAATTTGCCCTCACCACAGTTTTGTGGGGCATTATCGGTATGACAGTAGGTGTATTGATCGCGGCCCAGTTAATCTGGCCACAACTTAACTTCGAAACTCCATGGCTAACGTACAGTCGTCTAAGACCTCTGCACACAAACGCCGTGATTTTCGCGTTTGGTACTTCAGCGTTATTTGCAACATCCTATTATATCGTCCAGCGTACCTGCCAAACCCGCCTATTTGCACCTAAGTTAGCTGCATTTACCTTCTGGGGATGGCAAGCCATTATTCTTTCAGCCGTTATTACTCTGCCGCTTGGTCTAACCAGCAGTAAAGAATACGCTGAACTTGAATGGCCTATCGACATCGCTATTACCATAGTATGGGTAGCCTATGCCGTTGTGTTCTTTGGCACAATTGTTAAGCGAACCACGTCACACATCTATGTGGCAAACTGGTTCTTCGGCGCCTTCATCATCACGGTTGCAGTACTGCATATCGTGAACTCTATGGCAGTACCAGTCAGCCTGTTCAAGTCATACTCATTATACTCTGGCGCTGTCGATGCCATGGTGCAATGGTGGTATGGCCATAACGCCGTTGGCTTCCTACTGACCGCAGGTTTCCTGGGTATGATGTACTACTTCGTACCTAAGCAAGCGGGTCGTCCTGTTTATTCTTATCGCCTGTCTATCGTTCACTTCTGGGCGTTGATTGCACTGTACATCTGGGCGGGTCCACACCACCTGCACTACACAGCGCTACCAGACTGGACACAGTCACTGGGTATGGTGATGTCTCTGATCCTGTTCGCACCTTCTTGGGGCGGTATGATCAACGGTATCATGACCCTGTCTGGTGCTTGGCATAAGCTAAGAACAGACCCTATTCTGCGTTTCTTGATCGTTTCTCTGTCATTCTATGGTATGTCGACCTTCGAAGGTCCTATGATGGCCATTAAGACAGTTAACGCATTGTCTCACTACACCGACTGGACCGTAGGTCACGTTCACTCAGGCGCGCTAGGCTGGGTGGCTATGGTATCTATCGGTTCGCTATACCACCTGATCCCTGCAATCTACGGTCACGGTCGTATGTACAGCACACAACTGATTAACGTTCACTTCTGGTTAGCGACTATCGGTACTGTACTTTACATCGTTTCAATGTGGATCTCGGGTGTTATGCAAGGTCTGATGTGGCGTGCAGTTAACTCTGACGGCACCCTAACCTACAGCTTCGTTGAAGGTTTGGAAGCATCATACCCATTCTACTTTGTTCGCTTCTTAGGTGGCCTGTTCTTCGTCACTGGTATGCTGCTAATGGCATATAACGTGGTTAAGACAGTAAAAGCGCCAAAAGAATCTTTGCCAGCGCTGGCTGAAGCATAAGGAGTAGATTTGATGAAATTTAATCATGAGATAGTCGAGAAAAACATCGGTCTGCTGGGTATCTTTACCGTAATTGCTATCAGTATTGGTGGCCTGGTACAGATCACTCCCCTGCTTTTCCAAAAAGACACTACTGAGCCAGTAACTGGACTACGTCCATACTCGGCACTTGAGCTCGAAGGTCGTGACATCTACATTCGTGAAGGTTGTGTAGGTTGTCACAGCCAGATGATTCGTCCGCTACGTGCTGAAACAGAACGTTACGGTCATTACTCTGTTGCCGGTGAATCAGTTTGGGATCACCCATTCCTATGGGGTTCTAAGCGTACTGGTCCAGACCTGGCCCGTGTTGGCGGTCGTTACAGCGACAAGTGGCATGAAGTTCACCTACTTGATCCTCGCGCAGTAGTACCACAATCAAACATGCCTGCCTTCCCTTGGTTGGCCGAGAACGTCCTAGATGGCGAGCTAACGGCTAAGAAGATGGAAGTGTTCCGTGGTTTCGGCGTGCCTTACTCTCAAGATGATATCGACAACGCTAAGAAAGCGGTTGAAGGTAAGACTGAGATGCAGGCATTAATTGCATACCTGCAGTCGCTAGGTCACGCACTGAAATAAATTGGAGGCATAAATATGGATTACGGCACAGTACAAGGGATTATTACCATTGTTGTCATGGTGACGTTTGTCGGTATTTTTGCATGGGCTTATAGCGGTCGCCGTAAAGCGCAGTTTGACGAGGCCGCTAACCTTGTTTTCTCAGATGATGAGAAGCACAAGGACTCAGGAGAACATAAGTGATGATGAGTAGCTTCTGGAGTATTTGGATTACCGTACTCACAATTGTGGTAATCGCAGGATGTTTCATCCTACTGTTTGTTGTCTCTAAAAACACCACAGGTGTTGAAGAAGGCAAATCAATGGGTCACAGCTTTGATGGCATTGAAGAGATCAATAACCCGCTGCCTAAGTGGTGGAGTTATATGTTCTACATCACCATCATCTTCGGTGTGGTCTATCTGGCAGCCTACCCAGGTCTTGGTAACTATAAAGGTTTCCTAGGCTGGTCAAGCTCGAACCAAAGCATTGGTACCGACAAAGGTATCAAGGAAGATTCTGCCGCTGCCGTTGAACTGGCTGCAAATGAAAAGCGCTGGGTTCAGTATGACCAAGAGGTTGAGAAAGCCAATGCTAAGTACAGCCCGATCTTCGCGGCTTATCTGGCAACACCGCTCGAAGAGCTAGTGAAGAACGAAGAAGCCCTGAAAGTGGGTGGTCGTCTGTTCCTACAAAACTGTGCTCAGTGCCACGGTAGTGACGCGCGCGGTAGCAAGGGCTTCCCTAACCTGACTGACGGTGACTGGTTATATGGCGGCGATCTTGCCACTATCAAGACCACTATCATGAACGGTCGTCACGGCATGATGCCACCAAAAGGCGGTCTACCAATCGAGGACAGCGAGCTGAAAGGCCTGGCTGAATACGTCGTTAAACTGTCTGGTCGCGACCACGATGAAGCCCTAGCCGCTCAAGGTCAGGCATCATTCATGAAAGGTTGTTTTGCCTGTCATGGTATGGACGGTACTGGTAACAAGTTCATGGGTGCACCTAACCTCACCGACAACACCTGGTTGTACGGCGGTAGTCGCGGTGTGATCCAAGAGAGCATTAAGAACGGTCGTTCTGGTGTAATGCCTGCTTGGAAAGATGTCTTGGGCGAAGAGAAAGTTCACGTCATCACAGCCTATGTTTATAGCTTGTCAAACAAGTAATTACATATAAGTAACACCAAGGCCTCGAAACAGATCGAGGCCTTTTTTTTAAGTGCTATCACTGCCTTTTAACGGTAAGATATGGCCAACAAAAATAACAGGTAGTATCCATGAATAAACCACAAGCTTGGTATAAACAGTTTTGGCCTTGGTTTCTGATTATTTTGCCGCTGTGTGCCGTATTTGCCAGTGTGTATTTGATGTTCCTCGCAGTCGAAAATAAAGACTCCTTGGTATCGGAAGACTATTACAAAGACGGCAAGGCCATTAATATGGACCTGCGTAAGATTAAACACGCCAAGCAACTTGGCTTGCAATTTGAGTTGCATCTAACCCAAGATGAACTCACCCTCACCCAACATGGCGGTGAGCCCTATACAGCTGCGCTCAACGTATCCTTCTATCATCCAACGCTACAAGAGAAAGACTTTGCCGAGGTAGCCACCGCCGACGGTAATCAGGTTTACCATATCGCGCTCAACTCGCCGCTTCAGGGCAGCTGGGAAGTCAGACTGGAAGGGTTTGATGGCACATGGCGCATCCAGAAACGTCTCGAGCTAAAAGATAATCAACAATACTGGTTAAATTAATCTTTTATGGATGCGTTAAACTGCTTTCATTGCGGCGAGCCGGTAACCACCGGCCGCCAGTTCGAGACCCTTATCGACAATGTCCCTCAGCCCATGTGTTGCCCCGGCTGCCAGGCGGTATCTGCCGCTATCATAGAGGCGGGACTGACTAATTATTATAAGTACCGTACCGAGCCAGGCAGCAAGCAGACTGCGCTGGTGCCCGAAGCCCTTAACGCCTTTTCCGCCTTCGATCTTAAAGAGGTGCAGCAAGACTTTGTGCATCAAGACCTGCATAAAGACAAGCAGAGTGCCAGTACCTCTCTTACCATAGATGGCATTACCTGCGCGGCCTGTGCCTGGTTGATCGAACATAAGCTGCAGCATCTCGATGGCATCAATAAGATTGCGGTCAACACCACCACAGAGCGGGCCCAGGTCAGCTGGGATCCCGAAAAGCTCAAGCTGTCAGAGATCCTGGCGCAGATCAGCCGTATCGGCTATCAAGCCGCTCCCTATCAGGTGGATGACGAAGAGATACAGAGCAAGAAGAATAGTCGTAAGTTCCTACTCAGACTCGGCCTGGCAGGCTTTGCCACCATGCAGGTAATGATGTTTGCCCTGGCGCTCTACTCTGATTACTTCACCGATCTCGACGTGGAGTTCAGGGACTATTTTCGCTGGGTCAGCATGATCTTCGCCGCGCCCGTGGTCTTCTATTCGGCGCAGCCTTTCTATTTTAGCGCCGTGCGCGCCATGTTATCCGGCCGACTCAATATGGACGTGTCTGTGTCCATCGCCATCTGCGGCGCCTATATCGCCAGCTGTATCGCTACGGTATCTGGCCAGGGCGAAGTCTATTTCGAATCCGTCAGCATGTTTACCTTCTTCCTGCTGCTGGGACGCTATTTCGAACAAAACGCGCGGCAGAAAGCCTCCATTAGCTCCAATAACCTGCACAAATTGATCCCGCTCACCGCTAACCTTTTGGACGATGAAGGTAATCAAACCGAAGTGCCGGCCAAGCGCCTTAAGGTGGGTGACCTCATCATGGTCAAGCCCGGTGAGGTGATCGCCGCCGATGGCGATATCGTCGAGGGTATGAGCAGCGTCAACGAGGCCATGCTCACGGGCGAGCAGATGCCGGTGACCAAGAATGTCACCAGTCAGGTGTATGCGGGCACCATCAATGTGGATCATCCGATAAAGGTCAATGTCATGGCCACTGGGCAAGATCAATTGGTTGCCGAAATCATTCGCCTGCAAGAGGCGGCATCGAATAACAAGCCAAAGGTAGCGCTCTACGTCGATACCATCTCCAACTATTTCACCTGGACCATCTTACTGGTTGCCGCCCTAACCTATCTGGTGTGGAAGCACTATTGGCCGGAAGATGCCTTTTGGGTCACGCTTTCCGTCTTGGTCGCTACCTGCCCCTGCGCGCTGGCATTGGCGACGCCGACTGCGGTCACCTGCGCTACTGGCCTCTTTACCAGGCTTGGTGTGGTTGCTCGCCGTCCAGGTGTATTTGAGAAGCTACCGAAAGTCGATCAGGTGGTGTTTGATAAGACCGGAACTCTCACCTGCGGCAGCCTCACTCTGCGCGAGACTAAGAAATTTACTCAGTGTTTTAACTCAGATGACTCCCTCGATGTGCTGGCAATCGCCGCCGCCATGGAATCGCATTCGATTCATCCCATCGCCAAAGCGTTCGCGCCTTACTACCAGAGTGGCTACCGCTTGGATGAGAGTCAGTATGTCGCCGGTGCGGGCGTACAGGCTAAGGTCAATGACACTCGCTATTTTCTCGGCAGCGCGGATTTTATTCGCCAAAACACAGGCGTTACCGCTATCGACGGCCAGCACAGCGTCTATCTTGCCGATAACGACGCGCTACTCGCCGGCTTTACCCTGAGCGATACGGTGCGAGAAGATGCTAAAGCTACTCTGGCAACCCTCAAGGAGATGGGCTTTGCTACCTGTATTGCCAGTGGTGACACCAGTGAACACGTAGAGCAAGTTGCCAGAGAAGTGGGTATAGAAAACTTGCATAAAGGCCTCAAGCCTCAAGATAAACTTAAACTTATCAATCAGCTAAAAGATGAAGGTAAGCAGGTCGTCATGTTCGGCGATGGTGTAAACGATGCGCCGGTACTTGCCGGAGCCAATCTGTCGGTAGCCATGGGCAGCGGTGCGGACATCGCCAAAAACAGTGCCGATCTTATCCTGCTCGGCGATCAGCTATCACGCTTTCCTCAGGCGGTTCGCATCGCCAAGATGACCGAGCAGATCATCAGACAAAACCTGATCTGGGCGCTTGGCTATAACCTGCTTATCATTCCTTTAGCGGTAACTGGACACGTGTTACCCTACATTGCCGCCATAGGTATGTCGGCCAGCTCATTAATTGTTGTCGCCAATAGCCTCAGACTACTAAAGGTTCGTTTATGAGTATTATCTATGTCTTGATCCCTATTGCCATGCTGTTCGTGCTGGTTGCCGTAGGCATCTTCTTCTGGGCGGTTAAATCTGAACAATTTGACGATCTCGACAGGCAGAGCGTATCTATCTTGTTTGATGATGACATCAAGCAGAAGCCTCAAGACACCAAAGACGAGTCGACGCCAAGTTGATCGATTTTAGCATTACCGGCGCCTTCCTCGTCGGTCTGATGGGCGCGGGCCATTGCATCGGCATGTGTGGTGGCCTGGTCGGCGCCTTCTCCCAGCAGCTCCCTAAAAAAGCCAGCGATAATATTCTGCTGGCTCAGCTTAAGTTTATTCTCAGCTATAACCTGGGGAGGATCTTAAGCTATACCACAGCCGGCGCTCTGGTGGGCGGCTCGGCCAGCCTGCTCAGTACTCTCTTTAGTATCGATGCCTACCTGATTGGCATGCGCGTATTCGCCGGTGTGATGATGATAGTGACTGGTCTGTATATTGCGCAGATCTGGTCAGGTGTGGTGCAGATTGAGCGCGTGGGGAAATTATTGTGGCGCGTTATCGGTCCTATTGCGAATAAGTTGTTACCGATAACAGATTTAAAACAAGCCTTTGCGGCAGGTCTGCTATGGGGCTGGCTGCCCTGTGGCTTGGTCTATAGCACACTTACCTGGGCGGTCGCGGCAAACTCCGCGCAGCAAGGGGCGATGATCATGGCGGCCTTTGGCCTGGGCACCCTACCGGCGCTGGTCAGCGTTGGCATCGCCGCACGCTACTTTGCCCAGCTAGTACAGGCACGAAAAGTAAGGCTTATCAGCGGCTTAATCTTAGTAAGCTTTGGCATACACACTTTGTATATTGCATTTGCGCAGCTAGGCTAGCTGTGACTATTAAATTAGTTTAACATAAGCCTAATTGTGAAATTCGAGAGAGATTATGACAGATAATATTAAAAGTCGTCGTTCGGCTGTACCCGGATGCGCCATTCATTGTCATGACTGCAGCATGGGTACTTTATGTATCCCTTTCACGTTGAATAACAACGAGCTAGATCAGCTTGATGACATTATTGAACGTAAGAAACCGATACAAAAAGGCGAGCAAATATTTAAGTCTGGCGACTCGTTAAAATCTCTCTATGCGATTCGCTCGGGTACCATCAAGAGCTACACCATTACCGAACAGGGTGATGAGCAGATAACAGGCTTTCACCTGGCCGGTGACGTAATAGGTTTCGATGGTATTCACTCCCAGATCCACCAGAGTTTCGCCCAGGCGCTAGAGACCTCCATGGTATGTGAAATTCCTTTCGATACCTTAGACGAGCTCTCAGGCACCATGCCTAAGCTCAGACAACAGATCATGCGTCTGATGAGCAACGAGATCCAAAGCGACCAAGAGATGATCTTGCTACTCAGCAAGAAAAACGCCGAGGAGCGTCTAGCGGCATTTATCAGTAATCTGGCTAGCCGTTTCGGCAGCCGTGGTTTCTCGCCCAAAGAGTTCCGTCTCACCATGACACGTGGTGATATTGGTAACTATCTTGGTTTGACCGTTGAAACCATCAGCCGTCTCCTGGGACGCTTCCAAAAAGCAGAATTGATCGAGGTAAAAGGAAAGTACATTACCATCGTCGATTTTGACTCGCTCAATAAGTTAGCCGGTAACAACAAGATAGGCCGCTAATCAGCCGATTTTCTGGGCAAATTTGATCTAAAACAAGGCAATTTGCCCTATATCGCTCATTATTTAAGTACCACCTCAGATAAAGGAAGAATCTATGAAGGACTATCATAAGATCCTTGTTGTAGTGGATCCAACAAGCGACAAGCAATCTGCCCTCGCCAGAGCAGTCGAACTGGCCTCTAAAAACCAAGCGTCAATCACCGTTTTCCTCTCTATTTTCGATTTTTCCTACGAGATGACCTCTATCCTGTCGGGTCATGAGCGTGAAGCCATGCGCCAAGGCGTGATTGCCCAGCGCAGGGCCTGGTTAGACGATATCCTGGCCGGTTACAAAGACAGCGGCGTCGCCATCGACAGCGAAGTGATCTGGCACAATCGTCCCTTCGAGAGCATCATCTTACACGCCATCGAAGGCGGTTATGATCTGATCGTTAAAGGCACACACGAACACGATAAGCTCAAGTCGGTGATCTTTACCCCTACCGATTGGCATCTGATGCGTAAGGCGCCCGTGCCTGTGCTCTTGGTGAAAGAACATGACTGGCCGGTGGCCGGTAAGATCCTGTGCGCCATCAACGTGGCGTCCGAAGATGACGATCATCAAACCCTTAACGGTAAGATCATCGAACATGCCCTGGATCTGGCCAAGAAGTTCGACGCTCAGGTACATCTGGTGAATGGTTATCCTGGCACCCCAGTTAACCTGGCTATCGAGTTGCCTGACTTTGACGCGCACACCTATAGCGAAACCATTCGCATGCAGCACGAGCAGCGAGTCTGTTACCTGGCCAGCAACTATGGTATCTCCAGCGACTTCTGCCATATCAAGGAAGGTCTGCCGGAGGATGTGATCCCTGAGCTTGCCGAGCAGCTCGATGCCGAGCTGGTGATCTTAGGTACCGTGGGTCGCACCGGCTTCTCTGCGGCGCTTATCGGTAACACCGCCGAGCATGTGATCGACAGCATCAACTGCGACCTGCTGGCGATTAAGCCCGACGGTTATAAGTCACCGTTAGAAGAGGAATGATCGCCTTAGGCCATCTTCTTTAGCCCCATTTTTTAAGCTATACTACGCGCCCAGAATTTTACGATACTAGGCGCGTTTTTTATTATGTCTGAAGAAACCCTCTCAAAGAAACAGATAACTCGGCTAAACAAGCTACAAAAGCGCCTAAGGCGCGAAGTCGGTAGTGCCATCGCCGATTACAACATGATTGGAGAGGGCGACACCGTCATGTGCTGTCTTTCCGGCGGCAAAGACAGTTACGCCATGCTGGACATCCTGGTCAATCTGCAGCAGAGAGCGCCGGTTAACTTTAACCTGGTGGCCGTTAACCTGGATCAGAAGCAGCCAGGTTTCCCGGAAGATATTCTGCCAGCCTACTTAGATAGCCTAAAGGTGCCTTACCATATCCTCGAGAAGGATACCTACTCTATCGTTAAAGATAAGATCCCAGAAGGCAAGACCACCTGCTCGCTCTGCAGCCGTCTGCGCCGCGGCACCTTATACGGTTTTGCCCAGAAGATCGGCGCGACGAAGATCGCCCTGGGCCACCACAGAGACGACATCATAGAAACCATGTTCCTCAACATGTTCTACGCGGGTAAGCTCAAGGCGATGCCCCCCAAGCTGCTCTCGGATGATGGCGCTAACGTAGTGATCCGCCCCCTCGCCTACAGCCGCGAGAAAGATATCGCCGAATATGCCGAGTTAAAGGCGTTTCCTATCATCCCTTGTAACCTATGTGGCTCACAGGAAAACCTTAAGCGTGCGGCGGTCAAAGATATGCTCAAGAGCTGGGATAAACAGTTCCCGGGCCGCATCGAAACCATCTTCACCGCAATGCAAAATACCAGCCCGTCACAGGGCGTCGACCGTGACCAGTTTGATTTCGTCTCTTTGAAGCAAGATCCCGATGCGCCGATGAAAGGTGATGTTGCCGAGTCGGACCTGCCGGCATTCGATTTCCTCGACTTGGCCAACAGTGGTCACATCGATCTCGATGCAGCTAAGCGCAGCAGTGACCTGCTCAAAATTGATGTGGTGAGCACCTATACGCCTTAGGCGCTTATCTCAGATATAAAAAAGCCCTCAGTTGAGGGCTTTTTTATTATTCAGTCATCGTGACCAATGATGAGCTTAGATTAGGAGCTTTTTACCCAAGGACTGACCACCTTAGGCGTCTCACTAAAGCTAATCTTAGTTAGCGCGCTTATTTCATCACTTGCTAAGCGATAGATGCCATCAACCTGCTGCGCTTTACCGTCGATCGTCACCTGCGCTTTATCCGCAAACTCAAAGCTGACCCCGGCAATATCCTCGGCGAAATATTTCATCGGAAAGCCCTGCATCTGCTTGAGCAGCTCATCCATCTGGGTTGCCAGCTCGCTAAGTGCTGCCTGGCTATATTCGCTCGATGGTGATTTGGCGCGGATCTGCATGGCGACACCACAGCGGGTGGCATCATTTTTCATCTGCAGATTGATCAGGGCACGCTCGGACTTTAGGGTCTCATCGAATGGAATATAGAGACGTTGGTCGTTGGAGATCGTCAGCGGATAATCGCGTTTCTCTGTGGTGATTGAGCCACTCTCGATAACACAGCCGTTCGCCTTAGGGACGGAAAAGGCGATATCGATAAGCGAATAGTTACCTTTGTTCATCTGCTTCATTCTTTGATAGAAGCCCTGATAGTCGAGAGAAATGGGCGTTGCCTGAACAACACTCGTTGCCAGAAGCAGGCAACTACACAGCAGGCCTTTGTTCATGATTTTCCACCAAAAATTGATTGTTATGACGTAGCATATCAAGCAGCTCTTCAACATAAGCTTCTTGACGCTCTGAGTAATTCATTAAGCCGTACACCAACTTCTCGGCGCTGACCGGTTGATTCTGCGCCCTTAAATCGGCGCGAATGGCGCGCAGCAGCGAATAAGCCGCATTCGAGTTGAGGTTACGCATATAGGAGCCCACCGAGTCTTCGACGCTCTTAAAGACGGCCACCTCATGGCTAAGCCCTTCACTTCGCGACTGCGGCACCAGACCACAGCCCTTCTTAAAGCACCATTGGCCGAAGAAATTCATCCCTTCTCTGGCAAAACGGCTACTGCCCCAACCTGTCTCGTTAGCCGCCTGAATGAGTACTAAGTCTTCGGGAATGGTATCGACCCGTGTTAGTAGCTCATCAAGAGACTCCAGGGTAGCTGTGCGCATCGAATACTGGTATTTGCTCGCGAGCTGTAAGATACGATAGTCTTCGGCCTCGGACAGTGGCTGCTGGTTTGCTAGGTGAGCGCGAGATTGCTCCAGAAACTTGCGCTCATCGCTAATCACCGCATTGTGATGCCTGATAGCCGGGCGCAGGAAATCGAAGAAGGCCTGCTTTTTCATACCGACATCGCCGATCGCCTGAAAATCTGGGATGGCACTAAACTGACTGCGGTTTTTCAAAATCGTCCCGGGCGCTTGGTCTGGCTCGGTTTTGCGCTCAATCAAGAATAGCTTTACCGCCAATACCGCCAGCGCAACGATCCCTAAGGATAGTATCAACTTGTTGATGTGACCTGTTCTCAAATGCTTCGCTCTTATTATGAGTTCATGGGCGGCATTATATGTCATCTACGCGATGAACAAAACCGCTATACCTAGAGGGGGAAATAGTTATAATGACCGACAGGTAAATGGGGATTCAGGAAGGAAATACCCGAAATGCGCGATTGTGCCATCAATCAATATCAACATGTCGTCGCCATTGGCGGAGGCCACGGACTGGGCCGAGTCCTATCCTCTCTCTCATTTCTCGGCCCTAAACTGACGGGCATAGTGGCGACCACAGATAACGGTGGTTCTACCGGACGACTACGCCAGCAGCAAGACTGCATCGCCTGGGGCGATCTGCGTAACTGCCTGTCCCAACTCGCCAGCCGCCCTTCCGTCGGCTCACTGCTGTTTGAATATCGATTCGGCGGTAAGAGTGAACTTGCTAATCACAACCTGGGTAACCTGGTGCTGATGGCGCTGGACGACCTCTGTGTACGGCCGTTAGATGCGGTCAATCTGATCCGCAAACTGCTCAACATAGAGACCAAGGTGATCCCCATGTCGGAGCAGCCTACCCATCTGGTTGCGATTCAGTCTTGTGGCAATCGTATCTTCGGCGAAGTCGAGGTCGACCAGAAGTGTGAAGACCCTATCGCCCTATCGCTGGAACCTATGGTGGATGCCACCCTCGAGGCCTGTGAGGCGTTTCGTCAAGCCGATCTCGTCATCTTAGGCCCAGGAAGCTTTTTGACCAGCATAATGCCGCCACTCCTGCTGCCTAAGCTAGCTGAGGCGCTACATGCCTCTAAAGCGAAAGTGATTCTTATCGATAATCTCACCCAGGAGCCCTCGGCCGCGGCAAACTTCAGCCTGGAGAAACGCCTTGGCTGGTTTAAACAGGTGATGGGCAATAAGGCTGTCGATCATGTACTTTGTCACGGGGACAGATATCTCACCACAGGCATAGTCACCCACTACCCGCTACGTAGTCGCCACCATCAGGCGCTCCACGACAGAGCGGCGCTGGCAGACGCTCTGTCTCTCATCGTTGAGCCACAAGCGCTCGACGCACTGGCATAAAAAACGCCACGTTATTGCTAGCGTGGCGTCTTTGTTAATCGTGTTTTACCTATTATGAAGGTTACAGCACCTGTGCGATAGCGCGGCAGATGGTATCCATGTTCGCGCGGGTCATGCCGGCAACGCTGATGCGGCCCGAACCTACGATATAGACGCCAAACTCCTCTTTCAGGCGTGCCACCTGCTCCTTATTAAGGCCAGAGAAGCTAAACATGCCATTTTGCGCCGAGATAAAGCTGAAATCTTGCTCGACGCCCTGCTCAGACAATGTCTTAACGAACAGTACGCGCATCTCTGCGATACGTTCGCGCATCTGTGTCAGCTCTTCTTCCCATAACTTGCGAAGCTCAGCGTCACCGAGAATAGTCGCTACAATCAATGCACCATGTGCTGGCGGATTAGAATAGCTGCTTCGAATGGTGCTCTTGATCTGGCTAAAGGCACGCTTGGCCGTCTCTTCGTTTTCGGCGACTAAGGTCACGGCGCCAATACGCTCATTGTAGAGACCGAAGTTTTTCGAAAATGAGTTAGCCACCAAGAGTTCAGGCACCTTGCTCGCGACCAAACGCAAACCCTGAGCGTCTTCTTCTACGCCGGCACCGAAACCTTGATAGGCGAAGTCAAACAAAGGGACCAGGCCTTTGTCGACACAAAGCTGGGCAATCACTTCCCACTGACTGATGTTAAGATCGATACCCGTCGGGTTATGGCAGCAGCCATGCAGCAGGAGTAGATCGCCGCTGTTGGCTTGCTCCAGGCTGGTAAGCATGGCATCGAAGTCGATATCGTGACTGGCGGCATCATAATAACCATATTGCTTAACGGTTAAACCAGCAGACTGGAAAATGTTATTGTGGTTTGCCCAGGTTGGATTGCTCACCCAAACGGTGCGCGAATCGGTATTACGTACCACGAACTCGGCCGCCATTCTAAGCGAACCTGTACCGCCCGGCGCCTGCGCCGTTACCGCGCGCTTCTCACTCATCACGCCGTGCTCTGCGCCGAATAACAAGCCTTGTACGGCTTGGTTATAGGCTGTTACGCCATCGATACCCAGGTAACTCTTGCTGGTTTCGGTTTCCAGCAATTTTTGCTCGGCTAACTTAACTGACTTGAGGATCGGCGTCTGGCCAGATTCATCTTTATAGATGCCAACACCTAAATTAACCTTATCTGCGCGAGGATCGGCCTTAAAAGCATCGGTAAGACCTAGAATGGGATCTGCGGGGGCCAGTACAACCTGGTTAAATATCATGGTGGTGTTCCTAAACGTCAATATAAGAAGGGGTTCGGGGTTAGTTATACCACTGTCTCATCGCCCTTCAAAGCGGATATTTTTCTATATCAATATTTTTCTTATGCCGCCCTAGCTTTCCTGATTTTTAAAGGGTCAAAGCGTAATTCTTTTAGGGATTATCCAGCGATGCGAGCAAAATTTAGCAGATCCCTTAAGATGAGATCCGGCTCACATTAGCTTTATTTAAAGGAGTAGACTTACGCACTTAAACTTGCTGATGGTAAGAACCAAGTTGGAGTGCTGGCATAAAATGGAACATAAAATCTAAGGTTAGAGAAGAAAGTGGTTGCACGAAAACAACGAAGCCCCACTTGTTAGCGAGGCTCTTTTCAATCATTTTCTTTTGATTATGATGGTACCCGAGGACGGACTTGAACCGTCACGCTGTTACCAGTTTATGGGTTAAACCTATTGTTATATTTAAGGTTTAAGTTCAAATAGGTTAACTTTTGCCGTCTACCCTGACCCGCTCAGTTTCAGAATAAACGGCAAATGATGCGTTATATTGACTTTAAAGGTACGGGATAAACACCTTTGCTGAACCATAGATTTGTTGCGCTTCACCAGGTGATTTCACTATATCACTCCATCCAACTGATCTAGGGCACAAATCTAACGCATCAAATTCCTTGCCAGAAACATACCTTTTTAACCTGTATAACTGATCTTTTGTTAACGCTTCACAATTCAATGGGCGGGCTTTCTTGATTTCAGCATTTATGTCAATGCTATCACCTCCAGCCTGAATGCGTTCAAGCTGTAAAAGTAATAAATCATAAGCACTAACATTGTTAAGAACTGCAAGTTTATTGATGATTTCATCTGCTGTATCAAGGTCTTGAAGTGTCAAACTCGCTAATGCCATTGTTTTCAGATAAATTAATTGAGTCGTTGGATAGGTAATGTCAGACAACCTCTTCTCTAACGTCGCTACTAGTTGTCTAACTTCGTCTTTATCCCCTAATTTGATATAGAGCTGCAATTTAGCAACGAGGGAAAGGATGTAAAAGTTACTTTTCTCTCCGTAGTGCTTCTGGTAAAAGCCGATCGCGTCATTACATGCAGCTAGCCCCGTTTTAATATCAATCACATTAGACTCAAACTGTTTAGACGAGCTACTGCATAAAGAATATGCAAAATATCCAGCATGTCCGAGATTTCCTTTAGACTTATAGTGTTCCATCAAAAGTTGAAGTTGATTTAAATATAGGCCTTGCTTGTCAAATGCGTTTGCAAAGACTGAAAACTGCAGATAATAATTTAACGCATTTTCACCGTAATTCGATAACTCTGGGTAGACGGTCCTCATGACTTGATATGCATCTGAAAACCGTTTTTCATTAATCGCATTTGTTAGCTCAATGATAAAATAATTAGTCCGGTAAACAGCCGGAAGTGAGTCAACATCAACATTCTTATAAATCTCATCGATAACATCACCAAGCTTAAACCGGTTGATTGACGCCGATTGCTTAGCCAATATGGCCAATACATACACGGATGGGTGTTTGTTATCATAAAGAGAGCTTAATAGGCCTGTGTTGCTGACAATCCGATTATTAAGATTTTCGACAGATTGCTTACCTTGCAAATTGGACATGAGATACCAATCGTGCAAAAGACTCGCCCAACGTTTGGCAGACACGGAAGCTATGTCGCTTTCACTCTTATCAAGCAGGGTTTCTAGTTGTTTCAAGCTATTTTTATCTAGTACATTAGATTCAGCAATGATTTTGATATGCTGTAACAGTATTTCTTGGTTTACATTCTTCGGCACTAGATGCGGAACTAGGGTTTCGAATAGCTGATGATACTTATTATTCGACAAAGCTACTGAGCCGACTTCCCAATCGACCAACGCGAATAACCTATCATCATGGGTATTAGGTACTAACCTTATCGCATCGATTAGCGCAGTAAGTCGCTGTTCAAGATCCTGGCTTCGATTATCTAACACGTCCAATTCCAATTGGAATTTTGTTGCTATGATATGCTCCGTCAGGAACTCAGGTAAACCCGCTGTAAGTTCTAGCAATTTGTTTGTTTCTTGCCTAGCTTTTGCATAGTCGCCAATTACTTTATTCGCTTCCATCAGTGAAAGCGTAAAGCGAACCGCTTGTGCCTTGGGTAGTAGTTCCAATTCTATTTGACTTGCTGATTCCACCAACGCGCGTTGACGCTCTATTTCACTCACGACTTTCACATCAACTTGAGCAAGCATCGCCTCGGCCAACTTCAAGTTGCCATCTGCCAATTCGGCTTGCTGCAAGGACTCTAATTTAGTCTGATAGTATTGGTAACCAGTGACAGTTGCAGCAATACTGATCCCCATTGTCAATAGGACCGCTAACTTATGTCGTTTGAACCATAATCCGGTATTGTAAACGCGACTCGGATGAGCAAGAATTGGCCGGTGAGCAAGATAATTTAGCAGTTCATTTTTTAGCTCAGCTGCTGTCTGATATCTATCATCGACATGTCTAGCAGACGCTTTTGCTGCAATTTTCCCCACAATATCATCGTCAGGTAGAAGCTTCTCAAGCACCTTTCCTAGACTATAGATGTCTGAAGCAATTGTTATTCTTTCACCTGCCTTTTGCTCAGGTGATGCGTAATCAATAGATAGTGCATTGAGATAAGATTGACTAGGACTGCCCTCGCCCCCCATCAGTTTGGAGATACCGAAGTCAATCACATGTACCCTTCCCTCGTCATCAACCAAGAGATTGTCAGGTTTAATGTCACGATGCAGCACTTGGTTGGCATGGGAGTGAACGATACCATCCAGCACTTGGATGAATATGCTAACTTTATCGGCACTAGCAGTTAGCCTATTACAATACTCTGTTATAGATTTCCCTTTAATATAAGGCATAACAACATAAGCAATACCACGACTATCTTGGCCAGCATCAAGTATTGTCACCACATTCGGATGACTAAGAGATGCTAATGTTTGAGCTTCATAATTAAATAGCGAGTCTTCTTCGGACGACATCAAAGATAAAGAAACTGCTTTAATAGCAACTACTTGGGAGTATGTACCATCTTGTCGTTCACCAAGATAGACGTATCCCATCCCACCTTGTCCGATTCGGCGGACAATCTGGTACTTACCAACAATGTCACCTTCCGCTAGAAAATCCACCATACCCTCGGAGGCATACTCAAGACCAGCTTTAAACAATTTAGTTACTTTCAGATCCGGGACATCTAACATAACCAGAAGGCGTTGATACAGCTCATTATTATCGCTTTTGAGCTTTTGCAAATAGGCCTGTTGTTCAGTAGGTGTTAGCTCCAGGAGATGGGAGTAGTGTTCGTACAATGAAGACATTTATGATTCCATTCAATTTAATCGTTGAGGTGTACAGATAGATATTTCTTAATAAAAGAGAGATCCTTGTCGACTGATGACTCTGAAATGCACAACATTTGTGCTATTTCTTTTAATGAACTCAAACAAACATATTTATAGATGAAAACCGATACCTGACGTGGATAGTCAAGCGCCAACCTCTTTAGTAGGTGCTCAAGTTCAAATAATTGTTGAAAGGCCGGTGAAGTTTGCCGAGGAGAGTCGGATTCGACCTGTCGTTTTTTAGCTTGTGACTTACGTAAATTATCAATCAGGATCGAATAGATAACCTGTGAAAACAATATGTAAAACTCCCTACTGTTCTCAACACTAATCTCATGACTTTGAGCCATTCGAATAAACGCATCATGAACTAGCGACGTCGTATTACAAGATATCCTCAACCAAGTATTGTCGTCGAATTCCTCTAAAGATTTGGATCTGACCTCTGTGGCAATACTGCGGAACTTCTGATAGGCAAATCGATACAACTGGGACTCAACTTTTTTATGTTCGTGATCCCAGCAGGTCACTAAATCGGTTAACAGCGAGACCTCGTCCGTGCTGTGAATTGGCAGTTGGTTCAAACTTTAGACATCCATGACTTATTAACGCACTAAAATATAACAATTAATTCAACTTTTAACAACAGCCCCTAAAGCAAATCTGCAACCGTTTAGTGTTCTAGTCTTAGTGATGGGTCTAATAGATGGCAAGCGTAGTGAAGAAAATCCTTTCCCCTGTAATCAGTGTGTCAACCATCATAAAGTCTCGTTAAATCATTAGTAGAAGCCCATATTCACTTCTTGGTCTGCTCTTGCGGCTGTTTTCTACCTCTGTAACTTGATTAAAACTTACGTATTTACGTTTAAATAACGTATCTGTTTTAAATCAATCTCAGCACATATTCTAACCTTTATGATTAGGTAGCTTAAAAGAGTTCTTTTTAAAGATGCCAAATTCAATACTCGCGAATAGTACTTGCTTGTTTGCTTTTAGAAATTGGTAGGGTTTTGTACTGTCTCGCTATAGATGAAAGCTTAACCTTCATCAGACAACAAAATGATGTTCATTGCAGGCAAACCGTTAAGTTGCAAATTAAACCAGTAATTCCAAAAGCTAATGTGTTGGCCTCATCTTTTAGTTACTTCTAATTAATTAGTTTGCAAATAAAGTTTAAAAAAACATTATTCTTCTAAATACACTACTAAACCATTACTAAAAAAGGGATTTTAACATGACATTTAAACACCAATACTTGTCCTCACTTATCATCGCCTCAATGATGATGACCGCCTGCGGCAGCGGTGAATCAGACAAAGAAGACATTAAAGCCGTCAATCAAAAACCGACGGTTTCAGTTGCTCCCTCTTCATTCCAGGAAAAGGCGATGGCGACCATCGCAGCAACAGCAAGTGATCCTGATGGCGAAATCACCGGCTATTCTTGGACTGTAGTGAGTGACCACGACTTAACTTTGCAAAATGCAGATAGCGATACAGTCTCTTTTACCTCACCTGAGGTCGGGCTTGATGGCGACATCATCGAATTAGCGTTAACTGTTACCGATGATGCAGGTGAGACGGCAACGACAAATGTACAGATAACCATTAATCCAAATACTATCCCCCTATCCATTAAGGGCCTAGCAACTGATGCCCCCCTATCAAACGCCACAATTTCGGTCAATATTAGTGGCCGTGATGTCGGTGTTGAAACCACAACTGATGCCAAAGGAAACTATACGGTCGACCTATTACTCGACGATAGCGAAGCAGATTCTGTTGTAAAGATTGTTGCCCATGGTAGCGGCGAACAATCTAATGCAGGATTAATCTCTTGGCTTGGTACCGTTGAAAAGCTTAGCCAGCAAGCGGGCGATGACAAAACGCTTACTGCCGCAGATAACTTTGCTGTTAACGTCACAAACATCACCACGGCGCTATATGGGTTGGCAATGCATGTTAACAATGATGAAGCGATCAAAGACGATACAATATTTGATCAGCTATCCAGTCAAGTAAACCCTGATGAAGTGCTTACTTTGGCTACAACCATAAAAGTCGCAATAGACAAATCAACCAACAATCAGAACCTTGAACTTCCAGATGGCATCAACAATACACTAGAGTTAATAGATGATATTGCCATTGCAAAACACTATATCCAGCAAGTTCGCACCACACAGGAATATGCTGATGCACAACAAGAGATGTTTAATGATGGAAATTTATTTGACACTGTTTCAGAGTACGCTACTCCAAGGGCTTACTACGTAATCCCAAGTACTCTTGCAAGCGGAAATATATATAACTTTAATCCCGACGGAAAAGGCTCTATTGGAGATGTAGATTATGAATGGAACCAAGAAAATGGAACGATTATAGCAAACGTTACCCATCCAGAAGTTTTTACATCTTATGATTTCGTAGAAATTAACGGTGTAAAAACTCAAGTATCAGTTGAATATTCAACGACTAAATATGAGCTAAAACGAGTTAGTTCAAATGACACTAGCGACTTGCTATTGATAACCTCTTACAACAATAATCATTACCCTAACGGTGAGCTAGAAGATAAAGTTATAGCAACTTCTAGTGTTAATCTTGCGGCGAAGGAAAGTAGCGTTCAACCAATTCGTACAGATTCTCTTGACACAGCTTACATGCCAATACCTTATGAACAAGTCAGCGAATCTGTTCTCTCGTTTGCTGAAATTATTTTCCTAAAAAGCGATAATAGTGGCACCCTTCACTTCTCAGATAAGCAATTTACTTGGCAAGATGACCAAGGAATGTTTAAGTTGAATTTTGACGATGGAACAACCACGAGATTTAAGAAAATACAGACAGGCAAAGCTTTAGATCTATTTGCACTAGAATCAAGCGAAGACGGCATCAACTATCGAGGCTACTTAGTCGGCGAAGGTAAATTTGTTTCTGAAGCAGGTCTCCCTCAATGGAAACCCGATCAGGTAGCGGGCATATACGGATACGATAATTCTGTTTTTAATAACCCTTTAGAGAATTACTGGTTTGAGCTCCATGAAAATGGCGATGCCGACACCATTAGTACATCCGATCTTGATGAGAATGGAGTGCTTAGCGTTAACGAAATTTTCATCAGTTACGGTAACTGGCAGATTCTCGACGACGGTACGTTAAGAATACAGCGTTTTAGAAGTCAAAACTTGGATCATACGCCAACATGTCGAAGATCAGAAACGCCGGAATGTATCTTATATCATGAAAGAAATTGGAAGCTAATCGCACAACAAGGCAACCAGTATGGTTTGCTGCATACGCATCACATGATTTTGACTGACAGAGACAATTATACCTATGATACACGTACAGTTTACAAAGTGGATAATGCACCTATTGATATTAACCAGTTAATTTCATCAAATGCGATAGCAACCAAGTCTACGCAATCTCATTACAAAGTAATAAAAAGGTATTCCCATCTAGAGCCATCGAATTAAGGTAGTAACATAAGTTAAAAAAATCAGCCATCATAATAGTTGGCTGATTTTTAACTTTAACACAAATTTTAATCTGATAAAGGATTTGTAGAATAATCATTCTATATGAATCGGCATAAGGGTTAACAGAATCCTTACCTTCAAATCATTTCCCTCAATGCATACTGCCCCACTATTTTTGTTAAATTTACGTGTTTTCATCATAAAAACGTACCTAGCACAAATCTATAAAAACCTAGATCCTATTTACAACAAAACGACGTACCCCCACTTTATAAAAATCGATTTGAATTAAGGAGGCATTCATGCAAATTCCGTCGATATTTATAAAACGTTTCAAAAAACTCTTTAGGCACCAGTAATTCATTGACATTTACCGGAAAGGAGTATTTGCAGTCCAAACGATTAGAAAATTCCTTCATAAAAATGGAACCTTAGGTCGTATTTACTGCAATTTTTTAAGCTTCATTGAACAGTTTCTAGCTACCTATAAATAACCAGAACTAGTGACCAACCCTAGATTAAAAAAATCATTTCTTAAAAGGAATTTAACATGACTTTTAAACACCAATACTTGTCTTCACTTATCATTGCCTCAATGATGATGACCGCCTGCGGAAGCAGTGAGTCAGACAAAGAAGACATTAAAGCCGTCAATCAAAAACCGACGGTTTCAGTTGCTCCCTCTTCATTCAAGGAAAAGGCGATGGCAACCATCGCAGCAACAGCAAGTGATCCTGATGGCGAAATCACCGGCTATTCTTGGACTGTAGTGAGTGGCCACGACTTAACTTTGCAAAATGCAGATAGCGATACAGTCTCTTTTACCTCGCCAGAGGTCGGGCTTGATGGCGACATCATCGAATTAGCGTTAACTGTTACCGATGATGCAGGTGAGACGGCAACGACCAATGTTCAGATAACCATTAATCCAAATACTATCCCCCTATCCTTTATGGGCCTAGCAACTGACGCCCCCCTATCAAACGCCACAATTTCGATTAATGTTAGTGGTCGTAATGTCGGTGTAGAAACCACAACAGATGCCAAAGGGTACTATACGGTCGACCTATTACTCGACGATAGCGAAGCAGATTCTGTGGTTAATATTGTTGCCCATGGTAGCGGCGAACAATCTAATGCAGGATTAATCTCTTGGCTTGGTACCGTTGAAAAGCTCAGCCAGCAAGCCGGCGATGACAAAACGCTTACTGCCGCAGATAACTTTGCTGTTAACGTCACAAACATCACCACGGCACAATATGGGTTGGCTATGCGCCTTAATAAAGGTGAAGCAATCAAAGACAATGAAACCTTTGATCTGTTATCTAGTCAATTAGACTTTGATGACGTGCTGGTATTAGCAACAGCGATAAAAGTAGCGATAGACAAATCTAACGAAAATCACAGCCTCGCACTTCCTGATGGCGTAAGTGATACATTAGCACTAATTGATGATGAAATTACAACAAACGACTACATTTCACAGGTACAAAGCACACCTGAATATGCGGAGGCTCAGCAAGAGATGTTTAATGATGAAACATTAATTGATACAGCATCCGACTACTCTGTACCAAGTGTGTATTACGTCTCTCCTGCAGATAACCATCTTTATGGCGATATATATCAGTTTGGTACCGATGGAAAAGGCTCTATTGGAAACGAAGATTTTGAATGGATCATGGAGAACGGAACCATCACGGCGACGGTGTCCAACCCAAACGTTGTTAGTTACTATAATTATGTGGAAGTAAATGACGTGGGTACAAAAGCGCTAGTCGAGCATTCAATCACTAAACATGAACTAAAACGAGTTAGTTCGAACAGTATTAACGACTCATTATTAATCACTTATTATCATACCTACCACTATCCTAACGGAGAACTCGAAGATCTGATAGAACCAGAGCAAATCTTAAGAATCGCATCAAAGGAAAGCAGCGTTCAGCCTATTCAAATCAACTCTTTAGACACCGCTTACGTAACGACGCCTTATAACCAAATAAGTCAAACGGTTATGTCATGGACTGAAACCTTAACCCTAAACGACGACACAACAGGCACACTGCGCTTTTCGGATAAACCGTTTACTTGGCAAGATAGCGAAGGTGTACTTCAACTAAACTTTACAGACGGCTCAAAAACAAGATTTAAGAAAATTCAAACAGGTAATACCTTAGATTTATTTGCACTAGAAACCAGTGAAGATGGTTCTAATTTCCGTGGTTATGCTGTCGGCAGAGGAAAAATAGTCACTAAAGACAAACTTCCTTCATGGAATTCCGATACTGCAGCTGGTATTTACCAATTCGCTCGCTCACCATTTACAGATAGCCTTTATCAGACTTGGTATGAACTACATGAAAATGGCGATGCTGAAATAATATTGACCAGCGACGACGATGAAGATGGGAAGCTTAGTACTTATGAAATCACGATCATGTACGGAAACTGGCAGATTCTTGAAGATGGTTCACTTACGCTTCAGTTATTCTTAGATAAGGATGTTGGGCCGTCTCCTAATTGCCGTTCATCTTTAATAGCAAATTGCAAGCTGTATCGCGACCTGAACTGGAAACTGATTGCACAAAAAAGTAATGAATTTGGGCTGCTAAATACATATTACAGCCCATATGGTGATGGACTTCACACTTACGCTATCCGACCTATGCGTAAATTGGACATAGCACCGATAAACCTTAGTCAGATCGTTCAATCAGATGCAGGAACAATAAAATCCGCTCTATCTGATGTAAGAATGCACACTAAGCTATCACATCAAGAACAACCAAGATAAAAAAATCGATAGTCAATAGATTAGCCATCGATAGCGGTGGCTGATCGCTTTTAATACCAATCCAAAGACAATTGAAAATTTGCGTTTGATAAATAAATCATTTTGCCTGAGTAACAATAGCCCTCAACAATCGCCATAAGCATTCAGTGTATCCGATATCTTCTCACCTGAGATTCAAACTTTAGAGTTTTACACAGACCACGATTCAAAACTCTTGACCTTTTGGCTAGGCCTACCCCCAAATCCTTACATATCAATACACAGATCACTAGCATACTGATTCTGTTATCTTTTACGTATTTTTACTGGAAAAACGTATCTTTTCAACGCCAACATGAATTTATAACCTACTCAGATGAAACGCAAAACTGATGAGGGAAGTTTTATGCAAGGAAAGATACTTAATATAACGGGTAAATTCGCATTAATTCGTTCAGAGAATACAGACAAATTCGAGGTTCCACTTTCTGAGATAAAATCTGAACTTTTTCCACGAATTGGCGATAATGTTGACTTTGATCTTGTAGAAGGAAAGGTAGAGTCAGTTTATATACTCAGGCAATCCGCCCCTATCGACGAGCACCTTTTTACTGCTAAAAATACAGCCAATCACATCTATAAAAAAGTCAAAAGCAATATCAATGAAGAAAACTTGGATCGAGCCAAAGAGCTAGCATCCATGGCAACTGGCAAAGCCAAAGCAAATTTGCAAGCTATCAATCTATCTAAAGCAAAAGAGGCATTAAAGTTTGTTGAAATGACCCCTTTGAATGGAACTTCTGGAGTATCGGTTCACAACAAGTTTGCGCTGTTTACGCTAACATGCTTGTTTGTTTCAATGTTGCTGCCTGCGGTTAACCTCGGCATCGGTGTATCTACTAGCTACTTCGAGTTGATTGACAGCATTACACTACAAGTAATATTCATGCTGGCTTCGTTTGTCAGTTTAGCAATTGGCGCCCCACGTTTTATAAGCAAAACTCTCTGCGCTATCTGCCTTATTACAATTCTTATCCCTCTCTATCAGTTATTTAACTCGATTTCGGATCTTGCTAATGTCGGCCGAGAATTTGGTGTTACAAATAAAAGTGTTATCAAACAAATAATGAAATCCGTAGAATTTGGATTGCCTATGCTAGTCATTTCATTCTCAATGTTTTTCTTAATAACCCTACTTCCTCGCTACAATACATCCCCCAAGTTTTCAGCATCGGCTAACTAAACCCTGCAAAGAGGACAGTAATGCTAGCAAAGAATCGCCTCATGCAAAGGTTTGAGGCTTTTCTGGATAAACAGTTCACAGCGAAAAAAAGTGATAACTCTCATAACTCTAACTAGGACAATAGCGATAAATAGTATCACAGTGAAATATAATCTTGCTAAAAGCGTAACTATATAAAACATGATTACGTAAGAACTGTAAAAATACGTATCTTTCATATACTGATAAAATATTAAAGTATTCACTGAGTATGAGTAAGAAGATTGCCGCAAGGATCAATTTACGCAAAACGTATAATCGAGCCTCTGGTATATCACGAAGTCACATAGCTTAATACTTAGTTAATTAAGGATTCAGATTAATTGAAGCGTTTGCGATTGATTAAATAGAAAAAGCGCAAACATTTAACTAGAGACTGCCGCAAATTTAAAGCCAATGTTTATCTACATAAAACTTAAAACAAACTAGATTGAATAGTGAGCAAGGAGAGTAACATATGAATGATGCAATTAAACTAGCCAAGTTGCAAAATGAAATGAAAAATCCAACCACATCTTTAGTACTCGGCTTTTTGATACCAGGTGCTGGACAGATGTATGCTGGTAGTGTTGTATTTGGAATTATAAATTTTATCCTAATCTTGGTGCTTGCTATAACTATTGTCGCAAGCCCTATAGCATTTATACTCTATGCACTCTCAATGTACTGGGGGTATAAGGGAACAATAGTATTCAACAATGAAGTAATCAGGAAGGCAGAAAGTCAGGGAAGTTAATTCATTCCGTTTAATCAGAATCCAGTCGTGCATCATATTTCCTTTTACTTGTATTAGCTTAGACCTGATCTGACAGTTAACTGATTCTTGGGTGGCGTTGCAAGATTGATTTTGGGCTAATGCATGTAAAGGCACAAACTGCTCTGCAATAGACCTTTTTGACTTGGGTTCGACGAAGTGAACTCTTCCTGCTTATAAGATACATGCAGCCGATTTTGGGGCAGCCTCCCCTCCATCACTGCTGTAAATCTTTGAGGTGAATATGGAACTCGCAGTCAAGGCCATCGAAGGTACTATGCTTAGCGGCACAAAGCACTCCGAAACCGATGTGTACACCACCGGTCGCTGCACTCGTCTCGACCCCGTAAAAGTTCAATCTGTAACAACCACCATTCATGAATTTTGGCTCAAATGCCTGGATGGCACAGAAACAAAGGTAAAGCTCTATGATGATGAAGTTGAGGCACGTGAAGGGCATAGGCTAATACTGTTTAAAGGCACAAACCAAGACTATAGCGGCTGTGTAGGCTACATTAACGTCGACACCGGACGATTTTGCCTTTTCGACAACGCAAAATTGGCAAAACACATGGCTTCAAAGGCACAGCCCGTCTTTATCACCCTGGCCACCGGATTCGTAATGGCAATCGTTTTTGGTTTTATGAATGGTTTCATAGACGGACTGGCAACGTTTTCGGGTGGGATCTTATTGGCACGATTGGTTGAAAAAGTGCACAGCTTTTTTATCGACCAAAAACTATCGAAACTTGCCGAAGAAACCTTAAAATCTGCCTACCTTTTTAATTCGTTTATGCAACAGTCTATTGAGATTGTGAGCGAAACTCCTACTACAATTACGGAACAGTAACTATTGACAGGAACGAGATGCTATCGCGTTCCTGCGTTTCTTGTAACTGATGTTTAATTAAGTCTGTATACACGGGCCAAACCCTAAAATTATAAACAATGGCGTAAATATAATTATCAACACTCCATTAAATAGCGATATACACAAGCTAGTTATTCACAGTAACAATCATTACAGACGTTGAAAATGAATCTCTATTTAGTCATGCCTCAGCAGTAATTAAAGTAGCCATGGAATTGTCATATTTATGCTGTGCATGACAAGGCGATTATATTGTCAATGAGTACTTCACAATTGCTTGAAAACGGTATTTTCATTGGCCAAGGCAAACAGGCACCGAGCAGAACAAACTCTGGTCGCCGCTGCTACATGCTACAATTGAACTGGCTAAGTCCTTACCCCAGCCTAGAGTGAGTTCCACTTTCGTTGTATGTATAAAGCACGGCTGCAAGTGGTTAGGGGATGGTTTTATCAGCCGATAGGCAAGAGACAGGAATACGGCAAGGAAACTATTGAGCCAGGGTTGGATATTGTCTTCCACGACTAAAAGCCAAGGTCATATCCGACATCAAATGCACACTGGCGGTAAAGCAGGCGATCTCTGGACTCAAGTCAGTTGGACAAACTGCTTACTATTACAGAAGGCGAGGAGGTGTCAAGCTGGACAATGTCCAATAATAGCCGTACTGTTCGAAAATTATCTTCCGAAAATATTCTGACTGGAAACCAGTCGACGCTTAATTCATTAAGTTGAATGGTACCCGAGGACGGACTTGAACCGTCACGCTGTTACCAGCGAGGGATTTTAAATCCCTTGTGTCTACCGATTCCACCACTCGGGCCTAGTGTGTTTTATCGTGATTTACGTTAAAACGAAAAGTGGAGGCGCGACCCGGAGTCGAACCGAGATCGACGGATTTGCAATCCGCAGCATAGCCATTCTGCCATCGCGCCTTTATCTGAAGCGGTTTACGGTGTTACCGTAAGTTTGGAGCGACATATCGGGTTCGAACCGATGACCTATACCTTGGCAAGGTATCGCTCTACCAACTGAGCTAATGTCGCATCTGAAACGCTTGCCAGCCAAGTGCCCTATCGAGCTTTCCCCTGACTGCGGAAAGGAATTCTACCGATTTACCTAAAAGTGTCAACGTCTATTTAGGGCTTAAACAGGGTTTGTTGCATCAACTGCTGCATTAATCACCTTTGTGACTCTTTGTTAAGCATATTCAACTTCTTATGGATAAAAAAACGCCCCGGTACTTACCGAGGCGTTTAGATTTATCTAGCGTTTACGCTTAAGCAGCAGGTAGAGACTGGTAGTTTAGACCCAGCATCTTCTGCATTACGCCAACAACCTGGCAGCTATAACCGAACTCGTTATCGTACCAAACATAAAGAATGGCGCGGTTACCCTCGGCGATGGTCGCCTGTGAATCGACAACGCCCGCGTAGCGAGAACCAACCAGATCAGAAGAGACGATCTCTGTAGACTCGGTGAAGTCAACCTGGTTCTGTAGCTCAGAACAAAGGGCAACATTACGTAGGTACTCGTTCATATCTTCTTTGCTGGTTTCGCCATTTAGGTTCAGACTGATGATCGCCATAGACACGTTTGGTGTAGGTACGCGAATCGCATTACCGGTTAGCTTACCCGCAAGCACAGGCAGCGCCTTAGCAACAGCCTTGGCCGCACCAGTTTCGGTGATAACCATGTTTAGCGGCGCACTGCGACCACGGCGATCCGCTTTGTGGTAGTTATCGATCAGGTTTTGATCGTTGGTATATGAGTGAATCGTTTCAACGTGACCGTTAACGATGCCATACTTGTCGTTGACCGCCTTCAGTACTGGCGTAATGGCGTTAGTCGTACAACTTGCCGCCGAAACGATAGTGTCTTCATCCAGGATATCGTTTTCGTTAACGCCGTAAACGATGTTCTTAATTGCGCCCTTGGCCGGTGCAGTCAGCAGCACCTTAGAGGCGCCGTTACATCTTAAGTGTAGTCCCAGACCGTCTTCATCTTTCCAGATACCAGTGTTATCGACCACCAGCGCATTGTTGATGCCATAACGAGTGTAATCCACTTCATCTGGAGAGTTGGCGTAGATCACCTGAATATAGGTGCCATTGGCGATGATAGCGTTGTTCTCTTCATCTACCTCGACAGAGCCGTTGAATGGACCGTGTACCGAGTCGCGACGCAGCAGGCTGGCGCGCTTCTCTAGATCGCCCTTACGGCCGCCGCGCAGAACGATAGCGCGAAGACGCAGCTTGTTGCTCACACCCGTTCTTTCGATCAGCAGACGCGCAAGCAGACGACCGATACGGCCGAAACCGTATAGCACTACATCGCGTGCTTCTTGGTTGTCTTCATGATCGATTGCCGAAGCCAGCTCTTGTGACATGTAGGCTTCGATCTGGCTCGCATCCTTATGTTCGCGCCAGTAGTTAACCGCTAATTTACCGATATCAACTTTACATTGCTTCACCGCTAGTTTGCTAAGTGCCTCAACAAACGGGAAACTTTCGCGTAATCTGAGTTTGTCACCCACATGACGACGCACTAAACGGTGTGACTTAATGATCTCGATAGTGGAAGCATTAAGAAGTGGCTTACCGTATAGAACGACTTCTACACCTTGGTTACGATATAACTTACCAAGTAGAGGCTGCATCGCCTCCGCCATTTCGAAACGTTCTTGCCAGCTTTGTAGGTGTTTATCAGCGGTCATTTACAGATCCTTTATCTCACTTTTACTACATTTATTGTAGAAATGATTGAGTAACAAAAAGAAAAGACCAATACTCTATTATTATCGGACGTCAATCCTGTTATTGGTCGGCGCCATTGTAATGAAAAGTGAGCCTGCGATCTAGTAAGATATTTTCTCTAACCGTGTAATTTTATTAGATAAAATCCTAAGGAGACACGCTTTTGAGATTAAATTTTGTAATCATTACACCAATTATGTCTCTTTTGGCGCTTTTCAGCCTGTTTGGCTGTGATAATGCTGCTAATACCGCCACGATTTGTAAAAATAATCCTGAGCTTTGCGACGATTTACATCGTGATAGCTGGTGTCGATATGAGCGAGCCGACCTGATCCAGAAGCGTTACACCCTTAAAAACACCCCCTCGCCCACCGGCAAGCAGATCTATCAGCATCTAATCAATCTTGAAAATTACAGCAAATGCATCGAACTGGCCGCCGGTGTGCAGCACATCATGCACCCCGAACGCACCAACGACCGAGTGCGAGCCTTCGGCATCAGCGCCCAAAACTTGGCACAGCTGAGAGATACGACCAAAGACAACCCGGATCTCTATCTCTCCTACTATCACTGGATCCGCCTCAATGACCAGGCGGCTCTGTCTCGCGTAATAAAGGCACAACAGGCAGGCACCATAAATGATCTCGAGATCCTGGCCAGTCTCGCCTCTTATTACCAGAAGTCGGATCTCGACAAGGCCAAGGCGCTCTATCTACAGCTGTTAGACAGTGCCGATCCGGACAGCTTTAATCCGGACTGGCTATTAGGCCTTGCCAGCATCTACCACCAGCAAAACGATCTGGAAAAAACCTATCTCTTCTCAAAAGCCAACGTATTGATGACGCGCAACACGGCATCCGATGCCAAAATGAACGCCTTAATCAATGGCAACCGGCAACTGTCGCAATTTTTAGATGAACAAGCCGATACCTTAGTGGAACATCTGAAAAACGGTGACTACGCTTCTAGTGAGATCCGCGCTCAGTTAAATACCTCGTCTTAATTGAGCCATTCTCCTTACTGGCAAAATGTTTGCCACTAGTATTTTTTTTACAGAAATCGAGCCGGTTTTTGTAAAAAATCTGATCTTTGTAAAGAAAACAGCAAATTTGTTAAGCTAACTAGCCAATAAAACCCGATATCACTTGACGATAGCTGTCAATTTGGTAATTTTACTACCAGATATTTTTATACATTTACCTGAGGGATATGAGATGACTATCCGCGTAGCAATTAACGGCTATGGCCGTATCGGTAGAAACGTACTTCGCGCACTTTATGAAAGCGAAAAGCAGTACCCCATCCAAATCGTTGCCATCAACGACCTGGGTGATGCTTCAATCAACGCTCACCTGACTAAGTACGACTCTGTACACGGTCGCTTCAACGCCAAAGTTGAGCACGACGACGAAGCTATCTACGTCAACGAAGACAAGATCCAAACTTTCTCTGAGCGTGACCCAGCTAAACTGCCTTGGGCCGAGCTTGAAGTTGACGTGGTCTTCGAATGTACCGGTATCTTCACTTCTAAAGAAGCGGTTCAGCCACACCTAAACGCTGGCGCGAAGAAAGTGATCATCTCTGCACCGGGTAAGAACGTTGACGCGACTGTTGTTTACGGCGTAAACAACGATGTGATCACCTCTGACATGACAGTGATCTCTAACGCTTCTTGTACCACTAACTGTCTGGCGCCTTTCGCTAAACCGCTGAACGACGAGATTGGTATCGAATCGGGTCTGATGACCACTATCCACGCGTACACTAACGATCAACGTCTATCTGACGTTTATCACACAGACCTACGCCGTGCACGTGCCGCCGCTATGTCTATGATCCCAACTAAGACTGGTGCTGCTGCAGCCGTTGGTCTTGTGGTACCTGAGCTGGCTGGTAAGTTCGACGGTATGGCGGTACGTGTACCTACAGTAAACGTATCTCTGGTAGATCTCTCTTTCGTTGCCGCGCGCGACACCACTGTTGAAGAGATCAACGCCATCATCGAGAAAGCCGCAAGCGTTGCACCTATGAGTGAAGTGCTGTCGGTAAACAAAGAGCCTCTGGTTTCTATCGACTTCAACCACAACCCATTCTCTTCTAACTTCGACGCGACACAGACCCGTGTAAATGGTCGCCTGGTTAAAGTGATGGCATGGTACGACAACGAATGGGGCTTCAGTAACCGTATGCTAGACAACGCAGTTGCGCTGATGACTGCTAAGTAAGCAAAGTTATATTTGAGTTACATTCATAAAAAAGGAGCCTAAATGGCTCCTTTTTTGTGTCAGTCTTTCAACTTCTTTTTCTGTTTCGTCGTATGGCTTAGTGTGATTTTAATCGCGCTATACAGTACGCGTCATGGCATCATCCAGGCTCGCTATCCCCTGCGAAAGATACCCGAGTAGAATGTCTGTCTCTGCACTGCTAAGATCAGCCGACAGCACATAGCGATAGAGTTCGAGTAATCGACTCTTATAGGAAAGGAGCTGCTTAACACCGATAGCGCCGGGTAAGAAGTAATGCTCCGCCAGGCAATCTGTGACCCTCTGGCAATCGCTCTGAATAAGGCGCTTGATAAAATAGGCCCGGCTATTGGCAGCGTGCAATGCGCTGGCCTGCGCCGCTGGAATATGTTTGAGTTGTGCTTGGAGTCTTGGGGTGGCATTTGCTTGCATAGTGAACCTCTTAAGCCTAACGCTTATTTCGTTTCACTATTATATTGGCTATAAACTGAACAGCGGCTTACCCGAAATGGATTAATCAGCTTTTAAATCAGTTCTGATGCCAAAACTTTAACTAGATCTGCCTAACCTAGCCAGCAACCGTTCACTATCGTCTCGAATTGTACTATGCACATAGCATCAAGCTAGAAACGTTTGATACGCACCACTTTCATCACTTCGAAATCGAAGCCCGCAACGGTTTCTGTCTCAGGGTAATAGGTCATATTTACCTTGTGTCCCTGTAGGCTGCGGTACTTCTTGGTGCGGCGAAACTTAAAGGGGGCATCGCAGCCTTCTATGGTTACCGTATGTTGCACCCATTCATCAATCTCTCTCTGGGTATGGGATAAAATTTTCACGCCCTCTGAATGCACCAGTTTCTGATGTTTATCGAGCATCTTATCTACAACATGTTTCATAGCGGGTAACCTTTATCGATGAGTTCTAACCTGTTTAAAAAACGACAGTAGAAAATTATAGAACATCTCATCGGCTTTGCGTGTGGTTGAGCTATGGTATCAAAAATTAAGCCCTAACTGTACCTGTCCCTGAGCCAAGCATATTGATAATAGGCACTTTGTCCTAAGCGTCGCAGTCGCGCGAAGGGAAACTTAGGCAGTGGTGATTGGTAAAGGGGAAGTTCGGGCAAGCGCTCACCGGCAATATGCTGGGCCAGCCGATAGGCGGCCTGTGCCGAGAAGGCGACGCCTGAGCCGCAATAGCCCAGACTATAACCCATATCTCCCTGGCTAAAAACGTGTGGCATATCATCTAATGCTGCGGCGATCCATCCGGTCCAGTTGTGATCGACCGTTATATCGGTTAGTGCCGGGAAGCAATCTGTCATGGCGCTCATTAATCGCTCTCCATAACGGGGATCGCTCGCATCGGCGCCGCTTATTGCGCCGCGCCCCCCAAACAGCAAACGATTGTCGCTAAGCAGTCTGTAGTAGTATTTGAGCCTACGGGTATCCATCACCACCTGATGCGTCTTAAGGCCTGTCGCCTCAAGCTGCGCCTCAGTGAGAGGCGCAGTCACTATGATGTTGCTCAGTATGGGCAGGTAGCGATTATCAACCGCTTGATTAAAACGCTTAGGTGTATAGGCGTTACCGGCACTGACTACCCGCTTTGCGATCAGCTCTCCCTTATCGGTTATGAGTCTGTGTTGAGGTCCCTCTCTTAACCACTGCCGCACGCAGCTCTCTTCATGCAGGGGTACGCCAAGGGATTGCACCACGTGCTTATAGCCCAAACAGAGTTTTAGGGGATTGACGCCGAAGCCATCGTTGAGGCGCAGCGCACCATAGGCTTGATGGTTGTCCATGTAGCTCTCTTTAAGCTCACTGGGCGTGAGAAACTGAGCGTCATCACCAAGATGTTCGGCGATGAAATCTGCAGCTCCTTTTAATGTGCTATAGGCCTTGGCGTTGTGCGCAATCTTCAGATAGCCCTTGGGCTGAGGATCGCAGGCAATCTCGTGCTGTTCAATCAACTGCTCGACCCGGCGCACTGCGCCCGAAAACTCACCATAGATCCCTTTGGTGGTCTCCATGCCCCACTTCTTGGCCATCTGGCTGTAACCCATGCGACCACAGCCTTTGAGCACGAAACCCGCATTGCGGCCGCTGGCGCCAAAGCCAATCTGATTCGCCTCTAACACCCTTGCCTCAATATTAAACTCGCTGGCAAGATAATAGGCAGTCAGCAAACCAGTAAAGCCTCCCCCGACGATGGCAACATCGGTTTGCACCCGGCCAGTGAGAGCTGGCAAGCGTGCAGGACGAGAGACGGTCGTCGCCCAGTAAGAGTCTGGCCAGGGCTGACCATCGGGAAAGTCATTGAGTAAAGGATCGTAGGACATATTATTTATGGCTTTTAGAAAGTGATGACGTGTAAGGTTATGGCTGGTTAATTCCCTAACCTAGAAAATCAGGATCATCTCGCAGGCGACGCAATGACATTCGCTGCCACACAGCACGCAGACATAGTCGGGATGATCTGGGTTATTGTTCCAGCGCTCAGGATGTTCCTTGATAAGCTTGCCTCCAGCCTTGGTAAAGTACCCTACTGCTGAGTTATCTGGGCTCTGTTTCCAGAGATGGCTAACCCCAGCCAAGGCGCCTTGGGCCTTACAGGTTTCAACTGAGCTTTCAAGCAGGGCTTTACCTATGCCAAGTCCCCTCGCCTCTTCGGCGACCGTATTACATTTAAAATAACAGCAATGTTCGGGTGCAACAGGCCATAGCGCTGGCGAGCACCAGCGATCCAGCGTCCAATTGCCCGGCGCGTAGGTCAGCCGAAAGCCGACTAACTCACCTTCTAAGTAGGCAACAAAGTTTGCATTGAGGCCAGATTTAAAAGCCTTATCCTGCATCTCACTAAGCATCTGCTCGTCGAGATAGCCATCGCCATGAACCAGATTACCGAGGGCGATGACTCGCTCAAAATCTTCCTGCGCTAAGGGGTTTATCTCTACTTGGCTAGTCATCGCTTTACTCGCTTGTTTACCTTAAATTAACCTCAAGGTAACATAAAAAACCTCGAATGAAGTAAGGATGCGATTAAGCGGATATTTCTTGAACAATCCCAAATCATAATGGAGTCATTGGGTGAATATAGATTTCTCAAAACCTGCGCTGGAAGACAAACTCAACCGGATCACTTCGATACCACAAAGATTCAACCAGGGCCTCAAGAATGTGTGGCAACGTCTCACTCTGCCACAAAGACTCTACCTGCTGGCTGCGCTGCTGCTGATGAGCGAGCATTTAGGCTTAGTGGCCATCATTACCACAATTGCCCTCACCCTGGAGTTTTGGCCTCTGTTTGAGCGTGTCTGGCATTCGCTCGCCGGTAAGGCAGTGTTACTGCTCTTCTACGCTATCGTGGCGAACTATGCCCTGGCAATGGCTGGGGCCATTGTTAACGAGGTAGTGGGCGTACCGGCAACGCACTTTAATTACACTCATAACTTTGCCATCTTGCTGCTTCTGCCCGCCTGGATCCTGGGCATTAGCGCCATCGGACTATTGTTTGTCCAGCTGTTAATGCCTTTCTATCTCATGATAGCCCTGGTTTTAAAACCCATTGGTATCAAGCTATTTTCCCTTGCCGGCAACAGTCACTACCGTTTCACCACCCTGATGGTGAGGTTCGTACTCTCCTCGGTCTTGCTCTACCATTTGATCTTGCTTATCGGTGATGTGGAGGAGAAAGTGGAATCTGCGCTGAGCGATTTAAAAACCATTGAGGAATCGGTCAAGGGCGAGTCGAACAAAGGTCACGACAAGCAGCCAGCAGAAAACACAGATGAGGTGGCCGCTAATTTAGAAATAAAGGGGCAACCCGGGGTTGAAGCGCCAGAGAAGGATGAAGCGTTATCAAACACCGAAACTGCCCAAGAAAAGTCAGATGAACAACAAACTCGCCAAGCAGAGAGCGATGCATCGTTAGCGAAAGAATACGCCTCGCTACGTCACGCCTATCAGGGTGAGATCCGCGAGTTAATCGCCGAGTTCGCCTACCGTCTCGAGGCCGATAGCCGCTCTCGTTGTGAAAAGAGTGAGAACGCCAACGTGGTCGAACTCAACGACTATGAAATTCTCGAGGTGGTGCCAGACAGTACGGCAAAATACCGTTATCGCTTTACCGTAAGAAAATGTATTTCACCGGCTTTTCCGGCCAAATAGGCTAAAGACTGAGCTTGGGTGTTAATCATAGCGCCAAGCCTGTTATCAGGTTGCTTAACCCTACCAGGGGATCGGTTGGCCATCGAAGTTTAAAAACTGTCCTGATTGAGTTGCGTCCAGGTTATCGATACATCTAGCCATCTGCTCTACCGCCTCATTTACCGTGATCAGCGCGTTGGGGCCGCCCATGTCTGTCTGTACCCAACCTGGATGAAATGCCAGGCAGTAGATCTCCTCGCTGCTCAAGTCGATAGCCAGGCTCTTAAGCGCCGCGTTGAGTCCCGCCTTAGATGAGCGATAGAGATAGCTGCCACCACTTTGGTTATCCGCTATGCTCCCCATCTTTGAGGAGATACAGATGACCTTGGCGTTAGTTGCCTTTTGCAACATGGGATAACAGCTCTGGGTCACCATGATGGGCGCAATTGTATTAACCGCAAGCACCTTCTGCCACTCTGCCGCCCTTAGCTGACCAAAACCTATCCCCTTAGGGCCATAGTATCCGGCGTTATTGATCAAGATATCGATGGCCGCATCATTAAGATGCTGAGGCAAGGCGTGCACAGAGGCATCATCTGTGACGTCCAGCTGAATAATATTGAGCTTGGCATGGATCTCTGCCAGTTGAATCAAGGCACTTGCCTGAGCGGGCTGCCGACAACAGGCACTCACTCTATCGCCTTTAGCCAGATAATGCCTGACAAAGCCTAAGCCTATCCCGCGATTTGCCCCTGTGATCACCACATGCTTTGTCATAACAACTCCCTACATCATCGTTAGTTAACAACAAGAATCATAACCTAAGGTTCGATATTTTGCCTGTTTTACCCATCTTCTGCGCGTCTATAACCGCTGGATATGCAAGCGGCTAAACCTGCAAGACGACAAGCCGCCTTTCATCGGTTTTTATTGTCTGCGACAATAGGGACAATTTGATGACAACCTATGTCATGTCAGCACGCCCTGTCAGTGACTAGCTAGGAATCCTCTATCTTGAATATTGAGCAACTGCTTTGCGAAACACTCTCATGCGAAAAAGTCATAAAGCTGGGCAAACTGCAGACCCTTTGGAGTGGCTATGGCGAGATAGCACGCTTTATGCTGCATTACCTGCCTGAAAGACCGCATGACAGCTCCTGTGATGATCTAATTAACAAGCCTGCTTCGCAAACTGTCATTGTTAAGCATATCGCGCCGCCAACACAGAGCAGCCATCCCCACCAATGGGACACAGAGATCTCTCATCAACGCAAGATGCGCTCTTATCAGGTAGAGCTCAATTGGTATCGAGACTTCGCTCGTCGTTGTCAGGGCGTGGTTAACCTCCCCCAACTTCTTGCGGCTGAGCAAGATACTGAGACCCAAGAGATATTGCTCATTATGAGTGACCTCGACGCTCAAGGGTTCGATCAACGCCGCTTCAACCTGACCCAGGCCGAGCTTTACGCATGCATAGAATGGCTGGCGCGTTTTCATGCATTATTTGCCGATGAACTTGGCTATGAACTTGCCAATGAATTTGCCTATGAAGCTTCAACAAAAGACCATCCGTCAGAAAAGGAATTTCAAAATGCAGCGCCGTGCGTTGGCCTTTGGCCAATCGGCACCTACTGGCACCTGGCAACCCGGCCCGATGAGCTTGAAATTATGGCGGATTTGCCTTTGAAACGCGCCGCAGAGGCGATCGACGCTAGACTCAATCACGCCAGGTTTCAAACCTTAGTGCACGGCGATGCTAAGGTCGCCAACTTCTGCTTTCACAAAGAGATAGAGACCTTAGGCGTTGACGGTGTGGCGGCGGTAGATTTTCAATATGTCGGCGCCGGCATTGGCGTAAAAGACCTTATCTATCTGCTGGGTAGCTGCCTGGACGAGGCTCAGTTGGTGACTATTTATGATGCAACCTGTAGCCACTACTTTAAGACCCTCAAACAGCAACTTTCTGGCCGTTGGCCAACGGAGCAAATTGAGGCTTTGGTAACTGAGTGGCATGATCTACTCCCCTTCGCCTGGGCCGACTTTGAGCGCTTTCTTGCTGGCTGGCAGCCAGAGCATCATAAGCGCAACGGCTTTAGCCACCATATGACTCAGAGAGCACTAAAGGCGCTCGGCTAAGTACGGTAGCTAAGTCCATTGTTTAAGCCTATTGTCTAAGTTCTTTGCTTGAGTGCATTGGCTAAGTCCATTGCTTGAGCCCATCGTCTATGATTGGCGTATAAGTTTATTGCTTTAAGGCGACTGATTTAAGGCGACTTATTTAAGACGACTGATTTAAGACAATTAGTAGAGCCATTGAGGCGATGTTGAGCAGCTTCAGCAAGGGCCTCCACACACCAAAACTAGCCCAGAATTACTGACTCCCCAAAGGCCCCAAAAGGCCCGAAAACAGCGGGCAAATTACACCAAAAGGGCTACAATCATACTAAGAGAGTGCTCGATATACGCAAACGGGTGAGTACCCAAATGTGCTATCTAAGTTAGCCAATAACGCGGCATCACACTCTCTTTCTTTTGCCTGTGTCTTTCGGCTCAATCTTGCCTAATCTTTTACCTTTCTCGCGGCCTTGTTCTGGTACATTTTGGCCTCAGGCGCAAATCGCCAGCACCTCATACAGGGCTAATTACATACCTGTTTACATTTAAGCGCTTTAACAAATTACCCATTTCGATAACATTTATCCTGCAAAAAATCTTTCGCCTAAGTATAAAAGCGTTTTTATTAATAAATTTATTATCTTAGCTCCAACAAGAGGAAGTGTTTGTGGCTACCGTAAAACAGTTCGTATTGCCCATCGCCGTGCTAGTGCTCGGGGGCGGCACCTTTGCCGTACTAGCATCGATGAAAAAACCACCAGAAGAAAAACCTGTCGTTGACAATACGCCCGTCGTGGCAGTCGAGATTATCGACAAGGAGCCCATGACCTTTACCGTGAACTCCTACGGTATCGTCAATGCCAAGTATGAGACCGACCTGGTGTCTCAGGTCACCGGCGAGATCGTCTACCTAAGCGATGCTTTCGTTCGCGGTGGCTTCGTGAAGAAAGGCCAGATACTGGCAAAGATAGATCCCAGCGATTACGAGGCCGCGCTTATCGATGCCAAGGCCACGGTCGCCAGTGCAAAGGCAACTCTGGTACAAGAAAAAGCCTATGGCAAGGTGGCCGCCGAAGAGTGGAAACGAATCGAAAACGGCACCCCTACCGAGCTCAGCCTGCGTAAACCCCAGCTGGCTCAAGAAGTCGCCCGCCTCAATTCATCTGAAGCGGGCCTTAAGCGCGCGACCCGCAATCTTGAACGCACTGTGATCAAGGCGCCCTATGATGCCTTGATCGAGAGCCGCCATATAGGTTTGGGCTCATACGTCTCCGCCGGTACCCAAGTGGGTAAGCTGCTCAGCACTGAAAAAGCCGAGATCCGTCTTCCCCTCCCCGATAAGGAGATACGTTATCTCGACAACAAGGGCCTGGGAGCCCAGGTGATGGTCAAGGGAAACTTTGCCGGTGAGACCACCGCCTGGAAAGGTCAGATAGTACGCAGCGAAGGGGTTATCGACAATCGTAGCCGCATGACCTATTTGGTGGCCGAGGTGATCGATCCCTATGGACTCAAGGACAACAAGCAGCCGCTGAGATATGGCAGCTATATCACGGCGCAGATCCACGGCTCACAGGCCCAGGATGTCACCACCATCGCCAGACACCTGGTGGTTAACGACAAGGTCGCCATCATGACGCCTGAAAACACCCTCGCATTTAAATCAGTAGATATTCTGCGTCAGCAAGGCACCCAGGTAGTTATCGGAGACGGGTTAGATGATGGCATGCGCCTCATCACCTCGGCGCTAGATTACCCCATCGAAGGGATGAAACTCGCCCTGGCCGAAGACAAGCAAACGCCGACACAAGATGAAGCCGTCGCCGATCAACTGGCCATGGAAGACAAGGAGTAAGGGCGAATGCCAGATCCAAATAAAGGCATGATCGCCTGGTTTGCCCGCAATAGCGTGGCGGCAAACCTGCTGATGATCATCATCATTATCGGTGGCCTACTCACCGCCAGCACGATACGCAAACAGTTTTTTCCACAAACTGAGACCAACTGGGTCGAGTTCAGTGCCTTCTATCCCGGCGCCGCGCCCCAAGAGGTAGAGGAAGGGATCACCATTAAGGTAGAGGAAGCCCTGGAGCGGGTGCAAGGCCTGAAGCGTGTTATCACCTATTCTAACCGTAACTCCGCATCGGGCTATTTTCGTATCGAAGACTCCTACGACCCTCAGGTGGTCTTAGATGAGATTAAATCTGAGATCGATTCTATCTCGAGTTTCCCCGATGGCATGGAGCGACCAAGGGTTGAGCGCATCAAAAATCGACAGGAGGTGTTTTATATCAGCCTCTATGGCGACCTGCCACCCAAGCAACTCAAAGAGTTCGGCGAGAAGATCCACGATGAGTTGATGCAGCTGCCGTTGGTGAACATTACAGAGTTCTATGGCGGACTGGACTATGAGATGTCCATCGAGGTCAGCAAGGATAAGCTGCGCGAATACAACCTCTCCTTCAACGATGTCGCCAAGGCGGTTCGCGGTTATTCGCGCAACATGTCGGCCGGCCAAATCAAGGCCGAAAACGGTTACATCAGCCTTAGGGTGCAAAACCAAGCCTATGTCGGCTACGAGTTTGAGAATCTGCCACTGATCACCCTAGAAGATGGCACCAAGTTGCTGCTTGGCGATGTAGCCAATGTGGTCGACGGTTTCGAAGAGGGGATTCAATATTCCAAGTTTAACGGTAAGAACTCGGTAACTTTCTTCGTGGGCGCATCAAACGATCAGAGCATGACGGATGTGGCTAAAGTAGTGAACCAATACGTCGAAGATAAACAGGCCTCACTGCCCCAGGGATTGAACCTGGAGACCTGGGTCGATATGACCTATTACTTGCAGGGCCGTCTGGATCTGATGCTCGACAGCATGAAGAGCGGCGCCATCTTGGTGTTTATCATGCTGGCCCTCTTCCTGCGTGTTCGCCTGGCCTTTTGGGTGATGATGGGGCTACCGGTCTGCTTCTTAGGCACTCTGCTGCTGATGCCGACCGCCATGATAGATGTCACCATCAACGTGATCAGCCTATTTGCCTTCATTCTGGTGCTGGGGATAGTGGTCGACGATGCCATCGTCATGGGCGAGAGCGCCCATACCGAGTGCGAAGAGAAAGGCCAGAGCATTGACAATGTGATCCGCGGCGTGAAAAAAGTAGCCATGCCCGCCACCTTCGGCGTGTTGACCACCATTGCCGCCTTCCTGCCCATCACCATGGACGATGGTCCCTCATCTGCCTTCGGTCAGTCTATTGGCTATGTGGTGATCTTGTGTCTGCTATTCTCGCTGGTGGAGTCTAAGCTCATCCTACCGGCGCACTTGGCCAAGATGAAACATAAAACCCAGGTTAAGCCGGGCTCGAAAAATCCCATCAACCTGCTGCGTACCGGGGTGAACTATCTACAGGATAAGGTGGACAATGGATTGCAGTTTGTGATCTATCGCCTGTACAAACCCTCACTGACACTGTCGGTGAAATACAGATACATGATCATTGCCCTGTTCATCTCCTTAATTTTGGTCTGCGCCGGCCTCTATTCCGGCGGGATCCTACGCTACGTGGGACAACCTAAGATCCCCCATGATTTCCCGCGCATCAGCGTTGAGATGAACCTGGACTCATCAGAACAAGCGACCCTGTCTGCCGCATTGGCGATCGAAGCAGCGCTGCATAAGGTCGATGATCAGCTGGAACAGGAGTTTGGCCAACGAATGATCGCCGACATGCAAGTCGATCTTCAAGGCAGAACCCGTGCCCAGGTGATGACCAAGCTAGTGACCCCAGAGCTAAGGCCTATAGATACCTTTGCCCTCGCTGAGCGCTGGCGTTCGGCCATGCCGCAGATCCCAGGGGTGAAGTCCTTCAATATTCAGGATAACCTCTTCGGTGGCGGCCGTGACGATGGCGACATCAGCTTCCGTCTCGAAGGCAAAGACGAGGCTCAACTCATTGCCGCGGCGAAGGCGCTCAAGGCGAAGCTTAACAGCCTGCAGGGTGTTGGCGATGTCAACGACAGCCGCCAGTCCAGCGCCAAAGAGGTGCAATTTAGCCTCAAGCCGCTGGCCAACAGCGTCGGCCTTACCCTTGCCGATGTCGCCTCTCAGGTCAGCGCCAGCTTCTACGGTCTCGAGGCCCAGCGTATTTTACGCAACGGCGAGGAGATCAAGGTGATGCTGCGCTATCCCGAGGAGCAACGTAACTCTATCGCCCATGTGACCGAGGTGATGATCCTCACGCCACAGGGCGCAGAGATCCCGCTCTCCGAGGTCGCGGAGATCCAGGTGACGCAAGGGGTCAGCGGGATCAGACGTGAAAACGGCAACCGCACCATCAATGTATGGGCCTCGGTGGACGCGTCACAGGCTGAGCCATTTAAGCTAGCCCAGGACATTCGCGATAACTTTATCCCCGAGCTGCTGCGTCAATACCCAAGAGTGAAGAGTGAAGTCTCAGGTAACATTCAGGAGCAGATCGACAGCGCCAATACCCAGATGCGTAACTTCATCATCTCGCTGCTGGTGATCTACAGCCTGTTAGCCGTGCCCCTTAAGTCCTATGTGCAGCCCATGATGATCATGTCAGTGATCCCCTTTGGCATCATTGGCTCAGTGCTTGGCCACATGCTACTTGGGATAGACCTAAGCGCCCTCTCCCTCTTTGGCATCATCGCCGCCGCCGGGGTTGTGGTGAACGACTCCTTGGTGATGGTGGATTACATCAACCGTGCCCGACTGGCCGGTATCAGCATGAAGGTTGCCGTGATTGAGGCAGGTTGTCGTCGTTTCAGGGCGATCCTGCTCACCTCACTGACCACCTTTATTGGCCTGGTGCCCATCATGAGCGAAACCAGCATGCAGGCGCAGATGGTGATCCCTATGGCGGTATCGCTCGCCTTCGGCGTACTGTTCGCCACCATAGTGACTCTGGTACTCATTCCATGTCTCTATGTCGCGATCGAAGATACCAAGTCTGCGTTTAGTTGGATATACAACCGAATTACCGGCGTTAAGGTGAACCAGACTGTGATTTCAGAGCAGTAGTCGAATACCACTCGCTGAAACAGAAAAAGCCCGCGTAACAGCGGGCTTTTTTACCATCAAGATCTTCTCCAGCGCCAGAAGGCTTCTGGCAACATTATTCAGATAGCCATTTCATATGAGAAAAGAAACGAAAAATGCCTTCCATATCTGGAAGCCTTTTTTCTTAATGTGGAGGAAAGATAGCCGGACACTCTGTTGAAAGGCATTAGCGTTAGAAACCCGGTTATTGCTCATTTCCTTTATGCTAGATAGCACAAAGCCCGCTTGTTAGCGGCTTTGTTAGTGTAGTGAAGAGATAGCCAGATCTAAACATTAGGAACCCTGGGTTCAAATAATTCCTATTACCAGAATTCAAGTGATCACCAGTCAGAACGAAAAAAGGCTTCCATTTCTGGAAGCCTTTTTTCTTAATGTGGCGGAGAGATAGGGATTTGAACCCTAGACGGGCTATAAACCCGTGCCGGTTTTCAAGACCGGTGCATTCGACCACTCTGCCATCTCTCCGAACGCCGCGAATAATATAGCGCCCTATTTCACTTGTAAAGGGAAAATATAACGAAAAGGCGCATTTGGCGAACTTACGCTCACTTTGTCGAATCTTCCTCCTGATGCAGCGCAATTTTAGCCGGATCTGGGGTAGAGATGGCGCCGAACACGGCTCGCCAGCTATCGTAGCCCCTCACCTGGTAACCGATTAGCACGCCTATGGCGCTGACGACTATCCCAACACCAATCGCCTTCTCGCCGCTACTGGCCCATAACGCCACAAGTGAGGATGCGCCAAAGGCGATACTGATCTGCAGGAAGTTTTGTAATCCCGCCGCCTTGGCCGATGCCTGCTTGAACACCTGCAGCGCCGAGTTAACCACTATGGGATAACAGGCACCATTGGCCGCCGCCATCACAGAGAAGATACTGAGCAGAGGCCAGATAGTGCTCGATGGATAACACAGGGTGACTAGGGCGATACCGGCAACACAAGCGCCGAATAGCAACAACACCCAAGTAAGCGTCACCTCGGCGCCTAAGCGACGAATAAACAACTTGCTCAGATAGCCCCCGAGAATAAACATCACGGTCTGCGGAATAAAACTCAGGCCGATCGCCTTAGCCTCATACCCATGGTGCTCCATCACTATCGGCCAGAGGGTTAGGTAAGAAAAAAATGCCGCGGAGCAGGCGCCAAATATCAGCACGTTGCCTAGAAATCTGGGACTGGACAGCATGGCCAAATAGCTCACGCGCACACTCTTTCGAACTTGTGTGTCTATACAGCCTTGCTGGCTACTTGCATCGTCGGCTTTACTATTGAAGCTTTCCTTGCTATCGACCCAGGCAAGGGTCGCTAGGATAAGCAGCAAGCTTAAGCCGCCCAGGATGAAGAAGATGCAGTGCCACTGCTGCCACTCCAGCAGATAGGCGCCCAGGATAGGCGCTAAGGCCGGCGACAGGGCCACGAGCGGCATGATGTTACTAAATACCTGCTGCGCCTCGCTGGCCTTATAACGATCGATCACTATCGCCTGCCAGATCACCGAGGCGCTACAGGCGCCCAAGGCTTGGAAGAAGCGCGCCACATTAAACATGGCGATAGAGTCGCTATTGGCAATCACCAAACTGGCTGCGCCGAACAGAACAAGACCCAATACCAGACTCAGACGTTTACCTACGGCCTGTACCAAGGGGCCATACAAGAGCTGCCCCAAGGCCAGACCAGCGAGGAAGAAAGTCAGCGAGCTGGCAACCTGAGAGGCACTGGCATCTAAACTTGTTTCAATTGCTTTGAAAGCAGGCAAATACATGTCAGTCGCAATAAAGCCCAACATACTGAGTAGCGCTAGATAGATAAGAAAAGAAAAATTAGCGATTTTATTCATAAAATTAGAAGATTCACTTTAACTAACCAAAGAAGTCGGTGAGTCTATTGACTTGCCAATTGCTTGTGAAACGTTTATTTTTGCTTACAGCCTTCAAATATTCTCACGGCAAATTTAGGAGCAAATTCGAGATGCTTTCAGAACAGTCGATGCAATTAATTGATATGGTGGCCCGAGTCGGCAGTTTTACCGCGGCGGCCAACAAGTTACACAAGGTGCCCTCTGCCGTGAGTTATGCCGTGAAGCAGGTTGAGGAAGATTTGGGGGTCGTGTTGTTTGAGCGCCACCACAGAAGCGTGAGCCTCACCCCGGCAGGCGAACATTTCGTCAAGCAGGTGCGCTCCATGCTTACCCACTTGGCATCGCTAAAGGAAGACACCAAACGTGTGGCCAACGGCTGGCAACCCACACTCTCGATAGCCCTAGATAACATAGTGCGCGCCGACAAGATCAGTAATCTGATCGCCGATTTCTATCGCCATTTCGACAATGTCGAGCTGATCATACGCATCGAGGTCTTTAACGGCGTCTGGGAGGCGATCGCCACTGGCCGCAGCGATATCGCCATCGGTGCCACCACCGCGATTCCAGTAGGCGGTGATTATCGCTTTAAGGATATGGGCGATATCGAATGGACCTTCCTGGTAAGTAGGCATCATCCACTGGCGGCCATAGATAGGCCGCTGCTTGATGATGAGCTACGTAGCTACCCCTCTATCTGCTTGGAAGACACCTCTCGCGAGATCCCAAAACGCATGACTTGGCTGTTAGATAATCAGCGCCGTTTAGTCGTGCCAGACTGGATCCGCGCCATCAACTGTTTCCGCGAAGGCCTGGGCATAGGTTACATGCCCAAGCACTTCGCGACCCCTTTTGTGCAGGCCGGCGCGCTGATAGAGAAAGAGTTGGAGCGTCCCAAGGCACCAAGCCCCTGTTGCCTGGCCTGGAACGACGCCAACATGTCCCCCGCCATGGCCTGGGTGTTGGATTATCTCGGCGATAGCGAAAAACTGCAGCGAGACTGGTTTAACTAAATCTCTTTAAATCAGTCACGTTTAAGTTAGTTATGTTTAGTTACGCGCTCTAAACTGAACGCGTTAAATTTACCTGGCTTAATTAACCACTTATCGAGCAGATGGGCTTTCGCCCTCCCTTTGGCTCGGTTATGATAATAGCCTTGCAAAACAAGTTAAATCCGGTTCATGAAATGGAACTCTTGCGACCGATTTGACTCAAATAAACCATCAAGTTAGTGATAGTCACTGGAGATAAAGATGACGCAAGAAACACTATATGCAAGCCATGCTTCGACACAAGAAGTGAATAAGCTGCTTAAAAATACCTATCTGCTGCTCTCGATGACACTGGGCTTTTCTGCGCTCTGTGCAGGATTGGCAATGGTGTTGCAAATCAGTCCTCTCATGTCTATCGGTCTGTCGATCGGTGGTTTCATTTTGTTGTTTGTCACCCTGAGAAAAGCCGAGTCGGCCGCGGGTCTGTTCTGGGTATTTGCCTTTACCGGAATGGAAGGTGCATCTTTAGGCTACATGCTTAACCATTATGCGGGCATGACCAACGGTCCTCAGCTGATCATGCAGGCCTTAGGCCTAACCGCAGTGGTGTTCGTTACCCTGAGCGGCTATGCCATCACCACTAAGAAAGACTTCTCTTTCATGCGTGGCTTCCTGCTGGCTGGCCTGGTCATTGCCATCGTTGCCGGCATCGCCAACATCTTCATCGGTAGCGGCGCGGTGTTCATGGCCCTCAACGCGGGTATCGCCCTGTTGATGACAGGCTTTATCCTGTTCGACACCAGCCGCATCGTCAATGGCGGTGAGACCAACTACATACGCGCCACCGTGTCACTGTACTTGGACTTCCTCAACCTGTTTATCTCTATTTTGCACCTGCTGGGTGCAGGTAGCGACGATTAAGCAAGCTACGCTTAGAAAGCCCGCCCTCATCGGCGGGCTTTTTTATACCCTTTTCTGTGACTAATTGGCCTTTTACTTGTGGCAAACTGCCAGCGTATCCACCTGGCATTTGGGATCGATTTAAAAAACAGATAGAATAGCGGCTCAAAGCCGAGCGCTTACGGCGCAATATTAAGTTAGGGTTAATGAGTAAGCTCATCATTCAAGTCAATCAGGCTGGTTACGGCCAGGGTAGCAGCTATCAGGCGCTGCAATTTACTAAGGCGGCTATAGATGCCGGCCATGAAGTAGTCAAGGTCTTCTTCTATCAAGACGGCGTATTGTCGACCAATCATCTACAATCGCCCGCCTCCGACGAGTTTGCCCTCTACCAGGCCTGGCGTCAGCTGGGACAGACACATCAGGTACCCTTGGTAAACTGCGTATCGGCGGCGCTGCGTCGTGGCGTTTTATCTGCGGCCGAATCGGCTGAAAACCAGTTGCAGCACTGGAACCTCGAGCCCCCCTTTCAAATGGGCGGCCTAGGCGAACTCGTGACCGGTGTAGAGCAAGCCGATCGCGTGATCTGTTTTTAAACGCCAGATGTTAAGCATTCGCTTTTTGGAAAAATGATGAAAAAGATCACCATTATCTTCAGACATGCCCCCCATGGCAGTGCCAAGGGCCGGGAAGGACTGGATTTTGCACTGCTCAGCGCCAGCTTCGAGCAAGAGGTCAGCCTCATCTTCGTCGATGAAGGCGTACTTAATCTGTTGCCGCTTCAGACTCCTGAAGTAATAGGCGCCAAAGATTTTCTGGCAGCCTTCAAGGCACTCCCTTTGTATGATATCGAGTGCGTCTATGCCTGTCGGCAGAGCCTGGCAGACTATCAACTAGATGAATTAGCCCTGGCCTTCCCGCTGGAGATTAAAACCCCAGCCGAGATAGGTGAGCTGCTAACCCAAGCCGACGAGGTCTTTGTCTACTGATGATACTGCATATCGTTCAATACTCGGCGACTCAAGATAACGCCCTTGCCACCTGCCTACGCTACATTAAGCCCCAAGACACCCTCTTGTTGCTCGGCGATGGCGTAAACGCTCTGCTACTACAAAAATGGCAACATGCCTTGGCAGACACCCAGATCTGTCTGCTTAAGCAAGATCTGGTCGCCAGAGGCTTACAAACTCGCCTAAGCCAATATAAGCAGCTTAGTCAGGCTGAATTTGTCCACTACACATTAACTCACGCTAAGGTGATCACTTGGTAAATTTTATTATGTATGGCGATAGTCAGATCCCCACGGATCCCCAGGGCTATTTGAAAAATGTCAGTGACTGGAATGAAGAACTGGCAGTACTTATCGCCACCGAAGAAGAGATAACCCTAACGCCAGCGCATTGGGAAGTGGTGCATTTCGTACGCGATTTCTACATGGAATTTAAGACAAGCCCGGCCATCCGGGTGCTGGTCAAGGCGATCGGCCAGAAACTCGGCGCCGAAAAGGGTAATTCCAAGTATCTCTATACCCTATTCCCCCTCGGCCCGGCGAAACAGGCCACTAAGATCGCTGGGCTACCTAAGCCTGCCAAGTGTATCTAATCTTTAAGTCGTTATTACCATCTAATTGATTATATTTAAATAGTAAAAATCCACCTGCATAGCAGGTGGCTTTGCTTTTGAGGCACCCTATAAGGGTGCCTTTGGATGTTATGAAAGCTCAAGTTGTTGCTGACGTTCTGCATCTTCTTTAGCTTTTCTATCCTGATGCTTTACGTATCTTCTAATTATCTCTTCGTTGGCACCAACTGAATCTACAAAATATCCTCTCTGCCAGAAATGGTTACCCCATAACTTCTTCTTTCGTAAGTATGGAAATTTATTAAATAACCTTATCGCCGTACGACCTTTCAAAGTCCCCATTAGCTCTGAAACACTCAAGCTTGGAGGAGTTCTTACCACAAGA